>JANMES010000017.1:0-75533 GCA_031377185.1 Phycisphaerae bacterium
ATATTCGAGGGTGGAAAAGACGAAACCCTGTGGTACTACCGCTCACTTACTGATGCCTATACAACCAAGGTGCCAAAGCGTCTTGCCGACGAGTTGAATCGTACCGTTTCAGAATTGGAGCGGGTTTCAAAGTTGTGAGCCGCGCCCCAGCCGTGTCGGCGTACTCATCGCGGATGGCGGTCATGCTGGCGGTGGAGTCGATCATGGGGGTGAAATGGCTGCCCGGCACGAGGTCATGCGTCCCGCGGTGCGATTGAACTGTCAATCCGCCAGGAGTAGCAGTGCGGCGAGGGTGAATGTAGTGAGCTTGTTCATGAGAGTCATTTTTTGATCTAGTGTTCTATTTTGACGGTTTCTGACACTGTGGACTGGAATTGATAGATTCCCGAGCCGACGGCATAGACGGCGGCACCATTCCCCATGCGCAGGAATTTCACACCATCGCCTTCGGAAAGTGGCTGGTTGCCTTCCTTGATCTTCTTAGGGTCGGTCGCCGGCAGATAGATGGTCGCCGTGCTGTTGACCGGGACATGGATTTCCCACTTGAAAGAATCTTTCTCCAACTTCCAGTTGGAGACGATTTCACCGTAGGGAGATTGGTAGCAGCATTTGACCCAATCGACACTCTTGACGATGCCGGGGCGCAGTATGAAATGCTTGAACCCGGGCTTCGCCGGATCGGGCAGAATGCCACCCAGCCCCTCGAAGAACCATGAGCCCGGCGTTGCCGTAACAAGAATCACATGGCTGCCCCAACCGCTCCAAGTTTCGGGCCATGTCTTGAGGCCCAATTCCTTGACCAGATATCCCCACCCGGGATAAGTCGTCTGTCCCATGATCAGATCAACAAGATCATTCCGGTTCTCCTGTATCAGCAGGTCGAGCAGGACAAAGGTTCCCAGCAGGCCGGTGTCGAGATGGCCTTGCTTCTCAACCACAATGTCATTCTCCAACTGCGCCAGTATTTTCGGACGTAACTCAGGTGGCGGGATGCGTGCATAAAGCGCCATGGCGAGACTGCTCTGACTTCTGTAGCGGTAGTCGCCCTTGTCCTGCTGGTAGAATTCCTTGTGAACCAGCGGACGGATTATCGCCAGCCGCTCCCCGCAGCGCCTGGCCTCATCGGTGCGGCCGAGGCTCGTGGCAAAATCCTGCAATTGTTGCCACAGCAACACGCGATAGGAATTGTTAAAAAACTCGCGTTCATCCTTTTTATCCATATTGAAGCCCTGGCCAGCAGTCGCTGCGGGACGCGCCCAATCGCCGATAAACATCATGCTTTCTGCACGCTTGGTCGGCGTATAGGACCGCAGGATGTCATTGGTGGTTTTGCTTTCAATGAAATCGACATACTTTCTCAGCTTGTCATACATCTGCTCGACAATGGCTCTATCTCCATAATAGAGCTGCATGCGGCGGACCAACTCGAAGACCTCGCCGCCCCAAGATGGCCCGCCGCTGTGATCTTCAAAAGCTGGTGCCGTATGCGTGAACCAGCCGTCATTCCGCTGGGCATCACTATAGTCACGTATCCACTTTCTCAAATTGGCGTCACACTTGAAATTATACAGATACCCAGAAAGATGGGCACCGCCGTCGCCGTAGGCAGATTTCTCACGCGCTTCCCCGGTGCCCAGCGCCAGACACGGATTCTGGGTACGCAGCGTGTAGCGTGTGATCTCATGAATCCGGTTGAACAGTTCGTTCGAACATTCGAATGATCCTGCGGAGGCAAAGTCAGGCTCTATCATCCTGGCTTCCGCATCGCTGTCAGAAGGTTTATTGGTAAGCCCCGCAATGACGGCATACTTGAAGCTGTGGTAATTGAACTTGGAACAGAATGTCTCGACGCTCTTCCCGGAGCTGATGAAAACATCCTTCTGATTGAAATCCTGGAATCCGTCGGAATTGGTTCTGAATGCCAGCTTCCGCGCGTTGAGGTTGTCATCAATGTCGGCATAATTGATCTGCACTTCCTGCCCGGCCTTGAGATCGTGCATTTTCAACCGCATCCAGCCGGTCAGAGGCCGCCCGAAGTCAATCACCCATTTGCCGTTTTGCAATTGCCGGATCTCCACGGGCTTCACCGGATCGCCCAGCCGCGCGGCTTCGCACGCCTGCCATGAATGCACGACTGCCGGCGCCGGTATCTCGCGCGCCTGCACCCACTGGGAATCGTCCAGACCAATCTGGTCCCAATCTTCTACAAACTCCCTGGCGTCAAAGCGCTCGCCACCGAAGTTATTCCAGCCCCAACCGCCTATCTGTGAAATACAGCTATCCTTCACCCGCCAGCTTGCGTCAGTCCCGATCACCATGGGACCTGATGGAGTAACGACATTCAATTGGGCACGCAGGATCGGCGCGTTGTTGGTGTTGCCCATTTTGGGCTGATGCCAGCCAGGTCCCATCCAGAGGGCAATCGTGTTCGTGCCTTTAACCAGGCAGGAGGTTACATCATAGGCATTGACGACAAAACGCTTATTGACCTGTGTGATGCCAGGCTCCAGCACATACGGACCGACCTTCTTGCCGTTGATGCTCAGTTCATAATAGGAACCGGTGTTGATATAGATCACCGCCCGTTCAACCCCTTCCTTAAGCTCAAAAGTCCGGCGCAGCCAAGGATGAGCAAGCCGCTTTGGGTCGGGAAGAGTAATCCATTTTGCCTGCCAATCTTCAGGCTTCAGCAGTCCCATGGTCCAAAACGCAGGTTTGCTCCACTCCGACTCCTGAACCTTTGAATCTTGATCCGTAAGCCACGTCTTCACCTTCCAATAACACTGCATCCCTGATTCAAGCGGCTTGCCGGCATACTCCACCAGAACACTCTGGTCGCTCGCCACCCTGCCGCTGTCCCAAAGATCACCCTGTTCATGCTTCAGTTGCTCTTCAGAACTCGCCACCAGCACCTGATAGGCCGCCTGCTTCTGATTTCGTTTGTCAGACTCGAGCTTCCAGCTTATTCGCGGCTTCGCCACGTCGATGCCGAATGGATTAGCAAGGTATTCACAACGAAGATTTGCCACATCGGCGTGCAGAGAAACCAGCGGCATCAGCAGCATGACGGCCAGCGCTAAGTATCTGAGTCGGTTCATGTGAGTCATCTTTCTAATGTGCGAGAATCCAGGGCGGATTAACACTTCATGCTCAACAACGGACGCATGACTTCGCCCGGGGTTTGATAGTTCAGGCACTTTCTTGGTCGATTATTGAGCGCCCGCTCGATGGCCGCAACTTGTTGCTGGCCGCCTGCCGCTACAGAAGTAAGTCACCGTTTATTCGCATAGACTGTCCACGTGCGGGCTTTTCACGCCGGCCTTGATCACCTTCGGCGGTGGCGGCAGGACGTTCATCTGCCGCAACTACACCAGCAACGTCGGCGACGTGCAGAGGTTCATGCCGATCGCCGGGCCGAGCAACCGTGACGCTGTCACTGTAAACGCTTCATGCACTGGCTGGTTTGAGTTTCAGCTGCGAGATTGAACAGTCGGCCTCCGTGAGGTCCTCGCGCACCCCGAGCAGCACGGGCTGGTAAAGACTGCCGCCCACGTGGGCATAAAGGTATCGCGCCTCCACGATCGAGCCCGCCGGAGGAATGGGCTGATTCGCTGGGACCGTTACGCTACCTACGGGTACACGTTGTTCGCCGTCCATCAATTCCAGTCGAACACTCCGCTTCCCGCCTTTGGTGCCGGCCACAATGCATGAAGCCGTCGCGACGAACTTCCACTTCAGCTGATCGCCGCCGTTGTTGGGGCGCCCCACCGTGTATGGGGTGGCGTGGCGTTTGAGGACAATGCCCTCGGCCTTCGCGGCCGTGAGTTGGGTGAGTAGCGCCTTCTTCGCGGCCGTTGTCGTCGCGGTCTTGATCAGGCGGATGGTCGCCGTGCGGGCCAAGCTTGGACAAACATCTTGCCCGGCGGTCACACCTCGTTGGGGTTCGGTAGCGTCCGCTTCAAATCAATGAGCTTGTGCGCGTAGATGGAGTCTCAGTCTAGACATAGACGCGACGAGTTGAAGTGTAGTAAAGTAGTTGTGACGTTTCGCAAGACTCGAGTTTGCCTGATTTTATTCCTGCCGCAGCTTGTTTATCGCTGCCTGCCGCTCGAACGTAGCGTATAATTCCTTCGTCAGGAAAGTGGGTCCGGCCAGATTTGTGGGTGTGCGTCGGGGTCCATCGACGGCGAAGTTTGACCGTCCGGGTACAGAGCTCCGCTTGTAAAGGTTGTCATCATGATCATTCATTCGCGGCCCATGGGCCGGGACGGGCAGCAGCATGGCCCGTCGCAGCGTCGTTTCAAGAACCGTAAGCAGACCGGCGTAGCCCGCGCCGCGATCGAAGCCCTCGAATCGCGCCAGCTGCTCTCAGTGAACGTGCTCACGTACCACAACGATCTCGCCAGCACCGGCCTGAACGCCAGCGAGACGACGATCAGCCAGTCCAACGTCGGCGTTGGATCGTTCGGCAAGTGGTTCGCCACGCCGCTCGACGGGCAGGTCTACGCCCAGCCGCTGGTAGACACTGCCGTCAACATCACCGCCGGGCCAAACACGGTCGGCAGCGTCGGCACGCATGACATTGTGCTGGTCGCCACCGAGCACGATTCGCTGTATGCCGTCGACGCCACCTACGGCGCTAACGGCACGATCCTGTGGAAGCGTGACTTCACCAGCCTCGCGAGCAACGGCAGCACGCCGGGCACGAACATCAATAACACGCTGAATGCGACGGTAATTTCGTCGGTCCCCAGCTTTGATGTGAACACCGAGGATGTCACCCCAGAAATCGGCATCACCGGCACGCCGGTGATCGACGGGACCCAGGGCATTGCATACCTCGTGGTTAAATCCCGCGAAACGATCGGCGGGTTCAGCCACTATGTACAACGGCTGCACGCGATCAACCTGGGCAACGGGACCGACTACGTGATTCCCTACCTGATCGGTGACACGACCAACAAGAACGTCAACAACACCAGCCTCTACGTCTACGGCAATGGCGACGGCGCGATGGTCGATCCGTACAACAACACCGGTAAGAACGTCATACAGTTCAACGCGCTGCGCGAACACCAGCGCGGCGCGCTCAGCCTCGTCAATGGCGAGGTCTACGTGCAGTGGGCCTCTCACGGCGATAACGGGCCTTACCACGGGATGGTCGCCAAATGGAACGTCGCCAGCATCGCCAGCAGCGGATTCACACTCAGCGGCGTGTTCAACACCACGCCCAATGGCGGACTGGCGGGGATCTGGATGGGCGGCGGTCGCCTGGCGTTTGAATCCGACGGCAGCGCGTTCTACTTCGAAACCGGCAACGGCCCCAGCGGACACGCGACCCAGACGTTCAACGCCAACGGATTCCCGTCCGACGGCAACTACTACGAAGCGCTGGTAAAGGTCGTCGCCGACCCGTCCACCACCGCCACCAACCAGAACATCAACGGCTGGGGCTTCAAGGCGGCCGACTTCTTCATCCCGTACAACCAGGCCTCCCTCGACAACGCAGACCAAGATTTCGGATCGAGCGGCACGATGATCCTGCCGGACTCGGCCGGCGTCGCGGGGCATCCGCACCTGATGCTCGCGTCGGGCAAGCAAGGGAAGATTTACGTCGTCGATCGCGACAACATGGGCAAGTACAACAGCGTCAACGACAACGTCGTCAACGCCGTCTCGCAAAGCGGACACAATACGCCCACCGTGCAGCTCGGCGGATCGCTGAGCACGGCGGCGTTCTACAACGGCGCGATCTACTGGGCCGGCGGATACAACGCACCGGCTGTGCGATTTACGATCAACCCGGATGGCACGCTGAGCGCCACCTCGCAATCCGTCGCCACGCTGGGCTACCTGCCCGGGTCGATCAGCATCTCCTCCAACGGCAACACCGGCGGGATCGCCTGGGTGACCGACCGTAACGCCAACGTCATCCACGCGTACGATGCGGCCACGTTCTCGACCGAACTGTGGAACAGCGGCATGAAAGCCGGCGGGGCCGACAACCTGGGCGCGGTGGTGAAGTTCGCCGTCCCGACCGTCGCCAACGGCGCGGTGTACGTCGGCACGAGCAACAGCCTCGTGGTGTACGGACTGACGCCCCCCGCGACGGCCAAGCCCAACGCGCCAGTGCTGTCGGCCACGCCGCTCTCGGGCACGTCAATCAATCTCACGTGGGTCGACAGTACGCAGAACCCCAACGCTCCCGCCGGCTACGCGATCGAGCAGCTGGTCAACGGCAACTACGTACAGACCGCCACGGCCCCAGGTGGTACCAACTCGCTGCAGCTCGGCGGGCTGACGCCGACCACGCAATACTCCTTCCGCATCCGCGGGTACAACGGGCTGGGCTATTCCGACTACTCCAACATCGCCACGGCCACGACGAGCAACGCGGTGGCGGTCTTCGATTACTCGCAAGGGTTTACCGGTAGCACGTCGAAGCTGAAGTACAACGGTTCGGCGGCGATCAACGGAACGCGCGCCAGGCTCACCACCAATGGCGTGAGGAATCAGGCCGGCAGCGTCTTCTCGTCGACTGCGGTCGATGTCAGTAAATTCCAGACGCAGTTCACTTTCCAGACCTCGTCCGGTGGAACCAAGGCGGACGGGTTCACGTTCACGATCCAGGGCGTCGGCCCGGCCGCGCTCGGTTCGATCGGCGGCGGCCTCGGCTACGGCACTGACGGCACGGCGACCGGGCCGGTCATCGGCAGCAGCGTCGCGATCAAGTTCGACCTCTTCAGTAATAAAGGAGAAGGCAAGAACTCCACCGGCATTTTCACCAATGGCGCTTCGCCGACCAAGCCGGCGATTGACCTGACTAGCTCTGGCATCAACCTCCAGACGACCGACATCTTCCAGGTCACGATGGTATATGACGGCTCGACGCTGGCCGTCACCATCCTGGACACCATCACCGGCGCGACGGCGACGCAGAACTACACCGTGAACATCCCCGGCGTGGTCGGCGGAACGACGGCGTACGTCGGCTTCACCGGCGCGGACGGCGGGAGCACCTCGACTCAGGACATCCTCAGCTGGACCTATACCCCCAGCACGCCGCAATCGCCGGCCGACCCATCGGCACTGGGCGCGACCATCGCATCGGCCACCAGCATCACGCTGAACTGGACGAACAACGCAACCAACCAAACCGGCTTCGTTCTCGATCGCGCGACCGACGTCAACTTCCTCAACAACCTGGTGACGCAGACGCTCCCGGCGACGCCGAACTCGTTCACCGATACCTACACGGGGCTGGCGCCGGGTTCGACGTTCTACTACCGCCTCCGCGCGACCAACTCGGCCGGGGGATCGGGTTATTCCAACGTCACTCTCGCTTACATCCCGCTGGCGCCGAACAAGCCGTCGGACGCGGTGGTGACCGCCGTCACCTCGAGCACGATCGACCTGAGCTGGACCGACAACGCCGGGCGATCCGCGGACGGGTATCGCATCCTGCGGTCGATGGATTTCGGCACCTTCGACGTATATGCGATCCTGCCCGCCCTAAACGCCACCCCACCAGCGTCGTACACGTGGCAGGACACCAGCGTGTCAGCCGGTCATTACTACGAGTACCACATCGTGGCGTACAACGTGTCGGGCTATAACGACTTTGCAGGCACGAACGCGACCGCCCTGCCGGCCGCGCCGACGTCGCCGGTTGCCACGCCGGCCAACGGGTCGGTCGGGCTGACTTGGGGCGGCAGCTTCGGTGCCCTCAGCTACAACGTCTACCGCGGCACGTCGGGCGGTGGCGAAGGCGCCACGCCGCTCGCGAGCGGGCTGACTGCCACCAGCTACACCGACTCCGCTGTCACCAACGGCACGACGTACTACTACTTCGTGACGGCCGTCGTCGGCAACACCCCGCCGCTGCCGAGCGAGGGCGATCACTCGGCCGAGGTTAACGCCACGCCAGCCGGTTCGGTTCAACTGGTGTCGTACAACGTCAACTTCACTTACAGCACCGGCGATGTCGTCCCGAACTACATCAAGGACACCGGCGCTACCTGGGGTGCTCATTCCGGCGGGCTCGCATACGGCTGGAACGTCAACAATGCCGCACAGATGCGTGACCGCGACTCGGGCAAATCGCCTGACGAGCTGCACGACAGCTTCGCCCACATGCAGAAGACCGGAAACCCTAACGCCTGGTGGGGCATCGCCGTGCCGAACGGCACGTACAGCGTGCGGGTGATCATGGGTGATCCGACCGCGTACGACAGCATCTACAAGCTCAACGTCAGCGACGGCACTTACACCAACGGCACGTTGACGACGTTCAGCCCGGTTCTGGCCATAGACGGCACGCCGAACGGAACAAAGCTGTGGTACGAAGCCACCATCACCGTGACCGTGACGCACGGCGGAATTTTCGTGACCAACGCAACAGGATCAAAGAACAACAAGATCGACGCGGTGCAGATCACGCAGCAATCGTAGCCAGCCTTGCTTGTTTTTATCGGCGCATGCCGCGCCGGCGGGCGATGGGGCGAGACTCCAGCCGGTCGAGCGTTTACATGAGGCGCGGTCGATTGCGATAACGTTCACGGATTTGATCAACCAATTGGGCCCAATCGCCGTCGCGATCGATGGATTGCAATATCGGCCGCAGTTTTTTCAGGTACGAGGCGACGATTTCGTACGCGCTGGCCACCACCAGCGTCTTGCCCGAGCTACTGGGGACCGGCGGGGTCTGCAACGGCAGGCGGATGACCAGTTCGTTCTTCTCGATTTTCACTTCGATCATGGGGATCTCCTGGGTTAGTGAGACAGGGCAACGGTTACGACTTCTGCGCTGGCCTGAGCTGGAGATGCTGACGCAGGGCCTGCTGGATGTTCTGGGCCTCAAAGCCACGTCCGATGGCTGATCGGTACTCCACACCAAGGGCACTGGCCAGAAAACGCAGCACGTCCAGGCCGTAGACGCCCTTCAGTTCCTTCACAGGCCGACCTGCAACGAAGATCGTCCCCTTGGGTGAGCCGTCGGACTTGTAGGAACGGGTGAGGTACTCCACCACGTCGGCCGGCAGGCCTGCCTCGATGAATGCCTCGGGTTTGAGGATGGAATGGCCGTCACACAGGCTGGCGGCCTTGAGCAGTATCTCAGGGGACAGTTGCCTGACCGTATCTGCCAGGCGGTTGCGATCACGGGATTTCATGGGTTCTCCTTCAGTATTCATCAGGGCGTAAAATCGTGGTTACCGACCGATCTCGCTCAGAGATGATCCACAGTTTGGTGCCGTTGGTGAGCGTGTAGGCCGACAAGATCCGCTCGCCCTGTTCAACGGCAGCGTCGTTGGCGGCTCGGTCCTCGGCACACAGATCACCCCAGTCGCCAGTGCGGTGGCGGTCCAGCAGTTGCATGGGGTTCTGCCCTGCTTGAGCCATGGCCTCAATGGCGCCCGGAGTAGACAGGAGTTGACCGAGGGGCAGGTTGATGGATGGACGCGATGAAACGACCTCGGATGAGGACGCGTGGGACATGGGAATACTCCTTGTTAAAAAGAAAGGCAGGCCGGGATGGGATTCCCGGCCCGCCTATTGCTTGGAAAGGCTGACTCAGCTGACGGTCAGTTCGCCGGCCAGCAGGTTGAGCAGGACGTCCCGATCGAGTGGGATTGGCCCACCGTCACGACGCCTGAGCATCCGGCTCGCCCTGAAAGCCACGCCAACGGTCTTCGTACAGTCGACGGAGTTGTGACACCCGTGCCGGGCTCACGCCAAACCGCCCGGCGATCCTGGTCGTACCCTCGCCGCTGACCATCGCCCCGATGATCTTTCGATCGCGAGGGGTCAGGGTACGAAGCCACCAGGCAAAGTCGATACGAAATGCTGCCAGGTCGGGGATACTCGTCCGACGCCCTTCCAAAGCCATCTGCCGCCACTCGCCGGCATCCCGGTCGAACAGGTCGTAACTGCTGGTCCGAAACCTTCGGCGGGCCTGCGCCACGGGAGACATCGCATCACGGGCGCCGTCTTGGTGTCCACCAACATGCCGAAGGTTGCGAACGTGTTTGACGGCAAAGTCCGCCAAGGTGCTGGGACTTGCGGCGTGCAGACAGCCCCGGACCGCGAGGCGCTGATAGGACACGCAAGCCGAAGCGATCGCTTCCTGGATCGCGTCTTCGCGCTGTTCCAGAGGCAGTCGCCGGAACTGGAAGCGGGCGTGCGTTTCGACCTTGGGCAATACGTTCAGAAACCCGGCCTGCCAACTGCCGGTGGGATGGGGGATCGTACTCATGGGGAGCTCCCTTGGGATAGGGACCATCCCCTTGTGCGGGGACGGTCGTGTCGTGAAACACAACCGCCCCCGCACGTTGCGGAGGCGCGATGAGGAAAGCGGTAGCCCTTGTAGGGGTCACCGCCTAGGGTGCGGTCCTAACGATCCGCGAAACGGATCAGGCGGAAACGCGAGTTGCCTTTAGTGGAGAAGCGGTAACGGACGAACGACGGCTAACGCGTCATGTATTGTGACGCCAAATGCAGTTGGTTTTCAGGTAGCCAGGAATGGGGGTTGTCGCTGGGTGGGCAATCGATGAACTGGGGTACGTTACGGGCGGGATCTCACCCAACTCCTGACCAACCTGTCGACCACGCCCATCAGCCAACTTGATCAGTGGTTGCCCGACCGCTGGAAGGCAAAGCACTCCCAACCGATCCCGGTCGGCAACGTGTAGTCCACCAATCGCTCACACCTTCCAACACGGATCATGCCCATCTCTTGAAGAGCTTTTCCACGCGATTCTGCCGGCTCCACATTGATCAACGGCTGCCTGTGGCATAAACAAAAACCCCCGCCCGGGTGAGGTACCGGGGCGGGGTGTGGAGGAGAAAATCGCGAGTAGTCCCAGATCAGCGACGACGGCGTCGCTTCAGCAAGCCCATGGCACCTAAGCCCAACAAAGTAAGGCTTGAAGGCTCGGGGGCGACCGTCACATTCAGGACGATGTCCTGATTGCTGTTGGCGAACGCAATGTTGCCGCTGATCCCGTTGAAGAACGTGCCCGACAACGTACCGCCCAAGGTGCCGGTGATGGTGGTGCTGCTATCGAACAGCGTATAGGTACCGGTCGTAATACCGTTCACGTCGAGGAAGGTAAAGTCGTTGAATTCAAGAACGCCTGTGCCGATGTTGAGCCCGGTGGTGCCGGACAGAACCACTTTGTCGCCCGTCGCTCCGATTTCAAATTGCATGGACTGCGAGCTAGCGGCAGCCACCGCACCGCTAATATCCAACGAGCCGGTGCCCAAATTCATCGTCAAAGTACCGATCGAAGCGCCCGGGGCCAATTTGCCGCCGGCTGCAACGGTCACACCGGCGTTGCCCGCCGTCGTGATCGTCCCCGTGCCACCGAGCGTGCCGCCGGTGTTAACGGTGTAAGTACTAGCGCCGGTGTGCGTGCCGTTGACCCGCAGCGTACCCTGGTTGACGGTGGTAGGGCCGGTGTAGGTGTTGCTTCCCGAGAGATTCCACGTGCTGTTGCCGGACTTGACCAGACTTACAAGACCGGTGCTGGCGGTGTTGTTCTGGATGATGCCCTGGATCTCGTTGGCTGCGCTGGTGTTGCTGCCGCCGAGGGTCAGCGTGCGGTTGAAGACGATGCCGGTCTGGGCGATGTTGAAGGTGGTAGCGGTGAACGTCAGTGCGCCCGTTGTTCCGTCGTTCAGGATCGTGCTGCCGCCGGTTCCTGAGGCGGCGCTGGGTCCACCGATACGCACGTCTCGGTTCGTGCTATTACCGGAGCCGGTATAAATCAGGATGCCGTCGTTGTTGTCCTTGCCCAGGTTGATACGCGTATTGGCACCGAGCGGGCTGTTAGTGCCACCATCCGGGATGGAAGCAACGCTGACGGTTCCTTGATTGAGGAAAAATCCGCCGGTGAAGTTGCTGCTCCCGGTCAGCACCCATTTGCCTGCACCATTCTTGGACACCTGGGTATTGCCACCGACGCCCGTGTTGTTGTTGATGGCGCCGGCGAAGGTGTTGTCGCCCGTATTGCTGCCGCCCAAGCCGATGAATCGGGTGGACGTGTTGGTGCTGGTGGTGCTGAGGCTCGTTGCGCTGGAATAGTTGATCGTAGCCGACGAGGTTGTGCCGTTAGCATCGATACTGATGCCGCCGGTGGTGAGGGCAGAGGCCGTGATAGCTGCGCTCATGGTGAGCGACGACGAACCCGTATACGAAAGGACCGAGCCGAACCCGGTGGTCGCGGCGAAGGTGATCGGGTTGGTTCCGGAGGCGGAAGCGTAGGAGAGCGTGCCGGACGAAGTCGACGTGCCGCTCAAGGTAATGGTGCCGGTGAAGGCGTTGCTCGTGCCATTGAGCGCCCAGTTGCCGGTGCCGTTCTTGGTCACGCTAATAACCGCGCCGCTGGGGCCGTCAGGGATGTTGCCGATGGAGTTGGCTCCGGTGTTAGTGCCGCCGAGCGCCAAGATCTTGTTGCCAGTCGCAGTGACCGCCAAACTGGTGCCGATCGTAAATGTGCCGGTGCCGTTGTTATTAATGTTGTAGGTTGTGTTGGCTGTGGTGCCGAACAACTCAAACTGACGGTTAGCCAGCGTCAAATTCGAGGATCCACTGTAGTTGAAGGACAGCGTGGTATTAGTTGTATTTGCCGTGCTCATCCGAATGAAGGTGCTGGCCGTATCCGCCAGATCCGGCGTAGTGACGGAGAAACCGCCAGCGGAGGTGAGGTTGTATTCTAGCGTCCCGGTGAAAGCTGCGAGGCTGCCGAACGTGATACCCCTTCCCGAACCTCCGCCGCTGACCAAAATCAACTTGGAAGTGCTCGAGCCGGCCGTGAGGGCGGACATGGTATAAAGCGTGTTGGCTCCTCCGCTGCCACCATCCAAGGTAGCCGTGACGCCACTATTGACCGTCATGTTTGGCAGAGCCAGATTGGTGGAGGCCCCGGTTTTTAAGGTCGAGTTGCCTGAGAAGGTGATGCTGGACGTGCTATACGAAGTGGGGGCAAACCCGGACATGTCCAATGTGCCGCCGCCGATCGTAGTGGCACCGGTGTAGGTTGGGGCGGTCGAGATGGTGAGCGTGCCGGCGCCAGCCTTGGTGAGGCTGTTGCCCAGACCGAAGTCGCTGATCACGCCGCTGACGGTCAGGCCCGCACTCGCGTTGGTCACCGTCCATGTTTGGCTGGACGCAAGGCCGATATTGGCACTGATGGTGTGGGTGCCGCTCGCGTTGCTCAAGGTGATGCCATTGCCTGCGGTGTTACCGTTGACCGCAGCGGCCTCGATGACCAGCATGTTAAACGGCGTGCCCGCTGCGGCGGTTCCGGGAGTAATTGTCGTGGCGGTGGTGGCGGATGTGCCGTAGTTCAGACTGTTGATGTCCTGGCTGGCATTCAGGGCCCCAGTCGTGCCGATGGCGGAATTGACAGTGACGTTCGACTGGTAGTCCGGCAAATTGGCAGGGCTAAAATTGGCCGTTGATGTCCACGAGGGATTTGCATTCTGAAGCGTCACATTACCCGCAGTGCCGGGCGAGTTGGTGGCTTGGAGCTGAAGATCGCCACCGGCACCGCCATTGAGAAGCTGGTAAGTCTGGCCAAACGCCTTGGTGGTGGCGAGGGAGAACTTGGCGAAATTGGTGGCATCCAGCGTTCCCGCGCCGCCGACGAGGGTGTAGGTGGTCGCGTTGCGGCCAGCCAATCCGTTGAGTTGGGTGAGGTTGATCACCGCCGAGCCGGTGGTGGTGACGGTGGTCGTGCTGGCCACGCTGATCTGGTCCGAGGTGCCGGTGCCGTTGCCGAGGTCGAAGTAGAGGTTGTTCGCCCCCGCCGCGCCGGTGATGCCCAGCGTGCTGCCAAGGGTGAGGGTGCCCACCGAGCCGTCCCGGAGGTCCATGCCGCCGGCGCTGCTGACCGTGACCGCGCCGCCGAGGCTGCCGCCGTTGCCACCGAGGGCACCCGCGGTTACCGATACAGCGCCGGTGGCTGCACTGGAGTTGCCGGTGATGAGCAGTTTGCCGGCGCTGACGGTGGTCGTGCCGGTGTAGGAGTTGGTACCCGAGAGAGACCAAGTGCCGGCACCAGCCTTGGTAAGACTCAACAACCTTGGTGTTCCATCAGCAGAGTTCAGGATGTTGCCCGTGATGGAGTTTCCGGTATTCGAGCCGTCCAACTGAAGTGTCGTGTTGGCCGAAGTGGCACCTGCCAACTGCTGCACGTTCCCGCCGACGATCAAGGCTCCGCCGTCGCCCTGAAGCTTGGTGTTCCAGTTGGCGGCATAGGCTGCCTGCAGGCTGACGTTTACATTGTTGATCTGGAGTTTGTAGCCGTTTGCGCCGTTGACAATCAGGGCCGTGCCTCCGGTGGCACCGACGGCAGTTTGCGTGAAATTCATATTGCCCAGCTGGATGGTGCTGCCGGTCGTCGTACTGGAACTGGTGCCGCCGTTGAGCACGCTGTCATTGCCCACGAAAACCGTAAAGGAATTTTGGCTTGTGTTGCCCTGATTTTGGGTCAGGTTGACGGTGGATCGTGAGGTCGGGCTGGCGGTGCCGTCCAGAAAATACCATGTAGCGTTGCCACCTACGCCGCCACTTTGCGTCTCAATTATGGGACTGTTTGGCGAAAGGGCTTGCATGCCCAGGTAGTAAACGGAGCCTGAGGGATTGTTGACGCCGTTTGTCGTATTGCCCGAGTAAGTGTTGGTGCCGGAGAGTTTGATGGTGCCTGTTTGATTAACCGCTATCCCGCCGGTCATGCTCATGTTGCCGGAAATAATCCAGGTGCCGGAATCGGCCTTGGTGAGCGCCAGGCTCGTGAGGCTGCCGTTGGTGATGTTGCCGGCAAACGTGCTCACGCCCGTGCCGGTTCCGCCGAGGGTCAGCGTTCTGGTGCCCGTGGCGCTGCTGGTGTTCAAGTTCGAATTGATGGTGAATGCCTGCGAGCTGTTGTTGGCGATCTTTAAGGTTTGACCGCTGGCATTGGCCTGGATCTCAAACTGACGGTTGGTGAAGGTCATCGGTGCAACGGCACCCGAGTTCACGGCGAAGGTCTGTGTGGAGGTCACACCGCCATTGCCCATGACGATATTGCCCGCGCCTGGGCTGGCGGAATCCAAGAGGCTGTTCACTGCCAAAGTAAAGCCACCGTTATTATTGGCGGAAAAGAGAACTCCGCCGGTGAAGGTGTTGGCGGTGTTGGCCAAAGTGACGCTTGAGCCACTTCCGCCAGTCGAATAGAGGTCGAGCGTGCCGGTTCCAGTTAGCACGCCGTCAACTTGAGCAGTGCCGGCGCTGCTTGATAATCTTAAAACACTCGATGAGTTGATCAGGACCCCGCCTGTGATATTGCCTGTTCCAGCACCTGCAACCGACAAGATTGCAGTGCCATTCACCGTAATGTTGTTACTGTTCATGGCTGAGGAGTTTAATTTAGTGGTGTCATCACCAAAACTCCCGCCGTTGAGGGTGATGCCACCGGTGAAAGTTTGGGCTGTTGACAAGCGCAAGGTGCCGGAGTTGACGACCAATCCGGTGCTCGTGCCGGCGCCGATGGTATTCGCGATGGTCACAATGCCAGCACCAGCCTTGGTCAGGACACCGTTGCCGTTGATGGTGATGGGAACGTTGATGGTCAGGTTGTGGGCGGCCGTCGCGGTGGTAAGAATACCTTCATTCCAACTGCCGCTGCCGAGGGCGATCCCCGTGAAACCATTGATGATTCCCGTGTCCGCCGTTGCGGCGATGGCGCCGCTGTTGACCGTCAGAGTGCCGCTGCCGACGAGGGTGTTAGCCGCCACGTTAAAACGCAGCGAATTGACCGTGGGGCTGGCGGCGGTGATGGTGCCACTGAAGGCATTGACGTTCTCCAGCGTGCCGGGGGTGGTGTAGCCGGCGCTGAGCGTGTTGTATTCACCAGCGGCAAGCGGGCGGAGGCCGCCACCCGTGCCGGCCGTGGTGTCGTAGGTCAGGAAGCTGCTGCCAAAGCCAGACGCCGAGGTGTCGCCAATGAGGTACGGGACGATGCTGAGGGTCTTGGTGGTGCCGGCCGTGGAGGTGCCGACCGCCGCCGTACCGCCGCCGATCAGGGTCAGGCCCGTGCCGCTGGCACCGTTGATCAGGAGACGGGTGGCGTTGGTCGCCGCGGTCTGCAGGCTGGTGCCGCGGATCAAGGCGGTGCCATTGCCGGTGCGGGAGAAGCTGGTCGCCGCCGAAAGGGTCTGGAGCTGGCCAGCGCCAGCGCCGGTGAGGGTGATGGTGGTTCCGCCCGCGCCGATGGCCAGCGTGCCGATCGTTTCCGTGGTGCTAGCAGTGGATCCTCCGCCCGTGAAGACCAATGTGCCGCCGTTGAGCGTCAAGGTGGCACTGTTCAGGATGCGATCGACACTTCCGGCAGTGTTGTCAAGGTTCAGCGTGGCCCCGAAGCCGACGGTGACTGCGGAGGAGGTGTTAATGGAACCCGCCGCCCCGTTCACGGTGAGCGATCCCGCATTGACGGTGGTGGCACCGGTGAAGGTATTGGCGGCGTTGAGGACTAAGATGCCGGTGCCGGCCTTGGTGAAGCTGGTGCCCGCGCCCGCGAGAACGGAACTGATGGTGTCTGTGGCGTTGTTGACGGTGATGGTGGAAGCAGCCGCCAAATTGATGGCGGTGCCGCCTGAGAGGACGATGGCACCCGAACCAGAGGCGAAGGTCATATCGCCGGAATTCACCGTGCCGCTGACGGTGATGGTGCCCACCGCGAGGCCCGTGGCACCGTTGCCGAAGTTGATGGTATCAGAGGTGGTGGGGGTGAGGCTGTTGAGGTTGACCACATCCGTTCCAGCCGAACTCGTGCTCCAGCCCGAGGTGGCGGTACCGGCGTTCGGGTCGGCCCATGTGCCAGTAGCAGTTCCGAATCCAGCGGTGCCGTTGTTGCTGTCCCAGAAATAAGTGACTGCATGAGCGGAAGAGGGGGCGAACACAGCAATCGCCAATGCGGATGCAGCCACCAACCCGTCGCGGAGCGAGCGACGCTTAGCCTTCTGCTGCGATACTGCTGACGCGGCGAGCCATGCTCGCGTCTGATAACGCGGTTGCAGGAGTGAAGTCTGTGGAACGAGCGGACGCTTTTTCAGCCGATTTGCGGTGCAATGACATTTTCTCTCTCCGTTTGCCAGTTGCCTGACAATTCGTTGGTTCTACCTCTCCGACGAGCACAATGCGAACTTAGTATTCCATAAGTCCGTACACTCAGTGTAACCTAGGCCAATAATGTTGCACTGGAGTTTTTGCGACAAAGCATCACCGGATTTGCGACAGCCGAGATGCAAAGATCGATGTGTAAGCCAAGTCGCTATCCACAAGGCGTTCCCCTCGCCGACGAGGAGGCGGGCGAACCGTACAATCGGCTCACCCCTGCGGCTCTCAGCCGCATCCCAGCCGAATTCACGGAGGACCGCGTTGCTCTTGAACCATCATCAACGTACCACGGTTATAGGCCGGGACAACTATGAATTAACGACATCTAGAACGGGGTTTGCGTCCTGTCGCGGGGCGTTCTGGCGCACACCTCTGTGTGGATAACAAATTTTAAGAACCGGTCGAAAAACGTAGCACCCAAGCATTGACCTCGTGGCATGCACCCGGATAGGCCGCCGCAGGCTGTTGGGTGCCCTACCGCGTTCGGCAGAACGTAACCCCCTCGAATGTGGCGGATCGGAACTATCCCCACGCTCGCTCTAACATCCATAGCCGTGAAATCTTTCGCAACCCCCGCGATACGATTCAATCCGTGCTCCGCTTTCATATCCTGTTCCCCACCGCGAACTAGAGCAGCGAGTTTAGCCCCCAACGACGGTCCGCTGGTAGGGTTTCGGAATGATCGGTCTGCCCGGCCATTGGTTCGCCCGCAGATGAGGGCTGCTCAGGGCAAACACGGCCAGCTCCATTACCCCGCCTTCGCTGGCCTGGTCGAACTCTTTTCCGATGCGTTGCTTTCGTCTGCGGCCTCCACCAGCCAACCGCTGCCACTCCCGGCGGAGTTCCCTGTTATCACGTTCGTCCAGCCGCCGTTCCGTCTCGGCCGCCTTCACCTGCTGCTTCTGGTCGGCCCATGCGTTTTGCCAGCCCATCAGCAACTGCCGCACCGCAAATGCCACTTCAGCCGAAGGGAGCGTAATAGAGAGCTGGTGCACCTTGGTCGATCCCGTTTTCGGTCCCCGGTAACGCAACCGGTAACTACCTGCCCTTCCTGGTTCACAGCGTTGCTCCACACGCCCATTCCGCTCCAAGCTGGCATGGTCGTTGATCAGCTTCTGCAAGATCACGGGCGGAATAGCTGAACGGATGAGTTCGGGCATCTGCATCGCTGCACCGTTAAGTGGCACTCGGCCGTGTCGGCGTACTCATTGCGAATGGCGGCCATGCTGGCGGTTGAGTCGAACACGGGTGTATGAGGATGCCCGACACGAAGTAGTACATCCTGCGGTGAGATTAAACTGATAATCCGCCTCCCCATATCACTCCCCTGCATGCCCCATCACGCGGGCGATCGGCCGCTTACAGGTTTTCAAAAGTGTTTGAACTGGCAAATCCGCCGGCATTCTCCGGGTTTGGCTTGTGGGAGATGGCCGTTCGGTTACTGTGACAGACTGCCGTTGGCCGACCACTCGCTCAAAGGAACGCATGCTCTACATTCGCATTGCTGCCCAAGTCATCATCTCACTGGGGATTTTCAACGTCTGGCTGGTGCGCTATAACCGATCGACCGGCTATCGCGGCGGGTCGGCCGGGAACATGCGGCAAGAGTTTGCAGCGTACGGGCTGCCGGCGTGGGCGATGTACCTGATCGGCGGGCTCAAAGTCGCCCTCGCGATCGCCCTGCTAGTGGGTATCTGGGTTCCGTTGTTGGTGCTACCGGCCGCAAGCGTGATGGCGGTGCTGATGATCGGAGCGATCGCCATGCACCTGAAGGTTGGCGACCCGCCGCGCAAATCGCTGCCGGCTGTGTGCATGCTCGGACTGTCGATCTTGGTGATCGTGGTCTAAACAAGTGTCCGCGCGATGGCGATCCACAACAGGTACGCGTTCACGCCCAAGTAGGCGATTGCCGGCAACATCTGCAGGAGGGTGTCGCCGATGTTGACGCGCACAATGATCGCCACGCCCATCATCGTCGCCAGCCCGAGTGCCGCCGGAATCGCAAGCGAAGGATAGACCAGCGACAGCAACTGCCCCGCCGCCCCCGCTATCTGCAGCAGGGCGACTGCGACGCGTACCCGCGCCAGGCCGTATCGCACGAATTCCCGCTGCAATTCTGGAGAAAACAGGTATCCCGCTCCGAAAATCAGAAATGAACCGCCGGAAAAGATGGTGAACGCGTGGAACAAGGTTGGCGGAGTCTAGTCCTTCCCCGGTACGACTGCTATGTATCTGCCATGATGAAAGATGAATAACTTCGCGCTTGTTGTGGGTTGGGTTTCGTACCATCAACCGCCATCGACGGAGTTGATACGATCCGTGTCAAGGGACGTCGCACGCGGCACGTCGTACTGGCGACGACGATGTCTTTGCCTACGGCGTCTGCTGTTGCGGTTGAAGTGTTAATTCGCTTATTTTCCGAGTTATTTCTGAAACGTTTATATCAGCAAACGAGCCGATCAGACATGCTTCAAAATTTTTGTAGGCTGCGGCATTCGTCGAAATGGCGAGACTCAGCCGCTAGACTTAGGCATGTTAATGGACACGCTCACCGCCGCCCGCTGGCAGATGGCCATTTCGCTCGCGTTTCACATGGTCTTTGCCGCAATCGGCATTGGTCTGCCATTGCTCATGGTCATCACCGAGCGGCAGTTTCTTCGCACCGGTAAGCCGCATTACCTCGAACTAGCCAAGAAGTGGGCAAAGGTGACCGGCCTACTTTTCGTCATCGGCGCAATCTCCGGGACCGCGCTGTCTTTTGAGCTCGGACTGCTCTGGCCAAAATACATGGACCTGACCGGAACGGTGGTCGGGCACATCTTCGCGCTAGAGGGTTACGCATTTTCCATCGAAGCGATCTTCATCGGGCTCTATCTGTACGGCTGGGATCGCCTTTCGCCCCGAGCTCACTGGTTATGTGGCGTGGTCATTGCAATCAGCGGAGCTGTCTCCGGAGTCATGATCCTCGGCGTCAATGCCTGGATGCAACTGCCGGTCGGATTCACCATGGATGTCGCCGGAAACGTGCTGGTTACCGATCCGATGGCTATCTTTAAGCGCTATGCGTGGTTTGTGATGGCGCTGCACTCGACCCTGTCGTGCTATGTGGCAGTTGGCTTCGCGGTTGCCGGAATCTATGCGCTGGGCTGGCTTCGCG
The DNA here is from genome assembly GCA_031377185.1 of Phycisphaerae bacterium. Lineage (GTDB taxonomy): Bacteria > Planctomycetota > Phycisphaerae > Tepidisphaerales > Tepidisphaeraceae > JANMES01. The sequence goes on from JANMES010000017.1 coordinate 20,316, forward strand.
GCAAGCGTGATGACTATCACCGCTCGGCGATGCGCATTGCGATGGCCGTTGGTGGCGTCTGCGCAATGCTACAGCCGGCCAGCGGCGACTTGATCGCCAAGTTCGTCTACCGGACGCAGCCCGCCAAATTTGCGGCGATGGAAGGACACTTTGAAACACAAACCTACGCACCGATGCACATTGGCGGAATTCCTGATCTGGAGAATGGCCGGTTGAAATACGCCATCAAAATCCCTTACATGCTCGGCGTGCTTGCGGCGCACGATCCGTCCGTGCGCATCGTCGGTCTCAATGACATCCCACGCCAAGACTGGCCGAACGTCACGCTGACGCACATTTCATTTCAACTGATGGTCGCGCTCGGCATTGCCCTGATGCTGCTGACGCTCTGGTTTTGGCTCGCGACCTGGCGACGACAGAGCCGAGCGATTGAATCGCGGTGGTTGTTGCGGTGCATGGTCTACGCGAGCCCGCTCGGATTCATCGCACTTGAAGCTGGGTGGATGGTGACCGAGGTCGGGCGCCAGCCTTGGATCATCAATGGAATCATGCGCACCAAAGACGCAGTTACACCCGTGCAATCTGTTGGGACGGTATTCATCGGCTTCACGCTGCTCTACACGATCCTTGCGGCCGCGGTCGTCTACTTTCTGATCAGCCTTTCACGAAGGGAGCGAGCGTGAGCGATGAGCTGGTCATCAACCTCGCAGCACTCGTCACACTGCTGGTCCTTATGCTCTACGCGATCTTTGGCGGCGCAGATTTCGGCGGCGGAGTCTGGGATTTCTTCGCCGCCGGCGCCCGCAAGTCGCAGCAGCGGCACGCGATCGCCAAAGCCATGGGACCGGTATGGGAAGCCAATCACGTCTGGCTGATTTTCGTAATCGTTCTGCTATTTACATGTTTTCCAAAGGGATATTCAGCACTCGGCATCAAGCTGTTCGTACCGTTTCATCTGGCGCTCGTAGGAATCATGCTGCGCGGCGCGGCGTTCGTCTTTCGCACCTACACTCGCGCGGCTCAAGTTCCAGCAGCCGCAAATCACATCGACACGAGGTGGACGGCGGTCTTCGGCGCGGCGTCAGTGATTTCGCCATTGCTCCTTGGCGCGGCGTTCGGCACGGTGACTTCCGGTGACCTCCGCGGCGATACGATCGGCACCCCGACCTGGTTGCGGCCGTATGCCATCGCCTGCGGCTTGCTAGCACTCTCAACCTGCGCCTATCTTGCGGCGGTGTTTCTATGCGCCGAGACCAGCGGTGAGTTGCGGCGTGATTTCAGATTTCGCGCAATATTGTCGGGCACAACAACGGCCATTCTGGCCGGAGCAGTATTGGCGCTGGCTCATCGCGAAGCTAACTGGTTCTTTAATAGACTGCTGAGCGCCCAATCGATGCCGATCGTTCTGACAGGCATTGCCTTTTTCATCGCCTCGGCGTTTGCAGTCTTCGCCGGTCGGTACCGCTTTGCCCGATGGTCCGCAGTGGGACAGATCGTGCTACTTCTGATCGGCTGGGGAAACGCTCATCGCCCCTACCTCGTCTATCCTGAGTTCACGCTGATCGAAGCCGCTGGATCGGTACAGACCATCAAGTTCCTGCTCGCCACACTACCGCTCGGCGCGGCCCTGATCGCGCCATCCCTGTGGTTCCTGTTTAAGGTTTTTAAGAGCGGTTCATGAAGCCGGAGCGTATAAACGGAGCGTAAGCGGAGTAGCATTTCAAGCGCAACATCGGGACGGGTCATCAGAAACGTATTAAGTGTCGCTGTCGCTTGTTCGAGAGCGTGGCCTGCCCCCCCCAAAAAACATACCACCCGATATGAGAGTCTTTCGGCCCGGATCGGGTAAGGGAGATTTTCATGAAGGGCAAGAAGCACAGGCCGGATCAGGTCATCGCCTAACTGCGTGAAAGGCAGCAACAGCACTTGTGTGGTAGCTTGATTACGGGCACCACCTTTTTTCGACCACCGCCCGCTCCACTTTTCAACCGGTGTTTACATTTGCGTTCCATTGCATTGTTTTACACCGATCTGAAACACCAGCGGCCGGTGCTGGATCTGGCGGCGTTCCTGCGTCGGCACGCGGACCGGATGGATTCTACGAGTTACGAGCGGCAAGGATGGACGATCAGCAGCGGTCCGATGGAGAGCTTCTGCAAGCAGATCGGCCTTCGGATGAAGGGGCCGGGGATGCGCTGGAACTTGGGAAATGTCAGTCCAATGGCGTCGCTGGTCAGCCGCTGGAGCCTAGATGCTGAGCGATGTGAACTGTTCGGTGCAGTGCCGAGTGCGAACTGAAGACCAATCGGTGCTACTTTCTTAAGCTACGCTCTCGACCCCGTTTTTCCTGGGCTGGAGTCCGCAAAGAAACAGTCCTGATGGCCGGCGACTAGAGAGATCGTTCTTGATGTAGTCCCCGAAGGCAACCCTGTTAATAAGCTCTCTCTGCTCATAATCAGCGTTTTAGCCCCGTGAGTGGAGTTTTGCCTTGGCGGTAGTCGGTGCCTTACCTGCCTTTTAAGTGGGTGAGGCCGCCATCCACTCCCAGCACCTGCCCCGTCGTCCAGTCGCTCTCGGCACCCAACAGGAACGCGATTGCTCTAGCGACTTCCTCAGGCCGTCCGATGCGCCCCAGTGGATGCATCGCCACCGATGCCTTCAGGGCACCCTCGTTCTCGGTGATCCGCCGGGCCATAGGCGTGGCGACGAGCCCCGGCGCAACCGCATTGAAGCGGATGCCGGCCCCCGCATAAGTCGCCGCGGCAGCACGCACAAGCCCTTCCACGCCCGCTTTCGCCGCGGCGATCGCCTCGTGATTCGGCAGGCCGATACCCGCCGCGCACGATGACATCAGCACCACGCTCCCGCCGGTGCCTTTCATGTGCTTGCCTGCCGCCCTTGTCAAGGCGAACGCCGTTTGAAGATTGAGTGCGATAGTCTCTTGAAAGTCCTGCATTGTCGTCAGGTGCGCAGGCCTGAGCAGGATTGAACCTGCAAGGTTTACCGCTCCGGTGATGCCGGGGTGGGCTTGGAATACCGCATCGACAGCGTCAAAGTCTCGCGCATCGACGCGCGCTGCCTGACCGCCGCATTTCGCCGCAACCTCTTCGAGCCCGTCTAGGGTGCGGCCTGCCAAGACCAAGGACCAGCCGTCGCGATGGAGCATGTCAACGAGCGCTCGGCCGATTCCACCGGCCGCGCCGATCACAAGACACTTTTGATCTGTCATGAAAGTCTCATTTCTTAACTTCGAGGCTAGTTGGCCCCGGGGTTGTCCTGACGCTACGTCTATCCAAGCAACAAGGTCGCTATGATGCCCCGGAATGTCCAAGCGATCGTCCTCAACCAGTTCGTGGTCACAAGCCTACGCCAGACCGCTCTGTCGAATCCCGATGCCAGCCGCTCGTGCAGAGGAACCTGCACGGCAAAGGTTGATGCCCAGATGAGAATCAGAAGGGTGAGGCCGATCCACCGCATTGGCGTGCCAGCGAACTCTCTGTGTGGCGTCCAGAGAAGCATCATCGCAGAAAAACCCTCCAGTATCATCACCGGCCCGACAATCCAAGTCGTTCGTCGCTGGTGTGATCTTGCGTATGCCGAGAAGGCGTAAGTGGGAACCTCTCCCATCAATGGGTAATGCACGACCTGGACAAACCAGATCAGCCCGACCATGAACCACGTCGCGCCGGCATGGGCCATCGGGATCAGGGCGGTCAACTGATCGGGCACGCAAGCTCCTTGAGGTCTGGCCGATCGGCTGCGGAGGTATGGCGGTACGCTCGGACGATGCGGCCACGATGGATTACGAATGCACCCGGCATCTGAAAGCCGTCGCCCTCGAGTTTGCCGATTCCGTGCCCACGCAAGGCCGCGAGTACACCGGCGACCCATATACGCGGCCCAAAGAGCTGAAGGAATGAGCCGCGTCCGAGTTCCAACGCTCGGTACAGCAACCGATCCGGGTCTGCGAACCAAGCCGCCGAGGTGAGTCCATATTGCTGACCGAATGATCGAAGTCCGTCGGACGAGCCTGTCATGCCGACCACCGCAAGGCCCACGCCAGCCTTCTCGATGTCTGCTTGCTGCCGCGCTAGGTCCGAAAGTGTCTGTTTGCAGAATGTGCAGCCAGAATGCCGGAGGAGCACGACGAGGGTTTGCCGATCATCCGTGAATACACGGAGTGTTCTCCCCTGGTCGTCGCGGAGACGATCCAGAGCCGCGTCGAGCGTGACTTTTTCCACCGGCGGCGACGACAGCGCCTCCTTCGCCGCGTGCCAAAGGATCATGGTGAAGGGAACCCACCACAGAAGGTCGTTCGTGAGAATCGTCACACCCATCGACCAAGGCAAATAGCCACGCATCGCCGCATCGACGAAACCAATGGGTCCAAAGATCTTCCCGACCAAGCCGACAAACACGATGGGCCAGTGCCGTGCGGGGTCTCGCGCGGCGATCATGTAGCCCAGCCCATAGACGCCCACGATCATGCCGATGCAAGCCCATAGCTGGGGCCATAGCTCCGTGTTCGGGGGCGACACGCCCAAGGCCTTCAGTGTCCAGATCGGCGCGAAAGCCATCGCCGCGCCCCACAAGACGTTGTAAACCCCTGCGGCCACGAGCCAGCGACTCATCCACATCGGGTCCGATCTTGTGCGCGGAGTGTCACTGGTCATGGTTGATTCCCGTTGGCATCAGCGCCGAGATCGTCGCCGCGTGCCGATAGTCGAACATCCGCGTCAGTTTCCGTCGCACGTACCACCCCGCGACAAGTTCGCCGAGCCAACCCAGGGGGACCGTGTACTCGATCCGATCCTCCAGCACGCATCGGGCCGGACCAGTCGCCCGCACGACATGGCGATGCACCCACGTCGTGAAAGGGCCTGACACCTGCTCGTCGGTAAACTCGCCGCCGACTTCCCCGTGGTCAACGAAGTCGTGATGGCGCGCGACCCATCGCAGTTTCATTGGCCCCACGTGCAACACCAGCACTGCGATGGCCCCATCGGCCAGCGATGCGGGCGCTTGCTCAACAGTCACTCTCTCCCAAGGGGGAATCAGCTTCCTGAGTGCATCGGGGGATTGATGCCACGCGAATACGTCGCGCGCACTTGCGTGAATCTCTGAACTTTTGAAGAACAATGCGATACTGGTTTTCCCAAACTTTAGAGCATTATACCATTGGCGTTATTCAATAGTAACGCCTATGCACCGACAGGTCGCGAGCGGCGGCTTCTACCTGCGGCGCTCTGGCGTTGCTGCCGCAGCACACTTCTTTGAGCAGTACTTCACCTGCTCCCAGTCTCGCTCCCACTTCTTTCTCCAGCCAAACTCTCGCTTGCAGTGAGCACATGGCTTGGTGGGCAGGTGAGAGTTGGGCACAAATGGTCCTTCAGTGACGCCTACGAACTCGGTTTGCCATTGTACAATGAAAAGGCATGCCGCATAACTCCGCCACTTCCTCAACGCGTCGGCCGCACGAGTCTACCCCGGCACGTCTTGCCATTGTCTTTGGCGACCAGCTCGATCTGGATGCCGCCCTCATTCGCTCACTAACACCCGACGACACCGTCCTCCTGATGGAAGTGGCGTCCGAATCACGCCATGTTCCCAGCCACGTGCAGCGAACGGCCCTGTTTCTCTCCGCAATGCGTCACTTCGCTTACGCGTTAACGCGGCGTAAGGTCGGCGTCCGGTACGTCACCCTTGACGAACCGGAGAACACCGGTGCATTCGACAAGGAGATCGCCCGCGCGGTCGCCGCGATCAGGCCATCCCAGATCGTTTGTACTCACCCCGGCGAGTGGCGAGTGTTGGCGATGCTCGAGTGCGTTCGCGACTCCACCGGCATCCCACTCAGCATCCTGCCAGACGAGCATTTCCTCTCGACTTCCGACGAGTTTGCCGCATGGGCGAAGGACCGTGCTACGCTCACCATGGAGTTCTTTTACCGTGAGCAGCGTAGGAAAACGGGTTACCTGATGGAGGGAACGGGAAAGAACGCCAAACCCGTCGGTGGCGTGTGGAACTTCGACAAGTTGAATCGCCTGCCCTTCGGCAAGAAAGGTCCCGATCCACGACCCCGTGCGCCGCTCACTTTCAAACCCGACAAAACCACCCGCGCCGTCCTCACGGCGATGAAACGCGTCCTCCCCGATCTGCCCGGCAATATCGAATCCTTCGCCTGGCCGGTCACGCGCGAACAGGCCCTGGCTGCACTCGACGATTTCATCACGCACCGCCTTGCCCAGTTCGGCCCCTTCGAGGATGCGATGTGGTCCAGTGAGCCGACGCTTTACCACTCTACGCTTTCAAGCTCACTCAACCTCAAACTGCTCAACCCGCGAGAGTGCTGCGAGCGGGCGATCGAGGCGTATCGCTCGGGCAAGGCCCCGCTGCAATCCGTAGAGGCGTTCATTCGACAGATCATCGGCTGGCGAGAGTTCATCCGCGGCGTCTACTGGTTGGAGGGCCCCACCTACGGGGATCGAAACGGGCTTGACCAGCGCGGCGAATTGCCACCCTTCTACTGGACCGCCGACACCGATATGGCCTGCATGAAGGCCTGCTTAGGCCAAGTGCTCGAAACCGGCTTCGGCCACCACTTTCAGCGATTGATGGTCACTGGTAACTTCGCTCTGATCAGCGGCGTCCATCCGCGTGCCGTGAGCGATTGGTATCTGGGAATGTTTGTCGATGGCGTTGACTGGGTGACGCTCCCCAACGCGCTGGGCATGGTCATGCACGCCGATCGGCGTAAACACGCAGCCAAGGGCGTCACCGGCCTTGTTGGCACCAAGCCCTACGCCGCCAGCGGTAAGTACATCGAGCGCATGAGCAACTACTGCGCTAGCTGCCGCTACGACCCCGCCGAGCGCAGCGGCTCTTCAGCGTGCCCGTTCTCGGTCTTCTACTGGGACTTCCTCATACGCACCCGCGAGAAACTAGCCCAAAACCAACGGATGGCCATGATCCTGAAGAACGTGGATCGCATGACTGCCGAAGCCCGCGCGCAGATCACGATCGATGCCGACGTTCTCCGCACGAAACTCGGGATCGACAAAAAGATGGCTTAGGGAAATGATCCTCGACGCGCGGGGGACTCTGAATTTCTTTCCGTCACCATGATGACTTCAAATGGACGCGGCAGCAGGATTATCAACGGTGTTCGTGACCGGCGAAACAGGCTACATCGGCGGGCGATTGGCCCCGTATATTGCTTCTCGTGGCAAAATTGCCCAACTACGTGGCGACTCGACCTCGGCGATGCGATGTTGAAGGCCGCTTCTTCAATCGATATGTGGATAATGGCATTCCTTTTTCCAACCCGGGCACCGTCCTAAATGGAGATTGCATGATTCCCCGACGACCCCTGCTCCACCTCGCCCCGCCAGCCGGCTGGTGTAACGATCCCAACGGCTTGTGTTTTTTTAAGGGTCGGTTTCACGTGTTCTATCAACACAACCCGCACGACACGAAGTGGGGGCCAATGCACTGGGCGCACGCGAGCAGCCTCGACCTTCTGCATTGGACGCATCACCCGATCGCGCTCAAACCGACCGAGCCTTACGAGGCCCATCCTACCGGAGGCGGGTGTTTTTCCGGGTCGGCCGTCGTCGACGGGGAAACGCTCACGCTCATCTACACGGCACACTCGTTCCGTGACGGCGAGGATTATGAATCGCAATGCCTTGCCCGCAGTACCGACGGCATGATATTCACCAAGTTCTCCGCAAATCCGGTGTTGCTCCCGGGTCGACACCCGCCGGGCGATTTGCGTGACCCAAAAGTCTGGCGGCACGGGAATCATTGGTACATGGTTCTGGGAACGCGCGACGGCCGACGCAGCGACTCACGCGGTGCGGTTGCTCTGTTCAAATCTGCCGATCTCATCCACTGGCAAGACTGCGGTTATCTCTGTCATACCCTGGGCACCATGTGCGAGTGCCCGGACTTCTTCGAGCTCGACGGTCGACACGTGCTGATCTACAGCCCTATCGGAACGAGTCCACGCCAGGTGATGGCCGTCGTAGGACACTTTTCTTACGACACGCTGCGGTTCGATCCGATCGCGTCGCACTCGATGGACCTGGGCCCCGACTTTTACGCGCCGCAGACCGCGTTGGATGGCGCAGGCCGCCGCGTGCTGATCGCCTGGCTGGGCAACTGGCATACGCCAATGCCGGCGTCGATGCGCCGCGAGCGGTTCGCTGGCGCGATGACTATGCCACGGGTACTTCGTGTCGTCGATGATCATGTGATCAGCGAACCGATCGTGCCGTCTGGTCTGTCGGTGATCGATCGCGCAGGTGCCGCGCCTCAGGCTTTTGAGGTCGGTGCGACACCGGGCGATGCGTTTTCACTTCGTCCACTGGACGCAGACGGCCTACGCGTTCGTGTCGAAGCACACGGCATCGAACTGGTCCGACCAATGACACGCAACGGCATCGCCACGCCGGAGTTGTCACGTGTAGAACTGCCCGATGGCGAACGTGTCGAGTCGATTCGTGCGATAGTGGATCGGTGGTCGATCGAATTCATCATCAACGCTCGCTGGTGCGCGACGTTTCAACTCGACTTCGACCCGAATGACTGGACGTTCGCTACCGAACGATTAGCCAGCACGTGAAACTGTGAACACCGGTTGAAAAACGGAGCAGGCGGCGAAAACGACGGCCGGCACGTAGCTCGCGATCTTCTAGGCGCAAGTGGAAATAGCGATGCAAAACCTCTGCCGCATCAACGACGCCTGATCGTCGTCAATCCGGACAGAGATCAGACCCGGTTATTCGAGTACCGGCCGGCATTATGGAGGAGCGGTCGGCAGGCTGGAGCCTGGCAGGGCGACCGCTCCCCGCGCGAAGGCGGACAGTTCGCTCATTTTCTGCATGATGTGTACGCCGTTTGACGGGCGAATACCCAGCGAGGCAAGGGCACCGCCGCCGAGGACGAGGAGCGTCCCTGAAGCCGCGAGTTGTTCGGCCAACGCGTTCACTTTGACGCGCAGCTTCGCGCCGTCGGTTTCCGCTTTGACTGCGAGCCAGGCGATTTTGGCCCGGGTCTCCCGGGCGGCGGTCGCGAGCAAGTCCAATGGAGTGTCCGGCCCGAAATTCATTTCGCGGAATCCTGCCTCGGCCAGAACGATGCCCGCAATCGTGGAGGGGAGGAGGTAGGGATCGCCTTGCGGCGCTCCACCCACCGCAATGGGCGCATCGTCCGCAGGCTGTCCGATCATTTGCCGCAGCATCCCCAGGGCCTGTAGGCAAATGATTGTGGCGCGGTGTTCCACAAGAATGGCACGCGGGTCATCGGGCCACAATTCTCCGATCCGCTTCATGGCGGTTTGCAGGGGGCCGTCACAGATCTCCGCCACGCTCAGCCCGTTCAAGAAAAGGCCGGTGACACATCCATTGGCCGAGCGGGCATTCCCGTTGCACAGCGCGTCGAAGAGGCTCTCTTCCAGCACCGGCGAACCGAGCGCCTTCCCCGCGGCGCCCGGGAGTGAATGGACCCCCAGCAGTTCCGGACGGACGATCGCCGACCCCGACTCCCGAACGAACCGAATCGCCTCCGGCAGTGGAATCCGCCGGTGTCCTCCTGCGGTTTTGGCGGTGCGAATGACGCCGGTATTGGTCCACCGACGCACGGAGCTCTCGCTCGCTCCAATTGCTTCGGCAAATTCAGTTGTTGTCAGCAGCTTTTCCATCACATCCTGACTGAATTGAATGAATCATATCCTCCTTATTCCCAATGTCGACCGATTAATCCGTCAAAATCACCGTAGAATGATTGCTTATGAAAATAAGTTTTGGGCGATTTGACTGTTTTTGCCTGCCGCGCTATAACTTGGTTGAATTGGATGATTTGAACGAAATGGATGTTTTTGGAGACCCCATGCTCGCCGAGGCCATCTCACCATCGCGGACCTTTCAAACGACTCAGCGACTTGCACATCCGACCAAGGAATCGACCGACCCGATCGACCTCAGGCGGATCGAAAACGCCGTACGCGAAATCCTTTTCGCGATCGGCGAAGACCCCGACCGAGATGGTCTGATCGACACGCCCAAGCGTGTGGCCAAGTCGTACCGGGAGTTGTTCCGAGGATTGTCGGAGAACCCGTCGGCTCACCTCGGGCGGACGTTCCGCCACGAGCATGACGGCATCGTGATCCTCCGGGACATTGAATTTTCCAGCGTCTGCGAGCACCACCTGCTTCCTTTCGTCGGAAAGGCGCATATCGCCTATCAACCGACCGGCGGTCGTGTGGTCGGGTTGTCAAAGCTGGCAAGAACCGTCGACGTCTTCGCCCGCCGGCCTCAGGTGCAGGAATGGATGACCGACCAGATCGCCGACGCGTTGGTCGACCACCTGAATCCTGAAGGGGTCGCGGTCGTGATCGAAGCCCAGCACATGTGCATGAAGCTGCGTGGCGTGAACAAGTCCTGCAGCAGCATGCAGACGTTCGGCCTGCGGGGTGCGTTCAGGCTTGACCAGCCCAAGGGAATGCACGTTGTTTCACTGCTGTGTCGTCACGGCTCATGACTCTCTTTGCTCATTGGAAATGAACCGCTGATTTCAACAAGAACCGATCCGTGTCCGCATGCACGCCGTGTGGCTTGCCAGCGACCGCGGATTATCCACTTAACTCGGTCGAAAGACCGGAAGGACTCGCCATGATCTCGAAGAACCGTTTCGCCGTTGCAGCCCTGCTCGCCCTCGGACTGACTGCCGGCGTGGGCATCGTTTCCTCACCGTTCAGCTCCGTCGGCTCCACCGCCATCGCGGCCGATGCGCCGGCGGCCGCGTCGAAGGACATTGTGGACACCGCCGTCGCCGCGGGAGAATTCAAGACCCTCGCGGCCGCCCTCACCACCGCCGGCCTGGTCGATACCTTGAAGGGCACAGGGCCCTTCACCGTCTTCGCCCCCACCGACGCGGCATTCGCCAAGCTCCCCGAAGGCACAGTAGCCAACCTCCTCAAGCCCGAGAACAAGGAAAAGCTCACCGCGATCCTGACCTACCACGTCGTCGCCGGCAAGGCGATGGCCAAGGACGTCACCGGCCTGAAGTCCGTCAAGACCGTCAACGGCAAGGAACTGCCGCTGAAGGTAGTTGACGGCAAGGTCATCGTCGGCGGCGCGACCGTCACCACGGCCGACATCGGAGCTTCCAACGGCGTGATCCATGTGATCGACACCGTTCTCCTTCCCTAATCCCCTGCACCTTCCCGATCTGGACCGGACGCCCGAAACGGGCGTCCGGTCCTCTTGAAGAAACAATCGCCCAGTAACGAGGCAACCAAAGCCAGACTGCTGATCGTCATCTCGGCCTTCTTGTCTTTCGACTTCCGGCTATGTCGGAGTGGATCGGGTGGTGGATGGCGAAGCCGAATTTGACCTTTCCCACCAAAAACTGGCGCTGTCAGGTTCGGTTTAGTTCCGTTGAGCCTCGAAGGCCTCCGGGCTGAGGTAGTCCAGCGAGCAGTGCCTTCGTTTATGGTTGTACCAGACTTCGATCCACTCGAAGACCACGTCGATGGCCTGTTGTTTGGTGGTGAATCTCCGTTGATACACCAACTCGGTTTTGAGGCTGGTCCACACGCTTTCGATCAGCCTATCCCGATGCAACGTCTGACGCCGACGAACGGCCTGGCCGATCCGCGTCACCACCTCGTCCCGGTCGCCGGGCGTTTCCCAGTCCATGCGCATGAATGCCTTCTTGCAAAAGGGCATCCTCGCAAATCCAAGACGGGGGCGCTACCGAGCATGCGCCGAACAAGAATGAAAACTGCGCGCGAGAATCAAGCCTACGGCGTATAATGCGTGTCCCATATGAATTCCGTGCATTTTCCCCTCTCCCGGTACTCCGGGAGAGGTCGGGTGAGGGTTCTGTTTTCACCTTGCAAATTGCTTTGAATCTCGCGACAGAAACCTCACCTATCCTCTCCCGAAGTACCGCGAGAGGAACCAAAACGACGCGCGGGAATTAAGTGGGATCCGCATAACTCGGAACGACACCCTAATTCGGGTCGTGCGGAAAATAATCCGGGTTCGTATTTTCCCCCAAATTCAAAATTTGAAATTATCGATATTGTCGATGGTAAACGTCACCGGCGGGCCGGTGATGACTACGGTTTTGTCGCGGAACTGACGCTCACCCAGCGTCCCGGCGATGAATTTGGTGCCGGGTTCAGGCTTCAATGTGCCTTTGGAGAGTTGAAACCCAACTTGCGCCGCAAGATATCCTTCGTCGTATGGGCTCCAGAGCGCAAACGCCTTGACCGTGCCGTCCTTGATGAACCGTCGCATCTGATTTGGCGTACCCAACCCCGTCACTTTCACTTGCTGCGCCTTACCAGCCGATTCCACGCACTGGGCCGCCGATGCGATGCCGACGGTTGTCGGGGCGATGATGCCTTTCAAATCCGGGTACTTGGTCAGCAACGCCTCGCACTCGGTCAGGCTTTTCTGCGGTTCGTCATTTCCATAGGCAATTTCAACCAACTGCATCTGCTTGTATTTGGGATCCTTTGCCAGAGTCTCTTTCATGATCCCAATCCACATATTCTGGTTCGGAGCGTCGGTCGTCGCGCTGAGAATCGCGAACTGGCCTTTGTAGTCGATCAGTGAGCCCATCAACTCCACCTGAGACTGGCCAACCGTTTGCGGATCAACCGTCAACACGCCGGCGGATCTGGATTCTTCGTTGCCGGTCAGATCAGAGTCGACCGTGACAACCGTAATGCCCTTCTTCATCGCTTCCCGAAGCGCAGGATTGAGCGCATCCGGCGAATTAGGAGACAAAGCCAGAACGTTTACGCCACGCTGAATCTGATCTTTGATGATCGATAGCTGGCTGGTTGCATCCGCCGTCGCGGGAGCGACCGTAGTGAATTCGGCGCCTAGTTCATCGGCCGCCTTCTTGAAACCGTCGATCATGGGATCGAAGTATGGGTTACCCGTATTCTTCGGAATGTACACCATCTTGATCTTGCCTCCGGCTTGTGCGCCAGGGCTGTTTGCTTCTTCTCGCTTGCACGAAGGCAATACCATCGCAAAAACACAAACACACAAGATGACAAGATTACGCATGAGTCGCTCCTCGATTGATTTTTCCCAATAGCCGCCCGATCCACCCGGACAATCGTGTCAGCAGGACCGAAGCCACCAACAAAGTGCCGGTGACGGATAGATGAACTTCCGCCGTCAAATTCGCCACTCCCATTGCCTGTCGCACGACGCCCAGCAGGAATATCGCCGCCACAGTACCAAAAATGCTTCCGCGGCCGCCAAAAATGTCTGCTCCTCCAAGAACCACGGCGGTGATCACCGCCAGTTCGTCGCCCAAGGCCAAGTCGTACCGCGCAACACCCAGGCGGGAGAGCATGATGATCGAACCAAGGCCGGCCATCATTCCCGACAACGCGAAGACTGCCAGTTTCATTCGATCCACCCTAAGACCGCTGAACCGCGCCGCCGGCTCATTCGTGCCCATCGCATAGACGCACCGGCCGAAGACGGTCTTCCGCAGTCCGATCCCGAAAACCACCGCTGCGGTCAGAAAGATGATCAGCGGCAGGGGTACCAAATCACCCAGCTTGCGGTAATCGATCCCAACGAACCAATCGGGGAACTTACCAATCGAATGATCGCCAACCATTACTTGCGCCAAGCCGCGGTAAAGGGCTAGCGTTCCGAGCGTCACCGTCAATGACGGAAGGCCCAGCCATGTGATCATCAAGCCATTGACCAATCCAAGTATCCCACCAATCAGCGGTGCAAGTACGATCATTGCGGCCATCGGCACGTGCCAAACGGCATACATTTTTGCACAAAGCACGGCGGTTAGGGCCAGGTTAGACGCCACCGATAGATCAATGTTTCCGCTGATAATCACCAGCGTCATGGCCAACGCCATGATCCCGATTTCCATGTAAAGCGACGTGGAATCCAGCAAAAACGCAACGTCTAAAAAGTATTGCGAAAGCGACGCCCCCACCGCGATTGCAATCATCAGCAGAGCCACCGTGATGGTTTCCGGATACGCAAGCAGGCCTGTCACTCGCAATAAGCTCGACGAACCGGGCGATGATTTCTTAACTGCCACAAGCGGGGACTGATTGGCAGACGGTGGGTTTGTCATGGCTCCTCCGCTCTGCTTCCGCGGCGTTGGATGAGGGTATCAACGCTCGCCGCGATCAGGATCGCCAGGCCGTACAAGGCCAGTTGCCAGAACGCAGAAGCTCCAAGCATCGGAAGCGCGACGTTGACCAGACCGAGCAACAAACATCCAAGAAGGACGCCAGGCACCGTTCCTGCGCCGCCGAAGACGTTCGTCCCGCCGATTACGACGGCGGAAATAACCACCAGTTCCATCGCCGCGCCGGTAGAAACCGGATTGACGTACCCGAACCGAGAGGCAAACATCAGCCCTGCCAGGCCCGAAAGAGCGCCAGTAAGCGTGAATATGAGCAACAGCACGCGACGAACGGGAATACCCCTCAGCAATGCGGCGGACGGGTTGCTGCCGATCGCGAAAATCTCGCGGCCGGTGCGCGTGTACCGAAGCCACACCGCCGTTGCGATAGCGAGTACGATCGCGAACAGCACGATCCACGGAATGCCCACTGGTGATCCCTGCGAGAGTCGAATCAGCGAGACGGGCAGATCATTGTTGTCCACCTGCTTGCCGCCGCTATAGATGAAGATCAGCCCGCGGTAGGCCGTCAACGTTCCGAGTGTTGCGATGATCGCCGGCACGCGAAGCAGCGCGACGAAGACGCCATTCATCAGGCCCATTAACCCGCCGACACCGATCGCCAACAGCATCGCGGCCCATAAATGCATGCCCGGATGGGAGATATACGCGTTGCCAACCACGATCGCAGAAAAACCCAGTATTGATCCAACCGACAGATCAATATTTCGGCTGATGATCACCATCATTTGCCCCATCGCAACCACGATGATCAGCGGCACATAGAGCAGTACGCTACGCAGATTCTCGGGTGACAGGAAGCGGGGTTCGATAATTGAGCATGCGATAAACGCCAACAGCACGACGGCCGCGATTCCCAGCTCCCGGAAACGCATCCATCGCGCGGACCCGGCGGATTCATCCTGCCGACGGATTGGCGCCTTCTCGCGTGAACCGCTGCCGTTCAATAATGGCTCGTCCGGCGCGCCGGCTTGCTGACCTGTGGCGGCGGCCATGATGCGTTCTTGGGTTGCGTCCTTGCGAAGGAACTCTCCGGAAATCCTTCCCTCCCGCATGACCAGCACCCGGTCGCTCATCGCCAGCACCTCGGGTAGGTCTGATGAAATCATCAGGATCGAACGACCCTGCCTAGCGAGTTCCGCCATCAGATGATGCACTTCTGCCTTGGCTCCGACGTCAATGCCGCGCGTCGGTTCGTCGAGGATCAGAACGCGCGGCTCGGTTTGAAGCCATTTCCCAAGGACAACTTTCTGCTGATTCCCGCCGGATAACTCGCGGACGGGTTGAGCAACATCGCGAAGCCTCGTGCGGAGTTTGTCGGCCCAGGAATTTGCTACGCGTCTTTCTTCCCGCCCGGAAAGCCAGCCTAGTTTTGAAACCTTGTTCAGATCGGCCATCGATGTATTTGCCGCGATGCTCATCGGCAGGAGCAGGCCGTGCTTCTGGCGGTCCTCAGGTACATAGGCGATTCCCCGATCGATCGCGTCACGCGGGCTGCTGATCGTGACCGGTTGTCCGCCCACCCGTAGCGTTCCACCATCGGCCGGGGCGATTCCGAAAATTGCGCGAGCCACGTCGGTCCGACCCGCGCCGACCAAGCCGGCCATCCCAACGATCTCACCGGCGCGAACATTAAAGCTGATATCCGCGAACTTTCCCAGACGAGACAACCCGTTCACTTCGAGCAGAGATTCGCCCGGCAAGGAATTAGGCCGCTCGTACATCGAGTCCAGTTCGCGACCAACCATCATTTGGATAATCTCTTCAGGACTTGTTGCCTGAACCGCACGCGTACCGATGCACCGGCCGTCACGCAAAACGGTAATTCGGTCAGAAATCTCGAACACCTCGGGCAGTCGATGGCTGATAAACACGATCGCGACGCCTTGGTTGCGCAATCGACGAACGATTCCGAATAATCGCTCCACCTCTCGGGGCGTAAGCGAAGCGGTGGGTTCGTCCATCAGCAGTACCTGCGCAGACTGCGACAATGCCGCCGCCAACTCAACCATCTGCTGGTCGGCAATGCTCAGGCCGCGCAACTTCGTATCCGGCGACAGCTCAACGCCCAACGATTCCAGGAGTTCCCCGGCGCGTGACTTCATCGCCGCCCAATCCACTTGCCCGAACCGCCCGCGCGGGGTACCGCGGCCAAGGAAAATATTCTCGGCAACCGACAAATCCGGAAAACTAAGCGGCTCCTGATGAATCAATGCAATGCCTTCCCGCATCGCGATTAACGGCGAAGGGAGCAGGAGTTTATTGCCATTGCGAGTCAGTCGCCCCGCGTCGGGCTGATGAATGCCCGCCAAGATCTTCATCAGTGTGCTTTTGCCCGCACCGTTCTCCCCCATGAGCGTATGAATCTCTCCACCGCGCAGGTCGAAGGTGATATCCTCCAATACCGACACCGACCCGAATGACTTTCGCACGCCCTCAACTGCGATCGCGAACGGCTCACGAGCGGGCACGGTTGAATGTGTACTTTGCGTTAAGTTCATTTTTCAGGATCAGCGGCTCATTGATCAAATCGCTCTTCCTTGCCGAACGAAAGTGGCGACTTCCCGAAGACGCCTGGCACACAGCGAACCGTCCGCGGTCGGAGATCGCAATTCTGCCGCGCACAGGCTTGGTGCCTTCGTTATATCAGAGTTGGATTATCGCAGGAAATACTCCATCGCCGTCTTGTTCGTGGAAATGCTGTAGTCTGTCCAAAAACGGTTGCCTTCCATCGTCCGGCCACTCACAATCTTTCCCAGAATCGAATCGTAGCCGGCTTTAGCCCACGTTACATTGCCCTCGACGCGGTCTTCGAGTGGGTCGAAGTCTGGTACAATCGTAAACAAAGGTACGACTTCTTGGCTATCTCAGCCCGCAAGCATTCGAGGCTCAATGGAACGAGATCGAACAATAATCAATTGCTGCAAGAAGATTGCCAGAGGCGAAAGCATGAAACCTGTTGAAAAGAAAAAAACCAGACCTGTTCGCCTGAAGACACAACTTCTCGCCCTCGCCACCCTGCTGTTAATTCCGCTGGCCGCTGTGCAAGCGGACCCGCTGGCCGATGATTTTCGCAACCCGCCGCCGGCGAATCAGATCAGGTGCTATTGGTATTGGTACAAGGGCAATGTGTCCAAGGAGGGCATCACCAAAGATCTGGAAGCGATGAAAAGGATCGGCATTGGAGAAGCGTATATCGGGGTGATCGAAGGCGGTCCGATCAAGTCGCTGTCGGAGGAATGGTGGCAGATGCAGGAACATGCCATCCGCGAGGGTGGTCGAATCGGTGTGGATATCGGCATGTTTAATAGTCCCGGTTGGAGCCAGTCCGGCGGGCCCTGGGTCAAGCCTGAGCAGTCCATGCGTTATGTGGTGCTTCCCGAGAAACGCATCCGTGGCCCGGTTGCGTTCTCTGAGAAAATTCCCGCTGCTAACGGAGAGTTTCAGGATCTGGCCGTGCTGGCTTTCCCCGCCCCGGCTCAAGATGCGGATACGGCTGAGTCACAAGGTGCTGTCATCACGCGGACGCCCGCAAGTGTGACTTTTGCAATGCCCAAGCCGTTCACCGCCCGAAGCCTGACGGTTAAATCCAACGGTACGATCAATGGCAACGCCACCCTCGAGGTCTCGGACGATGGGGTAACCTATCGGCCCTTGCGCAAGTTTGTTGTCAACCGTAGCAATCTGGGACTAGGGGTCGGGCCGGTGCCGCTGGCCCCTGTTGCCATCTCTTTTCCCGCGACCAAAGCGGCATTTTTCAGGGTCAGTTTTTCGGGTAAAGGAACACTCGATGATCTCACGCTGTCTGCCGCTCCGCGAGTGGAGTCATTGGCGGAAAAATCACTGATCAAAATGTTCCAGAGCCCGCACCCCCCGTTTGATTATTATCGCTGGCCGCTCGCCGAAGAGGTGGACACTCCGTCGTTGGTCATCGATCCGGCCAAGGTGCTCAACCTCAGCTCGAAGATGGCCGCAGATGGCACGCTTTCCTGGAACGTGCCGGAGGGAGACTGGATCGTTCTACGCGCCGGATTGCTGCCCACAGGGACAAAAAATGGGCCCGCACCAGCTGAAGCCACGGGCTATGAAGTCGACAAAATGAATCGCCAGTCGCTGAAGGCCCATTTCGACGCCTATGTCGGCAAGATACTGGCCCGCATGCCCGCGGAGGAGCGCAAGGCGTTCAAACATGTCGTCGCCGACAGTTATGAAGTTGGTCCGCAGAACTGGACCGATGGAATGCAGGCGGATTTCAAGAACAAATACGGCTACGATCCGCTGCCGTTTTTGCCGGTCATGACCGGTCGCATCGTCGGCAGCAGCGCTCAATCCGATCGCTTTCTATGGGATTTACGCCGATTGGTGGCCGACCGGATTTCCACCGAGTACGTCGGCGGTCTGCGCGATCTGTGCAACGCGAACGGACTGAAAATGTGGCTGGAGAACTACGGCCACTGGGGCTTCCCCGGTGAGTTCCTGCAATACGGCGGCAACTGCGACGAAATCGGCGGGGAGTTTTGGGTTGATGGGGCATTGGGAACCGTCGAACTGCGTCCAGCCTCGTCGGCAGCGCATATTTACGGAAAGAAACAGGTCTTTGCCGAGTCCTTCACCGGCGGGAAGGCTTTCCAGGACACGCCATGGAGCCTAAAAAAGCGCGGCGACTGGGCCTTTTGCCAGGGGATCAATCAGACTGTCCTGCACGTGTATCTTCATCAACCTTGGGATGATCGCCTGCCCGGCGTCAATGCGTGGTTCGGTACGGAATTCAACCGGCACAACACATGGTTTGATGCCTCCAAGACATGGATGGATTATCTGCGCCGTTGTTCGGTGATGTTGCAGCGGGGGCTTCAGGTCGCAGACGTAGCCTACTTCATCGGCGAAGATGCTCCGCGTGCCTTTGGTGCCCGCAACCCGGAGCTGCCGTCCGGTTACGATTTTGACTACATCAACGCTGAAGTCCTCATGACCCGTGCCAAGCCCGTCGATGGGCGTTTGGTTTTGCCGGACGGGATGAGTTACAAGGTTCTGGTACTCCCCAACCAGGACACGATGACCCCGGAGTTGCTGGCGAAGATTGGCTCATTCGCCAAGGCCGGCGTGACGGTCTGCGGGCCGCGTCCGGTGCGGTCCCCGAGTCTGGCGAATTTTCCCAACTGCGATCGGCAATTAGATATTCTGGCCGCCGAACTGTGGGACAAGGGAATCATTTCATCGAGTAAAGACTTGAAGGAGTTACTAGACCACTGCCAGACGCCACCTGATTTCGCTGGAGTGGATTTCGGAAAGATCCTGTTTACCCACCGCCGCAGTGCCGATGCGGATATCTATTTCCTTTCCAACCAGACTGATGAGGCGGTTGATCTCCTGCCCGCCTTTCGCGTAACCGGGCGCGCCCCCGAACTCTGGTATCCAGACACCGGTACCAGCGAGCGTTTGCGGAGCTATGAAGTCGGAGCTACCAGCACTCGCGTTCCGCTGCGACTTGATGCGCGCGGTTCGGTATTCGTTGTTTTTCGAGGTCAAGCCATTGCTAACAATAAAATCGAAGCCCCCGCAGCGACCAAGCCCGCTATGCAGACTATCATCGACAGTCCATGGAAGGTCACCTTCCCGGGATTGCCGGCTCCGGTGCCATTCGCCCAACTGACCTCGTGGACCGAGCAGCCCGATCCAGCTGTAAAATACTTTTCCGGCACCGCTACCTATCGAACAGCGTTTACATCGCCCGCTGATCTTGCGAAAAAATCTGCATTCCTCGACCTCGGGGGGGTGGAATCCTTCGCTGAGGTGACCCTCAACGGCCATACCTTCGGCTGGCTATGGAAACCTCCGTTCCGCGTCGATGTTTCCAAGGTGCTCAAAGCCGGAACGAACGATCTGGAAGTGAGGGTGGTGAGTACCTGGAGCAACCGACTGCTGGGCCAGAAACAGGCGCCTGACGCCTTCAATGCCCTGGGAAATTTCAAACCCTGGCTCTTGGTTGATATTAAGCCAAAACAGTTGACGCCATCCGGACTGCTCGGGCCGGTGATGCTGGTTCCTAATCAAGGAATCAATCCATGACGATTCAAATTGAACTCCGCATCGCGAAATCCAATATACTTGTCACAGTTGTACCGAAGTAGAACTGTCCCGAACCATCAAAAAAGTAGCCGAAGAATAGAGCCTTGCACCACACGAACCACCGGCTCTTTCGAGGGCTTTTGCCACAAAGCAATTTCCCGTAAGCATTCATCGCCTTTCCCCTTGCCTTTCCGGTCGCGCATAGTAGTTTCGCGGAGCGGTCGCGCCATTGCGGCTGGTACTGCCGCATGATCTCCGAAACTATCAATCCGCCACCAAGAAGAGCCAAGACATGAAAAAAGCTAACCCATACCTCAAATGTGAACAGCGGTTGAAAAGTGGAGCAGGCGTCGGAACCGACGGTAGGTTGAAAAACGTAGCACCCTTGGTTTTACCTCATGATGATCAACTGGGTGGCCGCAGGCCACCTTTGTCCCAGCGGCTCACCCCACCCCACGCAACACCCGGCCCGGCGGAATCAAATTTCCTATCAGTTTTTCAGAGCAGTGAGAAAGACGTCCTGGCCAAGCTCTACGGAGAAACAACATGATGATGCAACTGCTGCGCAGGGCGGCCTGTTTCGCGGCCGCGTTCGTGGTCATTTTCCACTCCGCCGCCTTCGCCCAGCCCGCCGGCTCGGCTTTGCCGGGGCAGCTACGGTGCGAATATCTGACGAGTCCGCTGGGCATCGATGTCCGCCAGCCGCGGCTGAGTTGGATCTTGAACTCGCCCCAGCGCGGCCAGAAACAGACGGCCTACCAGATCGTGGTCGCTTCCTCGGCGGAGCGTCTGGCGCAGGATCAGGGCGACCTCTGGGATTCCGGAAAAGTCGCCTCGGATGACACCACGGCGATCGTGTACGCCGGCGCTGACGCCCGCTCGCACCAGCGCTGTTGGTGGAAAGTGCGCGCCTGGGACAACCAGGACTGCCCCTCCCCCTGGAGCGACGTTGCCAACTGGTCCTTCGGCCTCCTCGATCAGAAGGAATGGACGAGCCAGTGGATCGGCTTTGACGCCTTTCGCAACCCCGTTGGTCAGGATCCGCCGCTGGAAGGCGCGCAGTGGGTCTGGTTCGCCGGCGACAAGGAGCCGATCCCGGTCGCGACGCGCGTCTTCGCCGCCCGCCTTTCCCTTCCGGCCGATGCCAAGGTGAAAAAGGCGCAGCTTTGCATGACCGCCGATGATCGGTTCGTCTGCAACGTCAACGGCAAACAGGTGGGCGAGCGTCATGGCCAAGACGCCTGGAAATCACCGCGATTGATCGACCTCACGGAAGCCCTGACTCCCGGCGAAAACCGCCTGGCTGTTCAGGTTCAGAACGAAACCATCAGCCCGGCCGGCCTGCTCGCCAGGCTGCGCGTGGAGTTGGAAGGGGGCAAGGAAATTGTCCTGGTCACCAACGCCTCCTGGATGGCGACCGACCAGCCGGGCGACAACTGGCACACCCGCGACATCAAGGCCGGCGATTGGCCTGCGGTCCGCGTGATCGGCGAGTACGGCATCAAGCCCTGGGGCAAGCTCAAGACCGAGGAGGTCTTCACGCCGCCGCCAGTACACTTGCGTAAGAATTTCGCCATCAACAAGCCGGTGAAGTCGGCCACGCTCTATGCCTCGGCGCTCGGCATCTTCGACGCCCACCTCAATGGCCAGCGCCTCGCCGAAGAATACTTCAACCCGGGCTGGACTGACTACAAAAAGCGCGTCTACTGGCGCGCCTACGATGTGACCGCCCGGCTCAAGCAGGGGGACAACACGCTGGGCGCGGTCCTGGCCGATGGCTGGTTCTCCGGCTATGTCGGCTATGGTCACATGCGCAACCACTACGGCGACGCCCCGCGCTTCCGCGCCCAGTTGCACGTTGAATTCGCCGACGGCACCAGCGCCGACATCGCCACCGGACCGGATTGGAAAGCCTCCGTCGGCCCCACCCGCATCGGCGATTTCCTCGCCGGCGAAACCTTCGATGCCCGCCTTGCAATCCCTGGCTGGGATACGCCAGGCTTCGACGATGCTTCATGGAAGGCCGTCGATGCAGGCGCCAAGCTCTCGCCAATCATGGGCTGGCACCCTGCGCCGCCGGTGCGCGTAGTGGAAGAGTTCCGCGCCAAGAAGATCACCCAGCCCCAGCCTGGGGTGTATGTGCTGGACCTGGGCCGGAACTTCGCGGGCTTCTGCCGCCTCACGCTCAGCGGCCAGCCCGGCCAGACGATCATCCTGCGCCATGCCGAGCGCCTCAACCCCGATGGCACCATCTACACCACCAACCTGCGCTCGGCCCGCGCCACCGACACCTACATCTGCAAAGGCAGCGGCCCGGAAACCTGGTCGCCGCGCTACACCTTCCACGGCTTCCAATATGTCGAGATCACCGGACTGACCCAGCCCCCCACGCCCGAAACCGTCGTGGGCCTGGCCCTTACCTCCGACACGCCCGTCGTCGGCAGCTTCGAGTGCTCCGATCCCATGCTCAACCAGCTCCACGGCAACGCTTTCTGGACCCAGCGGGCCAATTTCATCGACATCCCCACCGACTGCCCCCAGCGCGATGAGCGACTGGGCTGGATGGGCGATGCCCAGGTCTACATCCGCACCGCCACCCTCAACACCGACACCCAGGCTTTCTTCACCAAGTGGCTGCTCGATGTCGCCGATGGCCAGCGCGCCGATGGTCAGTTCCCCATGGTCGCGCCGGTGAAGGTTGCCGGCCCCGACGGCGGCCCCGCCTGGGCCGATGCCGGCGTGATCTGCCCCTGGACCGTCTACGCCGTCTACGGCGACAGGCGAATCCTCGAGCGCCAGTATGACTCGATGAAGAAGTTCATCGCCTTCTGCAAGAACCGCTCCAAGCCCGACCTCACTCCGCCCGACAAGTTCCACTGCTTCGGCGACTGGCTCAGCATCAACGCCAAAACGCCCAATGAGGTCATCTACACGGCCTATTTCGCCTACAGCACCAAACTCATGGCCCAGACGGCCGAGGTGCTCGGCAAGAGCCATGATGCGGCGGAGTACAACGACCTCTTCCTCCAGATCAAAGCCGCCTTCAACAAGGCCTATGTCGCCCCCGATGGACGGGTCAAGGGCGACACCCAGTGCGGCTATGTTCTGGCCATCGCCTTCGACCTCGTCGACGGCGACAAACTGGATGCCGCCGCCAAATACCTGGTCGCGGACATCGAGAAGCGAGAGGGCCATCTTTCAACCGGCTTCATCGGCACCAAGGATCTGATGCTGGCTCTCTCCAAGATCCACCGCACCGACGTCGCCTATCGCCTGCTGCACAATGACACCTTCCCCTCCTGGGGCTTTTCCATCAAGCACGGCGCGACCAGCATCTGGGAACGCTGGGATGGCTGGACCCCCGAAAAGGGTTTCCAGGATCCCGGCATGAACTCCTTCGCCCACTACTCCTTCGGCGCGGTCTATCAGTGGATGGCCGAGAATATCGGCGGTATCCGCTCCGACGGCATTGCCTACCGCAAGATCGAGATCGCCCCCGAGCTTGATACCAAGATCACCTGGGCCAAAGTCGGCTACCAGAGCATCCGCGGCCAGATCCGCAGCGACTGGAAGGTCGATGGTGGCCAGCTTACCCTGGAGGTCACGATCCCCACCAACACCACCGCCCGCGTGCGCATCCCCGCGGCCGCGCTGGAAGGCGTCACCGAAAGCGGCAAACCCCTGGCCGACGCCCTCGGCGTGAAGGTCATCGGGATGGAAGCCAACCGCGCCGTCGTGGAGCTCGGCGGCGGGGTGTACCAGTTTGCGGCGAAGTTGCCGTGATGGCGGCTCTGCCGCAGCATCTGGATGTGTCCGCAGCGTCAAAGGCGTCCGTTCAGCGACACCGATGGTGATTGCGTCAGCTGGTCCAGCAGTTGCATGGGGTTCTGCCCTGCTTGGGTCATGGCCTCAATGGCACCAGGGGTGGACAGCAACTGGCCGAGAGGCAGGTCGATCACTGGTCGCGGTGGGACCTGGTCGGGTTGAGAAACTTGAGTCATAGGAGTTCTCCTGAAAAAAGAAAGACGGGCCGAGTTGTGGTCCCGGCCCGTCTATGAGTTGGAAAGGTTGACTCAGCTGACGGTCAGTTCACCGGCCAGCAGGTTGAGCAAAACATCCCGATCGAGTGGGCTTGGCCCACCGTCACGACGCCTGGTCAACGGTCTCGCCCTGAAAGCCCCGCCAACGGTCTTCGTACAGGCGACGGAGCTGCGACACCCGAGCCGGACTCACGCCAAACCGCCCGGCGATCTTGGTCGTACCCTCGCCGCTGACCATCGCCGCAATGATTTTTCGATTGCGATGGGTCAGGGTGCGAAGCCAACGGGCAAAGTCGATACGAAAGGCGGCCAGATCGGGGATACTCGTTCGCTGGCCCTCCAGAGCCATCTGCCGCCATTCGTCGGCCTCCCGGTCGAACAAGTCGTAGCTGCTGGTCCGAAACCTTCTGCGGGCCTGGGCCACGGGAGACATTGCGTCACGGGCGCCGTCCTGGTGTCCGCCGACGTGCCGAAGATTACGAACGTGTTTGACCGCAAAGTCCGCCAAGGTGCTGGGACTTGCAGCGTGCACACAGCCCCGAACCGCGAGACGCTGATAGGACACACAGGCCGATGCGATCGCTTCCTGGATCGCGTCTTCACGCTGTTCCAGAGGCCGACGCCGGAACTGGATACGGGCGTGCGTTTCGACCTTGGGTAACACGCTCAGAAACCCGGCCTGCCAGCTGCCGGTGGGATGGGGGATCGTACTCATGGGGAACTCCCTTGGGGTAGGGACCACCCCTCCGTGAGGGGCGGTCGTGTTGCGAAACACAACCGCCCCCGCACGTTGCGGAGGCGAAATGAAAAAGCGGTGACCGAGGTCACCGGCTTGGGTGCGGATTAAGCCGATCCGTGCAACGGGATCGGGCGGAAACGCGAGTGGTCTTGAGCGGTGAAGCGGTACTGGGTGAGCGACTGCTAACGCGTCATGTACTGTGACGCGGCGGGCGGCGATTGTTTAGTAAGGCGGCGGGCCGGAGCAATCCGATGCCCCCGACGAAGCCGGCCACAAGGCCGCTCAACGCAAGAGGTCGGTATCACCGCACTCCCTCACCACCGGACCTCCATGGCCGGCCCCGCGGAATCAAATTTCCTATCATTTCATTACGGGATGGCTTTTTAGGGACGCGTCATTTAGCATTTGCTCTCGCCAGCAGAATTAGTAGGCCGGTTCAACTGATGGCGATCCGTAGGACCGGTCTCACTCAAGATCCCACACCCGAGGAGATTCAGATGGTCCACGGTACACCCAAGCGATTTTTTCAGCAGCTTTTCAATCGTCCCCTGGATCTCGCGACTATCGCGTGCCGTCAAACCGTCCTCTTTGAGCAGTTGGAAAGTCGCCAACTGATGTCGATCACCCTGGCGGCGGTGAACAATGACATCAACGACCAGATTTCCGAAGCCCTCTCAATCTCGGTCGGCGGATCACGCAACGCCAGCATCAGTGCCACCGACCTGAGCAATGGACAGGTGGCGGGGCAGGACGTGGACATGTACAAGGTCACCGTCCTGGCCGGCCAGAAGGTACAGTTTGACGTCGATCGGCAATCCACCAGCGCGCTCGATTCCTACCTCCGCGTGTTCAACAGCGCCGGTGCACAACTTGCCGCCAGCGATAACGCCGCCGCTCCCGGCGAGACGCTCGGGAAAGACTCGTACCTGGAGTACACCTTTGGTACGGCGGGCACTTACTATTTTTCTGTATCCGGCGCGGCCAATAAGGCCTACAGCGCCGTCGACGGTACCGGCGATGTCACCGGCAGCACCGGGGGGTACAACATCGCTCTCAGAGACAACACGCCTCTCTACTCCCAGACTGGTACCGATCCAACGTGGGAGCAAGTGCTGGCCAGCGGGAATTTGATCATCGGGCAGGACTCGACGACCGGCGTCACCGGGTCGACCATCAACGTCAACAACCCGTTTGTGGAAACGACTGCCTATTCCAAGCGGCCGATCGCGTCGGCCATACAGATTCACACTGTCGGAAATAGTTTCATCACCCGTTCCAACTTCTCCAAGTGGTCTCGCTGGTATCAGGAAGATGGCAACACCCAGGTCTTCCGGCTGTTCACCGGCGAAACCAACGTGCGAAACGATCGTCCGCTCGCGGCCCGTATCGAAGCCTTCAGCGCCACGAAGTGGCAGACCGGCGCCTGGCACGAGTGGAGCGGAACCTACCGGATCATCAAGCCGCACGGAGCAGCGATCTTCCAGGTGAAAAATGACGTCAACGACTGGGCCGTCGCACTCAATATGAACGCCAACGGCGACATCACCCTCAACCGCCGCATAGGTACAGACGAAGTCATCGCAACGGGCATGACCGGGAAAGCCTTTGATATTCGCGTACGCGACAACGGGCTGGACTACGAGGTCTACCTGAACGGCACCCTGGCCGGGACCGGCTCGTACTCACGTCCATCCGGATACACCACGTTCCGGTGGGGTATGTATATGGGCGAAACCGTGGTCGATCGCGATGCCATGGTCTTCGTCTCTGGTGCGACCGTCGTGTAATGACGGGGTGTTGAACTATACAATCAAACGCATGAACTCACGCAAGCTATCGGTTCTACTCGGCGTTGTGCTGTTGGCCGCATTCTCACTGGCAAGCCGCGGTGAAACGCCCGAGCAAAAGCCGGCGGTCACGATGGCCGATGAGGGAACCGTGTCCTCCGACGGCCTGTGGCTGACACGAAGAATGTTCGGCCGCAATCTGGCGGTTCATGGCGATTGCCTCAAAGTCTACAAGGGCTATATCTTCATCACCTGGTACGAAGGCGGGATGGACAACCGCACGGTGTGCATCTCCCGCAAGAAGATCGGCGGCGATGCCTGGCAGACGATCAAACTGCCGCACCGGCACGTCATGTTTCGCGGAGACAAGGACCTGCCGGAGAACGAGCGACGTGGCGACACGCACAACACGATCGCCCTGGGCATCAGCCCGAAGGACGACACGATCCATCTGGTGTACGACATGCACGCGTACACGCCCAAGGATTTCCCCAACGACTACTTCAACTATACCTACTCAAAAAAAGGCGCTGCCGTCGTGCCTGACGATCAATGGAAGATCGATCTGTTTAATCCGAAGCAAAACTACCTGAACGAAGCCGTCGCCAAGAAAAAGCCCGACGCGTACCACGCCGTCACCTACCCGAATTTCCTGGTCACGCCCGCAGGAAATCTGCTGGTGCATTGGCGGTACGGCGGGACGACCAACGCCACCATGAGCTACAACTTGTACGACGGCGAGTCGTGGAGCGCGCCGTGGATCTGGAATAGACAGGCCGGTGAAACCAAATTCGGAATCTACGGCGGGCTCAAGATGTACAACGGCCGCCTTTATTACAAATGGAGCCATAAAACCAAGGAGGTCAATCCGAAAACAAAGAAGAACATCATGGTCGGTCCGTACATGGCCTATTGCGAAGACCCGGACCATGTCGACGCGCCATGGTTTTCAATGGACGGCCAGAAGCACGACTTGCCGCTCAAGGATTTGGAACCTTTCAAATTAACCGGTGCCTACGCGAAAGGTGGATTCGTCTACTCACTCGACGGCAAATACGTTTCAACTTCCGCGGCTGACGAGCAGAAGGGCGAGACAAGCCTCGGATCGCTTAAGCCGGCCGAAGGGCTGTTTGTCGTCGGAAAGCGCATGTACGCCGTTGGCCTGATCGAAGGCAAACCGGCGGTTCTGTCGTCGTCGTTGGATAAGGTGAAATGGGATATTGACTATCAAGATAAGGGAACGTCACGCTATTCAGAGGGTGTGTCGTTCAAAGAGGGCAACTCAATCTTCTACGGGCTGGTAGACATTCACGGCCCCAAGGAAGACTGCCGGCCTATCCGCGTGGTGCGCTTTGATATCGCCCCGCAACCCTGACGCACCGGCCGCGAGTTTTCATCCCTGGTAACGACAATCCAGCCGCAGACTTTAAACCCCTCACCCCCCGGAACTCCATGGCCGGCCCCGCAGAATCAAATTTCCTATCATTCATTTCCAGTTGCAGCGGAGATTTCGATCAGATACGTTCTCTACACCCTTCTGCAAGGAGACTTATATGCTCTACCAAACAACGCGATGTCGAGGATTGTGCCTTGCAGCGACGTTCTTGATTTCAGTTCTGTTTCTCGTGTCCAATGTCCATGCCGAAACGGTGGTCGAGGGCGATGTCACGGAAGCTTTGGGCCCCGACTTCTTCGTCGACAAGGCGGCGATCGGTGGAGATGACCAGGTCATCAAACAGGGCACTATTGGCGTGGTCCGGTGCGACTTTGCAGCGATTCGGCCACTGAATGTCGGGAAAGCCGGCTCAAAGGTTACGATCACCGGTTTAGGTTGGGCCAGCCCCAAGTCATTATCCAATACTCCCACAAGCGTTCAGGTCACGATCGTCTACCTGGGTGCGGATGGCAAGGGAGGCGGAGGTGATGATGTGACGATTGGGTCGGCGACCGCTCAGTACTCCAACGTAAAATCGGGCGAGTATTTCCTGAAGTTTGACAAGCCAATGTCAGCGGTAGTGGATGGGAAGAGTTCATTCTTCCGAGTGGACTTTTCGCCTCTCAATGAAGCGGGCAATGCGCTACTCCTGCTCAAAAAGGAAAAGGACGAGACTAAGCTCACGGTGGCAGGAGTTTCCCAAGCGGTGGAATGATTCTGAAGAACCGGGGCAGAACGGACTCTGCCTCGACCCGATGGACAAATACAGATGCCCGTACAACCTGCGTGCGTGATGCTCAGGTGCGTGATACTGGCCAAGCGTCGCCGCAGACCGTTAGTCCACCGTTTTATCTTCAGTTCACCCCCTCCGTTGGCCGATGTTTTCAGTAGCCTCTGACCCTGCTCAACAAACTCTCAAGGCCCTTGTGGCTATTGTAAAAAGTGAGCATTCGGTCTTAGGCTTTTTTTATCTGCACGCTTTTCAAGATTCACCCCTTCCATCCCCAGTTAGTCGTGCAGCAACCGTCGGTCGAGCGGACATACGACCAAATGCGTCTCCACGCCCGCGGCCACAAGCCCCTGCAGAAAACGCATGCCGTACAACGCGCCCGATGCACCAGTAATCGCAATGACGATCCGCTTCATATCTGCATGGCAATCTTCCCGTCACAACGCGTCAGAGTTCGGCCGACGTGACAAATCTCAAGGTCTATTCTGTTGCAGCGCCGGCGTGTTGATGGGAAGGATGATGTTGGCGGCGCCCGCGCCGTTATTCCCTCCACCGCCCGCCCCGGCGATGACCTGCGGGCTTCTGCCGTCCCATTTTTCGACAATCTGCAGCGCGATCAAGTCTGGATTTTCGCGCAGCGCTTCACCTCTAATCCGAATGCTTTCCGCCTCGGCCCTGGCGCGGGTGACGGTGGCGCGGGCATCGATCTCTGCCTGCATAGCTTTAGTCTCGGACTCGATCTTCGACTTCTCCTGCGTAAATTTCGCCTTGCTCGCTTCCTGTTCCTGCACCATTTTTTGTTCGATGGCTTCTTCAAGTTGCTTGCTGAGCGTAATATTTTCGATCACCACGTCGTGGAGCAACACCACATCACCGACTTTTTCGCGAGCGCTCGCCAGCGCCAGACCTTTAATCGCCTCACGGCTTTTGACGATCTGTTCTGCACTTTGCATCGCGGTTTTTTCTTTGAGCGCTTCTTGAATGCGCGGCGCGATGAGACTCAGGAACGGGTCGCCCGCGTACTGTTGAAAGATCGTCACAACCGCCGTCTCCGGGATGCTGTATTGGACTTTCAGGCGGACGTTGACTTGTTGCAGGTCTGACGAATAGCACTCTGCCGAAATCTCTGCCGTCTCCTTGCGGACGCTGACTTTGCGGATTTCTGTAATCAGCGGAATCTTCATGCCAAAGCCTTCGGGAACGAATTTTGTCCCGACTTTTCCGAGCGTCACTTTGACGCCCCGACTGCCCGGTGGGACAACGTAAAACGCGGCGTACAAAAGCCCGCCGACTAAAATCACCGCAAACACCGCTGCCGCCGCCCGACCGGGAATCTGTACTTGATCATTCACTTCACACCTCAAAAAAGAAATCACCAACACTATCGCACGACAAGTATCAAAGGCGAACCCCGCGCGTCGGTCAAGACATCCAGGGTTACAGAATCACAGGCAGTTTGTAGTCGGCGGGCGATTTGTTCACAGAAGACTTCGCCCCCAAGCCCCGCAGGAATAGGATAATTCAGGTGTGGCCGGTGACGGCAGGCGTTGTTGAAAGAATGAAGAGTGTTGAATGAAAACCGGGCGGATCGATTGTATTTGGGCCTTGGGCGGAACGCCCCCGTTGCAGGTTCCTCCCCCCGCCTGCGACCCCTTACGCTCCTTTTTTGTTTCAGTCCGGATATCTCTCGTCTCCTTTCTCCGGCCCCTTGTCGAGACGCATGATAGCGCCGGGTACTGGCTTTCCCTTCTGCATGACTGGTCCGCCTCCCACGTGCGCATCCTTCCACAGAGTCGGACCTACCCAATTGGCGTATACGTCGTTCTTGTTTGACTATCATCGCCGATTTGCCCAACGTCCAACTTCGCGAGTACGAACTGTCACTGAACTTGATGCCTGTCGAACACGTCGATTCCGAGAATAGGCGGCGAAAATAGAATTCAACCGCAAGCTTGGTGAATCTGAATTTGCTTCTTGCGGGAGGCTCCTGAAGCAGCCGTGGAGCCGGACTGGGGGCCGGGGGGAATGGGGTTGCGGGGAAAAAGCCAAAAGATCAGCGGATTCGCCTTAATTCGGGTTTGTCTGTGGAGGCCTCGATTTGCGCGATCGCCTTACGGACATCCGCGGCTTTCTGGACGCTCATGTGTTTCGGGAAATTCCCCTGGCCCTTGTCGAACATCTCCGCAGCCTGCCTGAGCTGGGGGATGACGGATTGCGCGTGGGCTCCGTAGGTAACGAGGATGTTGAGGATCTCCGGCGTGCGGATCTGGCTGGCCCATATGTTCTGGTTGAGGATGTAGTCCGCACAGGCGGGTATGCCTTCGGCGACGTGGTGCGCGGCGAGAACCTGCAGGCCCGCGATGCGGATTCCGTCGGCAAACATTTCTCCGCTCGGCGCGGGTTTGGCGGCGGCTTCGAGGATGGCTGGCAGCAGGGGTTCGATTTCCTGGTAGCTGAGCATCTTGTACACATTGGCGATGGTGGAACGGGCGCGGCCGTCCTCGTTGCTCAGCCCGGCGGCGATGGCTTTCCGGAGCAGGTCGCGATCCACTCCTTCCAACGAGTTTTTCAGCATGGTGCCGAATATGGAGAAGCACAGGTATCGTTGCTCCATGCCGCGCGGATCGGATTTCGAGGGCGCGCGGGTGAGGCGTTCTAATAAGATCGGCAGGGATGGCATGGCGGGCGGGCCGATGCGGGAGAGCGTTTCGGCGGCTTTTACGCGCATCCAGAGATCCTCGTGATCCATCAAGGCGGTGAGTTTCGGCACGGCGGGCGCGGCGGCGGCCTTGAGGAGGATGAGGGCTTCACAAGCGCCGTAGCGGGCGAAGAGGTTCGGCGAATCGAGCATCCTCACCAGCGCGGCGACCGGCTTGTCGTCCTTGCGGCGCGAGATGGCGATGGCGGCGCGTTCGCGCACGGTGGGCGACCAACTGCCGAATTTCTCCAACAAGGTATCGGGGGCGAGTTTGTCGTAAGCGCTGTGGCGATCGTTGTTCGACCAGCCGCGGCCATCGTCGATGAGGGCGATTGCGGTGGTGGCTCCGATCTGCGGCGCGACGTTCGGTTGTTTGCCGGTGAGCAGCAGTTTCTTGAGCGGCATGGCGTAGGCGAGCAGGTAGCCGCCGGTGGCATCCCAGCCAGCATAGCTGTCGCCGTTCGGTTCGGGCGGGCCGGGTTGGGGAAAACGGAAGTCCCAGGTGCGCGTCAGGTCGTAATGCCGGTTGCCGAACTCGCTCATCCACGCGCCGGCGGCCGCCGGACCTGATAGAGCGACGCCGGGCATGGCCCAGATTATGTTGGTGAAATTTCCGCAGTGTCCGCAATCGCGCTCCGGACCGTGGGAGGCCACGCTCATGCGGGAGAAGAATTCCGCGCCGTCCTTTTCACCGAGCATGTTGAACATGACACCCGCCATGCCGCACTTGCCGTTGTCCTCGTGGGTCTGTGTCCACGGCGCATGATCGCCGTAGGGCACGGCACCCTTGCCAATGTAGAATCGGAGCAGCTTGGCACTGCGCCCGATGGCGAGATCGACCGCAGGGTCTTTGAGGCCTGCCTCGCGAGCCATGATGAGGGCGATGGTCAGCGGGACGCCAGGTGCGTTCATCATGCCGTATCCGGACAGGTTTCCACTCGGCAAGGCATAGCCATGCCCCCATGAACCGACCGCGCTTTGACCTTTGGCCGCCTCGAGCGCGAGACGATGCATTCCGGTGGTAAAAGCGTCGTCACCCGTGGCGATCTTGTATTCCGCGAGGAGCATGATGACATAGGCGTTCCACCATGTTTGGAAGTCGCCCGAGGAGAATTGGTTCGCCCATTCGACTTCGCGGCGGATCAAGGGCAGGTACTCCGGGTTGCCACTGGCGAGCAGGGCGAGCGCGTTGAGCGAACGGGTGATGGCATTCTGGGTTTTCGGATAGTCGTCCCGCTTCATGCGCGCGGCGAGCGCACTGCAACCTTCCGCCAGAATGCGGGCCGACTTCGGGCAATCGTAAGGCGCGGTTATGCCATAACTTCCAAGCACCTGGATTTCCAAAACCACTTCCTCCTCCTTGCCGCCGCGCCAGCGTGTCAGAGCGAGTCTGCCTTTACCGGCTTCCGACTCGGCCATAGTGAGCGCCTTCCCGAGTTCGACCCGCGGGTCATGGGAGAAGCGCTGGCCGGCGACACCGAGGATCACATCGCCCACCACGATTTTGCCATCGGCAGGCGATTTCGGAGCAACCTGCGTGACAGCGATCTGGCGGGCCTTCGTGGTTTCAAGGCTTTGGGTGTGCATCCAGCCACGAATGCCGGTGGCACCGAGATTCCAGTCGTGCTTGGCTTGCTCGGGAATCGTTCCACCTTTGGTGAAATCGGGCACTTCCGCTGTTCCTCTCCCACCCGCTGCCATGAGCAGGGATGCGGATGCGAGCAGCGTCAGGATGGCGACGGAGCAATTGGAAATCATGTGGCGTGGCATACTTTTTTTCCCACTGGATTCTCTCAGAACGGCTGTTTTCTATGGCTGTTTCATCATCCTTAAGTTGGCTTCGGCAAAGTGCCTGCCCATCAGCGCGAAGGTCTTGGCGCATCCGAGATAATGGTAACCGGCATTGGACGCACCGCGATTCCATAAGGCGAGTTCGGCGGGAGTGATGAGTTCGGCTTCAAACTTCTTGAGGTATTCCTTTTTCTGCTCGGGGGTCATTTTGCCGTCAGCGTTCGCGTGGTCTTTGTGTTTTGAATCGAGAAAGTAACTCATCTGGCGGATCTGCCCGCGCTTTTCATCAATGAGGCCGAGTTCATCGGACCAGAATGGCGCGGTTTGCACAGCGGCGACATTGCCCTCGAACTCGGGCATGTCCGCAGGTGCCGCCATCGCCTTGCGGAACGCTAACATGCCGGAGGATTGGTCCCTGAGTCCGCCCACGCCCATCACGCCGATAACGAAGGGCATCTTCGGCGCTTTCAAATCCTTGCGCACATCGCGGATGAACTTTGCGAGCAGATCCGAATACATGGCGTAGCGATCCGGTTTGTCGTAATCCGGATAGACTTGGCCATCGACCATGTCGTTGAAGCCTTGGAGCCACACAAATCCGGCGATTTCATATCCCTGGGCGGCATCGTAATCCGGCATGACTTGTTTCGGATCGCCCAGAACCTTTTTCACATGCTCGATCAACAAGCGGTAATAAACCCCTGTGGCCGCGACCTTTTCGGCATCCCACTTCGGCCTATCCTCCAACTTGGGAATGCCGTGGGCACCCTGGGGATGCTTTTCCCAAAGCTCCTTGGTTAGCTTCGGCATCAAATACGGCCCGCCGCTTGGCGGACGGAAATCAGTGTGCAGGCTCTTGCCGCCCCAGGCCGCCTTGATGATGAGCACCGGTTCTTTGAAGGCCTTGTCCATCATGAGGCCGAAGGTAAACTCCGGGCCGATCTTGTCACCGGGCTTGGAAGGGTCCTTTCCCCACATCGAGCCGTAGCCTGCGGTGAGTTTGCCATTGAGGGTGTAGTTTTTCTCCCCGGCGCCTGTGAGATAGGAAATCCAAACGCCGTCACAGGTGGCGGGTTTCCCGTCGGCTCCGCGCATTATCTTGAGCAGCGACGCCGTTTCCGGATCGTCGCCAATGTAGTCGAAGGTGCTGATATTCGCCGGACCCTCCATGTTCGACTGGCCGGCGAGGATGAAGACTTTCACGGGCTTCGCTCCCGCACCGACGACGGCAAGAAGCATGATTGCTAGAAATGCGGCGATCTGTTTCATGATGTCCTGCTACTTTGATCCTAGAATCCGCAGTTGAAAGTCCAATTTGACGGTTTTTCTATGGATTTTACGGATTATTACAACCGGGATTTCCCATATGAACCTTCATCGACGAACGTCGTCGGCAACTTTGTGTAGGCTACCGAGGTCTGGAGCGTGGAACAATAATATTGTGGTTTGCAGCCACTGGAAAGACGATGATTGGGACGGCCTTCGCCTTCATTTTGGCACTTCCGACAGCTTTTCAACGCCCCGCGAACAGACTGCCACCGCCGCCCTAAACATTCGCAAAGCATAGGCGGATTAACACTTTAATCGCAACAACGGACACATGACTTCGTCAGGCGTTCGATAGTTCAGGCACTTCCTTGGACGATCATTCAGCGCCCTCTCGTTGGCCGCAATCTGTTGGTGGCTCAACTCTGACAGGTCGCCGCGCTTGGGCAGGTACTGCCGGATCAGGCCGTTGGTGTTTTCGTTCGGCCCGCGTTGCCAGCTGCTGTACGGATCGGCGAAGAACGCCTTGAACCCCAGCCGCTTGCTCAACTGCTGATGGCCGACACACTCTACACCTCACACCGCAAGACCCATCATTAGTTTCCAGCAAGGGACTCATTGGCAGAATCAAGAGCGCGCCTCAGAATCCAAGCTTGCTCGCGTGGGTCCTTCTCCGCCCGCATCTTGTAAAGCGATGTTTGTAGCGATGAGCGTTCCTTGTCGGCAAGCGCAGCGTTCTCGTTCTTCAGCAGAGACTCGACAGTCACTTCATAGATGGCCGCGCAGGCCGAATGCTGCCCGGCGTTGAATAACGGCACTCCGCGTTCGATTGCCAGGTCGATCACCGCCTTGGCAGCCTGGGAAGGCGTCAGCTTCTTGGCCGGCGGGATCAGCACGGTATCAAGAATATGAATGATTCCGTTCGATGCGACAATGTCCGTCGCCACGACCTTCGCACCACCCACCTCAAATGCGCCGGCGGTCTTGATCGCCAAGGGTCGCCCTTCCAGCGTCGTCAGCGATTGAGCGCCCAGCAGAACTTTCCCTTGTACCACGTGGTAGCTGAGCACCGCCTTAAGCGTCTCACGGTTCTCGGGCTTTAGAAGTTCCTCAAGGACACTCTTGGGCACCTTGGCGAACGCCTCGTCGTTGGGCGCGAAGACCGTCAGCGGCCCCTTGCCCTTCAAGGCATCAACGAGTCCGGCCGCCTTCACCGCAGCCAGAAGCGTTTTGAACTGCCCTGCAGCCAGGGCCGTGTCCACGATGTCCTTGGATTCGGCGGAGCCGGTTGGTCTGGTAACGGCATCGGGCGCTTCGCCTCCTCCCCTCTGGGCGCTGATCCATGCAATCTCCAGCCGGAAGGGGCCGGCCTGTTTGTCGGCCAGCGTGAAGCCGACGCTCTGCACGTTGCTGGCCGTCAGGCCCTCGGCCCCTGCGATGCGCTTGCCGAAGACCGAGTACTCGAAGTCCTTCACGGGGACACGGACTTCTTGCCAAGTGTCCTTCTGCGTCTTGAGGGGTACACGATAGGATGCGGCGGCAAAGGTCTTTGCGGCCCTAAGATCCAAATAGTAGGTCCTGCCATCGCCTTTGACCCGCAGGGCGATGGTGTCAAAACCATCCAGCCCCAGATCGGCCGACTGCGTGCGGATGGAGGCGAAGCCGCCTTGGTTGTCCAGCGAGATCTTGCCGGAGAATTCCAGCGTCTTATCCTCGGTGATGCGAAAGCCGCCCTCGGAGACCCCACCCATGACGTTGTCGTTGACGGACAGCCATTTCTTGGCCGCCGCCGCGTCCGAGAAGTCCGACACCGGCTTGGATGCTGGCTCGGAGGCTATCCCGATGGAGGCAATGACAAGAAGCAAGACCGTGACCGTCCACGCAGTGTGCATAGTGCTGGGTTTCATTGCTCGACATCCTTTCAGCCGGGGATTCCTTGGGAGTTCGTTGCTGAACATCACCCTCAGTTCTTTCCGCTATCGTAGTGACCAAAAAGCGCCGCGAGAGAAAAATACATTTCATCGATCAGCCCCGCAAACCATTAATGCTAATACGTTCAGCACTCTTGGGCCGTCAGTTCAGTTCGGCGTCGACCGTAGCCAGCACCGGTATTCTCGTTCATGCGTCCGTTGTTGCGCTTGAAGTGTTAATCCGCCAAACGCGGCCGCCTCTAATCCTTCCACTGCGGCAGCACAATCGTCTGTTGCTCGATGGCCCGGCTGGTCACGTCGCAACGCTCGAAGCGAGCGTAGACACCCCAGAACTTGCCGTTGCTGCCGCCCAGCGCCACCACCAGCGTGTGCTGGCCGGCTTTGACGTGGAAACCACCTTTGGTCTTGTCGGTGCCGATGGGCAACCAGCCGTCGGGATCACAGATCACGGACTTGCCATCGACCCA
This sequence comes from Phycisphaerae bacterium, assembly GCA_031377185.1. Lineage (GTDB taxonomy): Bacteria > Planctomycetota > Phycisphaerae > Tepidisphaerales > Tepidisphaeraceae > JANMES01. The sequence continues at coordinate 57,486 of JANMES010000017.1, forward strand.
TGCCTTGATGGGCGCGTTGTAGCCCAGCCAGAGCAACAGCTTCATCGGCTCGGCACAGGTGAACGCAGCGCGGTAGAAGACCAGCCGATCGTTCATCACATCGGGCTTCAGAATTGGCTTGAGGTCCAGCAGGTTGTTGGTCGCGCGAGCGGTGTGCGGGGTGGCGTGTTCGATGTTTTTCGGCAATGCCAGCGCCCGCATGGATCCGTTGAAATCCGACACGTCGCCGTGCCGCATAGACTGGGCGAACGGCCCCAGCGCCCGCGGGGCCGTCCCCATGACAGGACCGAACACAGGCAGCGGCCAACCCTCCGCGTCATGGATATTGCAATAGGGATCCCGGCCACGGCCATATTGCACCTGCAGGCTGTTGCATGCCGGCTCGGACAGGTTCACGTGCAACCGCGCGGTATTGCCTTTGAGCGACACGCGGAATGGCGCATGGTGCAGTAAGCTCGATCCGTCGGTGATGAAAAAACCGGCTGGCCGTCCGCCGCTGCGGAGCGAGCCGGCCACGTGGTCGAAGGCGACCAGCAGGTCGCAGCCACCCGGGAAACCGGACGGGACGGTCTTGATGTTGCGCAGGGTAATGGGCTGTCGGCCGCCGCGCTTGCCTGCCAGCCCCAGCACCGCGCGGGCCAGTCGTTTTCCGAGCACCTGCTGATCCCGGCCGCCGATGTGGATGCCGTCGTCGAGTTCAAGATCCACCGCGGGTACGAAACAGGTGTGGCGAATCTGTGCAGGCAAACGCCGCTGGATGTCCTGCACCTGATTCCATTCGACACCCGACGCGCTGGTGGTATGTCGCCCGAGCTGCACGAGAACAAAGGGGAGCCTGGAGTCCTTCGCATCCCGCCGGAATGCGGCGATCAGTTCCTTCATGCGTTGAAGGTACAAGGCAACGTCCGCGGCGTTGGCGTCGGACTCGCCCTGGTACCAGCAGACGCCGGCGATGCGCCCGCCGTTTTTTCTGACGCGGCGAAAGGTGGCGCCGTAGAGGCTCTTGCCGCCCTCGTCGCGCCTTTGTGGGTTCCACTGGCTCATGCTGGTGCCGCCGTGGGCGCAGGCGAGCAAACCGATGGGGATGCCGGACAAGCCGTAGAGTTGCTGACCAAAGGCCACGCCCGGCCCGACGTCTTGGCGGTGATTCGCGTTCTTCGGCGGTCGTGCCGGACGCCCTCCGGCAATGATCGGGTGGACCTCGTCAACCGCATCCCACATGTTGTGCAGCGCATCCTCGGCAATGCGCCACTGGTCGTCCATGAAGAAGCCGCGCACCAGCCGGTGAGGCCTGGAGCGATGGACGAAGTTTCCGCTTCCCTGCATGTTGGACTGCCCCGCCAGCACCCACACGTCGCCGACGAGCACGTCACAGACGGTGAGTTGCTCGCTGCCGATGGCAAGGGTGATGTCGTAAGGTCCGCCGACCTTCAGGCCCTTTAACGTGAGGTTGAATCGCCCCGCCGACGCACGGCCGCTGAGTTTCACGCCGCGAATGGCCTTGCCCCTATGCGTGACGGTGACGCTTGCCTTGCCCGCGCCCGCGCATGAGCCGATGACATTCGCGTCACAGACATTACGGGTGTTGCGTTGAAGGATCATTCGGTCGAATAAACCCGATTCGATGCGGATCATTCACGATCTCCTGTGATAATGAGGAAGGGAAGTCATTGAAAAAAACAGGACACAGCAACTTCGGGAAAACTGCAAGCGACAGCACCCTACATCTTAAGGGAACAGACACGAAAAGGGACACCTTATCTTCCATGATGATGTGGATGAGTTATTTAGAAGTGATTGGAATCGTGATTTCTGTAACCGTTCTGGCAGGAATTGCGATCAAGACACCACTGGCGGTGGGTGCCGAAGTGTCGGCCGAAGAACCGGTGATTGTCCACTGCTGAACGGAGGCGTTCCCGGAAACGGCAGCCCCGTGGATTTTAATCTCCGAATTGATGGCGTTCGCGGAATTGTTGACCGCCCAGAGTGTGATCGTGTTTCCCTTTCTGAACGCCCGCGTAAACAGCGAGCCGTATTTCATGCCAGGATTCCCGTCATTCACCGTAATCGGCGCTGCGCGCACCAGCGATGACGAGATCGCACTTTGGATTTCTCCTTTCACTCCGGTGCGGTGAAACGCCCACCAGACGAAACCAGTTGCGCCGTGATCCGTGCAATCAAACAGCGTCGCGATCGCTCTTTCCGCTTCATCAAGAAGATCCAGAGGCGCATCGAGTTTGTCCCAGTGAAGTTCGGTATGCCAGAGAGGAATTCCGCCCGCCCTTTTCGCCCACGTGGCAAACTTTTCCGCCTTCCGCCATTTCGGATAGTAATGCGTGCCGCCGATATCCAGCGAATCTTTCCCGCCGATGCGAAACAACTGGGCAAACCATTTCGGTTTCGGACCGTATGTTTCAGGACCTATGATCTTCGGCATCGGAATGTTGTTCGTGGTGCAGAATTCCTTCACGCCGGCAACGATCTCCTTGTGCTTCTCGGGCGTGACGTTTCCCTCGTTGTACTCGCCTTCGTTGTCGATACCGAGCACATCTATTTTAAATCCCTTCTTGTGCATGAAGGACAGATAGTCGGTCAGCATCGCAGTGTATTTTCCGACGATCACGCCGTTTGCATCCTTCGTCCAGTCCGGCCAGCTTTCCTTCCCCTCCAGACGCTTGCTGGCAAAGAAGAGAACATCCGGTTTCACCGCGCGGGCAAGTTTCATCGCGTTGAGGACGGGTTCGTAGAAATCGGCAACAATCTTTCCCGCTGCCGGATGTGCCGGGTGCGCGACGTCTCCCCAGATCGGAATCCGCAGACAAGTGAAGCCGTCGGTGCCGAAAATATCCTTCGCGTCCTCGGCGGTGAACGCTTTGGCCTTCCCCGGCTGTTTTACGTCGTAGCCGAAGTCGGTGATGATCGGACGCGTGGTGGCGGCTTGAATCACGATCTCCACCGCCTGCCGGGGCTTGATCGGATTGCCCTGCCCGGCTTTGGCCGGCTCCACCTCAGCCCCGCTCGCAGACAACACTCCCGCCAGAAGTGCGGCGATCGTCATCAATTTCGTCAGCATGCGGTCACCCTTACTCATCGCTATTTCGTGGTCTGTTTCCATTCCAGTGCGGGAAAGAAAAGGTGGCGGAAAGATAATGCGTCAGGAACCGTTTCTTGGTTGTTTCCTCATTTAACCAGGATTTCCCAGATGAAACTCCACCGACGAACGTCGCCCGCCGTTCTGCAGACTGTACCGAGGCTTGAAGCCTCAATCTACGGTTTTCTTGCATTCACTTAAGGCCAAAACGGAAGGCCGAAACCTCATTGCCGTCTCAGAATCGAGGGTCGAATGGCGGAGTTTACCCTTAAGTGAATGGCATTAATGATGTCCGCTTATACGCCCCTCCCCTTTTCAACCCCCGCCCGGCATTGATGTACTCCCGGCGGGGCGGGCTAGGCGCCGGACAGGATGCCCAGGGCGGATCCTGCGACTGTGTCCCGCAGATCCTTGGCGTCGGTTGGGGAAAGGCGTTGCAGTGCGGCCGGTAGTTTCCTGGCGGGCTTCATGAAGTGTCGGAGTGCGGACAGGAACAATGCCGGCTGGGCTTCGACCTCAACGTCAATCGTTTCGGGGAACCGAGCATCGAAGAACCAGACGCCCTCGTCCGACACCTCGGCCAGTTCCTCGACCCAGCGCAGGACGATGTTGAGCGGTTCGTCCTGCGGGAACCGCTGCGCGACTAGTGCCAGCAGATCGTCGCGCGTCGGAGCGTTCATCAGCAGGGCCAGGAAGAAGCGATGCTCCGGCACGAGGATCGTGCTTCGCAGGCCGCGGATGAAGTTGCGCCGGGCGTCTTCTTTCAACGTCGCCGCGACGCCGATCGCGAGCGTGCCGTGCTTCTTCTTGAACGCCCGCAGTACCGGCTCCCACTGGTCGAGCTGCTGCAGGTAACCGCTCGTGTGATGCAGGACGGAAAACCCCCGCTCGAAGTCGAGGTCGACAATCATCGCGGTGACCAGATCGACGTAACCGGCGTCCTCGGATCGCTCCAGCACGTCGAGCAGTTGCTTTCGTCGCATCGTCAGTTTGTCGCTGAAGTGCGGGTCGTACGCGACGTGCGGCGGGAGGTAGTTGAACTGCGGGCCGGTGCCGGGATCGTGCTGCGTGCGGACGACGACCGTCACCGACGGCGAGTCGAGGTGGAACAGCGAGTGGATCGCGCGCTGGCCGGACGCGATCGGTACCGTTCGCCCCGTTTCCAGCAGCTCGATCTGCTTCAGCCGCAAGTTGCCGACGCGCAGGTAGGGCGTGATCGATCGCCCTTTCTCGAAGTCGTAGTGCGCGTGAATGCTCGACCCGTGCAGGACGTGAAAGGCGCCGGAGAACTCGTGCTGATGGATGGCGGTTGTCCCGTCAAGCCAGAACAGTAGTTGGATGTAGAATCGCGGGTGGCTGTAGACCACCATTTCCAGTTCACCAAAATCGGAGTCGGTCTGAAACGGCTGATCCTCGTTCAGAAGGAAATCCCACATGAGGGACGACAACCGCACCGTCTTCGCCAGGTTGCGCTCATCGATCGCGGCGGCGGCGAGCTCGGGAAACTTCACCAGCGAGAAGTTCTCCCGCTTCCAACGCTCCAGAATCGTGCATCCGAGCGCGTGAAAGGGTTTGTTCATCGGCGCACTCTACCACGCTTCCGGGGCGTCTGTGTGTTAATGCGATTTAATCGAACGCCGACCGATGTCGAGATAATGACCCGGTTTGCCGACTTGATCGAATAGGGGAGCCCGTTCTTCGGAGTGAATCGTGCCGGTTCGGATCACCATCGGTTACACACAGCGGCCGGCGGGCGGGCCATAACCACCCGACTATGAATCCCGCCTGCCGCCAAGCGTGAGGATGCAGATTAACACTTTAAGCCCAACAGCGGGATGGGTCATCAAAAACACCCAAAGTGTCGCTACCGCTTATTCGCAAAGACGCTCCCGCCATGCGGGCATTTCACGCCGGCCTTGATCACCTTTGATCACCTTCGGCGGCTAATCGCGGCAGTTGGAGAAATCCGGACGAACGACGACCCGCTGCGGCGACGGCGCCCCGCCGTTCGCGGTCAGCCACTGCCGGGCCGCTTCCTGCTGCTTGGTCAGCTCCCCGACCAGGTACTTGACGTTGCCTTCGCGCGAGCCCGATTCCGCCTGCAGCCGCATGATCAGGATCGCGCACGCGCGGATAAACCGCTGGCACTGCTCGACGCTGAGCCACGGCTCGGCCGTGTCGGCGTACTCATGGCGAATGGCGGCCATGCTGCCGCAGGAGTCGATCATGGGGGCAAGGTTTTTTGCCAAAACGATCTATACGCCCCCGTTGTTGCGATTGAAGTGTTAATCCGCCCGTTTAAATTTCCGACTAGCAACCGCCATCACGGCAGCGGCGTGATCGAGACGTTGTCGAACACCGCCGTCGTCAATGTGGTGTTGAGCTTGCTCGTTACCGCCAGGCCGACGTAGATCGTCGTGCCAAGGTTGACGGTATTAGAGCTGACCTGCGTCCAGGCCACTCCGTCAGCGGATCGGAACGTGGTGACGGTCGATCCGCTGCGAACGATGCGGACCCAGTACGGAAACGCACTGGTTCCGCTGGCGGCTGTCGTGGTATTCCCGCCGGTGGTGGTTCGGCGGGTGGAAGCGAAGCCCGAGTTGGCGGTCAGGAACATGCCGGCCTCGATGGAGTTTGCGGCGAGGCTCGACCGCAGCATCACCCCGGCTTTGGAACCGGTGTTAGTGACGCCCAGGCTGGTCACACGGGCCGTCAGTTGCACGTTGCCGCTCAGTTGCTGGTAGACGAACCGGAACGAATCACTCGTGCCGGCGATGTCGGTGCCGCTCCCTGAGACAACGTAGCTTCCATTGACGAATCCGGCGCTTCCAGCCACGCCCACGCTGCCGATATCGGAACTGCTCATCCCCGCCGGCAGCGCGCCGGTGGGTGTGAACAGGCGTGCGCCGGCCCAGTCGGCGTGATCGAACTGAACATCCGCGCCGGCCTGCACGACCAGGCGGAGCGTCTGCTTGCCGGTGACGTTGAGCAGCACGGTTTTGGTCGCGGTGCTGCCGGTCATCGCGCCACTGGAGTATGCCTGCACGCCGTCGAGGTAGACCACGAACGTCGCCGAGCCTTTACTGCCGACTTCGTCGTCCAGCCCGATGCTCGACAGGAACGTGGCGTACTGCCCGCCGAGGGTGTAGCTGATGTCGCTCGTGCCATGAACGCCCAGGCCCTTGGCGAAGGTCACGCCCGCGAGCGTGAGCGTCTTGCCGTCGCCGGCGGCGAGTTCGCCGTTGCTCTTGTCCTTCTCGTACGGTCCCCACCCGTTGATCGGCGTGCCGGTGGGCGTGAGATCGCTGAGATAGACCGGTGTGGCGACGATCGGAACCGTCGTGTACGTGGCGGTGTAATTGGTGTTGACCGCCGGCGTAGTGATCGTATGCGTCGCCGCCCCGCCATCGGACCAGATGGTGAAGGTGTAACCGAGGCCGCCAATAGTGGCAGCGGCCGGTGCGGACAGCGTGTGCTGGACGCCGACGACGCTACTCACCCCTCCGGTGACCGCCGCGCCGTCGAGCGACAGCGCCACGCCCGCTGGGCTGCTGGCGAAGTTGAGCGTCACCGTCGTCGGAAGCACGTCGCGGGTGACCGTGACGGCTTGGTTGGCCGAATCGGTCACGGTCAGTGAGATGCGATAAAACACGTTGGCCGACGTTTCGCCGCTGGTGGGCGGCGTGAAGCTGCCGCTCTTACTGCCGGCCACTGTGTAGACGGTGTTGACCAACGCGCCGTTTTTGTAGAAGTCGACCTTCCAGGAGAACTTGCTGGCCGCCAGCGTGCCGTCTTCGGTGTCGGTGGCGTCGCCGGTGAAAGTGATCGCCTGGCCGGCGATGTATTTAGCGCCCACGATCGGTGTGGCGATCGTTGGGACCGGCACGGCGTTGGGTGTGTAGATTGCGGTGAAGGTTGTATCGACGCCCGGCGTGGTGATCGTGTGCATCGCCGCCCCGCCGTCGCTCCAGCCGGCGAAGCTGTAATTGACGCCGCCGGAGACGACAGTTGCCGGTGCGGCGATCGTCCGAAGCACGCCCGCTACGCCCACAAAACTCGCCGGTGCCGCGGCGCCGTCCAGTAGAAGGCCGACGCCCGATATGTTGCTCGCCAGCGTGATCGTCGCGGTGTTTGGCAGTACGTCGCGCGCGACCGTCACGCTCTGGCCGGCCGAGTCGGTTACGGTCAGGATGACGCGGTACGACACCACTTCGGTTTCATCGTTGTTGGGAATGGCGAAGGTCCCGCCGGTGATGCCGCTGGTCGGCGGGAGCATCACGTGCGTGTGGTCGGTGTGAACCTGCTCGATGCTCCAAGTGAACTTGCTGGCCGGCAGCGTACCGTCTTCGGCGTCGGTACCCGTGCCCGAGAAGTTCAGCACTGTGCCGGCGGAGTACTTGGTATTGATCGCCGGCGTAACGATCGTCGGCACGGGCGGCGCGTTGTTCGCCGGGGCGAGCGTAAAGCGCGCGCCGGCCCAGTCGCCATGATCGAACCAGTCGCCATTGCCGGCGTCAGTAACAATCAGCTTGATGGTGCTGGCGCCGGTTACATCAACCGTCAGTGTGATCGGGGCCGAGGTACCGGTAACGATCGGGCTGGCGCCGTTGAGAACCCCATCTACCCAGACCTGGAAAATCAGGCTGCCGTTACCTCCGGTTTCGTCATCCACGCCCACGTCGGAGATGAAAGTTTTGTATCCAGCGCCGGCGATGTTGTAAGTGATCTCGCTGTACGCATGCACGCCGAGCCCCTTGGTATAGGTGGTTCCGCGGAGTTTGATGGGGTTGCCGTCGGTCGGGCCGCTTTCGCCCATGGAATGGTCGAGTTCAACGGCGCCGTAGCTGTTGGTGGCCGAGGACCATGCGATGTCGCTGGCGTAAACCACGCCGCTGGCGGCGTAGTTGGCGGTGTAGGTGGTGTTGGCGGTCGGCGTGGAGATGGTGTGCGTGGCGGCCCCGCCGTCGCTCCAGCCGGTGAAAGTGTAGTTCGTGCCGGCGATGGTGACCGTGGAGGGTGCGCCGATGGTGCGCTCTATCCCGATAACGCCTTTGATGACGCTGGGCGAGTTGATCGAAGCGCCGTCGAGCGTGAGCGTGACGCCGGGGAGGCTGCTGGCAAAGGTCATGTCCACCTTCCGCGGGATCACGTCGCGGTAGGTGGTGACGGACTGGCCGGAGGAATCCATGACCGTCAGGTAGACGCGATACCAGATGTTGTCGGAGGTTTCGCCGACGGTGGGGATGACCCACGAGCCGCCGGTCACGCCGGTGAGGTTGGGCATCGCCGGATGGGAATGCGTGTCGTGCTGAAGGTCGATCCGCCAGGTCAGAGCGCTGGCGGGGAGATTGCCGTCCTCGGTGTCAAGTCCCGACCCGCTGAAGACGATCGTATCGCCGGCGGCGAATGTCGTGCCGAGCAGCGGGGTGAGGATCGTCGGTGTGGGGAGCGATCCGCTGGCGACGGTGAGCGTGGCTTCCTGGCTGGTGGTGCTGCCGTTGGGCTGCACATTGTTGCGGGCGACGATGCCAGAGCCTTCGTTGAACAGGTACTGGCTCTGCAGCCCGCTAGTGGGCAGCGAGGCGGCAGCGATCTCGGCGGCGGTGAGTACCCGGTTGTAGATCCGCACGTCATCAAGCGAACCGCCGAGGTACGAGGGCGTTCCGCCGGTGTCATCAATGCTGCCGATCCGGCTGAACGGGGTCGACTTCAACCCGATGAAGGAAGTTACCTGCTTGTCGAACACACCGTCGATGTAGACCTGCATCACGCCGGTGGCGGCGTCGCGAGTCAACGCGATCGAGTGCCAAACGCCGTCGTTGACGGGCTTGTTGCTGGAGAGCCCTAGATCGTTGCCAGGGTGAATGCCAATTTGCCCGGTGGCATTGAGCCAGCCCCACATAATGTCATTGTCGCCGCCGAACTGTTCGACGCCGGTGACGCCCGGAGCTTCATAGAAGACATTGGTCCCCTGCTGGGTGGTTTTGATCCAGAACGCCAGGGTACTGGTACCGCCGAGCCACTGGCTCAGATCGGTGTTGGTTTCGGCGTAATCGTTCACACCGTCGAGCCCGAGTGCGGTTCCGTTCTGCCCGGCCACCCAGGTGGCACCGTTGGCCAGGACGGCGTTGCCGACGGAATCGGTGACGACAACGCGGAACTTGGCGCCCTGGTCGGCGGCCGACACTGAGTTGACCGTGTAGCTGGCACTGGTGGCTCCGGGGATATCCACGCCGTTCCGCTGCCACTGATAGCTGAGCGCTCCAGTGCCGGTCGCGACGACGTTAAAGGTCACTGGCGAGCCGGGAGGCACGGTCTGGCTCTGTGGCTGAATGGCGATCTGCGGAGCGGCGATGTGGCGAATCTTAAACAGCGCACCGGTCCCGCCGTTGATGCTTCGGGAAAGGTAGTACATCGCCCCGTCATTGGAGACTTCTAGGTCCACCGGTGCGATCGCATCGGTGGCGAAGACGGTGGCGGTGTTGGTCGCTGGGTCGAGCACGCGGATCCAGCCGTTGACGTAGTCGGCGAAGAAATACTTGCCGATCATGTCCGGCGGAAACTCGGCCTGCGTGGGATTGTAAAACGCCCCGCCGGTGATGGCGTACCCCATCGTCGTGCCGCTGCCGTGCGCGTAGGCGAAGATCGGCTGAGTGAACGCGGCATTCGAGCCTACCCCTTCCTCATTCGGCCACCCGTAATTGGCGCCGGCGGCAAGCTGGTCGATTTCTTCCCATGAGAATTGCCCGACGTCGTTGATGAAGATCTTGCCGGTAGTGCTCTGTACGTCGAACGTGAATGGGTTGCGCAGGCCATACGCGTAGATCGCTTTGTTTTTGCCGGTGGTCTGGTTGTAGAACGGGTTGTCGGTGGGGATCGTCCCGTCTGGATTGATGCGCAGCACCTTGCCGAGCGTGTTGGTCAGCGTTTGTGCGTTGGCTCCGTTGAGGTTCTCGCCGGAGGTGAAGTAGAGCTTCCCGTCGTTGCCGAAATGCAGGTCGCCGCCCATGTGGTAGGTTTCGGTCTGGTTGTCCAGCTCGAACAGAACAGTTTCGCTGGCGGGGTTGACGGTATCCCCGGTCATGGTGAACCGGCTGATGCGGTTGTGCGGCTGCGGCGTGGAGATGGTGTAATAGACGTAGACGTGCCCGTTGGTGGCGAAGTTCGGATCGAATGCAACCGAGAGCAACCCACGTTCGCCCTGATTATCCACCGCCAGCGTCAGCGCCGGCGTTGCGAGTAGAGCACCGTTCTTCACGATCCGCAGCGTCCCGGCCTGCTCGGTGATAAACACGCGGCCGTCAGGGGCGATCTCCATCGCAACCGGATTGTTTAACCCCGACGCAACGGCCGACTCGGAGTAACCCGAGGGCACGGTGGAAAGCAGTTGGCGCGATTCGAGCGCCTCACACACGACAGAATTCGAGACGTACGAGCGCACTTTCTGCGCCATTTCAGACCGTTGCATTCAAAGGCCCCTTCCGTATTCGGATGTGGATCCCAGTCCGTTCCCGGATGAGAGATTCATGAATTGCATGGAGATAGGCAAGGGCCGAACATACGGTCTTGAGGAACTTCATCAAAACTTAGTGAATCTGCGGAAGCTTTAACGCTCGTTACTCCAATTGCAGGACGTTCGCTGTCCGGTTCCGGCAGGCCTGGTCGAAACCAAGGGAGCGGAAGAATTAGACGGAACAGGTCGAATGCCATTCACTTAAGGGTAAACTCCGCCATTAGACCCTCGATTTTGAGGCGGCAATGAGGTTTTGGCCTTCCGTTTTGGCCTGGCGGATTAACATTTCAATCGCAACATCAAGACGGGGCATCAGAAACACATAACGTGTCGCTAACGCCTGTTCGCAAAGAAGCTCCCGCCGTGTGGGCTTTTTACGCCGGCCTTGATCACCTTCGGCGGTGGCGGCGGGACGTTCATCTGCCGGAGTTGCAACAGTGACGGCAGCGACGTGCAGAGGTTCATGCCGATCGCCAACGCCTGCTGGTAGGCCTCGCAGTCATGATAGTCGTGCCGCCCGGTCAACTGCCGGGCCGCTTCCTGCTGCTTGGTCAACTCGCCGACCTGGTGCTTGACGTTCCCCTCCCGCGAGCCCGACACCGCCGGCAGCCGCATAATCAGGATCGCGCACGCGCGGATAAACCGCTGGCACTGCGCAACGCTCGGCCACGGCTTGGCCGTGTCGGCGTACTCATTGCGGATGGCGGTCATGCTGGCGGTGGTGAAGCAGATCACCGAGTTGTGGCACCGGTTCCGATCCCGGCAGATCGCCCGATCGACGCTGCAAAAACGCCTGGCGGCGATCCGGCGGACGACCAAAGACTTGCTGAATCGACATCTGACTTCTCCGGTGAAACGGATCGGAAAGTTCTGTCGGGCGTTACTCAAACTGGAAAAAGCGTTGTGGACTTTTGCCAGGGTTGAAGGGATCGAACCGACCAACAACCATGCCGAACGGATGCTCCGTCCAGCGGTCTGCTGGCGTAAAACCAGCCTGGGCTGCCACAGCCTCGACGGATGTCGGTTCTTCGAACGCATGCTGAGAGTGGTGCAAACCCTGACCCTCCGCGGCCAGTCGGTCATCGACTACCTCACCCGAGCCCTTCACGCCTGGCGCACCCGCCAACCCGCCCCGGCGTTCATCTGAAAACGGGGGACTGAACGGTTACCCAAACCATACCTGACGAACTGCAATGCATCACTGGGTATCGCCGGCGATTAATGAACAGACAATTGCGAAGCATTCTCGTTCTCAACTACTGATAAATAATAGGTTTAGAGGTAGAAGGCGGACGATTTTGAATCGAGTTTTTATTGCCCTCTCGAAAACAATTCAGTACCCTAATTCAAGATTGTGAAACAATTCACAAAATGCGATTCGGTCGCCGCCAATTCCTGATTCGCTCCACCGGGCTTGCTGCCGGCCTTTGCTCGAACTCTGCACTCGCTGAACAACACGCTTCCATTTCCGAAGACGTGAAAGGCGTGCTCGTCGATCTGACCGAATGTGTCGGCTGTCGGCTGTGCGAGTATGCGTGCAAGAAAGCGAACGACATCGAAGCCGGCGCGATGAAGAGCTACGACGACCAGTCGGTCTTCCGCGTCAAGCGCCGGCCGGGACCGATGGAACTGACCGTGCTGAACTCGTGGAAGCCCGATGACGGCGGCGCGCCGGTGTTCGCAAAGGTCAACTGCCTCCACTGCAATCATCCTGCCTGCGTATCCGCCTGCATCGTCGGCGCATTGCAAAAGCAACCCGACGGCTCGGTCACCTACGACGCCTGGAAATGCATCGGCTGCCGGTACTGCATGGTGGCGTGCCCGTTCCAGATCCCCGCTTACGAGTACGACAACGTCCTCACGCCGCGCGTGCGCAAGTGCGAGTTCTGCTCCACCTGCACCAACCGCGGCGAACTGCCGGCCTGCGTGAAGGAATGCCCGCGACAGGTCATGACCTACGGCAAGCGTAGCGAACTGCTGGCGCTGGCCCACGAGAAGATCACCAAGCACCCCGATAAATACATCGACCACGTCTACGGCGAACACGAGGTCGGCGGCACGTCGTGGATGTACCTGTCGCGCGTGCCGTTCACGCAAGCCGGCTTCCTCAACCTCGGCCCGGCCGCCCCGCCCGCGTTGACGGAGGCGATCCAGCACGGCGTGTTCAAGCACTGGATCGCGCCGATTGGCTGGTACAGCGTTCTGGCGTTCTCGTACTGGTTCACCGGCCGACGCGCGAAACAGGCACAAGCACAGAAACTCGCGACGGCCGGCGGCGCTGGAGGCGATGTGCTCGCCCGCGAGTCGCCGGCCCACGAAGAGTCCTTCGCAGCCATTGAATCGAGCTACGACTCCGGCGGTTCCGTCGCGACGCTCGAACTGTCGCCACTCGCACCGGCCGCTCATCACGTTCACGACGATCACGAACACAGTCACCCTGAGCCGGTCAAAGCCAAGTTGCTTACGCCCGGCGTGTGGGTGCTGATCGCACTGGTCACGATCGGCGCGCTCGCCGGCCTGTACCGGTTCGTGTTCGGCCTCGCCGCCTCCACCAACCTCGATCAGGAGCACCCGTGGGGCCTGTGGATCGCGATGGACGTCGGCAGCGGCATTGCACTGGCGGCGGGCGGATTCGTCACGGCGGCGGTCGTCCACATCTTCCACCGCGAGCACTACCACGCCGTCACGCGATCCGCTTTACTCACCGCACTGCTCGGCTACACCTTCTACGTCCCCGGACTGCTGGCGGACATCGGGCGGTGGTACAACATCTGGCACCCCACCATCCCCACGATGTGGCAGGCCAACTCCGTGCTTTTCGAGGTCGGCCTGTGCGTGATGATCTACCTCAACGTGCAGTACGCGGAGATTGCACCGATCATCATCAAGCAATTCTCCCTGAAACAGTCCGGCCGATTCCCGAGACTGATCAAATGGCTGCAGCCGATCCACAACGCGCTTGAGTTCGCCATGCCCGCGTTGCTGATCCTGGGCGTGGCGCTCAGCACTTTCCACCAGTCATCGCTGGGCAATCTGATGGTGATCACGCCGTACAAGCTGCATCATCTCTGGTGGACGCCGTGGTCGCCGATGTTTTTCTTACTGTCGGCGATGATGGTCGGCTTCCCGATGGTGATCTTCACAATCCTGCTCGCGTCCTGGTCGGTCGGCCGCGAGCCGGAGATGAAAGTGCTCTCGCCGCTGGCGCGGTATGTGCCGGTGTTCCTGTCGGTCTATCTGGTCACGAAGTTGGCCGACCTGATCTGGCGCGGCGTGTGGCGGGATCTGACGCACTTGTCGCTGCAGTCGGTCGCGTTTGACGCGGAAATGATCATTGGCGTGGTCCTGCCGCTGGTGCTGCTCTGCATGCCTCGCGTGCGGAACTCCAGCCGATGGCTCGCAGCAAGCTGCTTGATGGTGATCGGCGGCGTGGTGTTGAACCGGTTGAACGTGTTCCTGATCGGCTATCACCCGCCGTACGCGACGAAGAGCTACTTCCCCAGCGTAGTCGAGTTCTGTCTCTCCATCGGCCTGCTGGCGGCGCTGCTACTGGTGTACCGGGTCGCCATCACGTACCTCCCGATCCTGGATCGACGCCCGAGGAGTAGCAGATGAAACCGGCAGCGGTGACGCTCCTCGTCGCGTGGTTCCTGCTGCTTGGAATCCCGGCGCTGGCGGCGACACCGACGTCACAACCGACTTCGCAACCATCGCTCGGGCCAAAGGTCGTGATCCTGCGGACCTTGGAAGACCAGTACGAGCCCGTACCCTTCTCCCACGCCAAGCACGCCGAGATGGCACAGATGTGGGACGGATGCATCACCTGCCACCACCACACGCCCGACGCCACCACCCGCCCCGCCGACGACGACCACCCGACCACGCAGGACGCCAGCGCCCAATGGCCACGCTGCAACGGATGTCACGCGGTCGACGCCGCCACGGCGGATATCCATCGCCCTGCGCTCAAGGGCGCCTATCACCGCCAGTGCCTGAACTGTCACCGCGAATGGACCGGCGAGAACGCGTGTGGCAACTGTCACGCGGCGAAGAACGGCGTGAAGCTGCCCCCGCCGACGGTCGACGACATCACCGGGCGAATGCATCCGCCGATCAAGGCTAAGGAGGAGATCGCGTTCAAATCGCGCTACGAACCCGTCGCCGGTGCGAATGTGCTGTTCCGTCACGACGAGCACGCCAAATCCTTCGGTCTGCGGTGCGCGCAGTGTCACCGCCGCGACACCTGCGGCGATTGCCACGCCTCGGACGCCACCAAGGGCACCAAAGTCCGCCCGATGAAAGCCGGCCGCACGTGGGCGGATACTCACGCGCCCTGTGCAGACTGCCACAAGAACGACACGTGCGATCACTGCCACTACAAGGACGGCCAACCCGCACCAGTCGCGTTCAAGCACGCCTCGACCGGACAGTCGATGGACAAGGACCACGCGACGCTCGCCTGCAACGCCTGCCACACGCAGTGGAAGTCCAAGCAGCAATTGACCTGCGGCGACGCATCGTGTCATCGCGATAAGGCGATCACCTTCCCCGCGTACCGGCCGGGGCCGTTCGTGGCGATCGCGCCGGTGACCACCCAGCCGACGACCTCGGCCACGACCGCATCGACAACGCAGCCGACGACTAAACCGCTGATCATCCGCATCCGGCGAGGCGGCAAATGAAACTCTCCGTACTCAACTTCCTGCTACTGATCGCGATGATGCTCGCCTGCATCGCCGCCGCGCCGGCGAGCAAGCCGACCACGATCATCGACCCGGCCGGCTGCGTGACCGAAGCCTGCCACAGCAAGATCAAGGCGTTCAAGGTCACGCACGGCCCGGCCGCGTCGAACGCGTGCGATGCCTGCCACGAGCTGACCGACGCCGTCGAACACAAGTTCCGCTCCCCGCGTGAGAAGGCGGAGATGTGCACGTACTGCCATGAGTTCTCCGTCAAAGGCCTGGCGGTCGTGCACAAGCCCGTTGCCGACGGCCAATGCCTCGGCTGCCATGATCCGCACGGCGGCGATACGCACGCTCTCGTCCGCGAAGCATCGACGGCTGAGCTGTGTGCCCGCTGCCATGGCGCGGTGATGAAGGACAAGAAATTCCTGCACTCGCCGGTAGCACAAGGTGCCTGCGACACCTGCCATCCGCCGCACGCGGCGAGGTTCGCCAAGCTGCTCGACGCGGTCGGTTCCGATCTGTGCCTGGCGTGCCACAAGGAGATGGAAACTCTGCTGGCCAGTGCGAAGTTCAAGCACAAATCGCCCAACGATGAGTGCAACAAATGCCACGACGTGCACGGCTCATCCCAGCCGCTGTCGCTGCTCAAGCCCGCGACGGAACTGTGCCTGAGCTGTCACGAGCCGATCCGGAAGACGATCGACACCGCAACCGTCAGCCATTCGCCGGTTGCCAGCGGCAAGGGGTGCATCAACTGTCACGCGCCGCACGGCGGGGAGTTCCCCAAGCTCACGCTGGCCACGCCGGCGGTGATGTGCCTGAACTGTCATGACAAGAAGATCGATGAGAACGGCGTGAAGGTCGCTGCGGTGAAGGAGATCGCCGACGCGTCGATGCACCAGCACGGCGAACTGAAGGACGGCCAATGCAGCGGCTGCCACGCCGTGCACGGAGCCATGGTGGCGAATCTGCTGCAGAAGCCGTTCTCCAGCGCCTTCTACGACAAGTTCGCGCCGGAGCATTTTTCCCTCTGCTTCGGCTGTCACGATGCCAAGCTGGCCACGGAAGCCAAGACCACCGTCACCGCGTTCCGCAACGGCGAGACGAATCTGCATTTTGTCCACGCCAGCCGCGGCGATCGCGATAAGAACTGCCGCGCCTGCCATCTTTCGCACGCGGGCAAGAACAATCGCCTGATCCGCGAGGTGTTGCCCTACGGCCTGTGGCAGATGCCGATGCGGTTCAACAAATCCGACACCGGCGGAAGCTGCTTCCCCGGCTGTCACCAGCAACAGGCCTACGACCGCGTGAAGGCGATCCCCGTCGCCACCCAGCCGACTAGTCGGCCGATCGAAGCAGTCGCGCGGGCAGAACACGAAGACGAGCGCCTGGTGAACTGGTCCACGGTCAATGATGCCGGTAAGCCCGTCGTCGTGCCCGATCACGCCCGGCCGGCAGTGCTGATCTTCCTGCAAAGCGATGCAGTCGCGGCCGTGAAGGAAATCGCCGAACTGTTGCCCAAAACCACGCCGTTACAGGTGGTGGTGATTGCGGTCGGTAAGGTGCAGTTCGAGCCACTGAAACAGGCGATGCCGGCCGACTGGTCGCTGGTGCTTGACCCGACCAACGCCACCGCCGACGCCGTCGGCGTTCGCGGCCGGCCGCTGGTGCTGGTGCTGAAGCCCGACGGCTCGCAGATCGCCCGCCTGTCGGCCGCTGCGCCGGTGCTGGCGATGAAACTAGCTCCCTATCTCGACCTTGCTGCGGGCAAGACCGAATCAGCCCGCGTGCATCCGACCACGCTCCCCGATGCGAGCCTGGCCGACATCCGCCTGGAACACGATCTCCGCGCCGCTCGTGCCCTGCTGGCTGACGGCAAACCGCAGGCGACGCTCGATCTGCTGCAACAGCTCGATCGAACCGCCAAGGCTTCCACTCCCGCCCGTTGCCTGCAGGCCGAGGCACTCATCGCATTGAAGCAGCCGTCGGAAGCGCTTCGCACGTTAAATTTGATCGACGAGCAGCACGTCACGGCCGACGCGGTGATCGTCCGCGCAAACGCCTTCATCGCATTGAACGAATGGCGGTCGGCCGAGACGGTGTTTATGGATCGGGACGACCTGCTGAAAGACTCGGCCGCCGCTCACCAACTGCTTGGGGAGATCTACGAGCATAGCGAAGCGTGGAAGCTGGCGACGAAACAGTACCACCTTGCAAACGAGATCAGGAAACGGCCGAAGTGACCGCGGCGCGCCGGCTCCGCTTTAACGGCTCAATTCCGGACGCTGATTCCTGAGGATCGAGTTAGCGCCGTGCTTCTTGAGTTAGGTTTCTATCGCCAGCGTGTTGTCCAGCGTCGTGCAAGTCAGACCTCGGACTGATGCGTTGCCCGTAGTCCGGCGCGCCATTAGCCACAGCAGTAGAGATCATCTCCCTGCGCCGCCGCTTTGCCAAAGACGAAGTGGAAGCGGCGAAGTGGTACCGCAAGTCGGCCGAGCAGGGCAACGTGGGTGGGCAGTACGCTCTGGGCGCAGCGTACGATTACGGTTATCTGGGCGTCGAACATCGGCAGATCCCGTACCCAGCGTTCGACGGTGTCATGGACTGCGTCCGCCACGGCTCCACAACCGGAGCAGATCAGCACCCGGTCGGGATCGGGGAGCAACTCGATCCAGACCAGAGACGGGTCGTTGTCGGGGCGTCCGACGGCCCCCAGACGATAACCTTCCCATCCGCAAAACACGGCCGTAAACTTCGCT
>JANMES010000018.1:0-12501 GCA_031377185.1 Phycisphaerae bacterium
GTATGATGGAGGGATGGCCAAAGCCACCTTCTCGTGCCCCAAGTGCAACCGCACGCTGATCCAGTCCGGCGAGGTGAGTGTCAGCACGTCGTCGCATCTTCTGCCGACGTTTCAGTGTGACGAATGTCTGAAGACGGTGAACCTGTTCGGCGTGGCTCACGAGGTGGCGCTGACGTTCGCGGTGAAAGACGGTAAGCCTATTGATCATCCGGAACCGGACGCGCCCCTGCGGTTTTGAGTTCTGCGGTTTGCTTCGCAGCTCAATGACAGGAAATTTGATTCTGCGGGGCCATCCATGGAGGTCCGGGGGGTGAGGGGTTTCAGCCTGTCGAGTCGAATCAATAGGAAGGCTTATCATGCCGTCGGGCCTACCTTGTGTGGTGCGGCGTTTCCGCGATTCACGGGTGGGGCGAGATCGGGCGGGGCGACGCGGGCGACTACCTCGGCCCAACTGGTGCGCTCGCGTTCGGCTGGATTGTGTGACGGCAGTTCGTGAACGACTTCAAAGCCGTGTACGCGAGATTCCTCGCCGCCCCAGGTTTCGGTGATGCTAAGGCGCATCGCGTCGCCTCGTGTGTGCGTGGGGATGTAGGCGAGTCGCTGGGCGTTGGTGAAGGTGCCGAGGCTCGACCAGACGCCATCACGTCGGACTTCAAGCGTGAACGACCGCGCGAGCGTGGCGGGCATGCTGTGTCGGTCGTGCTTCTGCGGGTAGCTGCACGGCATGCGCTTTCTGTCCGCAAGGTTGGAGTCGAAGACGAGGCGCACGCCGGCGATGTCGCGTGGCGAGGGCAGGGTGAGCGTGAGCGGCTCGCCTAGGGGTGCGCGAAAGCCGTTGTAGGCTTCCTTCCACGGTCGATCGATGCCCGCCAGAACATCCGGCGAGGTGCAGGATGCACCGAGCGAGAGTTCATCGACCCGGCGCGATCGGCCCGGTAGCCAGACGTCGTCGCGCTGCAAACGCGCCTGCAATTCGGGGATGTGGTTGGGATACACCTGGGCCGGGTTCACGCTGCGATCGATGGAGAGTGCGGCGGCAGTTCCGGCGGCCTGCCCGAGCAGGGCGCAGGTGGCCATCACACGCGTGCTGCTGAGCGCGGCGTGTGTCACACTGATGTTGCGGCCGGCCATCATGAGGTTGAACACATCCGCGCTGACCAGGCATCGATATGGAATGACGTACGGACTGGGGGCCGGGTGAAAGATGGTCGGCTCGCCGGGATAGAGCATGCCCGCGGGATGGTGGTCGTCCATCGACCATCCGCCGTAGGCAACGACATCATCGAATATCTCATAGTTGGCCCCGCCGGCGCGCACTTCATTCTGCGTTAGCGTATGAAGTCCGACGTATCGCCGATTCTCCCGCTTGCCCGGCAGCGCGCCGACCCATTCGATCGCCCATTGTGCAGCGTTTTCACGGTGCGGGCTGCGGTTCTTGATGAAGTCCCATGCGCCCCAGGCGGTGCGCATCAGTTCGTCGCGGATGGTCTCGGCGTCGTGAATCGTGTCTTGCAGTCCGCCCAGTTCGAGCCACCAGAAGTTGTGCGCCTGAACGCCTGAGGTGAGCCGGTGGGCGAACTGGTCGTGCGAATCAAACCGATACGCGAAAGGTGGCGGGGCGAAGGGAACTTCTTCATCGACCTTGCGAAGCTGGATCAGCAGTGTGTTGCCCATCGTTTTGCGATCGGCGATGTCGGGCTGGATGTCTTCATCGAACTCGTGGCGCGCCTCGCGTCCCCAGCGCGTCCGCGCGCCGCAGAGGGGCGCGAGAATACTGTCGCCGCTGGAGTCGATGAAGACTTTGGCCTCGATGTCGTGCCAGAGCTGGCTGGTAAGTTGCCAGCCGCGCAGGCGGACCAGACGGCGAAGGGAAGAGTCGCCGGCGACGGGTTCGCTGTGGCCGTCGCAGATCGAGCAGTTGAGCAGAAGGGTGAGGTTGGGCTGGCTCGCGGCCTTGTGCCAGAGGACAGCGTCCCAGATCGAGTAGTTTCCGGCCGGGTTGAGAAGCGCGTTGTCGAGCTGGATCTCTTCGAGGATTCCGGTCTCCTTCACTTCCCTGCCTTGCGCGCCGCAGATCCACATGCGCACCTCGCTGGAGGCGTTTCCTCCAAGCACCGGGCGGTCATGGACAAGCAGGGTCTTGCGGCCTTGCCGGGCGGATGCGATCGCCGCGCAAAGGCCGGACAATCCGCCACCGACGACACAGACCTCCACGCGGTGATCGACAGTGGTAAAACGCGATGCTTCATTGGTCATGGACGGGCTCCGCTACGAAGGGTCAATAAGTTCACAGGTGCAAGTGACGATCGATGTTCGATGTACGACTGACGACGATCCGCACTGCGAGCGTAATGTATTGGATGCCTCTGCCAAGCTGTAACCTTTCATGGTTTAGATTGTTTGGCTTCGGCTCGCTTCTTGTAGAGATCATAAGCAACTTTGCGATTGGCCTGTATGAGTTCAAAATTGGGCGTGTCTGCGACGTTTAAGAAACCGCGGAGAAGGGCTTCACCATCCGAGCGGCCGGAGATCGGCTGGTCGCGATATTGGAAAAAGTGGGCACCGACGAGTTTCGGATGCACAATCGCCGCCTCGGCAAATTGCACCATCAGGTCGCGGCGCTCACCTTTCCTTCCGATGGCGACTTGCACACCACTTGCGCGAAAGGGACTTTGTCGCGGGTCGTTGTCGATGCCCCATTCGGTGATCATGAACGGAAAGTCGATCTTCTCGTACTGCTTCATCCGTCCGTCGGGTGTCTGGTCGTACATGTTGTAGGAAATCACGTCACAGTATTTGGTCTGCAACCAGATCAGTGACGGATCGATGTGGCCGTTCAGGCGGGCACCCAGGTACATGTGATTCGGTGCGACGGATTTGACAAGCCGGCGGCAGGTGGAGAAGTATTTGTCAGCGAACTTCTCTCCAAAGTTGCCGCAGTCGGCTTCGAGGCCGGGATTTTTGGGCTTCGCAAAGCTCACCTCCTCGCGAAATGCTGCAAGTGCCTCCCATGACGCATGCCTGGTGCCCCAGCTCTCATTGAGCTTCTCAATCGTGCTGTACTTTGCTTTTAGGTCCTTGATGAACTCGATCTTCCCGGGTGAGGTTTCCGGACACTCCAAAGTCTTGAGCGCCACTGCCGCCGCGCGTGCGTACGGGCCCCATCTGCGCTCGTTGTCGACGAAGTAGCCGATGTTCCACGGATCTTTCGCGGTCGTGTCTCGATGCTTTTCCAGTGAGGCCGTGACGTTCTTTTCCCACTCGGGAGCAAAGACGTCCGGCATGTGATCGTCGATCTTCGGTGCTCCGTAGTGGATCGCGACAACGTAGGGAGTACGATTATACTGGATCATCTCCATTTGCGACCAGTTGCCGAGCGTGTTGAATCCCCAGCTGCGCAATCGCTCAGTGGTGATTCGCTTGAGTTCCTCGCCTGCATTAGGACCGTACTTGCGATCGATGTTGACGGCGGAAATGAAGAAACCGACCCAATCGCGCTCAAAATAATATCCGGACGACGCGCTCTTTCGCTCAACATAGTATTTGCTCGTCTCCCCCGTGCGGGGCGGAAGCTGCGTAAACCACGACTCGCGATCCGTTATGGGCGTAATTTCTGAACCGAAACCAGCGCCGGTCGGGCCGTAGGACCAAAAGAGCTTGCCTTCCGGATCGACAAGCCACCACTTGCCCTCATACTTGGTGACCCGGAAGTTGCCTTTCGTTTCAAGCTGTGGGCCTGACGCCCAGCCGCCGAACTTGTTTCTGTCGATCGGTCCGGGCCAGTCGGCGCGTTCCTTCTCTTCCTCCGCGCGTCGGACGGCGAAGTCGGCGTCAGAGTGAATCTTGCCCGGCCAATCGGCGTGGGCGTACTGGCCGTACTTGTCTATGAAAGGCAGGAATGGGACTGGCCCCTTCGTTCCTGTTCCGGTGAGATGCAGTTTCGAGATCTCCACCGCGTCGGAGGTGGTTGGGGCGTCCAGCCAGATCGTCAGTGCATCGATGTTCGTTACGTCAACCGTGTTGTCCTGGACGTTCAGGCGACTGTAATACTTGAGAAACGGCTTGAATTTCTCGAAGCCCGGATCGACAGGGGTGGGCACGATTCTCAGGTCGAGTTCCTCGTGCTGCCCGGGCAGAATGTTTGAGGCGGTCTGGCAGGTGCCGCTGAGGTCCTTGAAATTGGGGTTGGTGATCTTCGCGCGGACGGTGACGGGTGACGACCCGGCGTTGCGAATGTTCACACGGACGCTCGCGAAGCTGGAGAGGTCCCAGTTTTTTCCGTCTGCCGGCGTAAACGTGACCGCCGCGCCCTTCCCGTCCGCCTGAGCCGCCAGTCGCCAGGTCGAATCGGACTTTGCCTCGCCAATCGATTTGCATTCGCCGGCAACTGAAACGGTCCGGAGCGGTGAAAGCAGATGCTGTGTGACGGGTTCACGCACCTTCGACGCGACACAGCCTGATACACCGAGCAGAAGAACAAACCCTACCGAACAGTATCCATTCCGCATGAACATTTCACTTTCTCCTCGTGTGGGTGATAGGAACTTCGTCTTTTCTCGGCTCTTCAGTTCGCAATCCCGCGACATGACTGTGCTTATTACATTTGCGCTATATGCGATCTTCAGTCAGCAGGCTCGTGCTTCAATCACCAAACCCAAAGCAGGCCACGACTGGCAAGTGTCTCGTCATCGCTTCAGAGAATCAAGCCGGATCACATCAGCATCATCGACGCGGAGCGCTGGCTGAACACCGCCAGGTCCGGGGAAGAACTGCCGGATTCGGCGGTCAATTCATCCCGTCTGAATCGGCATGAATCGAGGGATTTAAGAGCCAATGATAGGGAATTTGATTCCGCGGGAGCGTGTGGAAGGCTCCGGGGTGAGGGGTAAATTCCTGTTGGTGAGGGGTTTGATCCAAAGATGTCTGCTCAGTTACCCGTCGGATCGGCTTCGCCGCAACTCCACGGATCGTTAGTGCGCTTCAGCCACGCATCCAACTCGCCACGCAGACGCGCCACCAGCGAGGGATGATCGTCGGCGGCGTTGGTGAATTGGTACGGGTCGGTCTGGTTGTCGTGAAGGATCGGCGTGTCACGGCCGACAGCATCGCGGCCGACGACGAAAGTGTATCGGTGCGTCCGCAATCCGCGAATGCTCGCAAAGTGACCGTGATCCGTCTGCGTGTTGGCGTGCGGCCAGAGGTAGAACGCGCTCGTCGGCCTCTCGCCGCCCCGGCCCAGCAACACCGCCGAGCGGTCGTCGCCTTCGATGTCGCTCGGTGCCGCATCCGACAGACCCGCCAGCCCCAGCAATGTCGGATAGATGTCGATCGCGCCCAGCAGCAGATCATCCCGCCCTGGTTTGATCTTCCCCGGCCAGCGCATCAGCCACGGCACGAGCAGCGATTCATCGTACCAGATATTCTTCCCGATCCGGTCGTAGCTCCGCATCATTTCGCCGTGGTCAGAAGTGAAGATCACGATCGTGTTCTCGGCCAATCCCTGTTCGTCGAGCGTGTCGAGGATGCGTCCAAACTGCTGATCGATCCCGTGCACCGCCGCGAAATAGTCGGCCGCTTCGCGGCGGGCTTGTTCTTCGTTCTTATAACGCACGTTCCCGCGCGTCAGCAGTTTGCCGATCGGTTTGTCCGCGAACGGTTTCTTGTATTGCTCCGGCACTTCGTGAAACGGCATGTGCGGCGGATTGTGCGAAACCAGCAGCATGAACGGCTTGTTCGGATCGCGATACTTTCCGCCCGGGTTCTTGATGTATTCGATCGCAACATCGGTCTCGTGCTTCACCGACCATTCTTTCGGCTCGATCGGCTGGCTCGCGGGGGCGTCGCCGGTCCAGTAGTGGGGGGTCAGGTGACGATCGCAGCAGCCGTAGCTGTACCAGAAATCAAACCCATGTCGCGCCGGCCCCGGCGGTGTGTACGCGTCCCACACCACCCCGTCCGGCCGCGGGCCTTCGCCGTACTTTGCGCACTCCTCGGTCGGCTTGTGCAGGTGCAGCTTCCCGATATACCCCAGCGAATACCCGTTCTCTGACATCACATCGCCGATGCACCGCGCGTCGTCGCGTAGGTGGATACGGTTGCGGCTGTTGCAGTTGGTAAACAGCCCCGTGCTGAACGGATATTTCCCCGTAAACAGCATTCCCCGATACGGCGTACACACCGGCTGGTTGCTCACACAGTGCGTCAACACCAGCGACTGTCCGGCAAAGCGGTCCAGGGTTGGCGTGATCACCGGATCCTGCCCATAACATCCCACCGCCGCTTGGCGGAGTTCGTCGCAGAGAACAAAGAGGATGTTGGGGCGTGCGTCCGACATGATGCAGTCAGACCATCCTACCGGCGACCCCCGAATCGGAAAACTCACTCACGCCGCCAGTAATTAAGATGATAGGAAATTCGATTCCGCTGGCGGTTATGGGCGCGTTGGTTGGGGTGTGGGGTTACATCCTCTACTTCACGATTTCCGGAGACTCGGTGGTCATGGTCAGATTTTCACGATGAGTAAGGACTCAGACTGAGCGGTTCTGTTCCCGCTGACAAACATACCCGCCCTTAATGCCATTCAGTCAAGCCGCAACTCTGCACCGCGACTGTATTTACAACATTCGCGCAAGATGTGACCTCCTGTTAGGCTAATGCTGCTTAATGTCGCCAACCCAAAAGAGGTCATGGGTGGCCAGTATCGCCCGTTCGCTGCGGCGGATCAAGAACCGGTCATTGACGTTGGAAGGCGTGCTCGAACCCGACGCCGCCGAGCGGGTATTTCGGGAGTTCGGGCACGACTGGCGGGAGCGGGAGATTTCGCCGAATATCCAAGGGTTCTACTCAGAGCCGACCTTTCCCGTTGATGGCCTCATTGATGGGTGTGGTGTGGCCTGGAGCTCGGCTTTCGCGCCGCCGTCTACTTGCTGGAGCATCCACTGATCAAGTTCGCGCGAGAGACGTGCTTTAATCTGTGCGAGTTGCTGCTCGGCAGCGAGGTTGTGAAGTTCCCATGGATCCTTGTCGAGGTCGTACAGTTCCTCGGCCGGGCGGTGAAGCACTCGACGGATTAGCCGAGCGGCGTCGGCGTCGGTTGCGGCGAGCGCTTTCCACTCAGCCCAGGGCCCGTCTTTCAATTCAACGTGGTTCATGCCGTGCGTATTGACGTTGGTGGCCTGGCCGTTGGGCATAAGGTTGCGAATATATTTGTAGCGATCATCCCGCACGGAGCGGACGGGGTACGGCTCGCCGGAAATGATGCCCTGATTGGTGTGCGCGCCATACATCAGTGAGCGATGCGTGTCGGTAGTTCCGGTCAGAACCGGGAGCATACTCTTGCCATCAAGGTCGTCGGCTGGTTTGGCACCGGTGATGTCGAGAAGCGTCGGGAGGACATCGACAAAGTTCACCATCGCGTTCGTCGACGACCCGGCGGCAATCCGCCCCGGCCAGCGCGCGATAAATGGCACGCGAAGCCCGGCCTCGTAGCAGGTCCATTTTGCCATCAGTCCGTCGCCGTGATCTGCAGCGTAGATGACGAGCGTATTCTCTTCCTTGTGATGCTCGCGGAGCAGTTTCAACGCGTCGCCGAGTTGCTTATCCATTGTGGTGATGTCGGTGTAGTAACCCTCCTGGTTCGACCGGAAGGCGGGCGTGTCGGGAAGGTAGGGCGGCAGCGGAACATCTTGCGGGCGATAGCCTCCGTGCTGATGAGGGGCGTGCGGCTCACTCGAAGCCAATACCAGGCAAAACGGATCGTTACCGGCGATCACCTTCTCGACGTCATTCTCTTCAAGGTACTCGAACGGATAAACCGACCGTGGTTTAATGTGCTGCTTGCCCGCCAGTACGACGCGGTAATCCCTTGGCTTGAGGTAGTGTGGGATGGACTTGATGCCCGTTTTCGTGGCGCCGTGGTTCATGTGGCAGCCGTTCCGATGGGAGTAAAGCCCGGTGTAGAGCATGCTGCGCGCGGGCGCGCACATCGCCGTCGCTGTGAACGCCCGGTCGAAACGCATTCCTTCGCTCGCGAGTCGGTCGATGTTGGGCGTTTTGACGACCTTATTGCCGTAGCAGCCGGTGTCAAATGTGCTGTGGTCATCAGCAAGAAAGATCAGAACATTCGTTTTGCGCGGCGTGGCGTCCTCGCCGCGCGCAAGCGGGAGACACATCCCTGCCGCCACCGCGCCGGTTGTCATGAGGAACTGTCGGCGACCGATGCTGTCATTCCGCTGAGTCATATCTTCACTTCCTACCGCTTGAGGGCAACATCCATTATCTCAAGATCCTTTTTGAAACATAAGTGCGAAGCCACGTCTCGAGCTCCAGATCCCCGAATGAAGGGAAGGATAACGCTGACCTTCACCTAACCCTTTCCCCAACTCTGGTCCAGCCTAAATGTAGTAGGCTGGCTTCAATTTGGCCTGCTTATTCTGGGTCAGTCTGGCGAACTCACCCGGGGCCAGGTTGAAAGTTCTAACCCACAACCGAATGCTGATCGCTGTTTGGCTGATTGGGCTTTTCTACAGGGCAGGTAGTGATCCCCTTTAGCGCGTCCATATTGGGCGTGCGAACCTCGGGGTTCCCGTAACACCCGGTGGCAAATGCCCGCAACTGATCGCAGGTGATGAGCAGGATGTTGGGTTTACGCTTGTTCATAAGACCTTCCATCGCCCCAGGCAATCGTTCTGAGAGACCAATTCTGTTTTGGAAGCCAATCAGCATATGCGGTACACACTGAGGAATCACGTTTGCTCCTCAGCGGGTGATGTAATGCAGTGAAAATGTCACGTGCTTGGTTCCGGCTAATAGGGCTGGAAATGAGCACAAATGACGATGAGCCGGAAAGATCGTGAGCGGATGGTGATCTTTGGAGGGGTCAGGGCGGGTGAGTTGTCGCGGTAACTGGTTCCCGTCCCCTCGGATTTTATCAAGTGCAGGGGGGACGCCTCACTTCGCGTCGGACAACCATTTCACCTCCATGATCGACTCCACCGCCAGCATGACCGCCATCAGCAATGAGTACGCCGCCCCCGAAAGTGATCAAGGCCGGCGTGAAAAGCCCGCACGGCGGGAGCTTCTTCGCGAACAAGCGGTAGCGTTAGCAGACTCAGCCGCCGATCGGCAAAGGCAATCGATCGGCCCGACTGTCGACTCAGTAGTGCAACGATGGAAATCCAGATAAATATTTGACTGGCTCTATATGTATTTTTATATTTCAGTCGCATTTCTTGGGAGGTCTTATGCGAAACGGCGACGGGAAACCCCACGTACTCATTGTGGAAGACCATCTCTCCACCGGACTTGCGTTGGAGCGGCTACTCGAATTTGGCGGGTTTCGCGCCATCCTGGCTCGTAGTGGTGCAGACGCCTTCCGACGAATCGCCGAGGAAAACCTCGACGCCGCCATCATCGACGTCCGCCTTCCCGATATTAACGGTTGGGCTTTAGCTAACGTCGTTCGTACGCAGTTTGGCAGAGATGTAGCCGTCGTCATAATCAGCGGTGACGACTCAACGTATTCTTCCGACAAGCTCACGGAATCGGGGGCCGATCTGTTCTTTCGCAAACCGCTGAACCAAGGGATAATCTTGGAACGACTCGAAGGATTACTGCAGCGGTGAACTCGCCGCAGTGAAACGTCAGCGAGGATGGTACGGTACAAGTTAGCGGCGGCGGTGGGGGCGGTGGGGGTGAAGGGTTGAGCGCGCCTTGATCGACACTCCGCCCCGACGCTTGGAAGGACAAGCGCCACGCCATGACAAATTGGTCGTCGGCCTCCTCCGTCTCGTTACCGAGCTGAACGGTTCATCCAGCTCCACGAAGTAATCAAAGACATCGGGTTGAATCCTATAGATAGTGGTTGCCTGATAAATAGAGTGAAAACCATGTTTGCCCCGCCCTCAAAGAAGCGGCCCTCTCAAATCGATGCGCCATGGGTTTCGTATGTCGTCGCGTTACTGTTGATAGCCTTGGCGACGTGGGCGCGGCGTCTGCTCGACCCGGCATTGGCCAACTCGCTACCCTTTATCACGATGTTCCCGGCCGTAGCATTTGCCGCGTGGTTCGGCGGAAAGGGCCCGGGGTTTCTGGCGACGCTTGTCGGGGCTGCGCTGGCGGCGTACGTACTGTTGGAGCCGCGCGGCTCGTTCGCGGTCGAAAGGCTCGAAAATCAGGTGGGTCTAATCCTTTATGGGGTCGTCTGCACCTTGTTGATTTTCATGTT
The DNA here is from genome assembly GCA_031377185.1 of Phycisphaerae bacterium. Lineage (GTDB taxonomy): Bacteria > Planctomycetota > Phycisphaerae > Tepidisphaerales > Tepidisphaeraceae > JANMES01. The sequence goes on from JANMES010000018.1 coordinate 10,226, forward strand.
CGACTCCCACAAGCGGACCTTGCAGAAGGTGCAGGCGCAAAAGCTGCTGTTTCAAACCACGCTGGGCAGCATCGGCGACGCGGTGATCGTCACCGATGCATCGGCGATGGTGCGAATGATGAACCCCACCGCTGAATCGCTCACCGGCTGGCCCTTGGATGACGCACGCGGGCGCGATTTGCAGGAAGTGTTCAACATCGTCAACGAAGACACTCGCAAACAAGTGGAAAGCCCCGTCGCCAAGGCGATCCGTGCGGGGGTGATCGTTGGGCTGGCGAAACACACGATTCTGATCGCCAGAGATAAAACCGAGTATCACATCGACGAAAGTGCAGCGCCGATCCGGAACGAGCGAGAACAGATCATCGGCGTGGTGATGGTTTTCCGCGACATCGGCGCGAAGCGCATAGCCGAGAAGAAGGTGCAGGCATCGGAAATTCGATACCGCCGCCTGTTTGAGGCGGCGAGCGACGGCATCCTCATTCTCGACGCCGACACGGGCAAAACCATCGACGTCAATCGCTTCATGCTCGACCTGCTGCGCCAGCCGCGCGAGTCCATCCTTGACAAGGAACTGTGGGAGTTGGGTTTGTTCCCGGACGCGGCAGAGAACCAAGAAGCGCTGGAGGCCATGCAGGCCCAAGGCGCGGTTCGCAACGAAAGCACATTTTACGACCGCGACGGACGGCGGGTGAACGTGGAGTTCATCTGCAGCCTATACCGCGAAGGCGAGAGGCCGGTCATTCAGGTCAACCTCCGCGACGTCAGCGAGCGCAAGCGATTCGCCGACGAACGCGAAGCCCATATGGTCAACGAACAGCTGCTGCGCATGGAAGCCGAAAACGCCAACCGGGCGAAGGATATGTTCCTGGCGACGCTCAGCCACGAGATGCGCACGCCGTTAAGCGCCATCATCGGGTGGGTACGTCTGCTGCAAATGAAACAAGCCAGCGGTGACGAAGTCAAAGAAGGATTAGCCGTCATCGACCGCAATTCCAAAGCGCAGCTGAAGCTGATCGAAGACGTGCTGGATGTGTCGCGCATCGTCAGCGGCAAGATGCGGCTGGAGATGAAGCCCTCCGAGATGGCGGACATTATCCGCGCTGGGGTGGACGCCGTTCGCGCCGCGGCAGACGCTCGCGACATTACGCTGGAGACGAAGCTTGATCCGGCTGCGAGCAGGATCAGCTGCGATGAGGTGCGGATGCAGCAAGTAGTGTGGAACCTCGTGTCCAACGCCGTAAAGTTTACGCCTAAAGGCGGCACCGTGACGTCGACACTGGCGCGCGAAAGGTCGAATATCAAAATCCAGGTGAAGGACAACGGACAGGGGATGGACAAAGACCTGCTGCCGTTCGTGTTCGACCGATTCCATCAGGCAGACAGCAGCTCCAAACGAAAGTTCGGTGGGCTCGGATTGGGACTGTCGATCGTCAAACATATCGTCGAAGCACACGGCGGAAGCGTGAAAGCCGAAAGTGAAGGCGAAGGAAAAGGCTCAATGTTCACTGTACTGCTTCCCATTCGCGCGGTGCAGTTGGAGGCAGATTCGATGCCCTCGACTACGCCACGGACCGCGCTGGGAGCGGAAGCTTCCGAATCGCACCCTCTGGTAAGACTCGACGGCATGCGCGTGCTGGTGGTCGACGATGAAGCCGATGCAAGACAGCTTTTGGTGAAAGTGCTGGAGCAAGCCGGGGCCAAGGTACTGGCGGCGTCTTCCGCACGAGAAGCGCTGGACATCCTATCCCAACTGACGCCCGAAGTGCTGGTCAGCGATTTGGGCATGCCCGAGGAAGACGGGCTGGACTTGATTCGTAAAGTGCGCGGACGAGGGCTTCACCCCCGCGACCTGCCGGCGGTGGCGCTGACGGCGTTCGTCTCGAAGGAAGATCAACGCGCTGCGCTCTTGGCGGGGTTCCAGGTACATGTCGCTAAGCCTGTTGATCCACATGATTTGACCGCGGTCATCGCTAGTCTGACAGGCAGAACGAACTAAAGCGGTTGGCGGATCAACACTCCCTTCCATAAGCAGTCGCGCGATATCCTGCCGGATTACCTCTTGCGTCCCATGATCGACTCCACCGCCAGCACGACCGCCATTCGCAATGAGTATGCCGACACGGCTGAGCCGTGGCTCACAACTTTGAAACCCGCTCCAATTCTGAAACGGTACGATTCAACTCGTCGGCAAGACGCTTTGGCACCTTGGTTGTATAGGCATCAGTAAGTGAGCGGTAGTACCACAGGGTTTCGTCTTTTCCACCCTCGAATAT
>JANMES010000023.1:0-162555 GCA_031377185.1 Phycisphaerae bacterium
CGTATTGTTTCAGTTCCCGGGCGTCCATGCCGGAGCAGAAGTTACCAAATCCCCTCGCCGGGCGCGCCCCCTGCACTCAATAAAATTCCACGGGACGGTAAGCAGTTACAAAATCCATGACGGGACGGTAAACAGTTACCCAACCGCCTCTTCTCCCTGCAAACCAGCAGCAGCATCGACTCCTCGGGCACCGGAGCGATCAACTTTAATAACACTGGTGCGATGGGCTTCAACACCGGCGCGACTGCCAAGACTCTCACCCTCACCGGCACGAACACCGGAAACAACACCATTGCCGCTGTGATCGGTGACCTCACACTTGCGACATCTCTCACCAAGACTGGCATCGGCGCCTGGGTGCTCAGCGGAGCCAATACCAATACCGGAGCCACCACCATTTCTGGCGGCGGCAAGCTCGTTCTGAACTACTCCACCCAAGACAATTCCAAGCTCGCCAACGCCGCTGCCCTGACGCTCTCCAATGGAGCCGGGGATATTACCCTCCGTGGCGGATCGCATCTCGAGGCGGTCGGCTCACTCTCCTTTAGTACGGGTGGCGGCCATACATCAATTACCCGGGAAGTCGGTTCCACCGCGAAGCTTGCCTTGGGTGCGATCACGAGAGGGCAAGGCGGCAGCGTCACGATGTCATTGGCCGAAGATGGTCTTGCAACCACGAGCGCTTCTGTCTCCAACGGCATCCTGACCGGTGGCATTATCGTGGGCTCGAACTGGGCGAAGTTGGACGGCTCCAACAATATCGTCGCGCTCACTTCGGGAGATTACACGGCCTTGACCAGTGCTGCGACGACCGCCACCTTGAACTACCAGTTAACGGGCACCCTGTCTCGCGGTGCAGCGTTAATCAATTCCTTGCGGATCACCGGTTCCGGCACCGATGATGTGCTGACAATCACCGCGGGCAACTTGAGTGCCTCTCAAGTGAGCGTCGCCGGCAACACCTACGGCGGCGGTGCTAGCGGTGGCTTCCTCTATACAGGCGGAGGCAACAACAACTACACGATCACGGGCGCTGGAAACTTGGGAGCCCAGAATGGCAACCAGGAAGTGATCATCCATACTCTTACAGGCACGTTGACTGTGGATATGATTCTCGCCATGGGCAATACCAATGGCACCTTAACCAAGTCCGGCGCGGGCACTTTGGTTCTCACCAAAAACAATACCTACACTGCCGCCACATACGTGAACCAAGGTGCTCTGCGACTGCAGCACGCCAATGCCGCCGGCACAGCTACCAATACATTGGGTGCTGGCATCGTCGTCGCAAACAATGCAACTCTGGAACTGGCCAACAACGTAGCCATCGGAGCCGAGGCTCTGACCATCACCGGAACCGGCATCTCCAATGGTGGTGCGTTGCGCAGCGTCTCCACCAACACCACCTCCACCAGTTACGCTGGTGCGGTCACCATCGGTGCAGGCGGCGCCCGTATCAACACCGACGGCACCGCACCGCTCACCCTCTCCGGCGGCGTGGTCACCTCCCTCTTCAATGATGTGACTTTCGGCGGCGCGGGCAGTACCACCGTATCTACCGCGGCGATCAGCGGTGCCGGCGGGCTTATCAAAGACGGCGCGGGCACAACGACTCTCTCCTTCGCCAACACCTACACCGGCACGACTACCGTCTCCGCGGGCACGCTCACGATGGCCACGAACCTGATTGCCAGTTCGTCTGGCATTTTCATCGGCAACGGTGCGACCCTTGAGAATACGGGCGCAGCTAATTTCGTCATTCCGGCAAATGTGAACGTCACCGGCACTGGCGCAACAGGCTTTATGGCCATCAACCCCTTGAATACCGCGGTTGGGTTCATCTTGTCCGGTAACAGCACCATCAGCAATAACGCTGGCGGCAGCCTGTCGGTTTCACGGTTGGATGTCAGGGGCACCGGCAATATTGTCTCTGCCGGCACCTTGCTGCTCGGTGTTTCGAACTCCAACCGTGGTCTTCTGGTCGGCAACACGGTCAATTCCGATTTCACAATCAACACAGGCGCAACGGTGACCAGCAGTGGTGGGACTGCGGATATTCTGGGTAATGGCAACGGGATTACCGGCACGCTGATTATCGCGGGCGGCACTTATAACGCGAATAATGCTCTTTCTCTGGGAAATGCTGCATCAAATGGCAACGGAACGCTCACGCTCAACACTGGCTCCGCTACGATCAACAGTCTCAATTTCAACTCGAACGCCACTCACAACAGCATTGTCAATCTGAATGGCGGCACCCTCACGCTGAATGCCATCACTTACACAGCCACTGCGACAAACCGCGTGTTTAACTTCGACGGTGGCCAGCTGGTTGCGGGTGGCGGCCTGACCTTCGCCAACCTGACCACGAATGTGAAGAATGGCGGCGCAAAAATTAATACCAACGGCTTTAACTCCACCATCAGTTCCAATTTGGTCAACTTCGGCGGCACCAGCACCGGAGGTCTCACCAAATCCGGCATTGGCACCCTAACCCTTTCCGGCAGCAACAACTATGCCGGCCCGACCAACGTCAACGGCGGAACGCTGCTGGTCAACAACACTACCGGCTCGGGCACGGGCACTGGTGCGGTGACGGTCAATGCGGCCACCCTCGGCGGAACCGGCTCGATCGGAGGTGCTGTCACCGTCAACTCGGGCGGCACGCTCGCCCCGGGTGCCAGCATCGAAAGCCTTGCTGCTGGAGCCCTGACTCTCAACAACGGATCCACATTCGCTTACGAGCTGGACACCGTTTCGATCAACGGCGATCTGCTCAAAGTTAACGGGGCCTTGGACATCAACGCCACGTCGACGCTCAGCCTGGCGGACTTGTCGGCCTCCACAGCCCTTCTGGCCGGAATCAAGCTGACGTTGATCAACTACTCCGGCGCTTGGAATACGGGAACCTTCACCAGCTTCGCGGACGACGCGACTTTTGTGCTGGGTCTGAACACGTGGCAAATCAACTACAACGACATCACGGGCGGAACCAACTTCTCCGGCGAGCAGACACTTGCCAATTTCGTCACCATCACCGTCGTCCCCGAGCCGACCAGCCTGACGATGCTTGGCCTGGGTGCCATGGGCCTATTAAAGCGGCGACGTCGATCGTCGTTGGCGAAGGCCGCGGTGTAGGCGGACGGTGTGAGAGCTTGAATCATCTCCATGTATGACCCCGCGAACTGCGAAAGCGGGGTTGTGCGGAGTGGGTTTGTTTACTGTCGAGTCTGGTCCCACAGGAATCATGCCTCCTTTTCGAAAGGCCGCCTGAATTTTAGCGGCAAGAGCCTCCGACCTATTCTTCAACGCCCATTCAGCAACTCCAGCATTGCACTTGTGCGAGTTATGCTGGCTAAACCCTCCAAATCGACTCTATTGCCTTGATCAACTCTGTTTGTCGCAGATACTGCGCGGAATTGACGCAAAAAAGGAGTTGTCTTCCGAATCGGAGTGGTGTATTTTAAGTCCAGAGCGGAAAACGCAACTTCGACCCTTTTTGTTTAGGATCGCTGAGAATTTGCCTTCCTGAGTTGACCTCCCTTAAAAATAGCAGTTTTACATCGATTGCATAGCAATGAGTGCATCCATGAGACAGGAGTCGGCCTACATTCTAGCCATCAACCAATTGGCGGAACTTCCGGCGTTCGATGAACAGCCGGACGCATCGTGTTGTCGCAGGCAACCAATGGCAATTGAAGGTCAACTACAAAACGTTCAGCAAATCAATCCATTTCTCAGACTCTTTCCCAGCCAGTGCAAACACATCCAGGGGCGGTGGCGACAGTTCAAGGCATGGTGGCAGCGATGGCCAGATGCCGTGTTAAGTCAGCGTTGCATAGGTGTGAGTTGAATCGGTATGGGGTTGTCTGGAAGAAGTGGAGAGTGCGGAAATGAAATCAAAACGACGATGGATGGCATTGTGTGCGGCGGTGTGTTCGGCACTGGCGCCAAGCTATGCACAGGCCGGTATTCCGGTCCCAGAATACTCCTCCCGCCCTGGCGCGGCGTACACGATGTACCTCAACTTCGGCGGGTTCAGCTTCAATGGCGATTGGGGTTCTGCTGGTAATGGAACGCCCGGCGTCACACCGGCTTATACCGTCGACGCGGATGCCTCGACCTTCAATGCCACGGAATTAGCCAACATCCAAAATACCTGGTCGCGCGTGGCGGAGAAGTATGCAGCCTTTGACATCAACGTAACCACCAAGGACCCGGCGGCGACCGGTTTGACCGATACCCAGCGCCAGACCTACTACGACTCACAGGCCAGATTGATGCAAACCGTCATTGGCGGCAGCGGCGGCTGGTCCGGTGGTGGCGGTGTGTCCTATGTGGGCACGACCAAATACACCTATGGAGGCTCGGGGTACCACACCAACTGGGTGTTTTCTGCCCAATCCTCTAGCAACTTGCAGTTCATCGCCGAGGCCACCGCTCACGAACAAGGTCACGGCATGGTTCTGGACCACCAGTCCGACTACAGCGCCGGGGTTTATGTCAGGGAATACAGTTCTGGCACCCCCGGGACCGGGTCGGGCACGTTTGCACCGATTATGGGCAACAGCTACAGCGACCAGCGCGGGCTATGGTCCGTAGGCACGGGCTCCAACGGTGCCATTCAGGACGACGTTGATCTTTTGCTCAGCTACAACACGGGGCTTTCCATTGTCAACACCGGCGTGGGCAAAACGCTGGGGACGGCAACCCGAGTTCCCGTCACCAGCACCACGGTGGATTTCACGCTTGCCAAGGGCATCATCACCCCAAACCCTTCTGTGTCGGATCACGACCCGACCAATCTCGCTCACTACACGTCGGATTACTGGTTTTTCAATACGAGTGGTGGCACGGTCAACCTCACGGCCAAGTCGGGCCGCTCGACCATCACCGCTGGTTCTGCCGATCCCGGTATGACTCTCGACGCGACGTTAAAAATCCTCGACAGTAACGGCAATGTTCTCTATTCTTCGTCCTATGTCGCAGGCCAGTTTGACGCCACACTCAATGTCACTCTCCCGTCGGGCAAGTACTATGCGTTGGTCACGAGTACCAACGGCAGCGGTGGCACGGGGTTAATCGACACCTCTTACACTGCCCGCTCGTTCTATGACATCGGATCCTATTTCCTTACCGGCACCATCGCGGGTGCAAACAACGGCTTTCTCTACTGGGACAACAACGGATCAGGTGCCGGATTCGGATCGGCTTCTGGCACATGGGCTAGTCCGACTACGGGCAGTGCCTCACAGGGTTGGAGCACCTCGGATACAGGAGCGCTCCTCCCCGTCAACTACACCACCACGGTCGACGAGGGCGTTGCCTTCGGTACTGATACAGTGGGTCTAGGCGCTGGCACGGTAACAGTCTCAGGAAGTGTGGCTACCGGTTCCATCAGTTTCGGTTCTCTATCCGGGGCGATCACGCTTAGCGGCGGGATCATTACCCTGGGCGGCACCTCACCGACCATCACCGTTTCCAATACCACTGACACAATTGGCTCGGTACTCGCCGGCACGGCCGGGATGACCAAGGCGGGAACAGGCAATCTTGTATTGACCGGTGTCAACACCTACACCGGTGCCACCAACATCTCCGCCGGTACGCTCTCGCTTTCGGGCAGTGGAGCGTTGTCATCGTCGACAGCGATCAACACCAGCGCCAGCGGTGCGACATTCAACATCAGCGGGATCACCGCAGGCAGCACGACTGTCGGTTCGATCGCGGGTGTCTCCGGTTCGTCGATCGTGTTGGGGTCCAAGAACCTCAACACCGGCAGCGATAACACCAGCACCAGTTACGCTGGCGTGATCAGCGGTTCGGGCGGTTCGCTCACCAAGTCGGGTAACGGGACGCTGGTTCTGACCGGAACAAACACCTACACGGGTGGAACCACCTTGGCAGGCGGAAATCTCACGATTTCATCCGACGCCAATCTGGGCGGCGCATCGGGCGGCATTACCTTCGCCAACTCTTCGACGCTGCAAATTAATTCAGCCATTGCCAGTTCCAACCGCCAGATCACGCTGGGCGGCGGGACGGCCACGATCCTCCTAGGCGGCGGTGCCAATTACTCCAACAGCGGAAAGATCACGGGTTCGGGAAATCTGGTATTCAACCAGACCGGCACCGGTGCTCGCACGGTCACGCTTGGCAATACCGGCAATGATTTTACAGGGTCGCTCGCCGTTGACCTGACCGGTTCCAGTCAGTTGATCGACGTGAATATCGCCAGCCTTGTTGATGGCGTAGGGTATGGCAACCTGCGGTTTGGTACCGGATCGGTTACGCCGACGTTCAAATGGACCGGCGCGGCCCCGCTGTCATTGAGCGGTCGTGTGATTGAGCTCTACGATATCGGCACGGGTGGCGTGATCCTGTCGAGCACGACGGCACCGATCAACATCAACACGAATTTGGCCGTCTCGGGTACGGGCACGAAGACCTTAACTCTGGATGCCCCGGTGAGTGTGAACAGCACGTTCGGCGGCGTCATTGCCAATGGCAATGGAACGGTGGTTGTTTCCAAGACGGGCGCTGGAACTTGGACGCTCACCAGCCCAAATTCTTACACCGGCGGCACGACGATCTCGGCCGGTACGCTGGCGCTGTCAGGAAGCGGGGCGTTGTCTGCTTCAAACGTGGTCAACACCAGCGTCAGCGGTGCGAAATTCGACATCAGCAACATCTCGGCGGGCAGCACGACGGTGGGTTCGATCGTCGGTGTTACCGGGTCAGAGATCGCTCTGGGCGGCAAGAACCTTTCCGCCGGCGGCGACAACACCAGCACCACATACGCCGGTGTCATCAGCGGAACGAATGGCACGCTGACCAAGACCGGCACGGGCTCACTGACGCTCAATGGAGCCAACACGCTAACGGGCGGCATTAACCTCAACTCCGGCACGTTGATCTTGGGCAATGACGCGGCGCTGGGCGGTGCAGGCAGCGTCTTGACCATCGCCGGCGGGACGACGGTAAACGTCACGGCGGCGAGGACGACCCCGAACAACAACGCCCAGGTCTGGAACGGCAATTGGACGTTTACCGGTAGTAACACATGGAACACCGGCACCGGTGCAGTCACCCTGGGCGCGGCGGCGGTCCAACTGACCAACAGTGGGGCGAATGCGCTCACAGTGGGCGGTGCCGTCGGCGGAACCAGCAACCTGACACTCGACGCCGACGGAGCTGGCGGGATCACTCTCGCAAGCGTCAATAACGTCGGTACGATCACCAACGCCGGTTCGGGCGCGGGTACGACGACCCTGACGGCTGTCGGCGGAAATGTCACGGCGTTGACCCAGAGCAGCATCACATCGGCGCTGACGGTGACGACACTGAACGTCAACAGCGGCGGGACGACGCTCACCAACACGCTGGGCTCGCGTGCGTTGACGGTGACCAACCAGGTGACAGGCACGGGTAATCTCGTCCTCAACAATAATAGTGCAATGCTAGTCGGCATCACCCTGAGCGCGGGCGCAAGCAACGTGGGCACGATCACCAACTCCGGCACGAACGCGACAGGCACAACGACGATCGCAGGCGTCATCGACACGAATGTGACTGGCGTCACGCAGAACGGTGCTGGCACGCTGATCCTCTCCGGGGCCAGTACTTACACCGGCCCAACGAATGTGAATGCAGGTACTCTTCGAGCCGGAGCATCCAACACCGTCTTCGGTAGTGCCACGGGCGCGGGTGTCACGTTGGCAAATGTCGCTGGGGCGACACTGGACTTGAATAACTTCAGCGTCTCGATCGGCTCGCTGTCGGGTGGCGGGGCCACGGGTGGTAACGTCACACTGGGATCGGGCACACTCACCGCAGGTGGGAACAACACCAGCACGACTTTCTCAGGTGTCGCCAGCGGCACGGGTGGACTGACCAAGGCTGGCTCGGGCACACTCACGATGACTAACGCCAATACCTATAGCGGTGCCACGACCATCAACGGCGGATCGCTCTTGCTCACGGGCAGTGGCGACCTGTCCAGTTCCACGGCCGTCAATACTGCGGCCTCTGGCACGGTTTTCGATTTCAGCGGCATTTCGGCCACGGGTGAGACGGTCGGCTCCATCGCCGGGGCCGCTGGTTCGTCGATCGTGATGGGCACCAAGAACCTCACGGCCGGCGGCAATAATACCAGCACGGCCTTTGCAGGTGTCATCGGCGGGTCGGGCTCGCTGACCAAGACAGGATCGGGCACGCTTACTTTGAGCGCGACCAACACTTACTCAGGCGGCACGATCCTCAATGCGGGCACGGTGATCGTCACCTCAGATTCCAACTTGGGCACCGGCGGCGGGATCACGGCCACTGGCACGGCAACCCTGAACTTGAACACAACCACCAACAATACATATGCCCGCGACGTCACCATCAATCCGGGTGCTGTTCTGACCGTCACTAGCCTCAATGCTGGCAAAACAATTTCTGGTGTACTCAGTGGGTCCGGCCAGATCATCAATTCTTCTACCACCGGGTTCATCTTTAGCAATACCGGCAATACCTTCACGGGCACCGTAAACAACGGTTACCAGATGGTGTTTGCCAGCCTCGGGGATTCGACCAACTCCATTAATCTCATCGGCAGCAACAGCGAATTCCAATGGAGCGGTAGTGCAAAGACATTTGCCCTTCGCCCATTCACGCTGCAAGCCACAGGCACTGGCAACGTCAACAATAACGGCACCGGCTCGCTGATCATCCAGCAAAACCTCGCCATCACCGGCACGGCGGGGGCGAGGACGCTCGCCTTGGGCGGCACTTACTCGGCAGGTGCCACGGCTGCCAACCGTTTTGCTGGCAACATCGCTGACGGTGTTGGCTCGACGGTTGGGTTAACTATACTCGGCACCAGTAATTTCTGGGCGCTTTCAGGCAACAACACTTATAGCGGTACCACGACCGTCGGCGCTGGCGGTGGCAATGGACCCACGCTCATCATTCAGGGATCCCAAGCTCTTTCGCCGAACACCACGGTGAAGCTGGTCTCCAACAGCACGCCCTCGGGCAGCATAAGGCTGTTGGATGACACCGTTGGGACGATTAACTTGCCGAACACCATCTCCCAGGATAGCGCCAATGGGACCATCAATTTTCAGATCTTCGTCGGCAACAACAACACCGCCAACGGTGGCACCGGTTCCGGCACGACCACCGGTTCGACGATCTCGATCAACAAGCTCAGCGCAGACATCGCCACGATGAATAACACCAAGACCATCTATGGTATCAAGGCGGAGGGTGCAAACAGCTACACGCTGGGCATCAACAACGTGGAGATTCCGGCCTTCCTATCCGCCACGTATTCCTCCGCCACCAGTTGGAAGTGGCAGTTGGCAGCGAACACCGCTCCGATTTCAATCACAGGAACTGTTCAGCAACTTGCCGGCTCGACTTCCACGACGCTCCTCACGCAGACGCTTGAACTCATCGGCACCAATACCGGCAGCATCATTTCCGGCAGCATCAAGGACTCGCTCGATGGCACTCCCCGCCCACTGGCAGTCGTCAAGGCAAGCAGCAGCGGCGCGTGGACCCTCTCCGGCAGCAATACCTTCAGCGGCGGCGTGACACTCAACGGTGCGACTGTTGGCTCCCAGCTCAATATCAACAGCTCCACGGCCCTTGGCACTGGCTCATTCACGATCAACGGTGGCAACAACGCCAAGTTCGATAACACCAGTGGGGGCGAAATCACTTTGTCGACGAATAACGCCCAGACGTGGAACAACGACTTCACGTTCATTGGAACCAACAACCTCAACATGGGAACGGGTGCGGTGACCTTGGGCGGCAACCGCTCGATCACCAATGGCGGAACGCTGACGGTCGGCGGTGTGATCAGCGGTGCGGCCAACATCGGTATCATCAAAGGCGGCGGCGGAACGCTCGTGCTCACCGGTGCCAGCACCTTTACCGGTACGACGACGCTGAACCAGGGCGTTCTCTCGTTCAACACGATCGCTGACGTCAACGGCGGCAACAGCGCCTTGGGTGCACCAACCACGACAGGAAACGGCACCATCGCGCTGGGCAATACCACCTTGGCCGCAACCCTCCGCTACACCGGGACGGGTTCCACAACCAATCGCGTGATCAACCTGCTGAGCACAACCGGCCCGGTCGCCATTGATCAATCGGGCACTGGATTGCTGAAATTCACCAGCGCGTTCACCGCTACCGGAGCCGGCATCAAGACGTTGACTCTGACCGGGTCCACCGCCGGTGCCGGCGAAATCGCCGGTGCGATCATCGATAATAGCGGGACCAACAAGACCTCGCTGGCCAAGACCGGCACGGGGGCGTGGACTCTGTCCGCGGTCAACACCTTTACCGGATCGACCACCGTCAGCGGCGGTAAGCTGACCATCGCCAGCACTGGCACCATCAACACCACCAGCGGGGTGACCATCAGCGGCGGTGAGTTTAACTACAACTCCTCGACCGCCCTGAGCAAGGCGATCACCTTCTCAGGCACCGGCGGCAGGCTCAGCGGTACGGGCACGATCACTCCGAGCGTATCGGTGACCTCTGGGAACACCCTGTCGCCGGGCAACAGCATCGGAACCCTGACACTGTCCGGCGGGTTGATTCTGACCGGGTCGTACAGCGTCGAGACCGCCTTTACTTCAGCCACCACCGCAACGGCCGACAAGACGGTTGTGGTCGGCGCGGTGAACGTCACCGGATCCTCGCTGAATGTCACCGAACTCGGCTCGTACTTTGGGCTTACCTCCGCCGCGCCGATCGTGATCATTCAGAACGACGGAGTGGACTCCGTAACGGGCAATTTTACCTCGTTCGTCGGCAACCCACCGATTCAGTTCACCGTGCTCTACAATTACAACGGCGACGGCGGTACCGTCGGCAACGACGTGGCTTTAAGCTTCACCGCAGTGCCCGAGCCAACGGGCGTCGCTCTATTCGGATTGGGCAGTCTGGGTTTTCTTTCCCGACGACGCCGAGTGCGGGCCAAAGCAGGGAACTAGTCGGATCAATGTGTTAGCAGGCCGTAGTAGGTACTTTCCGAGCCGACTCAGCCGGCAGATTCCGTGATGGCCGCCATCTCATGTCGCATAATCGTAATACTTGATGTCGCGAGTTTTGTGGTTGTTTTTTTTCGGCGGTAAATTACTATTGGTCAATTGATTGCACGTCCCGGGATCCAGTCCAGAAGCAGGAGAAATGCAAAATGTTGAGTAAGCCCAAATTCGCGCGTCGCTCGCACATTTCCGTTACGCACACGGGTTCTGTTGGTAAATCATCCAAACGAGCAGCGTTTTCCCTGTTTGCTGCAGCAGCAATCGCTTCGGCGCTGAGCCCAATGGTTTCTCGCGCGTCCACGCTTTACTGGGACAACGTTGCGGGTGGAGCCATCAATGACGGCGCGGGCGCGTGGCTCGGTGCCGGGCTATGGAACAACGGTTCGCCCAGCGCGTCCTGGACTTCCGGCGACGACGCCATCTTCGGCAACAGCGGTGCGGGTGGTGCGGTCACCCTCGGCGTCGGCGGGACCACGGCCAATTCACTCACCTTCAACTACTTCACCGGCACCTACACGCTGGGCACTGCTGGAAACAACCTCACGATTGGTAGTGGCGGCATCAACAAGATCGCCGGCAGTGGAGCGCTCGTTCTCGCCAGCCCGATGGTTCTCAACGCGGCTCAGACTTGGACGAACAATTCAACGAACGGGTTCCAACCTGTTGGTGCAGTGACGCTCAACAATGGTGGTTTCAATCTCACCTTCGATGGCACCGGGAGTTTCAACATGGCACCCGGGGCTGGCAACACCATGCTCATTTCTGGTGCAGGCGGTATCATTAAAAATGGAACCGGCGATCTCAACCTTGACTCCAACCCTACCGTCGCCCACAGCTTCACGGGCGATATCGTAGTCAATGGCGGCTCGATCGGATTCCAAACTGCCGGCGTTTTCACCGGCAAAAACACCAAGCTCAACGGCGGTTATCTCGGCGGTCGCTTCAGCAGTAATGTCACTTGGACCGGCGGCCTAGGGACGGGAGCCAACCAGATCCAGATCACTGGTGGCGTGAGCGGTTTCAGCGGCGAATCAAACAGCTCCTCCACCTTCCAAATCGGCGGCGCACTTTCCACGCTGAAATGGGGCGCGACTGGCGAAAACGGTGCCACCGGCTTCTTTAATCCGACCGCACTATTGCTCAACGGCAGCTCCCGGATGAATGCCAATGGCACAGGCCCACTCAACAATGGGATTGATCTCAACGGCAGCAACCGTACGTTCACCTCGAACCACACCAACTGGGACGGCGTAGCTACCACCGGCGGCGTGATTAACGGAGCCGTCGTAAACACCGCCGGAACCGCCGCTGGCATCATCCGCACCGGCATCGGCAACCTCAGCCTCATCGCCGTCAACACCTACAACGGACCCACGACGATTAACGGCGGAACACTCACGCTCAGAAGCAGTGGCACTGCCAATAGCTCCAATGCCCTTAACCTCGGCGGAGGCATCCTGAGACTGGTCAATACCGCGCAGGTCGAACGCTTCGCCAATGGTGCCGCCGTCACCGTATCCGCTGGCGGCGGAATCACATACGAAAACACGGCCACCAATGCAATCAACTACACCGAGACGCTCGGTGGAGTCACGCTCACCAAAGGTCAGTTGAACGTCGTCCTCACGGCCGACCATACGGCCGTCACTGGCAGTCAAAAACTGACCTTCGGCACCAGCGGCAGCAGCAACCTGACCCAAGGTGGCGGCAATGGGACCGTAACCTTCTCTGCGTTGGTCACCGGTCCGAATGCCACCAAGAACACCATCGCCGTGTTCGGTGCGACGCCTTCGGGGGCTGGCAATATCATCGGGCCATGGGCCACTGTCGGCACGGCAGCGAACGTTCAGGGTACTAGCTATGCCGCCTATGATGCTTCGGGCTTTGTGGTTGCTGCGACTCTTACAGCCGCCACGGTGGATACCGATCTGGCAAGCCCTTCAGGAAACTATCTCCTCAACACCGGTTCTTTGGTCACCTTGGGTGCCACCCGTACCGTGAACGCGCTCCAGTTCAACGGAACTGCATCCACACTTGCTCTATCTACTTTCAAGCTCGAGACGTATGGCCTGTTCCTTAGCGGCGGCGCGACCAATACCAAAATCATAAGCGGTGGAGTCGGTGGTGCCCTCACCACGCCCACCGGCGGCGGCAATCTTTACATCACCACAGGCCAAGTCATGACGGCAGGTAGTGAGCACCAAATCAACGTCCCGATCACCGACAACAGTGGCACCGTCAATCTAGTAAAATCCGGAGCAGGTATTTTGCGGTTGAATGGCGTCAACACCTTTACCGGCGACATCGCAATCAACGCAGGCACCCTCCAAATCGGCACCAACGCCACCGCCAACGGAGCCAATCTCAACAGCGGCAACTACGCCGGAAATATCTTCATCGCTGCCGGTGCCAACCTCGACTTCCAGACCAACTCTGACCAAATCCTCAGCGGCATCATCAGCGGTGATGGCAACCTCCTCAAGCGCGCCACCGGCACGCTCACCCTCGGCGATGACAACACCTACACCGGCAAGACGACGATCGGGGCTATCACCAATAACCCTAGCCCTACACTCGTGGTGTCTTCGTTCAACAGTTACAATGGCGGCACACCCTTGTTGGCCAACAGTTCCCTCGGTGCACCGACGACCTTGGCCAACGCCACCATCGAAATGGGAAGCAACAATTCCAGTCCCAACCCCACGCTTCGCTACGCTGGTGCTGCCGCTACCGGAGAAACCACCGACCGTATCATCAATTTCACATTCAACGCCTCAGCCATCCGGACTCTTGATGCGTCCGGGAGTGGACTGCTTAAGTTCACCAGCCCATTTACGACGTCCGGCGGCCTCAGCACGGGCCAACTCGTCCTTACAGGTTCCGGCGCTGGCGAAATCGCCGGCCTGCCGTTCCTGTTTGGCACCCTCACCAAGTCCGGCGGCGGCACCTGGACCCTCGCCGGGCCAGTCGGTTCCACGGGTGTTGTCACCCTCAGCGGTGCCACCGCAGGCTCGCGCTTGAACATCAACCACAGCCAAGCCCTCGGCACCGGCAACTTCACCATCAGCGGTGGCGACCTTGCGACCATCGGCAACACCTCCGGTGCCGACATCACCCTCACCGCCAATAACGCGCAGACTTGGAGCAATAACTTCGCGGTCGTCGCCACCAACAGCCTGAACATGGGAACGGGCGCTGTCTCCATGGGCGGCACCCGTACCATCGCTACGTCAGGAGCCGGCACCTTCACGGTAGGTGGTGTGGTTTCAGGAGCTACTTTCGGCATCACCCTCGGCGGCTCAGGCACCATGGCTCTGACCAACGAGGCCAGCACCTACACGGGTGTGACCTCACTCGGCAACAACGTAGGAGCCGTGAAATTGCAGGTCACAAAGCTGGCGGATAGCCTTGCAAACAGTTCCATCGGAGCCCCAGCCGCAGGTGCCAACTCAATCATTCAGATTGGTGCGGTATCTAACCCGGCTACGCTTGAGTTGATAGGTGGCACTTCCGCCTCCTCCACCAACCGCCAGGTGCGAATCGGATCGTCCGCCAACGGCTCGGGCGGTGCGACGATCCTCAACAACAACACCAACCCTGCTTTTACACTGACCTTCTCCAACGCCGCCTTCAACGTCGCGGCCACCGGTGTAACTTCTTCCAGTCGTAGTCTCACCCTCGGCGGTTCGAACACCGGCGACAACACCATCTCGGGCGCGATCATTCCCAATACGGGTGGTGCTGGAACAACCTCACTTATCAAGTCGGGCACGGGCACTTGGGTGCTTGCTGGTGCCAACACTTACCAGGGCAATACCGCGATCAACGACGGTATCCTCAAGGCCGGAGCCAACAACACGATCCCCAGCGGCAGCGGCAAAGGCAACGTTAATCTCAACGGCGGAGCCAGTGTTGCAGGCACCCTGGACCTCAATGGCTTCGATCTGGCCATCAATGGTCTCGTGGGAACCACCAACACCGTTCTAGGAAAAGTGGTGAACAACGCCACCGGCACCAACAAGACCCTGCAAGTGGGCAATAACGATGCCACATCCAGCTTCGCAGGCATCATCGCCGACAACACCAGCGGTACGGGTACCGTAGCACTCACCAAGACCGGTATCGGCACGCAGACACTCTCCGGTGCCAGCACCTACACCGGTGCCACGAACGTCAATGGAGGCACGCTGCTGGTCAACGGCAATAACTCGGCTGCAACCGGGGCCGTAACCGTTGCCACCTCGGCCACACTCGGTGGGTCGGGCACGATCGGCGGGGCTGTCACCGTTCAGAGCGGCGGCGCGCTGACCCCGGGTACCAGCCCTGGACAGTTGACGGTTGCATCATTGACGTTGAACAGCGGGTCGGCGACCAATATGGAACTGGCGGGTAGCGCTACCGTTGGAACGGATTACGACAATGTCAAAGTCACCGGTGCAACCCTGTCCTACGGCGGAGCGCTCACCGTGGTGAACTTTGGTGGCTACGACATGACGCTGGCCAACGCCACGTACGATCTGTTCGACGTCGGCGGCGCAACGCTGTCAACGGATTTCGGTTCAGTCGTTGTGAACACCGTGTCGCTGACCAACTCCCTGGGTGTTTGGAGTGGCTCGTCAGGTGCGATTTCTTACACCTTCAATCAAGTCTCGGGTGATCTGACCGTTGCAGTCCCCGAACCGTCGAGCCTTGGCCTTGTGGCGGTCGGCGGGTTGATGGCGATGCGTCGGCGTCGTCGATCGTCGATGGCGAAGGCAGCGGTGTAAGTTTGGCCGGTGATTTGTTTTCAAATGAAAGGGCGGCCGGTTGATTCCGGCCGCCCTTTGCTTTTTGTACCAAACCCTTTTTTGCTTTCATCGTTGCGCTTTGTCGAAGCACATCACACCATGTCGTAAATGCCGAAGCGCGATGTCCGGCGTGAGGATGGTTGGTTTTGGCCCGGTATGGTAATCTCCGGGCGTGAGATCACGCTCTAATATCGATTTGGACTGGGCCTTTGCCCTTGGCGAGGAACCGGCAGCGGTCGGGACGGAATTTAACGATACAAGTTGGCGGCGGCTGGACCTGCCGCACGATTGGTCGATCGAAGCAACTCCAGACCCCCAAAGCCCGGCACGCGCCGGGGGCGGGTTCTTCCCCGGCGGGATCGGCTGGTATCGCAAGCGGCTTGAACTGCCGGCGGACCTCGGGGATCGCAGGGTGCTTTTGGAATTCGACGGGGTATACCGCAACAGCGAAGTCTGGTGCAACGGCCGATTCTGCGGCGGGCGGCCTTACGGGTATAGCAGCTTCTGTTACGACATCACGCCTTATCTTATCCCCGGGCAGTCGCCGGTCATCGCGGTGCGGGTGGATAACTCTCGGATGCCCAATTCGCGTTGGTATAGCGGCTCGGGCATCTATCGTCACGTGTGGTTGACGATCGCCTCGCCGGTGCGGGTGGGTCATTGGGGCACGTACGTGACGACGCCGCAGGTGAGTGCCGAGCATGCTTCAGTCCGCTGCGTGACAACCCTCGTTAATGATTCGCCTGCGGTTGCTGGGGTTGAGGTCGTCGCGACGGTACTTGAATCTCCTGCAGTGTCAGCGGTCAGTACGTCGCTGAAAGTGCCGGATACGGGTTCGGTGTCGGGGGATTTGAATCTGGTTATTCCATCCCCCAAGTTGTGGTCGCCGGATTCGCCGAACCTTTATACGATGCGTGTCGAAGTACGGCAAAACGGGCAAGTGATCGACCGTTATGACACCCGGTTCGGCGTGCGCTCGTTGCGGTTTGACGCAAACACCGGTTTTTTCCTCAACGGAAAGAGCATGAAGCTCCAAGGCGTCAATGAGCACCACGACGCAGGCTGCCTCGGCGCGGCAATCCCCGATGACGTGCTTCGCCGTCGTCTGGGCATTCTCAAGGCGATGGGGTGCAACGCGATTCGCACCGCCCATAACCCAGCCTCGCCGACGTTGCTCGATCTTTGCGATGAAATCGGGTTCATGGTCGTCGAAGAAGCCTTTGATGAGTGGCGCGACGGGAAAACGCCTTTCGGGTATCAGCTCGATTGGGATTTATGGTGGGAGCGCGATCTGTCGGACATGATCCGCCGCGACCGCAACCATCCTAGTATCGTGCTATGGTCGGTCGGCAATGAGATCAAGGAAGTGCGTCAAGGTCGGCCCGAGGGGTTGCAGATCATGGCTGCGCTGCGAGATGTTTGCCACCGAGAAGATCCCACCCGCCCGATGACCTGCGGCTGCTGCAACAGTCGCGAAACGCTGGCCGCGGGTTACGGGCCTTTGATGGACGTCTTCGGCTACAACGGCGGCGGGGGCGGGTGCTTTGATTACGAAAAAGATCACGTTCGCTTCCCCAACATGCCCATGATCGCCACGGAAGTACCGCACAGCCTGCAAACTCGCGGCGTGTATCGCACACGCAGCTGGTATCGCGATTTGGCGCGCAATCCCAACGTCGAGCGATTGGAAGTGCCGCATCTGACCGACGAAGAACTATTCACCCAATTCGACGACCACTATCAGTCATCCTACGACAACGCGATGGTGCGCATCTCCTGTATCGACGCATGGCGACGTACGTCGACCTTGCCATGGTTCTGCGGCGAATTCCGATGGACGGGCTTCGACTACCTCGGCGAATGCTACGGCTGGCCGGCCAAGAGCTGGAACTTTGGGATTTTCGATCTTTGCGGGTTCCCCAAAGACAGCTACTTCCTTTATAAGAGCCAGTGGACGACCAAGCCGATGGTGCATCTGCTGCCGCATTGGACTTGGCCGGGCCTGGAAGGCAAAGCGATTCCAGTGATCTGCTACACCAACTGCGATCGCGTGGAGCTTTTCCTGAGCGGCATGTCGTTGGGAGTGAAGGATCGGGACGACAAAGCGATGTACGTTCGGTGGGACGTGCCTTATCATCCCGGTGTTTTGCGGGTGGTGGCGTATCGCAATGGCAAAGAGGTTGCCACCTGCGAGCATCACACCGCTGGCGCACCGGCTGCGATCAAGCTGACTCCTGACGAAACGCTTGTGCGGGCCGATCGCACGGGCGTGGCGCACGTTGCGGTTTCGGTCGTCGATGCGAAGGGTCATCTTGTTCCCAGCGTTCATCTCCCTGTCACATTCAGCGTCCAAGGGGCGGGGCGGCTGATCGGCTTGGAGAACGGCGATCCGCTGGATACCACGAACTACAAGCTGAACACCCGCCGAACGTTCTTCGGACGCATGTTGGCCATCGTTCAGGCTGGTGATGCGGAAGGGATTATTACTGTTTCGGGGAAAGCAGACTATCTGCAATCAGGCACTTGCCGAATTGAAGTGAGAAAGCCCAGCGGCCGCTAAAATCGAATTACAAAAGTTCAACGAGGCATTGTGCATGGCAACCAATCCGCAGGATCAACCCAATCCACCCATCGGCCGACGGTTTCAGGGTGCAGGACTTCTTCAAATCGCGATGCCCATGGGCGGAATCGGGGCTGGGTCAGTCAGCCTGAACGGTCACGGCGGGATACAGGATTTGGCGATCCATCACCGTCCGAGTCTGACGGCATTCCCGGATGGCCATGGCTCGGGCACGAGCGGATTCGCGACGCTGCACACCAAGGCGACGTCCAAGACACCGGTCATGACGAAATTGGTAGAAGGCCCTCTCCCGCGTGGGAAGATTTACGATCAGGGTCTGCAGGGCATGGGCTACCGCAACGTCGGCCACGCCGGATTGCCGCGGTTTTCTGAATGCTGCTTTGACGCGAGCTATCCGGTGGGTGTAGTTCACCTCAGCGACCGTGCGGTTCCGCTGGGCGTGACAGTTCAGGGTTGGAGCCCGCTGATTCCTCTGGACGATCACCACAGCTCGATGCCTTGTGCGATTCTGGAGTACGAGTTGCACAATCCCGGGCCAGAAGCGGTTGAGTATTCGTTCTGCTATCACCTGGGCCATCAGGCTGTCGGTAAAACCCGTTGGGCAGGCACGCGGAACAAGGTGATTCACGGCCGCGGTGTGTTGATGAGCAATAAGGATCCACAGGACGATCCCGCTTATGGTACCTGCTCACTCACGTGCGTGGGGCAACCTCCCTCGGTCATCAAGGCGATGTGGTTTCGCGGGCAGTGGTTCGATTGGATCATGGCGCTCTGGCGCGAAACCAGCCAGGGACAGTTATCCGCCAACGACGGTCTGGCCGACGATGAGCCGAATCAGCCGGGGGTGAATGGCGCGTCGATTCAGATGTCCGGCACGCTTGCGCCGGGGCAGCGCATTTCGTATCCGATCGCGTTGACGTGGCACTTTCCCAATATCGATCAACATTACGGAGAGCCAAAACCGGCACCGGCATGCGATCCGGCGACGGGTTGCTGCGAAGCGCAAACGCCGTCCCCGAAAATCTGGCATCCGTACTACGCCGCCCATTGGTCGGGTGCCGGCGCGGTGGCCAACACGGTTCACGAGAAATTCACTGAACTGCGTCGCAAGACATTCGCATTTCGCGATGCCCTGTTTCAGTCCACGCTCCCGCTTGAAGCGATCGATGCGATTGCGAGCAATCTGGCGATCCTCAAGAGTCCAACCGTGTTGCGGCAGGAAAACGGCAACCTGTGGGCATGGGAAGGATGCATGGCCCAGCAGGGGTGTTGCCACGGGACCTGTACTCATGTCTGGAATTACGCACAGGCGTTGCCGCATCTATTTCCGGCGCTTGAGCGCACGCTCCGCGAGCAGGAACTGATCCGATCGATGGACGAGTCCGGCCACGCCAATTTCCGGGCGGCGCTGCCGGATGGCCCTACGCCGCACGATCATCATCCGGCGGCCGATGGTCAACTGGGCGGGGTGATGAAGGTCTATCGCGATTGGCAAATCACTGGGGACGACCGTTGGTTGCGGTCGATCTATCCGCGTGTCAAGAAAAGTCTGGATTACTGCATCGATCGGTGGGATCCCGATCGTCTGGGGGTGTTGATCGAGCCGCACCACAACACCTATGACGTCGAGTTCTGGGGGCCGGACGGCATGTGCTCGACGGTTTACATCGGCGCGCTGAGCGCCATGGCTAAGATGGCCTCGCATCTCGGAGAAGAATCTGCCGCAGCCAACTACCGATCCCTGGCCCAGCGAGGCGCTGCCTACCTGGATAAACATCTGTTCAACGGCCAGTATTACCAGCAATCTGTGATGTGGGAGACCTTGAAGGACTCATCCTTCCGCGACGATCTGGCCAAACAGGCAGGCGGCAATCTAACGGAGCGTCAGCAAGTGCTTGGCCGTGAAGGACCGCCATATCAGTACGGCACGGGATGCCTTTCCGACGGCGTCATCGGAGCATGGATGGCGGACCTTTACGGTATCGATCATCCGATGAATACGGGCCACGTTCAGCAGTCACTCGATGCGATTTTCGGTTCGAACTTCAAGCCCGATCTGTGGGACCACGCCTGCCTCCAGCGGGCCGGCTATGCAAACGGGCATGAGCCCGGGCTGCTGACCTGTACTTGGCCACGTGGTGAGCGCCCGATGATTCCGTTCCCGTATTCCGAGGAAGTGTTTACGGGGATCGAATATCAAGTGGCGTCACACTTGATGCTGCACGGCCGCGTCGAGCACGGGATGCAACTGGTTTGCGGTGCGCGCAGCCGGTACGACGGGATCACACGAAATCCCTTCAACGAGTACGAATGCGGTAACTATTACGCACGGGCGTTGTCCAGCTATGCGTTATTGCAGGCGCTGACCGGTTTCACGTACTCCGCCGTGAGCCGCAGGATGGCGATAGCGCCGCAAATCGGGTCGTTGCCGTTTAAAACGTTTTTTTGCACGGCGAAGGGGTATGGCACCATCACCCTGAGCCATGATTTGGTCAAGATCGAATTGATTGCCGGTGAATTGCCGATTGATACACTCGTCATCGGTAAGGGTGGCGAACACAAGTCGCTAACGTTGGAAAGAGTTGCCCGCACAGGCCAGCCGTTGGTGGTGCGGTTATGATCGCTGCGGATTTGAATTAAATTCCAGTCACTTGACGAACGAGGTTAGCAAACATGGCCGAACGTCCAAACATTCTGCTCATCCTGACCGACCAGCAGCGTCACGATACGATAGGGGCGCTGGGGAACCCGATCATCAAGACGCCCGCGCTGGACAAAATATGCAATTCGGGCGTGGCCTTCACCAGTGCGTATTCGCCTTCGCCGGTCTGCGTGTCGGCACGGTGCAGCTTGCATTACGGACAGTACCCGATGCGCACGGGGTGTTACGAAAACGGTTGGAAAATGCCCGACGATCGCCCGACGTTCATGCAAGTGCTGACCGATGCCGGCTATCGCACGCACGGAATCGGCAAGTGCCATTTCACGCCCGACAAATATGCGTTGAAGGGATTCCAAAGCCGGGAAATCCAGGCAGAAGTTCCCCCGCGCGACAGTGACGACTACATGCACTTTCTCGAGGAAAACGGCTGGGGCGAACTTCCCGAGCCGCACGGTGTACGCGGCGAAATGTACTACATACCGCAGGTCTCGCAGTTGCCGGTTAAGTTTCATCCGACGCAATGGGTCGGCGATCGATCGGTGAATTTCATTGAGCAGCAGGCCAAGCAGGATAAGCCCTGGATGCTGTTTTCCAGCTACATCCATCCGCACCCGCCGTTTGCGCCGCCTTGGCCGTGGCATAAGTTGTATCGGTCGTTCAACATGCCACTGCCGCATGTGCCGGCGGAGTCAACCAGCCTGTACACCTACATCAACCGCTCACAGAACCGGTACAAGTATCGCGATCAGGGAATAGACAAGCATCTGGTGCGGAACATCATCGCTCATTATTACGCCTGTATTTCGTTTGTCGATTATCAGGTCGGCCGGCTTCTGGGCGCGTTGGAAGCGACGGGACAGCTCGAGAACACGTTGATCCTTTTCTCCTCCGATCACGGCGAACTGCTGGGGGACTACAACTGTTTCGGCAAGCGCAGCATGCACGACGCGGCGGCTCGGGTTCCGCTGCTGGCCTCGATGCCCGGTCGATTCGTGGGAGGCCGGCGGTGTGACCGACCGGCGAATCTGATCGATCTGGCACCGACGATGATCTCCGCCGCCGGCGCAAAGGGCGATATTCAGCTTGATGGTGTCGATCTTGCGGAATTGCAAAGCGGCAAGAGCGAACGCGATGCCGTTTATTCGCAGTACCACGCGGCCGGCAAGGCGATCTATACGACGGTGACCGAACGGTGGAAATATGCCTACAGCGCTCCCGATCAGAAAGAGTATCTGGTTGACCGCGTCGGCGATCCGGCCGAGACGCGTAACTGTGCTGCGGAACATCCGGACGACCTCCGCAAGCTGCGGGATCGAACCATCGGCTGGCTGCGCAACGGCGGCGAGACGGCCGCACTGGAGGGCAATCAATGGAAAACCTATCCGCTGCTTGAAGTGCCGGCTGATCCAATGGAAGGCCTGATCACGCAGGATCAGCCCGGTTACGTCTTGGACTTGCCGGGATACACCGAGCCCAATGTCGGTCTGCGACCCCCGCAAATGGAGTAGCCCCCGACTCAGGCCGGAATTATTCACCGGGTCAGACGCCGGGCATTTTACGCAGTAGGGTTGTCAGCCCAAGGCCGGACGAGCGGTGGCTATTGCGTCCTATTTGTTGAAAAGCGCCATCTCAAGGAACCTATGCCAACAGTCGCCCAACTTCCATTGCCGGGTGAAGTGTTCGAGATCAACGGGCACAGTGCCTTTCTGATCCAACCGGAGGAGCCGTCAGTTGCTCCGAATCGTGATTGGATTTTCTACGCGCCGATCATCGGCAAGCATCCCGATGTGACGGAAAAGTGGATGTTCGAGCGGTTCATTGCCAAGGGAATGTCGATCGCCGGTGTGGATGTGGGCGAATCTCACGGAAACCCTGACGGCCGTAGGGTGTTCCGGGCGCTTTACGACGAACTAGTTCATCGCCGCGGTTTCGCCAGACGCGCTGCACTCTTGGCACGAAGTCGAGGCGGACTCATGCTTTACAATTTCGCTGCCGAGCATCCCGATTGCGTGTCACGCATTGCGGGAATTTATCCGGTGTGCGATCTGCGGAGTTATCCCGGACTCGACAAGGCGTGCGGTGCATTCAGCATGACTGAGCAGGAATTGTTGGAACACCTGCCGGAGCACAATCCGATCAGTCGCCTCGAGCCGTTGGCGCAGGCGGGCATCCGCATTTTTCACATCCATGGAGACAAAGATGAACTCGTTCCCCTGGATGCAAACTCCCTCGAATTGAAGCACCGATACGACGCGCTCGGGGGCGATATGATCCTGCGCGTGGTCAAAGGCGGCGGACACACATTGTGGCGCGGGTGGTTCGAGTGCGAGGAACTCGTGGACTTTCTGACCGAGGTGGATTCGTCGAAGGAATCCGCGCGATGAAATGCCGAATCGCGGTCATCTCCGACATTCACTACAGCCACTCGCTGTCGACGGCATTGGCGCGACAAACGGCTTGGGGCGCGATGCTCCTTCGACAGACCGTTAGGAGTCTGAACCAATTCTTAAAGCCCGATGTCGTGGTCGTACTCGGCGATCTGATTGACGAACCGAACGCCACCGACGCCGCGGAGTTGCTTGGTGAATTGCGAGGCATTCTCGACCAACTCGCCAGCCCGTGGCTGGCGATTCCCGGCAACCACGACCCGCACCCGGATGCGTTTTTCAAGGTCTTCCTCCGCGTCGATCATCTGGACGTAAACGGCTTTCGGCTGGTGGCATTCGTGGATGACGAAGAACCGGGTTACAACGCCTCGCGAAGTTCCGCAGGTTTGAAGCAGATGGTCTCGGCTGCGAACGGACACCACGGGCCGCTCGTCGCGCTCCAGCATGTCCCAGTTGGCGAACCGAACCGTGAGTTGCCATACGGCTATACTAACTACGCCGATGTCCTCGATGCCATGCGAACACACGGCTATTCGCTTGCGATCAGCGGCCACTACCATGCGGGGCAGCCGCTGATGTTCCGTGACTGTGTTTCCAACATTGTGATCCCCGCGCTTTGCGAGGTGCCGTTCACCTTCGCGATCGTCACGATAGACGGAGGGAATATTTTGTCCGAGCTGCATCATTGCGAGTTGGCAGGTGATGCCGATTCCATAGGTGCGCAACGAGAAATCCAGTGAGCGTCCGCGGAGATTGTTAAAGCGGGATTGTTGAGCGTGCGTTGGCGATGGGGGTACAAGCACGTTCGTTCACGCTCGTTGTTGGGAGATCAGACCCCATCTTTCATCCGGTCGTCACTTATGGGATAGGTTCAGGATGAGAGATCGGCCGGCGGGTTGAGTTGGGAAGGGCATCTGTATGCTGACGGTTCGACACTTGTTGTGTGAGTATCTGGCCGAGGCGATGGGCGTGGACACTCGCCGCCCCCGGTTTTGCTGGAAGCTCGCGGAAGCGACCTCCGTGCGCGGCCGGGCGCAACGTGCGTATCAGGTCGTCGTCGAGCGCACGATTGGAGAACGGTGTATCGCGTTGTGGGATAGCGGGCGCGTTGTTTCGGATCAATCCGTGAATGTTGAGTACGACGGATCGGCACTCGGATCGGCGTGGGATTGTCGTTGGCGCGTTCGCGTGTGGGACGAAAACGATTCGCCGACCGAGTGGAGTGACGAAGCTCGATTTGTTACTGGGCTGTTTGACGCATCGGATTGGGTGGGCGAGTGGGTTCGATGTGCGCAGGCAGACGATCATCAGCACATCTGGTATCGCAAGCGCTTCGAGACGAGTGCGTTGCCGGGGAACGCATTAGCCTATGTCTGTTCAATCGGATACCACGAGTTATATGTGAACGGCCGGCGAGTGGGTGACGCGGTGCTTACGCCGGGTGTGACGAATCTTGCCAAGCGTGGGTTGTACATGACTTACGACCTTCGCGAACACCTTCGCTCCGGCGCAAACGTGATCGCGATATGGACCGGCCCGGGGTGGGCGCGCGCGGACGGCTCGTACGGGAAAGGCGTGTGGAAACAGAGGCCTATGGTGCGATGCCAGGTGCATGTCAACGACGCAATCGCGGCCCAAAGCGATACGAGCTGGCGCTGCGAGATCAGCAGCAGCGAAAACATCGGCCTGTGGAAAGGGGGCGGCCAGGGAACGTACGGCGGGGAGCGGATCGACGCGCGACGGCATGTGGTAGGATGGAACGCGCTCGACTTCGATGATTCCAAGTGGACGCACCCCGTGTGCGATGCTCAGTCGATCGAACTGTCGGCAGCGACGTTCGAGCCGGATCGCAAGGTGCAGATTCTGCGACCCGTAGCGATCGACAATCGCGACGGCGCTTGGCGGATCGACATGGGGCGTAACTACACCGGCTGGTTCGAGATCGATCTGCGAGGCGGGCGTGCGGGCGAGCGCGTGCGCATCCAGACGGCCAACCGAATCGATGCGACACTCGAATACGACCAGGAAAGCGAATACATCTTCGACACCACCGGCAAAGGCTCGTTCTGCCACCGGTTCAACTGGATGGCGGGTCGATGGGTGACGATTCTTGGACTTCGCGAAGCACCGCGTGCGGAGGATATTCGCGGGTACATCGTGACGAATGATCGGCAACGGTTTGGCGCGTTCGAATGCTCCAACGCCCTGCTCAATGCGATCTACGAGACCGACCTTCGCACCTATGTTTCCAATACCGTCAATGCGGCCGTCATGGATTGCCCGCACCGTGAAAGGTACGGGTACGGCGAGGTCGCGCTGGCGTGTACATGGGGATGCGCGATTCCCAACTTCGACTCGGCCGCGATGTACACCAAAGTGGCGCGCGACTGGTTTGATGTTCAAAGCGACGATGGCATGGTCAACACCATCGCGCCCCAACCCTACAGCGGTGCAGGTGGAACGCTCTGGAGCAGCGCACCGCTGACGCTCACATGGGAGTTCTACCGCGCCTACGGCGACAAACGGCTACTCGAACGGGCATACCCGGTGCTGCAGCGATGGCTGGCCTACTTGCAGAAAGCGGTGACACCCGATGGCGTGCTGATGCCCTACGCTCGCACGTCGCGTTTTCTCGGCGATTGGGCGACGCCTCACGGCAGCGAGTACGGGGACACCCCGGCCGCACAGCTCTTTAACAACTGCGTTTACGCCTACGACCTGACGGTGATGGTGGAAATCTCGCGAGCGCTCGGACGCGACGACAATGCGCAGAAGTATCAGTCGCTTCTGTCCGATCTGCGGATCAGCGCACACCGGCACTTCTTCAACCCCGAGACCGGGAAGTATCTCGACGGACGGCAGATGTCGATGCTCTTCCCGCTCTATGCGCGCATCACCCCCGAACCACTGCGTCAGTCCGTGCTCGAGTTGCTCAATCGCGATCTGGCAGAGAAGGGTTACATGGATACGGGGAGTCCGGGTCTGCCGATCATGCTGAAGTGTGTGCTGGAAGACTTGCGCCAGCCCGAGTTGCTCTACCCGTGTCTCACCCGCACCGCGTTTCCCGGATACGGCTTTTTCCTCGCGAGGCAGGAGACCGCCTGGCCGGAGTATTGGGAGATCGACGGCATCGACAGCCGCATCCACACCTGCTACACGAGCATCGCGGGATATTTTATAAAGGGCATCGGCGGGATTCAGTCGGATCCGGCAGCGCACGGGATGCAGCGATTCGTTGTGTGTCCGTGGTGTCCGGATACACTCAGCTACGCACGCACAACCACCGCGTCACTGTACGGGCCGATCACCTGCAACTGGCGTCGAGACGCCAAGCGAATGACGCTTGAATTGAGTGTTCCGCCTAACAGCCGCGCGACAGTGCGCCTGCCGGTACCGGTTTCGGTCGAGATCACCGAGTCGGCCGTTCCGCTTGGCCGCGCTTTGGGCATCACGCAACAGAATCCGATCGGCAACCGTCCAACCTTCGAGGCGGCGGCAGGACAGTATCTGTTTCAATGGGAGGCTCCCGAACCGACCCGCGACTAGATCATGGGATCCAAGAAAGTCAGGCCATACGTCTTGGCAGGGCTGGTTTGAATGAAAGAGGCTTGTCGCAATCAAGTGGAGTAACCAACGATGTCGGGCCAACAGTAAGGAAAAAACTCATGCGTACCGAGCCATCCGGCGACTTCTACGACTACACCAAGACCATGCAGCCTGAGCGGCCGTGGTTGGTGGACTGGCATCAGCGGTTTGTCTATCGAATCATGCACGCCATGCGCGGCGGACTGGGTACCAAGACCGCGAATCCGAAAGTGACCGCCCGCCGGCCTTGGGAGCATCGGGATGTTTTCGGTGACGGGAAGATCGCGTATCTGTGTGTCAATTACGAAGACAGCCTTGAAGTCATTCGTCGCGTTCACAACCTCACCGGCGGGATGCCGCAAGTTGTGCTGTTGACGGGTTGGCAGTTCGAAGGACACGACTCGAAATACCCTTCATGGACCGAGCCGAGCGAGCATCTGAAGCGCCCTCAGGACGCGTCGGCGGTCGAAAGTCTTCGTTGGCTCATCCGCGAGGCACGCAAGTACAACTGCCTGGCCACGCTGCACGTCAACATGTTTGACGCATACGAAGACAGTCCGCTTTTCAAGGAGTATGTCGAGAAAGACATCATCGCCAAAGACACCGCCGGCCAGCCGATCGTCGGCAACCGGTGGTGGGGGATGGATTGCTACCACGTCAGCTACACGCAGGAATGGAAGCACGGGTTGGCGCAGAAGCGGATCGACGATCTGATCGCCATGCTGCCGGAACTTCAGGAAAATCAATGCGTCTACGTCGATGCCTTCCTCGGTGCACGCATGGCCGAGCAAAAAGGGCCGATCAGCCCGTATCTTGGGTACAGCAAGGAAGAAGAAGCCAGGACGCAGCGAAAAATCCTCCGCTATTGGCGCGACAAGGGCATCGATCCGGCATGTGAACATGTGTGGGGCATGCGGGTCGATCGATTCGTTGGCCTGCAACCATATTCGGCGGCGCAAATGGAACTGATCTCCGACTTGCCGCATGCGCTGTACACCTCATCACCGTTTCATCCAGAGTTCCGAAGCACCACGCCGATGCCCGAATTCAATGCAGGCTTCTTTCTCAAGACGTTGCCGTACTATTACAAGAATCACCCTGAAGGGACCGGCGATATCAATTCAATGGTTGATGGAACCGACATTTGCATGCCCGCTTTATGGTGCAAATCGCCCACCTTGCTTGCCTACAGCAAGGAGGGATACGTATCCCGGCAATGGACTTTGCCCCAGTCATGGGGTGATCTGCAGGGTGTCGAAGTATGCAAGCTAGCGGTTGATTCCCCGCAACTTTTGGGCCTTTGTCCGGTATTAAAAGGAACGATTACACTCACTCTCGCGGCCGACACATCAGTGATGATCACTCCGGCGGTCGGTTGAGATCGAAAGTGTGTCTAAGCAATAGTTCAAGAAATGCCATGCCCCATGCAAACTGAACCTTCTGGCGAATATTACGACTACACTAAAACAATGCAGCCCGAACGCCCGTGGCTGCTGCCTTATCATCAGAGCCTCGTGTACCTAATCATGGCCGCTACTCGTGACGGTAGCGGTAAGTTGGACAAGCTTTATCTCACATTCGAGGAAACGCTCGAAGTCATCCGCAAGGTTTACAACCTAACATCTGGGATTCCGCAAGTCGTCTATCTCATAGGCTGGCATCACGAGGGGCACGATTCCAAGTACCCCGATTGGAGCGAGGTCAATCCGCACCTGAAACGGCCGCAGGATAAGACGGCATTGGAGAGTCTCCGCTGGCTTATCCGCGCGGCTCGACAATACAACTGCACGCTCAGTCTGCACATCAATATGTTCGACGCCTATGAGGACAGCCCACTGTGGGACCTCTACG
This sequence comes from Phycisphaerae bacterium, assembly GCA_031377185.1. Classification (GTDB taxonomy): domain Bacteria; phylum Planctomycetota; class Phycisphaerae; order Tepidisphaerales; family Tepidisphaeraceae; genus JANMES01. The sequence continues at coordinate 28,911 of JANMES010000023.1, forward strand.
TCAAAGAAGACATCATCGCCAAGGACAAGGACGGAAAGGTGATTCCCGGTAAGGCTTGGGGCGGAATGACGTCATACCAAATCAGTTACACACAGGAGTGGAAGAAGGGCCTCGCCCAGAAACGCATCGATGGCCTGATCGAGATGATCCCCGAACTGGTCGAAGGCAAGACCATACACATCGATGCGTTTCTCGGTGCCCGTCCGCTCGATCGCAATGCGCCGATCAGCCCGTACTTGGGCTATAGCAAGGAAGAGGAAGTCGCAACGCAGCGGAAGATCTATCGGTATTGGCGCGACAGGGGAATAGACGTCACGTCCGAGTGGGTCAATGGCTTCCGCGGCGACCGTTTCGTTGGTTTACAGGCGTGGACTTGGCACGGCGGTGAGGCAGTAGCCGATCTGCCTGACTCACTTTACTGCACGAACGTGATGACCGAATCGCGAGAGTTCTGGGGCCCGGCGGATGATCCCAAGCATGCTGCTTACCCGGGCGAGTTCTTCCTCAAGGTCCTTCCCTGGTATTACAAGAGCAACCCGGCTGGCGGTGCGAATTGTGACGGCATGATCGACGGGACCGACGTCTGTATGCCCGCTTTGTGGTGCGAATCGCCCACGCTCATCGCCTACAGCAGGGGCGGTTACGCAAGCAGGTCATGGGTATTGCCGGACGGTTGGCAGGGCGTGCAAGCGGTGAACGTTTCAAGACTGTCTACCGGCGAGCCGGAGAAACTTGGCGAATTTCCAGTTCAATCAGGCGCGATTACGTTACAGTTGTCGCCGGACGAGAGCGTGAAAATCACGCCCGCCTGAAATGCTGTTGACGCGTTGCAGTATTATGGATGAGGACGTTCTCTATGCTTACCATACATTCGCAAAATCTTGCCCGATGGGTGACGTCTATCACGTTGGCCATTTTGATCCTCTCTCCTCTCGTACAAGCTGAGCAACCGCCCGCGCCGACGTCCAAGCCGACTTCCGCGCCAACGCTATCGCCACGGTGCGCGTTTCCCTTTCAAGATAATGCAGTGCTACAGCAGAAGATCCCCGTGCCAGTATGGGGAACGAGCCTGCCGGGAGCGAAAGTAACCGTCACGTTTATCGATCAGAAAAAGAGTGCGGATGCGGATGAACAGGGGAAATGGCGTGTTGTGCTCGATCCGATGACCGCTAAGCCACTCGCGTCAGTCAATGAAGTGCCTCAGGGCAGCACGATGCGGATCGTCTGCGAGAAAAATAGTGACGCAGTTTCAATTGAGCTGAAAAATCTCGTCGTCGGTGAAGTCTGGCTGTGTGCGGGCCAATCGAACATGGCGGGCAAGCTTGGTCGCAAGCAAGTGTCGGATTTCACCGGCGGGCCGGACGAGCAGATAGACTATCCAGCGTTGCGACAGTTGGCTTCGCCGGAGCGGGGCGGATGGGTCGTCTGCACGCCAGAGAACGCGCCTCAGATGAAGAAGGTCTGCTTCTTTTTCGCGCGACGAGTTCAGCGAGACATCCTCGTCCCGGTGGGCATCATCAATGCCGCAGTCGGCGGATCGAACATCCATTCGTGGCTGAACCAGAAGCCTTTTGAACTTGGCAAGAACTACATCAACCTGATCGAACCGCTCGCTGGATATGCGATTCGTGGTCTCGTGTGGTACCAGGGCGAATCCAACGAGCGTGATGGTAGAAACTACGAACCAAAGCTTCGCTCGCTGATCACAGGCTGGCGTGAGGCGTGGCAACAGCCCGAATCAAGTGTCAAGGACGGACCGCACGCGAAGTTTTCTGCCTACTTCGTGCAATTACCCGGTATAGGAAACTCTCCTCTGGGAAATCCCGCCGGAGGTGACGGCCGCGCAGAGATCCGTGAGGCGCAACGTCGAACGCTCGAACTCGAAAACACCGGCATGGCGATCACCATCGATGTCGGCGCTCCCGGCGAGCATCCGCCAAACAAGTACGACACCGGTGAACGCCTGGGACGGCTCTCGCTTCATCATGATTATGGACTTAAAGACCTTGTTCCCTCCGGTCCGATGTACCAGTCCCAACGAGTGGACGGGAATAAGGTACGCGTAAGTTTCTCCAACGCACAGAATGGGTTGATGCTGGCCGAGAAGGAGGGCGCAAAGCCGCCGACGCCAACACCGGATGCGAAACTTTCCTGGATCGCGATTCAGGGTAGGGACGGCTCGTGGCATTGGGCGGACGCACGAATCGATGGGTCGGAGTTGATCGTGTCCAGCAAGGATGTTGCCGAGCCTGTCGCGGTGCGCTATGCGTGGACCACGCGTCCACTCGGGAGCCTGCTTTACAATAAAGACGGTATGCCGGCCTCCCCGTTCAGCACAAACGGCTACGGTGACGAAGCGAAAACGAAGTAAATCAACGCCAAAGCGAAAGTAAGACCGTGATGGAACACCAATTCGACAATTCGGGACTCTTACCGGTGGCTTCCGGGCTGTTTGCCTTGGCGGTTGCTTCGATACTCATGGTGATGGTGTCGCCAGTTGCCGCGCAGGAATCAGTGGTTGCACCCGACACGAAAGACGTGAAAGATATCAAGTCTTACTGCCTCGACTTCAACTGGGCGGCCAGCTCACGAAAGCGCAAGCCTTTCGCCAGCCCCGGAAGCTGGGCCACTGCCGACCCTGCCGATCATGTGGCGTGGTACAAGGCGATGGGTGCCAACGTGATCCAGACATTTTGCATCTCCACCAACGGCTACGCCTGGTACAAGAATGGATTCGTCCCCGAGCAGCCGGGCCTGAAGCATGATTTTCTGCCCGAAGTTGTCAAGATCGGACACCAGAACGGCATGCTCGTGATGGGCTACTTCTGCGCAGCCGCCAATACCAAGTGGGGTACCGATCATCCGGATTTGAGCTACGGCACGCCAACCACGTATCACATTCCTTACACCGACGAATACCTTGCGTACCTGGCGTCATCGATCGAGGACGCCGTGGGCAAAACCGGCATTGATGGGTTCATGGTTGATTGGATTTGGATGCCCAAACGCGATTCAACACAGGGTCAGTGGCTGGATTGTGAAAAAAAGTTGTACGAAAAGCTGATGGGCGAGCCGTTTCCGGGGGAAGAAGTTCTAACGAAAGAGAAGAACCTCGCCTACAGCCGGAAATCCCTGGCCCGCTGCTGGGCTGCCATTTACACCGCCGCTAAGAAAGCCAACCCCAAGTGCATCATCTGGATCACGACGAATAATATTGGCAGCCCTGAAACAATTGATTCCGAGATGTACAAGCAGGTGGATTGGCTGATGAACGAGCGGGGCGGGCTGAAAGAGATCGAACGCATCAAGAAGATGGTCGGCCCGCAAACGCGGCTTATCACCTGCCTCGCCAATTGGAACGGCCAGGATGCGACCAAGGTCGTGCCCGAATCGCTCAAAGCCGGGATTGGACTTTACGGCTTTACCGCGCCGCGCAAGAACTCGGGCCTCGTCCCGCTTGAGCCGATCTTTGCCAAACCCGTATCCGATCTGAAGGGCGATGACCGCAACATTGCCGTGCTTGCCAGGGCTTATCAAGGCCAGCCGATCGAAGCGGTTTGGAAAGACGGCAAGTTTGTTCCGCACGAATAGTCAGGAAAGTACGATGAACCTCGATACGCTTTTCACTCGCTCGAAACCTGCGGTTGGCAAACGCGGCGTCCATCTCGACCTCAAAGGCCTACCGCCCACGCCGCAGCGTTTTGTTGAGCTGCTGAGACTCTTCGCTGCTGCCCGGTACAACGTGGTGCTGGTCGAATGGGAGGATTCATTTCCTTGGACGGTGGATGAGCGATTCCGCAGCCCGACCGCCTATTCGCCGGATGACGTGCGACGATTTGCTCGTGTGGCGGCCGACCTTGGCTTGGAGCTGATCCCGCTGGTCCAGTGCCTCGGACACATGGAGACGCCGCTAAGCGTACACGGCTTTGAGCATCTGCGCGAGTTGCCCGATAATGAATCTAGTCTGAATCCTATCGATCCAGGTTCACGTCAACTCGTTCAGCAGATGGTGGATGATGTCTTATCGCTCATGCCAGATGTTACCCATTTTCACCTTGGTGGCGATGAATCCTGGATTTTCGGCAAGTCGCCGCAGACGGCGGAGTACATTGCAGCACACGGGAAGGGCGCTTTATACCTTCTGCATGTTGAGCCCATCCTTGATCGACTGGTATCCAGCGGAATTCGGCCGATTTTGTGGCACGACATGATGGTGGAGTGGGATGATGCGGCACTCGTTCGGCTTGGGCAAAAGTGCGATCTGATGACATGGGGTTACGCCGGACATCCCGACAATGGGAACGGGCACTGTAGGACGGAATATTTCAAGCGATTCAAGGCCAACGGAATCAGCCTCTGGGGTGCGACTGCGTACAAAGGCGCAGAACATTTAAACGAACGCCACGGCGCGGATCGCCCCGTATTGTCGGAGCGTCAGGAGAACGCGCTGGCGTGGATGGAGATTGCAAACCGGCTGAACTACGTGGGTGTTATTGCGACCGCTTGGAGCCGTTGGAATACCAGTGCGATCCAATGCGTGCCCATCGATGCTGCGTTGGACGCCTTGGTCTTGCTAGGAGTGATCTTGCACGACGGTGCATTACCCGCCGGTGGAGTTGATGCGTGCATCGATGCGCTGGATTCACTTGGTGAAAAGGCGAGGTTTGTTGCCTGTCGAGCTGCGATGCGGCGATTAACAAATGTCCGCCGTGAGGGTTGGCTGCATGTGCAATACGTGCGAGAACAAATCACGCTGGCAAGGTTGGACAAACGACGAACCAGCGCGAGTTCGGCTTCTACGGGAATGAAGTGCGTATCGCAATTAGAGAACTTCGTGAAAGAGTCAGACTCTGTCGCCAACGAGGTTCGCGCGAGCCTGCATGGACTGCTGGAAGCGGTGTGGATCGAAGAATACCTCGCCACGCGACTGCTCCCGCTGCGCGAGGAATATGAAACCCTCCGCCGCGACGCATTTCAATCATGACGCAATCCATGCGAGGAGGCGTCAGCGTCTCATTACTTCGCTATAGAAATTTCAGCGGTTCCCGCCGGTGGGATTGGGATTACGTGTACGCCGGCCGTGAAATCGCGAGATGTATCGAGCGTGGTCTGGCCGGTACACGACCAAATGCGAACCCGGCGGGATCCAAGTGACTCAGGAATCTCAATGACCACGCGATGATCGAGCGTCCCGTTTGCCAGCAGCAGCTTGCGAGTGCCGATCAGCGGTAAGGCTACGAATCCGTCCGCATACGCGGCGGCGGCGACTTTCCCGTCCGTTTCGCTGATGACCAACGGGTAAGCGTGTTGCGGCTGGAGCGGATGGATTTTGCCATCGAGCAGCACGTCGCGGTGCTCCTGCCAGAACTGCAGGTATCGCTTGATCATCGCGACATGCGACGCTGGCACTTCGTCAAGCCGAACCGAGATTTGCGGCACGGTGAACAGGGCGTGGATCAGTTGCATCGCGGCGCTTTCCACGCTGTCTTCATAGTGCCACATCACCATATCGGAATGGACGGCCGTATTGCCGCTGATCACGCGGAGCAGCATCGATCCAACGCGATTGCCGGCGGCATGGTTCGGCTCGTCGCCGACGCGGAAGATATTTCCGTACTTCCGCATGGCCGGGCCGGTATAGGATTGGCGGAACTCGATCATAACATCGGGCTTGATCGCCCGCAGCCGGGCGATGACGTCAGTCAGTAGTCGGTCCGCGGCATCGGGAACCGAATCGTAATCGCGTCCATTACCGAAAACATCTTTGGTCTCCTCGCGTGTGCCGAAGCAGTCGACAAAGTCGAGCTTGAAGCCGTCCAGATCAAACTCGCGGATGCACCGCTCGTAGACGCCGATCAGATATTCGCGGACGTCGGGAAAACGTGGATCGAGAATGAACCACTTTCTCTTGCCAGTTGGATCCGGGTCCAGAAACTTATCTTTGAAGCGCGAATACGCCTTGGTGTTTACGCCCACGAACGGCACGCTGAACCAAAGCAAATATTTGATTCCCAATTTGTGAACGCGATCGACGTGGGCGCGAAAATCGGGGAACTTGCCCGGGGCAGCTTCCCAATCACCGCAATAAGCGTAGCCGCGGTTTTTGTCTTCGGTCTGCCAGCCGTCGTCGACGATTACCGAGTCCATGCCTAGTGGCTTGGCCAAGGCACATTGCTTTTCGATCAGTTCAGGCGTGATGTCCAGGTGGAAGCTGTACCACGTGGAATACATTGGCAAACGGGCATGCTCGGGTACGGCTGCGGGCTTGTACTGCGGCATCTTCGCCCACCAATCGCTCACATCACGCAGGATGTCTTCGTACGGCAGCGACCGGTTATCGAAGCGAACGGTCGTGCGGTACTCCTTCATCGGTGCCATGGGATCTACGAACAGTTCGATCCGGCAGGTGAGGCAGCCGGTTTCCTCCGCGTGTTGAGCGCTAAGCTCACAGGTGTTGATGGCGTCGGCGACGGCAAACGTCAGCTTGTTTTGGCCGGCGTAGTCGAACATCGACCAGAAGGGCGCATCTTTCGCGGCGCTGGTTCGTGTTTTGGGACGCCCCATGCCGGTAACTTTAGTTTGCGACAGTGAGCACGTGCGGTGATGGATATCAATCGTTTTATGTTCCCACCAAATCGTCAGCGGCTGCGGGCGCGCTGGGGTGGCGCTGGTGACGTGAATATCAAGGTATTCAACCCCGTTTGTCTCGCCCGCGCGGACGGAGAGAGACGCATTGAAGTTGGGATCTTCGTGTTTGAGCTGAATGTCGCAGCCGGCGATCGTGGTAGACAAGTTTAACATCCTTTTTGTGTAAGTTCTCTGACCTGTGCGTCGTCAAGCTTGATGCCCAGTCCCGGTCCGGTCGGCACGGGCAGGCAGCCATCGCTGTCGAGCGGGAGCGAAAGTTTGCGGTTTAGTTCACCGTGCAGCAGCGGGCCGTGCAGTCCTAGTTCGGTGAATTCCACCGCACCGGAAAAATCGCCGATTGCCGATGCTAAGTGAAGTTTGCCGGCGATCGTAACGCCCGTGCCAAACGCGGTGCCCAGCACGGTTTTCAGCCCGGCTGATTCTGCCAGGGCGGCGATTTTCATCGAGTTCATTAGCCCGCCGGCCTTGGCGACCTTGATGTTAAGCACGTCGGCGGCACCGACGCGGATGATGGCTTCGGCGTCGGCGGGGCTGAAGCAGCTTTCGTCTGCCTCGATAGGCGTGTTCACCGACTTGCGCAACTCGGCCATGCCCGGCAGGTCGTGAGCGTCAAGCGGCTGCTCCAGCAACTCCAATCCGACGTTGCGTTTTTCCGCCAGCCGGCAAAGTTCGATCGCTTCGTTTAGTGAATAGCCGCGATTGGCGTCGGCACGCAGCGAGACGTTTGGACCGACGGCTTGGCGGATTGCGTACAGACGGTCCGCGTCGTCTTTGGGAATCCCACCGATTTTGGGCTTAAACGCGCGGACGTTCATCTTGATGTACTTCACGCACTCGGCAGCCATGTCATCCGGTGAGCCGCCGGCGATTTCGATCGCGACGGGGATGCGTTCGCGCTTCCGCCCGCCGAGCAGTTCGCAAACGCTGATGCCTTGAGCTTTGGCGGCGATATCGTGCAGTGCGGTGTCGATGCCCGACTTGGCGGAGCAGTTTTCGCGGTAATTGATCCGCTCCATCAGCGAGGCAATTTCACGCGGATCCCGGCCGATCAGTTGCGGGCCCATGTAGCCGTTGATGGCGATTGTGATGGCTTCGAGGGTCTGGCCAAAGAACCCGATGTCGGCCGGCGCTTCGCCGATCCCGGTAATCCCGGCGTCGGTCTCAATCGAAACCAGTACGTATTCAAGGATAGGATTGGGACGTTTGGGGGATTTACGAGTGAGTTTACCGTCCCACTCCTTTTTCGTACCGGCCCCTTGGGTATTGTAGAAAAATCGGGTGAGCGGAATCTGAACGGGTGTGGCCAAAACGCTACGAATATGCATAAGTTGCCGTGTATCTAAAACTTACAGATCGGATCGATGCGTGGAACCTAACGCCGGCAAGCACGCCCAAACCAGTATCGGCCTTGCAATATCGCTAGGCTTTGGGTTGGAACAGACCAGCCGACCTCAAAAACCACGCTCATTAAGGGTTCTCTGGAGTCTACCGGCAGTTCTACGCTTGGTACAGATAGCGGTGAACGGGGGATGTCGATTGTCGCATTTCTTGGCTACGTTTGTCGCGTCCACGGAATGTTGGGTATCGAATTCCAGTGATAAGTTGATGGCATTGAAAACCCAAGATGTTGCGCCGTCGATCAAGCGATTTGCGCGATGAAGGGCAAAGTAGCCAACGACCGCAACCAACACGAAGGATGTTATGAACAGCAGCCTGCTAAAGAAAATCGGCAATGCGACTGGAATTCCCGGTTACGAAGACGCAATCCAAGAAGTGGTTGTAAAGGAATTCGCAGATTGTTGCGATGATGTTTGGCGCGATCACATGGGGAACGTCTTCGGGTTGAAGCGAGCCAGCGGATTCAAGAAAAACGGCAAGCGCCCGCTCCGTTTGATGTTTGCCGCCCATGCCGACGAAATCGGCATGATGGTGAAGCATATCAATGGGGATGGATATATTCATTTCATCCAGATGGGCGGGCTCAATCCGATTGTGACGCAGTCTCAGCGGGTTGTCATCCACGGCCGGGAGAAGGTGCGCGGGGTGATCGCCCCGCGCGCTTCGGCTGATCCCAATCTGAACTGCAAACTGGAAGATCTATTGATCGACACCGGGCTTCCCAAGAGCGAGGTGGAGAAGTTGGTATCGCCGGGCGACATTGTTACCTATGAAGGGGACGTCTCGCTTCTGAATGATAAAGTCTGGGTCGGCCGCAACTGGGATAACCGAATTGGGCTTTATTGCTTGGTTGAAGCCATGCGTCAGGTCGGGGAAACCGCGGTTGACGTTTATGCAGTCAGCACGGTTCAGGAGGAAGTAGGCATTCGCGGTGCCCGGCCGGCGGCGTTTGCTGTGGCACCGGATATTGGTATAGCGATCGACGGCAGCATGGCCCGGATGGCGTATGTGCCGGACCATCAATACATCTGCGATATCGGCAAGGGCACGGGTATTTACGTCGTGGATAATCTCACGATCGGTCATGCAGGATTGATTCGCAGCATGATTGAAATGTGCAAGGAACGCGGAATTCCCTGCCAGAAGAACATCGGCGGCGGAACCGACGCTACTGCGCTACAGCAGGGTCGCTCGGGTGCCATTGCCACGACCGTTGGCGCACCGGTTCGCTACATGCACTCCACTGTGCAGCTTTGCCATGCTGATGACATGGACGCGACGGTAAACCTGCTCATCGGGATGATGCAGACGGCCGACAAGATATACGAGCAATTGGGTCATGGCGATCGCCTCTCCACGGCGGCGCATGAACCGGAATCGGTTCGGACACCGGGTCTGGTCAACGCTCCGCGGTAGATTACAACGTATTGCTGATGTGGGCCCGCAGCAGAAAACGTGGCACGTTGGAATTGCTGCGACTGTTGCAAGTTGGTATTGAGGCACGGCGGGAATCGCATACTCAAATTCAGACTTGCAGGACTGTCCCGCACTCTGAACACGTCCTGATAAAGGATTTCCCATTGCAACCGTATTCCCCTGAATGGGTTTCTCTCTGTTCCCGCCCTTGCCCGACTTGGTTTCGCGACGCCAAGTTCGGGATCTACACGCATTGGGGTCCATACACCGTCCCCGGTTACGGCGGCGGGAGCGATGCGCTGTGCGGCAAGGGACAGCACGAATTTAACGGTGCCTGGTATCCGCAGCGGATGTACCGGGATAATCATGCCTGTGCCATCTACCACCGCCAAACCTACGGCAGCCCGGATCGGTTCGGCTACAAAGACCTGATCCCACTTTTCACCGCGGAGAAATTTGACGCCGAGGAATGGGTCGGGCTTTTTAAGGAATCCGGTGCTCGATTCGTCGGCCCGACCGCCATCCTGCATGACGGGTTTGCCATGTGGGATTCCAAGGTCAACCGCTGGAACTGTCGTGCGATGGGACCGAAGCGCGACGTCATGGGTGAATTCAGTTTCGCAGCCCGCAGGGCGGGTTTGAAATTCGTCGCGACATTTCATCACGCCTATCAGTGGTTTTTCTATCAACTCGCCCGAGGCCGTGGTTACGATCTGGACGATCCGGCGTACGAAGATCTTTACATCCGAGCCCATGCCGACAACCTCATGCCCGACGAGGCGTTTCACGACCGGTGGCGCGATCAGTTGACTGAGGTGATTGAGCAGTATTCTCCTGATTTGATCTGGTTCGATTTTTGTCTCAAATTCATTCGCGACGATTACAAGCGCAAGTTTCTGAGCCACTTCTACAACCGCGCCGCCGTCAATGGGCAGGACGTGGGCGTTCCATTCAAGAACAACGATCTGCCGCCCGGCGCGGGGATTTATGATCTTGAATCGGGAAAGATGAATGATCTGTGTCAATTTCCTTGGTTGACCGACACCAGCATCGACTGCGTGCCCAGCAGCACGTGGGCGCACGCCCGGGCGGCTGCATATAAGTCGCCTGAACGTTTGATTCACAATCTTGTCGATATCGTCAGCAAGAACGGTCAACTGCTGCTCAACGTCGGGCCTCGGCCGGACGGAACCATTCCCGACCAGGCCAAACGCGTGTTGCGGAAGATCGGCGAATGGCTGGGCATCAACGGCGAGGCGATTTACAACACCCGGCCGTGGTGCGTTGCCGGGGAAGGCCCGACGAAGAACGTCGCGGACATGTCCCGCGGCGGGAGTTTCAATGAAACCGGTGAGCCGCGCCTGTGCTCTCATGACCTTCGATTTACCAGCGCAAAAGGCGCAATATACGTGACCTGTCTTGGCGTTCCCGGCGATGAACTGTTCATCAACACGTTTAAGCAGCGTGTTCATCCTAACGAGATCGGGGAAGTGACGATGCTAGGCGTTCCGGGTCGGCTGTCGTGGCGACACGATCCGCAGGAAGGGCTGGTGATCACGCCGCCTACCCAGGTTCCAAGCGAGTACGCGAACTGTTTCAAAGTGACCTTGAAGTCGTAGTAATGGAATTGTTGCGATCAATCCATTCGTCATCGGATTGCTCTGTACTCGTGCCCCTTCGCGTGAGTCATTTCCTCACGACTTTGAAAGGGTCCATGTCAACGGAAGCGTCCTCTACGCTGTACAATCAGGCGAGTGGCGGTAGTGAATGCAATAGTCCGATTGCCGGTTTGAATGTCGCAATCAGCATATGTCATTGCCGCAATCAAGCACTGCATGTACTTTGTGGTTGTGGGGATACTTTGGTTTGTTTTGCAGACGGTTCTAACGCATTCTCGACGGATTTCGGCCGTCTCGGCGGAACTCGCTACCTGCGAATGCGAATAGGCCACGAGGTGAAATCAAGAAGCAAGCGGTAATGTCCTCAAACTGGTTAGCCCCGATTAGCGGGGTGTTGGAGCGAATGGAAAATGAAGAAAATCGGTGTCATCGGTTACGGCCGGCGTATTTCACACGTTCTCAAGAATGTGATCGAACTGGCGCCCAATGAAGTGCGCGTGGAGGCATTCTACGATCGTTCCGACAAGGCAAACGCCCGCGTTAGGGCGGAGAGCCCGAACATCCGCGCGTGCAAAAGTGTTGATGAACTGGTCGGAATAAAGGATCTCGACTGGGTCTTCATCGGCTCATTCAACGCCGCTCACCGCGAGCACGCTATACCGGCTATCAACGCGGGGAAGCACGTTTTCTGTGAAAAGCCGCTTGCAACTACCAAGCAAGACTGCCTCGACGTGCTTGCCGCTCGGCGGGCTCACGCGCATCAGTCCTTTGCGGTCGGTTTCGTGCTTCGGTATTCCGCCTTCTATCGCACGATCAAGAAGTGGATCGACGAGGGGCGTTTGGGTGAACTCATCAGCATGGAGTTCAATGAAACCCTCGCGCCTCACCATGGCGCGGCCATGCACGGCAACTGGCGACGTGCCAGCAAGTGGGCCGGCCCGATGATCCTGGAAAAGTGCTGCCACGATATGGACATCATGCACTGGCTGACCGGAAGCAGGCCTGCCAGGGTTGCCAGTTTCGGCAGCCTGCGATTCTTCAGGCCGGAACACGCGAAGAAGAACGAATTGTATCCCGTGGGTGACAAAGGCTACCGATACTACGACCGCGGCCTGGCGACCGGGTTTGCGGTGGGAGAAGAAGAAAACGTCACGCCGTTTTCCAGCGACAAGGATTCGATCGACAATCAGGTTGCGATCATGCAGCTCGAAAACGGCGCGCACGTCTCGTTCCATTACTGCATGCATAGTGCCCAACTGGAGCGACGCTTCTACATGTGCGGAACGCTGGGCACGATTCGCGCCGACGTGCTGACAGGAAAAGTTGAGTACACGCCGGTAGGGTGGAAGAGCGAAACCGAAGTCGTTGTCCCGATTTCCGGCGACGGTCATGGCGGCGCGGAGGAGCCGATGGCCAGAGACATCTTGACCTGCATGCGCGACGGCACACCCATGCCGACCAGCGCCGAAGACGGCGTGACCGCGTCGTTCACCTGTTTCGGGATCGAAGAGTCCCGTCACGGGGGAAAAGTAGTGGATATGAACGAATACTGGAAAGAGCTATGAAGCCCAAAGTAGTTTTCATCCTGACGGATCAGTGGCGGGCGCAGGCATTCGGGTATCGCGGTGATCCTAACGTGCGGACGCCGAATATCGACGCGCTCGCGGCCCGCAGCATCAACTTCGAGAATGCGGTTTCCGTGTGTCCGGTCTGCACACCCGCGCGCTCGGCGCTTTGGACCGGGCGTTTCCCCACCACCACGGGAATGTTCTTAAACGACCTCTATCTGCCTGCGGAAGAGTTGACACTGGGTACGGCCTTCAAGCAGGCGGGGTACGACACCGCGTATGTCGGGAAGTGGCACGTCGATGGGCACGGGCGCAGCAATTACATCCCGCCGGAGCGAAGGCAGGGGTTTGATTACTGGAAAGTGCTCGAGTGTACGCACGATTATTTCAAATCGCATTACTATGCGGGGAACGATACCACACTGCGGACGTGGGAAGGATACGACGCCTACGCCCAGACGCGCGACGCCCAGTCGTACATTCGCGAACACGCTCACGGCGACAAGCCGTTTTTTCTAGTAGTGAGTTTCGGCGGCCCGCACTTTCCGCATCACAAGTCGCCCGAGGATTTGAAGGCGCTTTACCCGCCGGAGTCGTTAGTGCTGCGTCCCAACGTTCCGCCCGATCAGGCGGAACACTCGCGCGCGGAATTGCAGGGCTATTATGCGCACTGCACGGCGATTGATCGCTGCGTTGGTGAACTGGGCGCTACAGTCGAAGAATGCGGGATTGCGAAGGATACGATCTTTATCTTCACGTCCGATCATGGCGACATGCATGGCTCGCAGGGTAAAAAATCGCATCGTAAGCAGCTTCCGTGGGATGAAAGCGCCTGCGTCCCATTTCTGTGTCACTACCCCGCCATTCACGAAGGCGAGAAAAAGGTGAAAACGCCGCTCAACACGCCGGACATTTTCCCCAGCCTGTGCGCGCTGGCCGGGATTGAGATTCCATCCACCGTTGAGGGCCAGGATCTTTCGAGACTGTTTCGAAGCAATAACGTTGATGAGGATCGCGCTGCATTGATTATGTCGGTCGTTCCGTTCGGCGCGACCGATTTCAACGCCTATCGCGGAGTGCGAACGTCGCGATACACTTATGTCCGTGACACGAACGGTCCCTGGCTGCTTTACGACAATCAGGCCGATCCGTACCAGATGCGCAACCTGATTGACGACCCAGCCCACGCAGCCATTCAGGCCGATCTGGAAGCTGAATTGCAGAGGCTACTGACGCAAAATAAAGATGAATTCCCAACCGCGGCGAAGGCTCGGGAAAAGTGGGATTATATGGTGAACAAGAACGGCGACATCCCCTACAACGGCCGGATCATCGTCCAAAGCCCGGGACCGGCACACCGTTCCGAAGTGATCGATGACGCGCATTAAGGAGCCAGGAACAACGCGATGAACATGCCATATACGCAATCGTTGAAGGGGGAATGGCGCTTCGCGCTGGATGGTGCAAACAAGGGGATTCGCGAGCGATGGTTCGCCACACCGCTGCCGCAACGGATTACGCTGCCTACGACCACCGACGAAGCCGGCTTTGGTGATCTGACCAACGAGGCCTGCGAAGACCGTCTGTCGCGCGTCCGTCGTTGGATTGGACCGGCTTGGTATCAGACCACTGTTCGCATCGACCCGTCGTGGGCGGGCAAGAAGATCTTCCTGTTTCTGGAACGCACCAAGGACAGCCAGGTCTGGGTCGACGACAAATGGGCCGGTAGTGATGATTCGCTGTCGGCGTCGCACGAGTTTGATCTTTCGAAGCACCTCACGCCCGGCGAACACACGATCACGATCCTTGTTGACAACGCTAAATTACCACCGGTCGGGCCTTGCCATCAGGTTGACGAACGCACGCAAACCAACTGGAACGGCATCCTTGGTCGAATCGAACTGCAGGTGCGCGAACCATTTTACGTTCGCAGTCTTTCGGCTTATCCCAATCTCAAGCCTGCCAATATCCCGAATCCTCAGGCCGACGAGCCGATCGAGTTGGGCCTGAAGAAGGGCGAACGTACGATCGAACTGATTGCCGAGATTGTTAATGAATCCAATTGGTCCGGAAAGGGAGGCTTTACCTTTACCGCGGAAGTGGTTGGCCGCGAGAGCCAATTCAAGATTCCCAAGGTCGAAAAGGGCATGCTGGTGGCCATGGGACGGCAGCAGGTAAAGGCCACGATGATCATCCCCGCTGACGTGCCTTGCTGGGATGAGTTTAACCCGGCCATGTTGCGGATTACGGTCGAATCTGAGGGAATGCCCCGGGCGGATTGGATGCGCGATCGGCTGAGTATCACCTGCGGCGTGCGAAGTTTCGAAGCCAGCCAGGGGATGTTCCAGATCAACGGGCGAACGACGTTCCTTCGCGGAAAAAACGACAGCGCTCTGTTTCCCATTACAGGCTACGCGCCGATGGATAAGGCATTCTGGCTTAAGTTTCTACGGGCCGGACAGGAATACGGCATCAATCACTACCGTTTCCACAGCTGGTGTCCGCCCGAAGCAGCATTCGCGGCGGCCGATGAACTGGGCATCTACTTTCAGGTGGAATTGCCCAACAAGCGAGGCATCACCACGCCGGAAAACCGCAATTACGCACCACCTGCGGAGGCGTACGAGACGCTCGACGAACTCAAGGGCGACGCTGGCGATCCCGCCATCCGTACGACTTACCTCACGCGCGAAGGTGAGAAAATCCTCGGTCAGTACGGAAACCATCCTTCCTTCGTCATGCTAACCCTCGGTAACGAGATCGGCGGCGACGAACATGTGATGAAGGCGATGACCGATCACTTCCGCAAGCTCGACAATCGCCACCTGTACGCGCTGGGAACCAACGCGTTCCACTGGATTCTCCGTCATCGGCCTGGGAATGACTTCTGGGTCATCAAGGGCACGCGCGAAGAAACGCACATCCGCGGGGCATCATGGGACAAAAAGTGCCACATCGATTTTGAACCACCTTCGACGACGAAGAATTATAGCGACTCGCTGCGCGGCGTGCCGGTTCCGGTCATTGCTCACGAAAGTGCTCAGTACGAGGTTTACCCCGACTACAGCGAGATCGAAAAATACACTGGCGTCCTCAAGCCAAAGAATCTGGAAATTTTCCGCGAGCGCCTTGAGAAGGCGGGCATGCTCGACCAGGCAAAAGACTTTCAACGAGCATCCGGCCTGCTCTCGATGGTCTGCCGGAAGGAAGACATCGAATCGGAACTTCGCACGCCGGGCATGGCGGGGTTTCAGCTGCTCGATATCCAGGATTTCAGCGGGCAGGGTACAGCGCTGATCGGAATTCTTGATGTATTCATGGAATCCAAGGGTCTCACGACGCCCGAACAATGGCAGGAATTCTGCTGCGAAACCGTGCCGCTGCTGATCATGAAGAAATACACATGGACCAGCGATGAAACGTTCCGCGGCCGCATCCAGGTGGCGCACTACGGGCCGGTGGATCTGATGAATCAGCCGGTCGCTTGGTCACTTAAGTCGGACGGCAAGGAAATCGCCGGTGGCTCATTCGCCGTCGACGTCATCCGCACTGGGGATGTGAATGAAATCGATGTTGTCTCGACACCGCTGAGTTCGATCGTTGGTGCCAAGCAGCTCACCATCGAACTTACGTTGCCGGGCACTGCATATCGCAACCAGTACGATTTGTGGGTCTATCCGGCCAAGATCGACACCATGCCACCCGGGCAAATCACACTCGCCCGCTCCTTGTCGGCGGATGTGAAGAAGACGCTTGCCGACGGCGGTCGCGTGCTGCTGTTGCCGCCGCGCGGTTCGCTCAAACAGACGGTTGAGATGGCGTTTCAAAGCGGTTTCTGGTCGCCGATGTTCCGCATGAAAGGCCGGCCCTGTCCAGCGACGGGACGCGAGACGCCGGGTACGCAAGGACTCCTGCTCGATCCAGCGCATCCGCTCTTCAGCGGTTTCCCCACCGAATTTCACAGCAACTGGCAGTGGTGGCAGATGTGCAAAAACTGCGACCCGATGATCCTCAATGCCACCCCGCAATCCTATCGGCCGACACTGCAGGTAATCGACGGGATCGATCGAAATCACAAGCTCGGGTTGATTTGTGAAGCCAAGATGGGGTCGGGCAAACTCCTCATCTGCACCATTGACTTGGAAGGGTTGCAAGTGCACCCGGAGGCAAGGCAATTGCTCGCCAACCTCTATCGATACGTCAGCGGCGACCAATTCAACCCACAACATCAACTCGACTTGCCGACGCTGGAGGCCATGCTTTGAGCCGTATAAATACCCTTTGGACCAACGAGCCGTTAATCCTCGACGACAGTATTCCCCAACCCAATGACGCAAGGGCGGCCTGGGAGAAATCCGTCTACCCCATTGGCAATGGCCGGCTTGGATGTACTGCTTTCGGGGATCCAAAGCGCGAGCGGATCCAGTTCAACCACGATGCGCTGTGGGTCGGCAACGAAGATAACACCGGTGCGTATCAGCCGTTCGGTGATGTTTACATCGCATTCGATCATCAGAATTACACCGAATATCGTCGCAAACTCGATCTGGAACGAGCTGTACAGACAATCTGCTATGAAAGCGACGGTGTGACTTACCAGCGCGAGTATTTCGCCAGCCGACCAGCCAGGCTCATCGCGATGCGGTTCTCGGCCGATCGTCCGGGATCGCTCAGCGGCGTGGTGTCGATCGGAAACATCCACAACATTCCAACAACAGTCGAGGGCAACACGCTGGTTATGGGCGGCGATACCAGCAAATTCGAGTACTGGCAGTTTGTGTTGGAGAACCCTGAACGCCTTATCGCCAACCGAGCTTATGCGTCGGATAAAAACATCGACCTCGATTTCGAAGCCCGCGTATGCGTTTTGAACGAGGGCGGAGCGGTCCGGGCCGAAGGTGATGTTGTTCGATTTTCCGGTTGCAACAGCGTGGTGCTGCTTCTGGCTGCCGACACCAATTATCTCGCCGATCGCAAGCGGGGCTGGCGTGGCGAGCATCCGCATGACCGAATCGTGAGCGACCTTGCACGCGTGCAGACTCGGTCATTTGAACAACTACGCGAAGAACACATTGCTGATTATCAGGGGTTCTTCCACCGGTTAAAAATCGACTTTGGCAGCAGTCCTGAAGCGCGACAAGCCTTGCCCACGCCGGAGCGAATCGCAAGTTATTCCAACGACGTCAAATCCGGCCAGCCGACGCTTGATCGGGAGCTGGAATCGCAGATGTATCAGTTCGCTCGTTATCTCCTGATCGGCAGTTCCGCTCCCTCGGAAGGAACCCTGCCGGCCAACCTGCAGGGGATTTGGTCGATCAGTCGCAAGCCGTCTTGGAGGTGCGATTTCCATACCGACGTCAACGTCCAGATGAACTACTGGTTTGCCGACGCTTCGAATCTCGGCGACTGCTTTCAGCCGCTGGCGGATTGGATCGATTCCATCCGCGAAGTACGGAAGGAAGAGACCCGCCGCGTGTTGGGTATTACGCGCGGCTGGCTGATGCGATCGGAAAACGGCATTTTCGGCGGATCGACGTGGCACATGCAAAAGGGCGACTCGGCCTGGCTTTGCCAGAACCTATGGGATCATTACGCTTTCACGCAGGACAAGGCCTATCTTGAGCGATATGCCTACCCGGTGATGAAGGAGATTAGCGAGTTCTGGATCGACCATCTCAAAGAACTTCCCGATGGAACTCTGGTAGCTCCGAAGGGTCGTTCCCCCGAGCACGGTCCGGTTGATGTGGACGGCGTCACATATGATCAAGTTCTCTGCTGGGATCTGTTCAATAACACGATCGAAGCGTCCGAGGTTCTCGGAGTGGACGCGGAAATGCGTCAGTCCCTCAAGCAGAAGCGGGACCGCCTGCTCAAACCGCGCGTAGGCCGGTGGGGACAACTGCAGGAGTGGATGGAGGACATCGACAACCCCGAAAGCGATCACCGTCATGTCAGCCACCTCATTTGCGTATATCCCGGTCGGCAGGTGCATCCAATGATCGACGCCCGCTTGGCCGAGGCGGCTAAAGTCGGGTTGAACGCCCGGCGAAAGTGCGGACAAGGGCATCCGTCGTGGAGCCGAGTGTGGAAAGCAGCACTTTTCGCTCGACTGCTCGACGGTCAGTCGGCCTACGGCGAGTTGGCGACCATGCTCGCAACTCACGTCCATCCGAATATGTGGTCGGTGCATCCGCCATTCCAGATCGACGCTAATTTTGGTTACGCAGCGGCGGTGAATGAAATGCTGCTTCAATCTCACTTGCAGACAGCTGATCGAACGCCCATCCTTCTCTTGCTGCCCGCGCTGCCGAAAGAATGGTCGACCGGTAGCGTGACAGGATTGCGGGCGCGAGGAGGGTTTGAAGTTGATCTGCGCTGGCGTGATAACCGGCTTTCAGCTGCGACGATCCGCAATCCTTCAAAATCGAATCGGGTTGTTGTCGTTCGATACGGTGATTCCGAAACGGCGATTCAACTCAGTGCCAACGGGGAGAAAATGATTGATGTCTAAGGCGTCCGATGCGAGCCGAACCCCGCCACGCACTTCTACTCTTGCCCAAGGCTGGAATACATGGAACGTGCGCAGCGTGCTCTCGCACGTCCTGTTGCCCGAGGCGTTTGCGATTACGCTCGGCGTCAGGACTTACGACCGCGGCCGGTGCCTGCGCGAAGCGCTGATCGGCCGAAAGGGTTCGCGCGATGAGATCGTCCGTCCCGGGGCACACGCTTACGACGGATCGTTTACGTCACTCGAGTTGGAATGGCGGATCGTCAAGTTGCGTGTCGAAACCGCCACCGACGCCGGCGACTGGTTCGCCCGCGTGACACCACTTTCCCAGAACATCGCTGCGCCGGCGCTGACGATTGAAGCTACAGTCCTGTGGAATTGCCCTGGTTACGCTCGCCGCGATGGCGATACGCTGCACGTCACCAACGGGCAAAGCAGCATCACCATCCGGGCAAGCGGTTTGACGCGAAATGAAGAGCCGGTCACTGAAATCAATTCCCCGTACCTGCTCGTGCCGTTGACCGGGACGGTCTTCATCAGCAGTAATTCCGCTCGTCTTGCCGAGGCCGACGCGATTATCAATCGGCGGGCAGTGGAGTTTGCTGAAGATCGACAAAAAGTCAGCGAAGCCCATCATGCGATGCAGACGTGTCTGGCTTGGGATACGATTTATGATCCGTCGAAGGATCGGGTGATTTCCCCGGTCAGCCGAATCTGGAGTTGCGATCGCGGCGGGTGGGTGTTGTTCGATTGGGACACGTATTTCGCCGCCTGGATGGCGGGGGTTGAGAATAAGGAACTGGCCTACGCCAATGCACTGGCGATTACAGACGAAGTGACCGATCTCGGGTTCATCCCGAATTTCGCACAGGGCGGAGGATTCAGTACCCGCGACCGATCGCAGCCGCCAGTCGGTGCCATCACCGTGCAAGCCCTGTGTGACCGTTTCGGCGAAACGGTACTTGCAGAAAAAACGTTCGATACGTTGCTCGGTTGGAACCGCTGGTGGCCGGAGTATCGGGATCAGGATGGCTATCTCTGTTGGGGATCGACCCCGTACATGCCCACGGTGGATTTCGGCCCGGCAACCTCTCCAATCAACAAGCGATTTTCCGCAGCACTGGAATCGGGGCTTGATAATTCACCGATGTATGACGACATGCCCTTCGATTCGGAAAAGACCCACCTGATGCAACTGGCCGACGTGGGGCTGATGTCGATTTACATCGCCGACTGCCGTGCCTTGGCCGACCTGGCCAATCGTCTCGGCCGGCGGGAGGTCATCGGGGAGTTGAACGAGCGTGCGGATCGTTACGCGAAAAGCCTCAGGACGCTCTGGTGCGAGAAAACCGGTTTATATCTGAACAAGCGGATGGACACCGATCAATTCGAAACCCGCCTTTCACCGACGCACTTTTATCCGCTGCTTGCGAATGTACCGACGCCCGCGCAGGCCGAACGAATGATCAATGAGCATCTGCTGAACCCGGCCGAATTCTGGGGCGAGTGGGTGCTGCCGTCCATCGCACGCAACGACCCGGCCTACGCCGATCAAAACTACTGGCGCGGGCCGATCTGGGCGCCGATGAATTTCCTCGTTTACCTCGGTCTGTGTAACTACGATCAGCCCGAAGCCCGCCGTGCGCTGGTTGAAAAGTCGGAGGTGCTGCTTCTCAAGGAGTGGCGAGAGCACGGACATGTGCATGAGAATTACGACGCAAATAGCGGGTCTGGTTGCGGGAAAATCAACAGTGATGCTTTTTATCACTGGGGCGGTCTGTTGGGGTTGATCAGCGTGCTTGAAAATGAGAAGAGGCCAAATAGTCATCCGCGGCGGTAAGTCTTAAAGTACAAGGGCAAGTGTTTTGAGGGATCTGGATGTCTAAACCCAACGTGTTAATCCTGATGTGTGACCAGATGCAGGCCCGCCGGATGGGGTTTGTGGATGGTATTGCATATACGCCTGTTCTCGATCAACTTGCGAAAGAAGGCGTGCATTTTACGCAAGCGATTACGGTACACGGTCAATGTGCGCCGTCGCGGTGTGCGTTTTTTACCGGAATGTCGCCGCACGAATGTAACGTGATGGTTAACACCGGTTTCTTTGATCATTGCGGACACCTTACGGAAAAAAATGTGACGTTCCCGATGTTGTTCCAGAAGGCCGGCTATACGACGGCACATTTCGGGAAGAGCCATCTCGGGTCGCCGCTGCGGAGGATGGGGTTTGATGTAGGCGAGTGCATCGATGGGCGCTTCCCTGCCGGTAAGGAGCCGATCGAGCGTATCCGTATCCGAGAGGAAAACGTCAAGCGCGGCGGCGATGGCTTCACGGAAGGCGATGGGATGGATGGCAAGCCATCAACGCACTACAAGTACCTGAAAGACGGTCTGGAATTCCTCGAACAATACGATCCGGCCACCGGGCCGCTGCTGTTCATGTTCGACACCAATCTCCCGCATCCGCCGTTTTATTACGAGGCGGAGTGGAAAGATCGTTTTCGGCCCGAGGACATGGAGTTGCCCAAGTCCTATTACGAAGAGACGTTTGAAGGCAAACCCGAGTTCCTGACGAAGCATGCGATCGGCGGCCCGCACAAGTTGGAGAATGAACCCCAGTTGAGAGAGGAGATGGCCCAGTATTACACGATGATCTCCGCCGTGGATAAAGCGTGCGGCCTGATCATCGACTGGTTCAAACGCAAGGGGATGTGGGAGAATACGATCGTTCTGTTCACCTCCGACCACGGCGACATGATGGGCGCACACCGCATGCGACGAAAAGGCACCATGCCGTACGAAGAGCTTTACAATATCCCGTGCATCATGCGCTTGTCCACAGGGATGGAGAAACGCCGGTCGACTATTGGCGACGTAGTGGTGTCTACCGATTTTGCAGGTGCGTTGCTGGAATTAGCGGGTGTTCCAGCCACGGGCGCTTTTGCAGGCAGCGGCCTGATCAGATCATTACAACGCGACAAACCCACAGGCGACGAATATGTGTTTTTCGAGCACTACGCTGCTTGGTGGGGCGTCCACCCCTTCTACGGCGTGCGGACGGCCACCATGAAGTATGTCCGGTACTACGGTGCGGACAATACCGAGGAAATGTACGACTTGGATGCCGATCCCGACGAATTGCGAAATCTCGCCACGGACCCCGCCTACGCGGCTGAAAAGCAGCGTCTTTCAAAATTGGCCGATTCGTGGTGGCATTCAACGGGCGGGGGGGCAGCGGAGTATTACGAGTCGGAGGCGTTTAAGAATAACCTCAACCGAGTACCGTGAAATTCGGGATGAGGTTCGGATGGATGTCGCTTAATGCGTACGTCTATGTCGTAAAATGCGGATGTCCGAGGACGGTTCTCTGCATCATAATTTTCTCGGCAGCCCCACCGCGGGCTTCCGGTATTTTTCACTTTTCGTAGGAGACAGCCCGTGAAATTACGTCGACTGACTACCGCCTGTGTTCTACTCGGTCTGCTGACCGGCTCGGCCTATGCCCAGGACGTCCCGACCAAAGGGTCTGACATGAAAGCTCCGGATGACAAGCCGGCTGACATGTCCAAGCCGGTAAAGGTTTTCCTTATCATGGGTCAATCCAACGCCGTCGGCATGGCGAGAATTGCCGGCAAGGGTAAGGGTCACTCGTTGGAACAGGCTGTAAAGGAAGACAAAGCCTACCCGTTCCTCGTCGATGGCAGCGGCAACTGGGTTGAACGCAAAGACGTTCGATACACGCAGGTCATGAGCGCCAAGGGTGCGACTGCTGAAAATCCGATGCACAATGAATTTCTGGTCCCCAAAGGCGGTACCTTGGGGATCGAATACGGCGTTGGGCATAAGTTGGGTAATACACTGGAGGAACCGGTGCTGATCCTCAAAGCCTGCATCGGCAACCGCAGCCTGGGTTGGGATCTGCTCCCGCCCGGTAGCGAACGGTGGGAATTCGAAGAAACCAGCAAGACCGGCGAAAAGAAAACCATGGTCTACTGCGGCTACAAAGACTTTGCCATGAAGTGGGAAAAAGGCACTGAGCCCCCGAAAGAGGGCGGCTGGTATGCTGGTAAGCAATGGGATGATGACATCGCGCTGGTCAAAGGCGTGCTTGAAAAACTCGACAAGTTTTACCCGGGCGCTAAAGGGTACGAATTGGCTGGCATCTTCTGGTGGCAGGGCGAAAAGGACTGTGGCGATGGCGGATTGTCCTCTCGTTATGAGAAGAACCTCGTTAATCTGATCGAGGCACTTCGCAAAGAATTCAACGCCCCCAACGCTAAATTCGTAATGGGCACGCTCGGCGAGGCTCACAAGGGCGCCACGGGCAATACCCTGACGGTTTTCAACGCGATGAAGGCCGTTGACGGCGATAGCGGCAAGTACCCGCAGTTCAAGGGTAACGTCGCTACCGTCGAGACCCATGAAATGGCTCGCGGAGGTGGCGGTAACGGCCACTATGGTCTGGACTCACGCGTCTACATGGACGTCGGCCTGGAGATGGGCGATGCCATGAACAAGCTGCTCGGCAAGTAACCTTTTCAGCCGGTGCGCGATGAACAATCCCGCACCGGCTTTTTTGTTGTTTAATACAATGACGTCTCCGAAAAAGCCCAATTTCATCCTGATTAACTGCGATGATTTGGGATATGGCGATCTGGCCTGTTACGGATCCAAGGTAAACGCAACTCCCTTCCTCGACCAAATGGCGAGGGAGGGAATTCGCTTTACGGATTACCATGTGATGTCGCCGGTCTGCTCTGCCTCTCGGGCAGCGTTGATGACCGGGTGCTATCCGCAGCGGGTCGGTATCAACGGGGTTCTTTTCCCAGGCGAGGCAATCGGTCTGCATCCCAACGAGATCACCATTGCCTCCATCCTGAAACAACAGGGATACCGCACAAAGATC
Source organism: Phycisphaerae bacterium (assembly GCA_031377185.1). GTDB lineage: Bacteria > Planctomycetota > Phycisphaerae > Tepidisphaerales > Tepidisphaeraceae > JANMES01. The sequence continues at coordinate 52,974 of JANMES010000023.1, forward strand.
GTCGGCAAGTGGCATTGCGGCGATCAGCCGCCGTTTCTCCCCACAAAGCACGGATTTGACGAGTATTACGGCCTGCCCTACAGCAACGACATGGGCATCCAAGGCAAGCCGGAGAATCTGCACAAGCGGATTCCGCTTCCGTTGATGCTGAATGATGAAGTGATTCAACAGCAGCCCGATCAGCGAGGCTTGACCGAGCGATACGCCGAGCAGTGCGTCCGATTCATCCGCGAAAATCGCGATCGGCCGTTCTTCCTTTATCTGGCTCACATGTACGTCCACGTGCCGCTGTTTGTACCGCAGCGATTTCTGAATCAGGCAAAGAACGGCGGGTACGGCGGGGCGGTCGAGTGCATCGATTGGGTGGCGGGCCTTCTTTTTGACGAGCTCAAGCGGTACGGGCTCGATGAAAATACGCTCGTCATCTTTACCAGCGACAACGGCTCGCGCGCCCGCGGCGAAGGTGGGAGCAATGATCCCCTTCGCGGAACCAAATTTACCACCTGGGAAGGCGGTCAACGCGTCCCTTTCATCATGCGCTGGCCCGGTAGAGTTCGGGCCGGTGTCGTCTGTTCAGAACTGATCACCTCGATGGATGTCTTGCCGACGCTCGCGCGCTTGGCCGGTGCGTTCGAGCCGACCGACAGAAAGATCGATGGCAAGGATCTGGCACCGCTGATGTTCAATAAAGAGAGTGCAACATCTCCGCACGAGCAGTTTTTCCATTACCGGCTGGAGAATCTCGAAGCCGTCCGTCGAGGCAAATGGAAACTCCATCTGGCTCGGGGAAATGGCTTTAAAATCTCTGAAGCCATCAAACCCGAGCTGTACGATCTGACCGCCGACATCGGCGAGACGACGAATGTCGCGGATCAGAACCCGGAAATCGTCAAGCAACTTCTGTCGCTGGCGGAGGTGGCTAGGCAAGATCTGGGCGACGCAATTACGGGCGCTGAAGGAACAGGTAAGCGGCCCGTCGGTCGGGTCGATAACCCTTGTCCGCTTGCGACATACGACGTCAATCATCCTTATATCGTGGCGTGCTACGATACGTCTGATACCGCGGTGATGAGTGGATAAGTGTTAGCCAATCGACAACCAATCAACTCCTATGCAAACGCTACAACTCATTAAATCGCCTCGTCTATTCGTAACGCCCGAGATCGCCAACAATCTCGCAGGCCGGCTTCACAGCAAGTACCTCAAAACAACGGCACAGAGTGTCCTCCGCGATGCGGATTGGCTCACACGCGCTGATCCCGTCAAGGAAGGTGAGCCGCCGGCGTATGGCGTGGGGGCGCGATGGGTGCAAAGTCATCTCGAATGCCTGACCTGTGCCTGGATCCTGACTCGTCAGGCCAAGTACCGAAAAGCAGCGTTGAGGCACCTTGCCGGGTTGATGAAGTGGAACCACATCAGCTGCGAAGCCCGATCGAACACGCCGCCTGAAAACCAGTTGCCTTACTGTCTTTCGTATGGCGAGCAATCCATGGCGATCGGGCTAATGTACGATCATTTCCGCCCCGACCTCACCGCCGCCGAGCAGAAGGTTTTTTTCGACGTGATTGACCGGTTTCACATGAAGCAGGCGGTCAAGTGTCTTACGTCGCCTCCTTGGTGGGCCAACAAAGCCTGGTCGAACTGGAACGGTGTCTGCAGCGGCGGGATGGGCGTGATGGCGCTGGCGTTCTACGAAGACCGTCCCGACGCGCAACCGCTCGTGCCGTTCGTTGAAGCGTCGCTCGGAGAGTATTTCAAGTCGTACATCACCAACGGCGGCGGCTGCCATGAGGGCACCGGTTACTGGAATTACGGGATGAACTATGCGATGCGTTACGTGCTCAGTTGGGAAAGCGCAACCGGCAAGAAGCATCCGTCGCTCGAGATTCCGGAAATTGCGCAGTCGCTGATGTTCCCGGTGGATTTCACCGGCCTGTCGTTCGGCGATAACGACGGTTGGCACCCCACGGCGTTTTACTTCCTGCTGGCGCGTCGCCTGAATCAGCACAGCGCGGCGTGTCGGGCGGCTGCTTATCTGACCGAACAGAAGAACCGCAGCGGACCAGCCAAAAACCATTTCGCTGCCAACGGCGATCTACTCTACGCTGCCGACGCGATCCCGGCCGAAGCGGAGATGAACGATCGCAAAGCCGCGCATGCAAAGAAGAAAGTACCAGTCGCAACGCTCTATAAGGGAATGGAATGGGCATCGCTGGCCGACGATGATGCGTTCCCGACGCTGCGCATGAGCATTCGAGGCGGATCGGCGAAAGTCGAAGGTCATGGCATGGTGGATTTGCTCAGCTTCCGCTGTCGCGTCAACGGCGAACTGATGATCACCGACCAACCCGAAGGCGGCTATCTCGCCCCCACGTTTAGCCGGCGCGGGACGGACCTTTACACACGCAGTCCCGAATCCAAGAGCACACTGTTTGTCGAAGGACTCGGTTGTGCTAAGGAAGCAACCTGCAACAAAACCGAAATTGTCCACGCTAAGGGACTTTCCGGCGTGCGCATCGATGCGACACACATCTATCTGCCCAAGATGCCCGCGAAATTCATCGGGCGGCTATTTCTGTTTGTCGATAATGCTTATTGGCTGGTGATTGATAACGTTCTGTCCCGCGATGAAGTTTCGCACATGGGGATTGAGTCTCGATTCCACACCTACGCCCAAAGCCGGCGGTCGGGAAACCATGTCACGTTAACGAGCGGCAACCAGAAGCTGCAAATGACCTTCGCTGCCTTGCAGCCGGGGGTTATTCAGGAATCGCGCGGCATGCCGGCTTCGCCGAAGGTGCCGCAAACGTCAATCTTCCGTTGGATGGGCCAGGAGCGGGTGACCGACAATCTCCATGTGGTGGCGTTGAACCCGGGAAGCCAGCGGCTGAGCCTGGCTGTCAGCCAGCGACGCAACGGCGGCCATCAGATCGACATTAGCCGGCCGGGCGCCCGCAAGCGTCGAATCAATTTGGAACCCCTCTTGCAACTCGCTGAATAGCTGCCCAAATTGCGTTGAGATCGTGATAATGTGTCGCAAATTCGCTATCTTGTCGTCGCCTAAACGTTACATATTTGAGTGGAATTGCCGTTTTACGGTGCGATACTTATTACATGGTGCATACATACATTCGATCATTAACACTTAGGTCGTCCGATCGGTCAGTTTCCTTGAAAGTTGCCCGGACATCGCCGCGCCTAGCATTCTCGTTGGTAGAGCTGTTGGTCGTCATGGCGATCATTGCCATTTTGGTAGCATTGCTTTTACCTGTCATTCGAAAGGTGAGGTATCAGGCAAGCGAGACGGCCTGCGCAAGCAATCTGCGCCAGATAGGTTTCATTTTAAGTTCCTATGCAAGTGAGAATAATGGTTGGTATCCAAAGAATGGAGCCATTCGAAATTATCCCGACTCCCTGAAGAATGGCACGGCATGGGACATCACCATTCCGCTTAAAAAGTACGTTGGTTTTTCAAATTCCGCGCAAAAAGATCGACGCGCGATGGACATCTTTCGATGCCCTCTGACAACGAAAGATATGGTAGACACCAGTACCGACTCGAGCTATTCATTAATGTTTGATACTTGGGGTTACATTACCACTCCGCACGGAACGATCGCGGACTTCCCGTCGGCGGCCAATACTAATGCCGCGGATCAGGAGCCGGGGAAGATTCCTACTCGCCCGGGGCAGTACGGGATCAACGGCCAGAAACTATGGGGTGCCTGGAATCCGACAAATAGTCCTCAATTTTCGACGGGCTGGACAACCACTTGTCCGTACCTCGACGAGCGCAAATTAATGCGCCGGTTGGGACAAAATTGGACAGGTAAAATTTCCAACGGCGTTGAGGGGACGTTTGATGTTGTCGCTATGGACTACACCGTCAACGGAGCGAATATCAATCAGACCCGGGTAACCAATCATCCCGACTATAAGGCGTCATGGGCACAGGTCGGTCGTTACTGGCGGGGAAGTACCCCGGCGTTGCTACCCTTTACCTCCGCAAACTACCTGCGGGCCGATGGAAGCGTCACCAGGCACACGTTTCACAATTTGGATTACGCCACTTATTGGAATACCTCTAATGTGATCGACAACGTCTATCAAATGTCGTCCCTCGGGTCGATCCCGAAGTACTTTAGACTTAAATAGCTCTCTTGCATTGACTTGAAAGCACTTCTGATTTGTTCTGCATCGAGTCGATGCTGCATTTTAACTCGGTTGTTTGAAGTGGCGAGCCGGGACTCGCGAGGCATGCCCGCATTGCCGAAGTTGCCACAGACGACCATTTTCCGATTGATGGGGCAGGAGCTGATGACTGACAATATGCACAGGGTGGCTCTGGCCCCCTAACATCATTCGCCCGAATTGGAGCTCCGTAAAGAGAGGGATGTTGGCTACTTGTTTCTGCTCAAGTCATCTCTCGTCCGATCTCGTGTTGTGAAACTAACCTCTGAAATGAACGTCGCACAGCGGCGTGAGTCGTGATCGATTCTCGAAGCGTTTATGTAGCAAACCCGGTACACTTGCGTTGCAATGAATGACCATTAGCTATAGAGTCGGTAATTCACAGGCGTAAATTACTGAGGTGGAGCATTCATCTGTCAATGCTGGAGCTTTGCCAATGCTAGCAAGAGCAATTCCAGTCGGAAGTCGTTTCCACGACTTGGTGACCATTCGTTCAAGGGCTTTCACCCTGCTCGAATTATTGGTGGTCATAGCGATTCTTTCAATCCTTACCGCGTTGCTCCTGCCGGTTGTCCGCAAGGCTAGGTATGCAGCCCTCGAAACGGCGTGCGCCAGCAACTTGCGGCAAATCGTCACGATTCTCAACGCATACGCAATCGAGAATAACGGTTGGTATCCAAAGAATGGTGCGATCCGGAATGATCCAGATGTCTTGAAGGCTGGCACGACATGGGACCTCATCGCTCCGTTAAAAAAGTACGTTGGTTTTTCAAATTCCGTGCAAAAAGATCGGCGGGCATTCGATGTCTTCCGATGCCCTTTGACAACCAAAGACATGGTGGACACCAGTACTACGTCAAGCTATCAGTTGATGATTGATACATGGGCCTATGGCACATCCGCTTGGGGTTCGATAGCGGCCGGGCCTGCTCCCACTAGCGATACCAACAGCAACAGCGCCGTAAATACGCCTGGAATGTCCCGCAATCGGCCCGGACAGTACAACATCAATGGTCAGCCCATCTGGATCCCTTGGAATGCCACTAATGTTCCCCAATTCTCGACTGGCTGGACCACGTCTTGCCCGTTCGTCGATGAGCGAAAAATCCTGCGAAAAATGGGACAAACTTGGACTTGGACTTCATTCAATTCAGGTACCAATAAAGTGACTGACAATGGCTCGTTCGATGTCATTGCGATGGATCATTTAACAGGTCGCGGAGCACCTGTAAGATCTGTGGAGAGTAATCACCCGGATTATACAGAAGCTTGGAAGCCAACAGGCACCTTCTGGACGGGTATGGACTCACGAAACCCCAGGACATCGGCCCATTACGCTCGGACAGACGGAAGCGTGACTCGATTTCAGTTCAACAGCCATGTCTACTTTGACTCACAGTATAATGCTGTTCCAACCTATGGAATTAATGCCGTAGGTTCCATTCCAAGGGTTCTTAGGGTGAAATAGTCTCCCTGTTACATATTGCGATGGTCATTAACAGGCTTGCGAACTCTCCGAGAAGCACGAGTAGTGTAGGTCAGGTTGCGCTCGAGCGAATCAAGAGATCAAATGGGGCGGTATCCCTAATTCGATCGGCCAAGGGGTTGTCGTAATTCCGTTGATCTTATGTCGCAAACGACGGCTTTCGCGATTCGTCGGCAGGGTCTATATTCGCTCATATTGCCAGATCAACAAACTACTTCCGTCGGTCGACTTGCCGCCGCGCTGCTGATTGCGCTGGTTGGCTGTGTGCTCATTTGGGTGGCCGTTCCGTATAACAACTTTCTGCTCGATAACTCCTATCTTGCCGACAGCTTCCTTCCAGAGGCCGTGGTGGCTTTGCTTTTGTTGGTTGTGCTGTTGCTCAATCCGCTGCTGAGATTGTTAGGCAAAGGGTGGATGTTGGATCGATGGCAGGTGGCGCTGATCGGCAGCGTGCTGCTCTTTGCTGCCATCATCCCCAGTAACGGCCTCATGCGCATGTTTCCTCGCTTTGTGGCCGAGATCAACCAGAGTTTGAACGAAAACGTCAGTGCTTCACGGATCGCGGCGGACGCAAAAATTCCCCAAAAGCTGTTTCCAGACCCGCTCCCCAAGCGCGGGCCGGATGGAAGTGTTCAGATTTCCGACACGCCCGTCTCCTCTCAGTTCCTGAACGAGTTATCCGAAGGCAATCGGTTGCCGTGGTCCTCATGGTATGGACCGTTGGTCGCCTGGGGTGCCCTCATGATGGCAATCTGGGCAATGATGCTGGGTTTGGGCGGCATCGTGTTTCCGCAGTGGCGTGATCGGGAACGATTACCGTTCCCGTTGCTGAACGTCTACCAGTCTTTTCTGGGTGATCCCGACGAAGCCGAAGGTCGGGTTTTGCCCGTGGTCTTCTCCAGCCGCGGTTTCTGGATTGCTGCTTTTGTCGTCTTCTTCCTTCACGGGTTGCGAGGGCTGAATACCTTCACGCATTCGGTTCCGTTTTTCCCCCTCGAATGGAACCTAACGGACTACTTCGCCGACACGTTTCTGCGGGATACGACCCTTGCCCTCAAACGACAGTCGATCTTGTTCACCATCGTAGGAGTGGGCTATTTCATTCCGAATCGGTATGCGATATCAGTTTGGGGATGGGTGGTTGCCTATTCGTTGTACGTGACATTTGGACGAGCCTACATCCCGGCATTCAATGAAGGACAGGTCAATGATCAGTCCTTTGGTGTCTTGGTGGCGATCGTCTTGTGGACGCTTTGGTTGGGTCGGGCGCACTGGTTTAAAGTCGGCCGTGCGATGTTCGCTCGCACTGCAGGCGGATCGGAAAGCCGTCGCGATGCTATCGCGGGCTGGGTGTTCGTCATGGGCTGCGCGGGGATGGTTTGCTGGTTGAAATGGGTCGGTTGCTCGCTCTGGTGGAGCTTGATGGCCACGGGAGGAGCTGCAATGGTGGCGCTGATGATGGCGCGAATCATTGCGGAAACCGGGATACCCATTCTCTGGCTTGGTCGTTTTTCTATTCAAGGCCTTACTCTGCTTTTCCCAATGACCTGGCTTTCGCCCAACATCTTGTTGTTCAACAGCGTTTTCTATTCATTGATCACTCGATCCTCTGCCGTTAGTGCGGCGGTGATCGCCACACTGGCTTTGGGGATGGACCGAAAAGCCACGCCGAAACAGCATTCTCGATTGATGCTTGGCGGGCTTGCGGTTCTGGCGATTGGATTTGTCGTTTGTGGTGCAGTCCATCTGCATATGGGCTATCACAATCCCGGATTAAAAACGCAAGCCAAAGTGGACGGAACCGTAATCGCCAACTGGGAGCACGTTGATCGCGCTTCGTACAGTTTTTTCAACGAGGGCCGAGCTCATCAGGGGGTCGGTTTTGGGATGGGTGCTGTGCTTCTTTGGGCTTGCTCGCGATTCCCTTCATGGTTTGTCCATCCAGTGGGTATTCTGTTCTGCCAAATTTCGATCGGGAACCTCCTCTGGTTTAGTATCTTCCTGGGCTGGCTATTGAAGGTGACGGTCACCAGTCTCTTTGGCGGCGGGGCGTACCGCAAAGCCCGCCCGATATTTCTGGGTCTGATCCTAGGCGAATTGATGGCCGTGATCGTCTGGGCGATGGTTCCGGTGGTTATCGTTTTGATAACCAAGCAGGATCCGGCGGAAGTGGCTCGCTACATGATTTTCCAATACCCCTGATATGCAGTTCAACGCAAAAAAAACCACCTCGCCGCTGCGCCGAAAGTCGCTGGGCTTTGGCGCGGGCACATGGGTTATCGCCCTGGTCGGCTGGCTTGCACTCTGGTCGGCCGCCCTGGCCGCGCCGGATGATGCGGATTTCCTGTCGCAGGTGAAAGCTGACACCCGATGGTTGGATTCTTACGGCACTCGACAAATCGGTACCGCAGCGCACGATCGCCTGCAAAAAGACTTGCTCGCCAAGTTGCGGGAAATACCCAACGTTGAGGTTTGGACCGACGAATTTCCGGTGGTCGTTCCCATCGACGACAAAACCAGCTTGGAAGTGACCGAAGGCGAACTCGCGGGCCAGCACGCCATGTTTCCGATTTGGCCGGACGGTGCGCGATTGAATACCACGCCGGCCGAGGGTATCGCCGGTCAATTCGTGTACATTGCCGACGCCTCGTTCCCACGGTTGCCCGCCAGGGGATTGCATGGCCGGATCGCCGTCATGGAGATGTCGGCTTATGCGCAATATCGCCGGGCGTTCGATTTCGGTGCCGAGGCGGTCATCTTCGTTGAATCAGCAGAACCCGGCATTTCGCTCCCCTCGCAGCAGTCCCTTTACAAACCTCGGTACTACGTTCCTGCCGGTCCACTGGCCGATGCATTGCGGTCGGGGAAGGCCAAAGCGGGAAAGATTGTCTCTCAAGGCCATTGGCAAACGGTTACCGCAAGAAACATCTACGTCGGGGTCAAGCCTGTCGGCAAAGGCGGCGTCGTGCCGTATGCCGTGGTTGCTCCGATGGACTCAATGAGCCGCGTGCTCGGTGTTGCTCCAGGCGCCGATGCTGCTCTCGACTGTGCGATCCAATTGAACGTCCTGCGCAACGAAGCGGCCAAACCTTCCCGTGCTTTGTTGTTCGGGTTTGTTGATGCGTATCACATCAGCCAATTGGGCATGCGCCGTATGGCGGCGATGTGTACCATCACCCCTGAAGAGCGCACCCGCGCAGATTACGACAAGCTGGAAAAAGACGACCTGAACGAATACCTCGCCGCCCAAAAGGAATTGAATCAGTACAAGACCGCGGAAGAGGGTTTCGCAAGTCTGTCGAATCATTCCAAGAGTGTTTACCTTCCCCGTCTGTTCAAAGACACGATCGGCCGCGACCTGCTTCGATTGCGGGAATTGCAGGGCGAACTGCGGTTGTTGTCCATGCGCACCGATTCTGAAGTCGCGCCGGTGGTTCGGCAGCAGGCACTGCGGGCACTGGAGCAGAGCTCGGATTGGCTGCTCAGGCACCACAAGGACGAGTTGACTGCATCGCAGATCGGTGCCCTGAAGACAGCTCAGACATTTGCCGTTAAAGAACTTGCAGCGTTTAACTTTCAACAGGGTGCGACCAAGTGGGACGGCTTGCTCCAGGCACGCGATCACGCCAAAGTGCTGGTGGAGATATGCGGCAAGCCCCTGCAATTTCGAAATCGCGTCATGGAGGCTGCGTTCAGCCCGGACCACAAGTTAACCGACGAAGGCGATCTTCGGGTGGCTCGTATTTCCTGGCAGCAGATGGCCGATCGAGTAAATGGGCAGGTTGCCGAAGAAGAGCAGCGCGTGGGTTTTTTTGAACCCTTGGATCGTCAGCGTGGTTTGATCGCCAACTATTTCTCGCTCGACCAGGAAGGACACGACAAGCGTGTCTGCTCGTTCGTGGTAGGCGTTGATCTGTCTGACTGCGGCATTCTCGTTGGCCCGGGCATGAAATGCAGTTTCAACGGCCCGCTGCTGGGGGATAAGACCTTTACCGACAAAGCCTTTACCAAAGCGATCAAGAGTGCGGAGAAGCGCGGCGATATCTGGCCCAAAAAGTCACCCGAACGGCTCAGCGTCAACATCGGTGCAATCGCCGGTCGAACCGGAGGCACGGATCTCGGCGAACGGGCAACGATCACTTCGGCTGCCAGCAGCTTTTTGCTGCCCGGAGTGACTTGGGTCACGGATGACTCACGCCGGCAACGCACAGATAGTCCGATGGATCGCTTCGACCAGCTGGATTGGGACCGAATCTCTCCACAACTGCCGGCCACTCGCATGTTCTTGAAGTGGCTGTTTACTTTCAAGGATTTCAAACCCACTCCCATTCCCTCCGGAGAAATCAGCGCTAAATGGCGCACCGGTATGGGACGAGTTGTGGATGTGTCGGCGGGTGAAACCGTGCCTCGAGTGCCTCGGCGCGGATTCCTGACGACTTTTTCCGGTGGTGTCCAGGATAAGGATGGAATCCGTCGTATGCAGTTTGGCTGGACCGGCTACGACGGCTCGTTCCGAATCCCGCTGATGTGCGCCGATGTGGACGACCGCAATCGCGACATGACCCTGAACGCATTCAGGCTAAACGAACTGGGCGAGATCGTTGAATCTTTGACCACGTCCGACGCGATGGTAGGAACGCGTTTGACAACCGGGTTTTCCCTTAAGAATAAGGTCGGCGAACAATTGCCCAGGGCGGTGACCTTTCGTTGCACTGAGCTAAACGGCCCTTCGTTTTTTGATCCGCGATTTCTTGAGGCCTTGACTCAAGGTTCGCTACTGGACGCATCGCGTGCCAGTGCGCCCAAACGCATGAACTTCAGCATCGACTCGACAGGCCAGATGTGGGGTCTGGTCGAGCCGGGGATGCGGTGGCAACTGACGGTTCGCGCTGGAGCTTCCGGGGTCCGAATGGCACTGCTTAACGCCATTCCCGATGCCCGTGCAAGCGGATTGAAACTGAACGCCGCCTTTCAGCGAGGATTTGCGGTCGACAAGGAACTTCCCTCGATTCCCTCTGAAATCTCGGCACGCGACCTGTTCGAGCTCAACAACTGGAGAGTGACGGACTTCCGGGCGGCCGGTATCGACAGCAAGAAGATCAATCAAATCCGAGACCGGAGCAGGCAATCGCTTGAAGAAGCAACCATCGCAGCCAAGGCCGATGACGGTGGTCGGCTGCAGCGGGCGTCGGTGCAGGCGCTGGCGAGCGAGATTCGTGCATACCGCGCGATTTCAGACACGGGGCAGGACATCGTCCGCGGAGCCATCTTCCTGATGCTGATTATGGTGCCCTTCAGCATCGCGATGGAGCGGCTGCTGTTTGCCTGTGCCCGGATCACCACTCAAATCAGCGCGGCAGTGGCGATTTTCACCGCCATGACATTGCTCCTATGGAGCTTCCATCCCGCATTCCGAATCAGCGCCCAGCCGATCGTCATCGTGATGGCGTTTGTCATCCTGGCGATGAGCCTCGCGGTGATCAGCATCGTACTCTCAAGGTTCCGCGCGTCGATGCGTGAGTTCCAAAGTGCGTTGGCAGAAGGAAGCGGCGCTCGAATGGGTAGGGGCGGGTTGCTGGGCAGTGCCGTGTTTTTAGGTATCGCCAACATGCGCAAGCGCAAGATGCGCACCGCGCTGACCGGCGTTACTTTGGTTTTGGTGACGTTCGCGTTGCTCTGCTTTTCATCGGCAAGCAGCTATGTCGATAAGAAGGATTTCCGGCTTGACAATGTTCCGGGGCAGCAGCCTTCGGTGATGGTGCGGCGTCCGACATTCGGGACCATCTCCTGGCGCGCAGTGGATGACATCAGCAACCTGCTCGGCAAATTGAACGTCAAAGTTGATGCTCGATCGTGGATCGTACCCGGGCTGGCCGATGCCAACTGGCGGATTTGGGCGATCAACCCCACCACCGGCGAACAACTGGGACTTCGCGGTGCGCTGGGAATTCCCCTCAGTGAGAATGTCTACAGTGGAATCGACGCCGTTCTCCCCAACTGGGCGCAATTTGCCGGCGGCGGTGGCTGCTATCTGCCGAAGGATTCGGCGGAAAAACTTGGCAGTAAGCCCGGTGATCGACTGGTGGTGCGCGGCCGGGAACTGATCCTGTGCGGCGTGTACGACCCCATCCAACTGGAAGACAAGGTCAAGCTTCTCGATGGTCAGCGCATCCTGCCGTACGACTTCGGCAAGCGCGAGCAGGACTGGATCAACCGCAACAGCCAGGACGCAATCGAGCAGGAGAACGAATCCGCCTCGCTTCAGCCGGCGGCCAACAATTCAGAACTCTATCTTGCTGCAAGTGAAGTCATAATTCTGCCGACCGAAATTGCCCGGGAGATGGGCGGCGACCTGCGAAGTATCGCCGTTGCGTGTGATTCGACTAAGCAAGCCACTGCGGTTGCGAATACGCTGATGGAGACGGTCGTCTATCCCGCGTACTACACTAACGATCAGGGCGGCGTGAATGTGGTTGTTGCAACGCCCTTGATCGCGACGCCTCCGCGGAGCATCGCAGTGCCGTTGGTCATCGCTGCCCTGATCATCTTCACCACGATGCTCAACTCCGTGAGCGAGCGGAAGAAGGAAATTTACGTCTACGCCAGTCTTGGACTTGCACCTGTCCATATCGGAGCCTTGTTCGTCGCGGAGGCGCTGACGTACGGCTTGATGGGCGCGGTGTTCGGTTACATCGCCGGCCAGGGCACGGCGACCGTACTGACGCACTTCGGTTGGATGCGCGGGGTGACGCTCAACTACTCCGGCACGGCGGTGATCAATACGATGTTGCTCGTCCAACTCGTGGTGGTGTTGGCTGCGTTTGTTCCGGCCATCATCGCGGGACGAATTGCTTCCCCCAGCAGCGAAACCGATTGGAAAGTGCCAGAGGCGGTCAACGGTGAAATCACCTCAACGCTTCCATTCACCGTGAGTTCGGATGCCGCGCCGGGGCTGATCGGATTTATTTTTGAGTATCTTGATGCGCATCGCGACGGCATCCTGGGTCAGTTCGACGTCGACAATGTCAAACTTCTGCCGCACAACGCCGGCAGTTACCTGGCGGGGATCGATGCACAAATCTGGCTGGCCCCATTCGATGTTGGCGTTCGTCAGACGATGCGCCTGACGATTGAACCACCTATCGATGAGGTTTGTGATATCGTCGTTCGTGTGCGTCATGAAACCGGACCTGCAAAGCTGTGGTGGCGGCTGAATAGGCCGTTCTTCTTCGAACTCCGTCGCCAACTCCTCGGCTGGCGTAAAGTATCGCCGGAACGAATGGCGGAATACATCGAGCAAATGCAAGGTGTTGTGGGCGTACCGAGCGAGGCAGGGCAATAAGTCATGCGTGAAGACAAAGAATTCCAGGAATTTCGCGACCTGATGACGCCCCCGAAGGAATTCGAGGACGGGATCAGCGTGGGCACGATCCTGATGGGCCTGTTCGTCGGTCTCGTCATGGCTCCGGCAAACGTCTACATCAACCTCGTGGCCGGTTTGAGCATGGGTGGGGCGGCCAAGTGGGTGACGGTGCTGCTGTATGTCGAAATCGCCCGCCGAGCGTTGGTGAAGTTGAAGCGACCGCAGATTTTCGTCCTATTTTACATGTGCGGTGCCGCCATGTCGGCCGGCGGTGAGGATTGGCTGTGGCGCCAATTCTTCGCTCAGAGTGAAGAAGTTCGCAAACTGGGTCTCACCGAGTACCTGCCCAGTTGGTTCGTGCCCACCGATCCATCCGTTCTGGCAAAACGAAATTTCTTCATGATGGAGTGGTTGTGGCCGGTGGGGATCGGCGCGCTGATGATGCTCGTCACCCGCATCGATCACTTCGGCTTGGGCTACGTCATGTACCGCTTGACGGCCGACGTGGAAGAACTGCCGTTTCCGATGGCACCGGTCGGCGCGGCGGGCATGACCGCGCTGGCGGACTCATCCAATGAACGAGAGACATGGCGGACCAAGGTGTTCTCCGTCGGCACGACGTTGGGAATCGTATTTGGCATGGTCTATGTCGGCCTGCCGAGCATCAGCGGTGCAATTCTTGGTAAACCCATCCAGTTGATCCCGATCCCGTTTGTTGACCTTACGCACTACACCGAGCAAATTCTGCCCTCCATGCCGATAATGGTTTCCTTCGATCTCGGTTTGATGGTGACGGGAATGGTCATGCCTTTCAACGCAATGCTGGGCATGCTTTTCGGTGTCGTCGTCACGATGATCACCAACCCGATATTGCAAAAGACAGGCTTGCTCAGCAGTTGGGAACCGGGCCTAAACGCGCTTGAGGTAGTCCGGGCCAATCACTTTGATTTCTACTTCAGTTTCCATCTGGGGCTGATGTTTGCGGTTGCGATTATCGGTTTCATCCACATGCGTTCGAAGTTCAAAAAGCGCAAGGAGCAGGCCGATGAAATGGGCGCGACGAAGATGGACTGGTCGAAACTGTGGCGCGGAAATCGCGAGCGCGGTGATATTCCGATTTGGGTGGGCATTGTCATCTATTTGGGATCTTCGCTGGTCTACATTTCGCTTGCCTACTTCCTGGTGAACTATGGATCGGGCCCGTTGGCGGGCGATCCGTTTCCGCTTTGGCTGTTGCTGTTTTACGGCTTTGTATGGACGCCCTTTGTTAGCTACATGTCGGCGCGCATGGAAGGTCTTGTGGGCATGCAACTGCAGATCCCATTCGTGCGTGAGTCGACTTTTATCCTGTCGGGATATAAGGGTGCGGCGATCTGGTACGCCCCCATTCCGCTGCACAACTACGCCGGCCAGGTGGTTGAATTCCGTACCATGGAGTTGACCGGGACAAAGTTCAGCGCGTTGATCAAGGCGGAGATCATCACATATCCGCTGATGATCATCAGTACGTTGTTGTTTGCGCAGTTTATCTGGTCGATGGGCCCGGTGCCGAGCGAGATGTATCCCTATGCGAATCAGTTCTGGGAAACGTCAGCCTACCAGCGTGGCTTGATCGCCACCGCAACGCTACCCAATGCGGGCGTGAGTCCGTTCATGGAGTCGTTCCACTTCTCGTATGTTTTTGCCGGCTTGGGCAGCGCGCTCGGCCTTTACGGGATATTGGCCCACTTTAACCTGCCGGTGTTTCTGGTTTACGGGATGGTTCGCGGCTTGGATCAATCGCTGCCGCATGCGGTTCTACCGACCGTAATTGGAGCGTTGATAGGTCGTTACGGCTGTCGCAAATGGTTCGGAGAGATGTGGCCGCAGTATCGAATCGTTTTTGCCGCCGGTTTTGGTGCGGGCATGGGATTGAGTGTGATGCTGGCATTAGGTGTCGTGTTCATGTTCAAGAGCGTCAACACCGCATTGCCCCTGTGAGTATGCAGTCTTAGGTTTTTGTCAGCCCAATTGGAGTGATTGGTGACCGCCTTGGTCTCTGAAAACCTCGAAAGTTACACCGGTGTGCGGTTGGCTCCTCTCGCTTGGGCCGGCTGGCAGCTTCACATCCCCTCCGACTGGCGGCCGCTGAAGATCTATGGAACTCCGGAAAAGGGTTGGATGATGGTGGGGGATGCGTACTGCGCGTGCTTCAGTATTCATTGGCAGCAATCCAACGGATCCGTATCGGATGGAAAACAGTGGGCAACCGATCGGCTCAAGCGACTTGGGCTTTTCCCCGATTCTTCACCCCCGTCGGCGGAACGGTTTTCGGCGTGCGCTTGGGCACGCGATGTTCAGTCGGAAGAGGAAAAGAAGACCACCCACTGGTTCGGATATTCAGAATCGGCAGACCTCCTGCTGGGCTTGAAGGTCAATGGCGCCTTGCCAGAGGAACATCGTGATTCGATGAAGCACGACGTGCTTTCCTCGCTACAGACCTCGCCTGCCGACGATGAAACGATCTGGACGTTGTACGGCCTGAGTCTTGTAAGTCCGCCGAATTTCAAGCTGGTGGAGCGACACCTTTATATGGGCGATGTTGCGTTGAGGTTCCAGAAGAATCGCCAGGAAAGCCTCATGCTTCGCCAAGTTTATCCGGGTGGTTTGGCGCTTGGGCGGCGGAATTTCGAACGATGGCTGGCGTCGTACCCGTTTTCCGAGCACCGTCGAATGCGTGCATCCAGCGTCACGATTTCTTCCTGGCAACATCCGAATTTTGAAGATCTGGTTGGCCTGCGTCGGCGTGGGTGCAAGCGGTTGGGAATTCCGCTGGGAGGCATCATGCCCAGGTGGAATCATGCGTTGGCAGTGCAGGATCAGACGCTGGACCGGTTGTTGATAGCCGAACACAGCGCCAGCGTGATGCCGGACGAAAATATCTGCGAAAACGCGATTGCACAGATGAATCGCCCGCTTAGGGAGTCACTCTAAGATGCGTCAGAAGGTGAAGACAGCCTCTTTGACGTCCCGCCGCATCGCGGCGCTAGATGCCGTGCCTCGGCGGTCGCCGGTGGTGCGATCGGAGATGGAGGGCGGAAAGCTCCGCGTCACCGTCAAGATGAACGCAGGCCGCTGGCAGCGAATGCTCGGCGCCAATGCCACCGTCAATCGGACCTTTGGCTTGGACAAGTACGGACAGCAGGTGTACGAAGCCTGTGATGGCAAACGCACGGTGAAAGAGATCGTGAAAGGTTTCGCTGAGGAAACTCACGTGAGCCTTCCCGAAGCGGAAACGGCCGTGACGAAATTTATCCACACGTTGCTTTGCAAGGCACTGCTTGTGATCGAGATGGAGAGGCCTTCAAAATGAACGAAATGGAGCAAATCTCGGTTTTGCCGTATCGAAAGGTGCTAACCATTGCGCTGCGCGGGTTGCGCATCCGATTGGCTAAAACCTTCCTGGTCACATGCTGTATTGCATTGGCTGTGGCGTTTCTCACTTACATCCTTTGTTCGAATGGCATGGCGTCCAATATTTCCGCACTCGCTTCCGACGCTTTACAGCAGAAGTTGGCTAAGCAAGGTCTTCTAGAGCAGTTTCAGAGCGCCGATCAGCAATCGCAAACGGCGTGGATGCTCGGAATCGCTTTGATGATCAGCTTTGTGGGCATTGTGAATTCGATGTTGATCAGCGTCACGGAACGTTTCCGCGAAATCGGCACGATGAAGTGCCTCGGCGGGCTCGATTCATTCATCGTCAAGCTTTACCTGCTTGAGAGCCTGATGCAGGGCGTTGTCGGTACGTTGGTTGGGGTATTGGTTGGAATCATCCTGGCATACGTCGAAGGCCTCAGCCGGTTCGGAGGCGAGACGTGGGGGCTTCTTCCGGTGCTCACGCTGGTGAAATATGTGGTGATCACGGTTTGCTGTGGAATTGCGTTGACCACAACGGGTGCCCTTTACCCAGCGTGGCGCGCTGCGAAGATGGAACCCATCGACGCCATACGGAGCGTGGTCTAATGAACGATCCAAAAAAGACAACGAAAATCGTCCGAGCCACCGGCGTCAAAAAGGCGTTCCGCATGGGCGATGAGGAAGTCTGGGCGCTGAAAGGTGTCGATTTCAGTGTCCGCCACGGCGAGTATATCGCGCTGATGGGACCTTCCGGATCGGGCAAGAGCACACTTTTCAACATGATCGGCGGGCTCGACAAACCCAACGCCGGTCGCATTTTCATCGACGAGGTCGATATCGCCGCCCTGAGCGCGCTTGAACTGGCGTGGCTTCGCTGTCACAAGATCGGATACATCTTTCAGACGTTTAACCTTATCCAGGTGGCCACCGCGTTGGAGAATGTCATGCTTCCCATGCTGTTCGCGGAAGTCCCCGCCGCTGAGGCTCAGGACCGGGCGGTCGAACTGCTGAAAAAGGTCGGCCTGGGAGAACGAATCCTGCATAAGCCCGTTCAGATGTCCGGCGGACAGCAGCAGCGCATCGCCGTGGCGCGGGCGCTGGCCAACAACCCGGCGATTCTGCTGGCGGACGAGCCGACCGGAAACCTCGACAGCAAGACCGGGCAGCAGATTATCGAACTCATGCGAGGTCTTAACGAGAGCGAAGGCGTCACCATCATCTGCGCCACGCACGATTACAAAATGCTGTCGGTCTCGGACCGAATCGCGTGGCTGACCGATGGCGTGATCGCTCGATTCGCCTCTCGCGATGAACTGAATATTACGGAAGGCACAAGCGATGTCCGTCACTGATGAAATCGTCGTGGTGCGCGGCGCCAAGCGCAGCTATCGCATGGGCGACGAGGTCGTCTGGGCGCTGGCGGGCGTTGATCTCACCATCTATCGCGGCGAGTACCTCAGCATCATGGGGCCTTCCGGCTCCGGCAAAAGCACGCTGTTCAACATGATCGGCGGACTCGACAAGCCCACCGAAGGCCAGATCCTGATCAATCGCCAGGACATTCGGAAGATGAACAGCCGACAGATCGCGTATCTGCGTTGCCATAAGGTCGGCTTCATCTTTCAAACGTTCAACCTGGTCGATGTGATGACCGCACGGCAAAACGTGATGTTGCCAATGACGTTTGCAGGCATGAGTGATGACGCCGCTGACAAAAGGGCGTGTGAATTGCTCGAACAGGTTGGTTTGGGCAAACGCTACGACCATCGCCCAACCCAGCTTTCCGGCGGCCAGCAGCAACGCGTGGCGATCGCCAGGGCCTTGGCGAACAACCCCGATATCATCCTGGCCGACGAGCCTACCGGTAATCTGGATCTTAAGACCGGCGAGGAAATCATTGCACTGCTCGCTCGATTCACCAGTGAGATGGGCAAAACCGTGATCAGTGCCACGCACGATCACAAGATGCTTGCCGCATCAGACCGCGTGGTTTATCTCACGGACGGGCTGATCGTTGACATCAAGAGGAAGGGTGAAGTCGATTTCAAGTCCGGCGGCATGTCGGAGCGGAATTCGACGCCGGTTCCTGGTGGTCAAAAGTAATCTTAATTCGGCTGTTGAGCATGAATCGGAAGACCAATGACATGCAGAGTATCTACTTCTCCCCGGATATCAGTGGCCGGGATTTGCTGTTCACGCAGGACTTCACCGCCGACGAGCTAGCCGGTCGGCGGGCCCGAATCGCCCGTGAAATCGGTCGCGATGCCCGTTTGTTAATTGTCGGTGCGCCGCCGGTACCTACTGATTATCGTTCGCAGGACGCATCGTTCTACTACTTCACTGGCATTGAAACTTGCGATAGCTACTTGCTAGTCGATGGGGATACCGCGCGTTCGCAACTGTTTCTGCCATCGCGCGATACGATGGACGGCGAACCTCAAAATCGCCTGGGATTTGAGGATGCCCAACTGATTAGTGATCGACTGAAATTCGATCGCGTGGCGTCAACCACCGAACTGGCGGCAGCCCTTTCTGGAACGAAGATCATCTACATTTCGCAAGCTGAGATGGAAGGCGGGGGAGCGACGGTGTTCAGCGCCAATGGTGTCGCCAAAAGTCGCGCCGGCGAGCCGTGGGACATGGCCGAGCCGCGACACCTGCGCTTGATGCGGCTGTTGTCTGAACGCTTTCCCGGCATTGAAATCCGCGATGCGTGCCCCACGATCCGTGAGATGCGCACGATCAAGAGTACCGCGGAAATCAATGTGATGCGCCAAGCAGGCAAATTAGCCGCCCGTGCGGCAATGGAGGCGCTCAAGGCCACCAAGCCTGGCGTGAACGAGAATCACCTGCAGGCGGTTGGCGAGTTTGTTTTCCGCGACCAGGGGCGCTGCGGGCCCGCATACGGATTTATCGTGGCTGGCGGAAAGCGGACATGGGACGGTCATTACCACTTCAACAATGGTACGCTTCGCGATGGCGAAATCGTGCTCTTTGACTGTGGCCCCGATCTGCGACATTACACCAGCGATATTGCGAGGCTTTGGCCGGTCAATGGCGTGTTCAGCCCGTGGCATCGCAGGGTGTATGGGTTTATTGTCGAGTACCATAAGGCGTTGCTTTCGTACATCCGCCCGGGCGTTCTGCCCAAAGACGTATACGCCCAGGCCGACCGTAAGATTGCGGCGCTGTGCGAAGTGCCATCCGCTCCGTATCACGACATATTGCCGATCTTCCGGCAGATGGTCGAGAAGGGGATCGGTTATCTGAATCACGGAGTGGGCCTGAGCGTCCACGACGCGATCGGCCGCTGGAGGGACGTGCCATTGCAGGAAGGTTTTGTTTGCGTGTGCGATCCCATGGTGTGGTGCGAGCCGCAGCGGGAATACATCCGTGTTGAAGACACATTTGTAGTCACCGCAAACGGCTGCGAGCGCCTCACCGGCGATGCGCCGTTTGAAATTCATGAGATTGAGAGCTTGATGCGATGAATGACCGCATCGTCGATTGGCCGGTGTTTCTTCGGCGGCAGGACATGCACTTTGCCGACTTGCCCAGGCGGTGGGAAGAATCGCCGCATTTCGGCAACGCAATGATCGGCTCGATGCTCTATCAAGTTGACGACGCACTTCGGCTTCAGGTTTTCCGTGCAGATGTTCACGATCACCGCGACGACAGCTTTGGATGGATCGCCTACAGCAGACCCCGATTCATGATAGGCCACTTCGAGATCAAGACGACCGGGCAACTCGTCGGCTGTTCATGGCGAAAAGATCTGTGGAACGCCGAACTGACCGGTACGATCCAAACCGAACGCGGCCGGATCAACATCCGGCACTATGTTCATGCGGTCGACATGGCGATCGTCACGGAATTGGCACCGATTGACGGTGAAGCAATTCCCACATGGACGTGGCATCCCTCGCCGGCCACCACGTCACGTCCTGGATATCCGACGGATCAGGACTCGCTCGAAAAATTCGCCAAGCGGTACGGCGAACACTATCTCAAAACGCTTCAGCCTCTGGTTCCCAATCCCGAGGGTCGGCTTAGCCAGAGCGAAGGTGTGAGCGTGTGGTCGCAGAACTTGAAGTTCGGCGGCGGGTATGCGGTCGCTTGGGCCGCCGATCAGAGCGGCGGAACGCAGACGCATGTTGCGACCATTGCCAACAGCTTTCCGGACGATGTGGCCGCGCAAACTGCCGTTGCTTATATCCAGCTTGTTCGCACGCTTCCTCGCGGAGGTTGGGTTGATGAACACCGTCAATGGTGGCACGGCTATTATCGAAAAAGCTTTGTTTCCATTCCGGACGCACAGATCGAGGCAAAGTACTGGCAGACGGTGTATCGCCTTGGTTGCACCTCCCGTGCGGGGCGGTTTTATGTCGATACCGCCGGGCTTTGGTTTCAGGGCGGATCTTGGCCGTACACAACCAATGATTGGAACACGCAGTCGGCTCACTGGGGCGTGTATTCTGCCAATCGATTGGCGCAGGGCGAGGACATCGTCAGTCGCCTGCACCGCTACAGCGATAACCTGATAGAGGCGGTTTATCCCAAAGAATGGCGAGCCGATTCGGCCTACCTGACGATTTGCACCGTCGGCGATCTTGCCGGCAGCCGCATCGGTGATATGCGCTATCATGAGCTTGTCGGCAACCTGCCATGGTTGTTGCACAATGCCTGGTGGCAGTATCGCTACAGCATGGATGAACGCATTTTGCGCGATACCGTCTTCCCGCTACTGAGGCGGGCGGTCAATCTTTATTTCCATCTTTGCGAAGACGGCCCAGACGGCAGGTTGCACCTGCAGGCCACCTATTCGCCCGAAACAGGCATCTATCGTGACTGCAACTTTGATTTATCGCTGTTCAAGTGGGGCTGCCATATCCTGCTTAAGTCGGCGAAGATTCTTGGCATCAGCGATCCCTTAGCGCAGCGTTGGCAGGAGGTCATAGATAGGCTGATCGACTTCCCAACCGACGCACGTGGCTTCAAATTGGCAGCGGGCGAATCCGCTCCGATTTATCATCGTCATCTGTCGCATCTGCTGATGATGTATCCGCTGTTCCTGGTCAACATCGACCAGCCAGGACGTCGCCAGATGCTGATTGACAACTACCGTCTGGTCCATTTAACCAACCGGCAGGTGGATCAACCGAATCAGTTTGAATTGCACGCAATGATTCAGACCCACGCCGCGCCGATCGGTTGCGCCGTTGGGCAAGGCGACATGGCGTTGGAAGGCCTTGGGCGTCTGATTGCGGAACTCGCCCCCAATGGCCTTTGGCCGCCGGTCGGAGGGAACCCGTGTATTGAGTCGACGTTGTCCATCATGAGTATCGTGCAAGACATGCTCATCCAAAGCTGGAGCGACCCTGCCGGCGGCGTTGCGGGCCCGATCCGTGTTTTCCCGGCCGTTCCATCAGGATGGCTGGACGTGGAATTCCATGATCTTCGCGCTGAAGGCGCGTTTCTTGTTTCTTCCAAGCGGCAGGCGGGAAAAACGCGGTGGGTCCGAATCGAAAGCCTCGCCGGCGAGCCGTTCTCGATTCGACTAGATTCCGATGCACCGGTTCAAGCGCATGGTGGGCGGAAGTTTGAAGTTAGAATGAGGTCCGCCGGGGTTTACGAGATCGACCTGCGGCGGGGCGAAACGGTGGAATTAGTTCTCAATCATCCTTAACAGAAACTACCAGAAGGATTCGTATGACCAGTTCACTCATCCAGGACCAGAATTCAACCGTCCTATGGCGGCGGGCAAGCGAGCAAGTGTGGATCGCGCCTTGGGGCAAAAACGGCGTGCGCGTGCGGGTGACAAAGGAAGCGACGTTCCGCGATCTGCCGCAAGGGCTTCTTCCCAATCCGCCGGCATCGAGCAACGCGAAAATCTCCATCGAAGGCGAGTCGGCCACCGTGGTGAACGGCAAAATCACCGTCAATATCGCGCAGCGGTTAGGACAGCTCACCTTTACCCGCACGGACAATGGCGTGGTGATTCTGAAAGAGCAGAAGAAGACAACCGCCGAGCACTACGCACGCACGTTTACGCCGCAGGGAAGCACCTGGCACATCGCCCAGCGGTTTTTTGCCGACGATACCGAAAAGCTATACGGCCTGGGACAGCGTCAGCATGGGTTTCTTGATCAAAAGGGGTGCGTGCTCGATCTCATGCATCGTAATACCGAGGTGTCGATCCCGTTCATGATTTCCAACAAGGGGTACGGCTTCCTGTGGAACCATCCCGGCTTAGGTCGCGTGGAACTGGGTAAGAACGACACCCGCTGGATTGCCGACGCCGCCCATCAGATCGATTACTACGTCGTTTGCGATGACACTCCCGGCGAAATCCTCAACCGTTATGCGGAAGTCACAGGCTTCCCGTCTGAATTCCCCGAATGGGCGGCTGGTTTCTGGCAGTGCAAATTGCGGTACAAGACTCAGAACGAGCTGCTGACCGTCGCCCGCGAATACCATCGGCGTAAGCTGCCGGTGTCGGTCATGGTCATCGACTTCCACCACTGGGCCAAGGCCGGCGATTGGACGTTTGACCCGGCCTGCTGGCCGGACCCGAAGGCGATGGTCGAAGAACTCCGATCGATGGGCATGAAGTGCATGGTGTCGGTCTGGCCGACGGTGAACTGGACCGGTGCCAACTTCGCGCACATGCAGTCGCACGGGCTGTTGTTGCGGAACGAACGCGGCAATCCGCTGCAAAACGGCGCCGTTGTTGAATCGTTCTACGATTCAACCAATCCTGAAGCCCGCGCCTTCCTTTGGGAGCAGATCAAGAAAGGGTACGTGCAGCACGGTATTCGATATTTCTGGCTGGATACGATCGAACCTGAAATCATCCCGCTGGAACTCGACAACACCCGTTTCTATCTCGGCAACGGAAAAGAAGTGGCCGGTCTTTACCCCAAGTGCTATCAGCAAGGGTTCTACGAAGGATTGCTGGCTGAGGGCGAGAAAGCCCCGCTAACGCTCGGGCGATCAGCGTGGGTCGGAAGCCAGCGATTCGGCGCGGCGATCTGGTCGGCGGATATTCCGTCCACCTTCGAGTCGATGCGCCGACAAATCACCGGCGGGCTCAATATCGCCATGAGCGGTATTCCATACTGGTGTACCGACATCGGCGGCTTTCATGGCGGCGATATCGACGACCCGCAGTTCCGCGAATTGCTCATCCGCTGGTTCCAGTACGGCGTGTTCTGCCCGATCATGCGAATCCACGGCGTGCGTCGCACGCAGAACAAAGCGCTCCTTGAAGATCCCGGCAAGGCCGATCCGAATCATCCGACGGTTCCCAACGAGGTGTGGTCGTACGGCGAAGAAAGCTGCCAGATTCTTAGCGATCAGATCCGCCTCCGCGATCGGCTCAAGCCCTACATCATGGATCTGATGGGCCAAGCAACCAAGACCGGTCGCCCGCCGATGAGGCCGATGTTTGTTGATTTCCCGCAGGATGCCCGGACATGGGAGATTGAAGACCAGTTCATGTTCGGCGACCAGATTCTGGTGGCGCCCATCGTTGAGGCCGGTTCGCGGTCGCGTATTGTTTATCTGCCTGCAGGCACGCGATGGAAAGACGCCTGGACCGATGCCGAAACCGACGGCGGCTCAACCGTTCAGGCGGATGCTCCATTGGACCGTATTCCGGTCTTTATCAAGCAGGGGAGTAAGCTGCGATTAAAGGCTTGAGAACTCCGCTCGGGTATGACGCAAACACGTGGTAGATTGTCGCAACATTGTAAACGCCGGAAGATTGCGCATCATCTATCCTATGATCCATCATGGCAGGAGGGTGATCCGGCCACGATACAGGTTAAGTCACCTTTTACCCCGGAAAACGAACCATGAGTACCGAAGGATTCGCCCCCATCTTGATCGACGGCAAATGGCGGCCCGCCACCGCAGTGGGTAGCTTTGTCGGTGAAAATCCGGTGACCCGCGAACCGTCACCAACCCAATACCCCATCAGCGACTGGGCCGACATCAATGCAGCTCTTACGGCGGCGGTGTCAGCGTTTGAGGTGATGCAGGAACTGCCGCGCAAGCAGATCGCTGCGTTCCTGCGAAGCTACGCGGAAGCTCTCGAATCCAAGACCGACCATATCGCCACCGCAGCGGCCGAGGAGACCGGATACGCCTTCAGCCCGCGACTCCGCGAAATCGAGATGCCCCGTACCGTCGGCCAACTCAAAAAGGCAGCGGCCGCGGCAGAGGATGTGAGCTGGCGGCTGCCGACGATCGATGCTGAGTTGAAGATCTACTCGGTCCTCGAAGCAATAGGCCCGACCGTAGTGTTCGGCCCGAATAACTTCCCGTTGGCGTTTAACGGCATCAGCGGCGGTGATTTTGCCGCCGCACTTGCAGCGGGTAATCCCGTTATTGCCAAGGCGCACCCCAGTCATCCCGCCACCTGCCGGCTTCTGGCCGAGTGCGCGCAAAAAGCCGCTTCGCAGGCGAACATGCCTGAGGGCACGGTGCAAATGTTGTACAAATTTCGTCCTGAGGACGGACTGCGTCTGGTGCAAGACCCGCGATTGGGAGCGGTCGCCTTCACAGGCTCGCGATCAGCCGGCATGAAGCTTAAGGCGGCCGCCGACGCGGTTGGAAAACCCATCTATCTCGAAATGTCCAGCATCAATCCGATCGTGATTCTTCCGGGTGCGTTGGAAGAACGATCAGGAGAAATCGCCAACGAAATTGCGAGCAGCGTGTTGCTCGGCACGGGCCAGTTCTGCACCAAACCCGGACTCATTCTGGCGTTGAAAGGCGAGTTAACCGAATCGCTGATCAAGAACGTAAGAGAAAAATTTGCCGACGCACCCTGCGGAACATTACTCGATCGGCGTACGCAGGATCATCTTGTCGGCAGCATCAACGTACTGGTACGGGCCGGAGCAACGGTCGTATACGGCAATGAGGCACCCAAGGTTCACCGAGGTAACGCATGGGCCAATACGCTCCTGCGTGCAACGGGCGAGCAGTTCTTGCGTTCGCCGCAGGAATTGATGACCGAAGCGTTCGGAAATTCAACGCTCGTCTTGGTGGCGGATGATTTGCAGCAGTTGTATCGGCTGTTGTCCCATTGCGAAGGCAATTTGACGGGCTGTGTTTATTCCGCTCGCGACGGCAGAGACGATGTTGCGTACGATCGGGTAGCGAAGCTTCTCCGGCCTCGTGTTGGTCGGTTGCTTAATGACAAAGTGCCCACCGGTGTGGCGGTCAGCCCTGGAATGAACCACGGCGGACCATTCCCGGCCACCGGGCATCCGCATTTCACGTCGGTCGGTCTGCCGGCTGCGATGCGACGCTTTACACGATTGGCGTGTTACGACAACGTCCGTCCGAATCGGTTGCCAAGTATCTTGCGTGAATTGGTTTCCTGAGTTTGAATGCAGACAGTCAATATTCCCCCAACGGAGATGAATGTGAAAGGTAAGCCGCTCTTCCAAGGTTGTATGCCCGCCCTGATGACGCCGTGCAATGATCGCGGCGAGCCGATGTTCGATTTGCTGGTCAAAAAAGGCAAAGAACTAATGGATCTTGGCATGACCGCAGTAATCTACTGCGGTTCGATGGGCGACTGGCCGTTGCTGACTGATGAGCAACGACAGGAGGGCGTAGCGAAGCTGGCGAAGGCGGGCATTCCCGTGGTCGTTGGCACGGGCGCTCAAAACACCCGCCGCGCTGCCGCCATCGCCGCCCACGCCCGCGAATGCGGGGCGGCTGGGCTGATGGTGATCCCGCGCGTGCTTTCGCGTGGCAGCGCACCGGCCGCTCAACGTGAACACTTCTCCGCTATTCTGCAGGCAGGCGGTGATCTTCAGGCCGTCATCTACAATAGTCCTTACTATGGATTCGAAACCCGTGCGGATTTGTTCTTCGAACTGCGCAAGAAATTCCCCAGCCTGGTGGGCTTTAAAGAGTTCGGCGGTGCTGCATCGCTCAGCTACGCCGCTGAACACATTACTGGCGTGAGCTCCGATGCGGTTCTGATGGTCGGCGTTGATACGCAGGTGTATCACGGCATCGTTCATTGCGGTGCGGTGGGTGCGATCACGGGCGTCGGCAACGCATTGCCGAAACAAGTGCTGCGATTGGCCGAGCTTTGCAATAAAGCAGCCAAAGGTGACAGCGATGCCCGCCGATACGCGGCCGAACTGACCGAAGCGATTGCGGTTCTCTCGGGTTTTGATGAAGGTCCGGACCTCGTGCTGTACTACAAGCACCTGATGGTGCTGGAAGGCAACCCGGAATACACCCATCACATCAACTCGTCCGACAAGCTCTCGACCGCACAGCGTGAGCACCTCGAAGGCCAGTGGAAGCAGTTCAAGGCATGGTGGAACAATTGGCCGGGGGCAAAGTAAGATCAGGGACGCCTGAATCTTGTTGAATAGAACAGCGAGTAAAAAACGACGCGAAGAGGTTCGAATTTATTCGAACCTCTTCGCGTCGTTTTGTGCCATGGCGATGTCGGCCGATACTGATTTGTCCAACCTACGCTGGCAGGCGGAGATCTGTTGACTGCTTAAGCGGGTACGATTGCCCCTTCCAATCAAACGATCCTTCAATGCCAGCGGGCAGAGCGATCTTCGCAGTCCACTGGTTGCCGGCAAGCTCCATTGAAAGAGCAATCTTGCCAGCCGGGTGCGGAATCGTGCTGGCGATCCGGGTCAGCGGGCCGGGGTTGGGGGCGATGCGAACCCGTGCGAATCCAGGGCCGTCCGGGCGGATGCCCGCCAGGCTGGCGTGCATGTGGAACAGCGGATGGCTCGACCATGCGTGACAATCGCTGCGAGTGGGCTCGGGCATTTCGACGGGGGTTTTGAGTCCCATGTCCGCCATCTTTTTCCAGAAATCGAGCTTTTGCAGAATCAGATCGCCGCGGCCGAACTTGGCGAACGTTTCGAGCAGGTAGAATGAGAAATAGCAGGTCGTTCGCAGGAGATCGGGCGCGGAGATCAGTCCTTCCAGACAGCGGGACTCTTGTGCAGGGAACAGGCCGCTCAACAGCGCCAGACATTGGGAGTGTTCACTGAACTGCTTATGTCCAAGATCGTCCGCAAACAGCCCGCGATCCTTGTCCCAGAACCGCTTTTCAACTTCGGCGGCAATCTGCCTCGCCCAGGCGCGATTGAACTCAGCCAGGTGCTTGTCACCGAATTCCATTTCCAGTTCAGCTGCGGCATTCAGTGAGTTGATGAACAGCAGATTGACCACGCCAGATACGCCGGCGTCAGGTCCGGGGTTGTTGACGAAGCTGAGGCCTTCCACCCAGTCCATGAAACTCCATCCGGGCAATGCCGGCAGTAGCGGGGCGTGGGTATCGGGCAATGCCTTAAATTCTTCCAGCATACAACGCATGCCTTTGAGTCGCTGCTTGAGAAACCCATGATCGTTGCGCCACCACGCGTAGTCGCGCAGCATCATCAACCAGATCATGGCGAACGTGCAGCTCAACTGTTTTGGCTGGCTTGGGCATCGTTCGAGAACGAAGCCGGTCTCAAGGCGTGACCAGTCGAAGATTTCTAATGCCCGTTGGTTCAGCCGGTCTTCGCTGTTCATGATGAACGACGTAAGCACCTGTAGCCGTGTATCGCCCACGTACATCATCTGCTCGTAGTAAGGACAATCCATATAGGATTCGTGGGCGCACATTTGGATCCCGCGAGCTGATATCGCGATGATGGGTTCCAGTTCAACGTCGCTGCTTTTGAAGATGGATTCGTTTTCCAACGCCATGCGGCTGTCCAGAAGTCGAAGCCCTTTCAGTGTTAACGGGGCATCCTTGGTTTCCACGACGATTCGTACGTATCGCCCGGCCCGCCACCAGTAGGGGCGGAAGGTGCGATCCGGTCCGTCGGGGCAAAAGGCGTCGCCATTGCCGCGGAAGTATTTGCCGGCCACTTCATTTCGGTTGCCCTTTTCCCGCCGAGCTTGGCCTTCGCTGTTGTTGGGCGTGATGAACATCGCCTCAGTCCATTTAATGTCGATCCGCGCGCCGGCTCCGCCTTTGGTCATTAGTTCGGGATATGCGGTGTGGTATTGTTCCAAATCCCACAAGACGGTGACTCGTGATTGGGGCGGTACGGTGACCGGCGATTTTCCATCTACCATTGCTTGCCACTGGGTATGGGCGGGGCTTGGCTTCTCCGGTTCGCTGGATGGGAAGGGAGCGTCGTCAGAAATATCAGTGACGAACCGAACCCGCCCGCCGACGATGGGTTGGCGGATCTGCTCGGGCATGCATGAAGGGTAGAGTTTCCATCCCGGATGAACCGTTCCGGAATGCATGTTGCGTCCCGCGTCGCGTAGCACCGCAGCCTCAACGGTCGGCGGGGGGGCGAAATAGGTTTTGGCGTCGATGATGTAGTTCGGACCGACGACGAAGAATGTCTTCAGTTCTTCTTTGACCGTCGATACGCCCTTGAGCTTGGTTACTTGCCACGCCGCGCTGCCGGTGTTCAGGTCGACGGGCGAATTCTCGCTGAAAAGGATAAACCCGGGCTCGATGCAAGTTTGCGCCCAAGGGCGGCCCGCAGCGTCGAGTCCCAGGTAGTGCGTGTCGGCCGTCAGGCGATGGGTACCCGGCTCCAAATGGAGACGATACGAGTGGAAGCTCCAGTGTTCGATATCACTTCGGTCCGGTCCCATACCGACGTACTGGTCGTCGCATTGCAGTTCAAAGCGATTATCGGCGCTGATGTGAATCTCAATGGTCGCGGCCGAATCAAGGGTGAACTCAAGCGTAAAGCGGCAGAAGCTCTGTGAATGCGCGTCCGTTTCCGGATGCTTGATCCATTTGCCTTTGTGAATTGGATACTGATGGCGGATGTTGTTATCCGCCTTCAATGGGGCGGCGGGGAGCGTGAAGCGTTTGCTATCGGTCATGGTTGTCACTCTTTATGCGTAGGATGCCAGGCCCGTTGGCCAATAGTCGGGGGCTGACGTCAATCATATTCGACACGTTGCGCAAGCACAGCCCCTGCATGCTCACGGATGGCTTTTCAGGCCAGCGATATTCGACGTCGCGGAGCGTTAGCCGGTTGACGTTATCTGCAACCACCGCCGCTCGGGCCGCTCGGGTTAAGGGGCTGCCGTTTGATAGTTGAAGACTCGTGGCGCGGGGCACGGTTTCAGCAGGGTCCTCGATCTCGGGCACGTTGATGATGACGTTGTCCAGACGAATTCCCTCCAAGCAAGCGCCGTCCTGTGCGGTCAGCAGAATACGCCCCCGGGATTCACAGAAAATATCGCGAAAAAGCATGTCGCGGACTTTGCCCAAATCCGCGGTCTTGGAGAATTGCCGCTGGATATCCACATAAATCGGGCGTTCGTTTTCCACTTCTGCATCGGGAAAGGTGCGCCCGGTGATGTTGCTGAAAATCGCCCGTTCCACCTGCCCGGGAAACCACATTTCAACTTGAATCATCCGCAGTGACTTTTTCACCACGCAGTTGCTGAAAATCACGTCGCTGACCGATCCTTGCACATCTGCGCCCAAGCCAAGTCCCGCGCAATTGGATGACACGATGCAGTTGCTGACGACCACATTCCTGCAGACCGAATCGCGATTGGTGGCTTTGACAATGATCGCGTCATCGCCGGTATCAACGTCACAGTTCGAGACCCGAACGTCCCGGCTGCCGTTAATGCCGATTCCGTCAGTGTGCGGTCCATAGCGGTGGCCGCGCACGGTGAGGTTGAATACCGTTGCCACATCGCAATCGAAAAGATGTAACGCCCATCCCGGCGAGGCCCGAATCGTAAAGCCTTGCAGTTGAACGTTCCGGCACCGGATCAGTTGCACCAGCGGGCTTGGCCGCTGGCGGGGATCGCCCTTGACTTTGAAACGGAAAATGCCGTACGGCCGTTCCTCGCGGGTGCGACAGGGCTCCCAGAACTGCTCATCTTGCCCGTCGATGATTCCATCGCCTGTGATCGCGATGTCGGAACAATCGAGCCCGACGACGAGGTGAACGCAGGCTTGATCCTTGTTGTCAGCCGCTAATTCTACGGGAGGATAATCAGCCAGATTCGCCCAGGCTTGCAGAATGGCACCACGCTGTAGATTGAATTCGACTCCGCTTCGCAAAAAGACGGTTGTCGTCACGTACAGCCCCGGCGAAAGCGTAACAACGCCGCCGCCACTTTGATGCACGCGATCGATCGATTCCTGAATCCTGGATGCCTGGGCGTTCCCAGGCGATACGCCGGTATTGGGGGTAATTTCTAACCGCATGAGTCATCGCAGATTAACACTTGCAGCGAGACATCGGCATGGCAAAGATGCGACAATGGCATGACGGAGATGCGACATCCCCCAAGACTTGAACTGGAAAGTCATACAGCTATCGGCCAAAGGTCGCACCGGCGGCCGATTGCGGTCGATGGCGGGGGGTGTAGCATACAGTCTGCTTAGCCCGAGATCGCGTCCAAATACAGTGACGGCGGAGAATCGCTCATGAGCCGCAAGCCGAACATCGTTTACTTCTTCGTCGATGATATGGGATACGGCGATGCATCGTGTCTGAACCCGCAGGGCAAGATCAAAACCCCGAATATCGATCGCCTGGCCGCCGAGGGGATGATCTTCACGGACGCCCACGCGACTTCGGCCGTCTGCTCGCCGTCTCGGTACGGTGTGCTAACCGGGCGATTCAACTGGCGATCCACTCTGCAGGCGGGGATCGTTCCGGTTTATGGCAAGCCGCTGATTCCCCGCGACCGAATGACGGTGCCCGGTTTCCTCAAGCAGCACGGCTATCACACGGGGTGTATCGGGAAGTGGCACTTGGGACAGGGATGGGATTTTGAGGTTGATCCCACGGTTTTTCATCCAAACAACAATTTTGACCGATCAAAGCCGCAAGATACCGCGCCCGCTGTCACGCCAGAACTCCGAACGCAATGGCGAGACGCTTTCACCAAGCCCACAACTGGCGGTCCCACGACGCGGGGTTTCGATTACTACTTCGGGGTCGATGTTCCGAACTGGCCTCCTTACTGCTTTATCGAGAATGACCGTACGGTCGGCGTGCCGTCCGAATGGTTGCCCGAGTGCCTTTTGGGAAATAATCTAGCCAGCACTGCCGGCCCGGCGTTGGCGAACTGGAATTTCGAGCAACTCCTGCCGACCTGGGCCCAAAAAGGCGACGTCTACTTCCGCGCTCGCAGCGAGGATCATCAGCCGTTCTTCCTGTACATGCCGATGACGTCGCCACACACGCCGCTGTCAGTGAATCAGGAATTCATCGGTAAGAGCGGTCTGAACAACGCCTACGCCGACCTGATGATCGAAACCGATGATGTCTTTGGGAGCGTGCTCAACTCGTTGGAAAAGCATGGTTTAGCGGATAACACATTGGTCATCTTCGCAAGCGACAACGGATTTGCGCACTACGTTGGCGCCTCCACTCTCGGGCGAGGCGGCGAATCAGCACTCGAACTGCAGGGACATTTCCCCAGCGGCCAGTATCGCGGATACAAGTCAGACGCTTGGGACGGCGGGCACCGCATCCCGTGTATTGCTCGATGGCCGGGCGTGATCAAGCCCGGCGGGCGATGCGATCAACTCGTTTCCCTAAGCGATCTGATGGCGACCTGTGCCGAAATCATCGGCCAATCGCTCCCAGATTACGCCGGTGAAGACAGCATCAGCATGATGCCCTTGTTCCGAGACCCATCTGCTAAGATCCGGCAGCACGTCATTCATCATTCCATCAACGGAAAATTCGCCATCCGCGATGGTCGCTGGAAACTGGTGCTTTGTCCTGGCTCCGGCGGTTGGACATATCCGGACCGCCAAGCCGCTGAGGACAAGCTTCCGCCGGTTCAGCTTTATGACATGCGGGCTGATCCGGGTGAAACTACCAATCTTCAACAGCGCGATCCCGAACGAGTAAAAGAAATGCTGGCCGTTCTCAAGCGTTTCATCGCCGACGGCCGCAGCACGCCGGGCCATCCGCAGCCGAATGATGTGCCGATCGATCTGTGGAAGCTTTCTACCATGCCCGCGATGGATCTTCATACATTGGATGACTATCAATGAAGCAATTCCCAACTCACCGAACCCTAACGCCACTCACGGTGGCGTGTTGCCTGTTTTTCTCGCCGTTGATTTTCGCGAAAGCGTCTGAAATGAAGCCATCGACTACTCAAGAAAGTGCCAACCCAACCGTTGAACAAGCGATAACCGTCGGCCGAATCTGGCCGGCGGTGCGAGTTGGGTTTTGCCTGTTGACGCAGGGAGATCGACAATATGTTGCCTACTACAACGCCGATCGTCGCATGACGGTGGCAGTGCGGTCACTGAATGATGAAAAGTTCACGGAGTTCGTGCTTCCGTCAAAGTCGAACGAACCGCCCAAGCAAGTCGGCCCGTCCAGCACAATACAGGGATGGGATTCTCACAACTACATCACGATGACGATCGACAGCGGAGGCGATCTTCATCTTGCGGGCAACATGCACGCAGGTGCATTAACTTATTTCCGTACCGATAAGCCCGGTGATTTCACGACTCTTCGACAAGTCGATCCGATGGTCGGCAAGCCCGAAGGACATTGCACGTATCCTCGATTCATGAGTGGGCCGGAGGGCGTTTTGCTGTTCCATTATCGCGATGGATATAGCGGTAACGGCCAGGAGATTTATAATGCCTACGATGTTCAATCCAGAACATGGCGACGCTTTTTGGACAAGCCGTTAATCTCGGGTCTTGGGAAAAGCAGCGCCTACCAGCGCGGGCCGGTGTTTGGGCCTGACGGTTGGTATCACCTGATCTGGATGTGGCGCGACACGTCGGCAGTCGAAACCAACCACGACTTATCTTACGCCCGCAGCCGCAATCTCAAGGATTGGGAAACCGCCGGCGGTGAGCCGCTGCCTTTACCGATCACCATCAACAACAAAAACACCGTCATCGATCCCGTACCGGTCAAAGGCGGACTGCACAATTCAAATCACCAGATTGCTTTCGATAGCAAAGGGCGGGCGGTTGTCAGCTACTTTAAGCACGATCCGGCCGGTAATACGCAAGCGTATGTCGCACGCTTTGACGGCGGAAAATGGAAGACGCACCAAGTGTCTCAATGGGAAGGGCATCACCTCTTCAGTGGCGGCGGATCAGGGGCGTCTACGTTCGGTACGTCTCTTAGCTTAGGAACACTTCGCAAATACGGCACCGGTAAGCTGTCGCTTCCCTTCGATCACTGGAAGGCCGGTTCGGGCTCGCTGGTGATTGACGAAGAAACGCTCGCTCTGATCGAAGTAGCCCGCTCGTCAGGCAAAACCCAACGCTATCCGGCGGACCTGGTTAAGGTAAAGTCAAATTTCCCCGGCATGCTGGTAAACTGGGCGGAAAGTCTCGGCAAGCCAACCGAAGCGGGTGTTCAATACGTGTTGCGATGGGAAACACTTGGAACGAATCGCGACAGGCCGCGAGAGGGTGCGTTACCTCCGGCGGGTGATCTTGTCTTGTACAAGATAAAAACTGCCCAATAGGTCCGGCAAGGTTACGACATGTGGGCTATATTTTTTCGACGTTCACTTCCTTGGATTCACCATTGACGCGGACGGTGACTTTCCCCGGTTGATCTCCCTTGATTACGAAGTGAGTCACCTTCCCGTTTTCCCACGCGAAATCGACTTGGTACCCACCGCGCGCACGCAGGCCGATGACTTTACCGTTCGGCCACGCATCGGGCAGGGCAGGCAACAAGCGGATCACCCCGCCGTGGGATTGCAGCAGCATTTCCGCGATCCCTGCCGCGCCGCCGAAGTTGCCGTCGATCTGGAACGGCGGATGTTGGCAGAATAGATTTTGACCCCCTTTGTTGATCAATAGCTTGAGCAGCGAGTAAGCGTGATTCCCGTCATGCAAACGCGACCAGAAGTTAACCTTCCACGCCATCGACCAACCCGTGCTCGCATCGCCCCGGCGCTGAAGTGTAACCCGGGCGGCCTGGGCGAGTTCGGGTGTGGTTTCGGGCGTGATCTCGTCATGCGGATGCAAACCGTACAGCGGCGAGACGTGCCGGTGATTCGGCTCGGGCTCGTCATAGTCTTCGAGCCATTCCATGATCTGTCCGTGCTTGCCGATTCGATTCGGGGCTAGCTTTGCGCGCGCTTCGCCAAGTCGTGTGCGGAACGCTTCATCGATACCCAGCACTTTCGACGCTTCGATGCAGTTGCCGAACAACTCGCGGAGGATTTGCATGTCCATCGTCGGCCCCATGCAAACACGGGCCGTGCCTCCGTCGGGCAACTTCAGCGAGTTCTCGGGAGAGTTGGAGGGCGCGGTGACGAGCCATCCGGTCTTGGGGTCCGTGATTAGCATATCAAGATAGAACTCGGCCGAGCCTTTCATGATCGGGTAGGCCCATTCGAGGAACTTTTTGTCACGGGTGAAGTCGTAATGTTCCCAAAGGTGATCGCACAGCCAAGCTGAACCACTTGCGGTTGCGCCCCATCCGGCCTGTTCGCCGGGAGCGGTGAAGCCCCAGACGTTGGTGATCACGTGCGCAACCCACCCGTTCGCGTTGTAGTAGGCCTTGGCGGTCTCGGCACCGGGTTTTTGCAGGGACTCGATCAGTTTCGCCAGTGGAAGATGGCAATCGCCCAGTCCAGTTACTTCCGCGGGCCAATAGTTCATCTGCACGTTGATGTCGAGGTGATAATCGCAATTCCACGGTGTCTGAATGCCTTCGGCCCAGATACCCTGAAGGTTTGCGGGCATAGTTCCCGGACGTGAACTGCTGATCAACAGATAGCGGCCGAAATTAAAGTAAAGCGTGGATAGAGCCGGATCGCCACCGTCCTTTGCTAAAGCCGCAATGCGCTCGTTGGTCGGACGTTTTGCTGCTTCACGGCTTTCCGTTTTGCCATCGTCCAAGGCGACGCTGACTCGATTGAAAAAGGTGTGGTATTCCGCAATGTGGGCAGATTTGAGTTCATCGTAGGCTTTGACAGAGGCTTTGGCGAGATCATCGCTGGTTGCGGCCAGTGGGTCTGGTGTTCTTCGTCCTGCAAATCCCTGATAATTGGTCGCAGCGGCGACGAGCAGGATGACTTCATCAGCGAAATCAACTCGCAAATTGTTGCCTTCGAGCGACACTTTCCCGCCGCGCGAAATGACCCGTAGGCGTCCGACAAAGGTTACACCTTTGGCGTTATCCCGCCCGCCACTGGTTTGGCCGGTCATCAGCAGGCCGGCATTTCCGTCAGGGCGGGTGTCGAACGATTTAGCCCGATCCATCGACGCTACGAACGATATGGCTCCCGGTTTGTCCGCCGTGTATCGGAACACCATCACTTGATCCGGCGCGCTTGCAAAGGACTCGCGGCTGTAAGTCACGCCGTTCCATTTGTACTGCGAGTTTGCGACGGCATTTCGGAGATCGAGACTGCGACGATAGTCCGAGGTCACCTCCTTCGGTCCAAGGGTGACAGACTTGGGCAGCGCACCACTCCGCCGGTAGCGGCTGACTGTGATCGCGATGACATTATCGCCCAGCTTGAGGAATTTGCTGACATCGCCAGCAAACGCTTCGTGTACGGAAGACCGCCAACCGCCAAACTCACCGACTTCTTCGCCATTGACGTAAACACTGCCATTGCGGGCCTCCGGGCTGACTCGGAGTGTTCCAAGTTGCTCGATTTGCTTCTGTGTCAAATTGATGCGTGTGCGAATGACCGTTCGCTCGTCTTCGCTGATCGCCTGGGTGCCCTGAACTGCTTTGTTGTCGCCGATGACATAATCCATCCATTTCTGGTCATCGGTTTGCGGTTTGACCGCATTGGCGGCTTGCTTGAGCGTTTCGTTACGCCGATCGCGTAGGTCTTTGGAGTTCGGCGTAACGGTTTCCGTCCGCTTCCATTGAGTCAGAGCTATCGTCGTGGCTTCAGTCGTCCAAGCGATATTCAGGTTGCCCAATTCCTGGTAGCAGCCCCACGGGCCTCCGGCACCGCCTCTTGAGCCTCCGCCGGTGCAGGTGAAGGTTTGGTTGACCAGTTGCTCCGCTTCAACATTCTTGCCGGCCAGCAGGAGTTCACGGATCTTCGGAAGATTTTTCGACGCGTCAGCCCGGTTCCACTCAGTCGGCATTCCGGACCAGACCGATTCCTCGTTGAGCGCGATCCGCTCGATTCCGACCCGCCCGAAAATCATCGCCCCAATCCGACCATTGCCGATCGGCAAAGCTTCGCGCGCCCAATCGTCGGCCGGTTGGTCGTACCAGAGCGTTGTCGTCGGGTCGATTTCCCACGCTGCGGCGGAGGTAGATTCAACTGCCCCAGCCAGGCAGGCTATGCAGAACAGAACGTATAGGCTTCGACGCACGAAGGTTGACTGGACCATGCTTACTCCCGGCAAATGGTTGTGAAACGCCTGTCATTCAGCGGATAGCGAAGTGGCTTGCATCGTTAAATAGCGATGGCAACGTGGTTTCTACCACAGGCCGCTTGGGAGCGTTGAAGGAATCCGGAAAATCCCGGATGTAATTGAAACGGACTTGTTCTGCAAGTCCTCGATTTTGAAGATCCCGATTGATGACTCGTCGAAAGAAATCAGGATTCAACTGGGTTTGTCGGCCACGCGTCGCTTGGCGCGGTAGGCTGACGGAGAGATGCCTTCCTCTCGCAGAAATGTTTCTCGCAACATACGTACGCTCAGAAACCCTGAGTTTTCCACCAGGCACTTGATGGGCAGATCACTTTCCGAGAGTTGTCGTTTCAGTCGCTCCATGCGACATCGAGCGATCTCTTTCATGACGGTCCGGTCCAGCACGGATCGGAATTTTCGTTCCAGGGTCCGACGGGTCATGACCATGTGCTTGGCAACGTCAGCCACGCTGATTCCTTCATGGGCATGTTCCAGGATGTACCGCATTGCAGCAGCAACCAGCGGATCGCGTACGTTGGCGGCGTCGGTTGAGCGACGGGGGTGTAAGGCGTTGGGCTCCACCAGCAGAATCTCTCGATCACGGTGGGTTTGGTTTTCAAGAAGCCGCTGCAGCATCGCGGCGGCCTCGTAACCGACCCGACGATAGCCCAGACCGATCGCCGTCAGCGACGGGTTGGCCAATAGACACAAATTAGGCTCGTTGTCGGCGCAAACCAGACCCACATCGTGCGGAACCTTGTAGCCAAGTTCCGCACAAGCATCGGCGATGTAACGGCAAAGCCAATCGCTCGGCACGAACAGGCCCATCGGCTTCGGATGGTTTTTGATCCAGTTTCGGATCGAAATCGTCCATCGCCTCCATACGCTTGCGTTCGCGTCAACCACCTTGGGCGCGATGAACCTGGAACAGGAAAACCCGGATGCCGCTAGATGAGCCTTGAAGCCAATAATCTCTGAAGTTTGGCTTCTCGATATGGCTGGAATGAGATTGGCGTCGCACATCTCCGCCTGGGATTGCACGCCATTGTTCACTACGAAACCGAAGGACTCGAATCCGCGCGACGCCAGATGTTGCGCCACGAGCTGACCGGCTTTCCCGAAATCCGGGAACACGCAGTGGATGGGAACCTTGACCGGCGAATCGCGCCAAACGTCAACGACAGGAACGCCCACCTTGGACGCCACCTCGACAAGATCATCTGTCGCCTGGGCGAGCAAGCCGTCATACGGCAATCGCCCTGGCGCGGCGTCCTGCAGGTCGGCGGCGGCGAAAGGGGCTAGAACGCAGCGGAACTCGGGATGCTCCGCAGCGTACGCGCGCACGCCGTGATACAACTCCTGATCCTCCGCGTGCATGTGCTGCGCGTTGATCGCGACACCAACTCGAATTCGTTGTAATCGCATGAACTTATGATCCCATATTCGAGGTTCGCCGCTTAACGTAAATTGCGACAGCGCTATACATTATCTGCGACAACCGGGCAACGGTCCACATTGTTTTTTGAGGCAGATTGGGTGGTTATTCCCGCGGGGCTCTGGCACGCTCTAAAAATCGATCGTATTTAGCACGAAGTTGCTCCGCACCATCGGCCCTTCCGGTGGCTTCCAGTCGCTTGAGGTATTTGGGCAATGGGCTGCGCTCATCGTGTAGGGCGTGAGCGGGTCCGCCTTCGCTGACGACCGTCCATAGCGGATCACCCGAGTCGCCCGGGAAATGCTCGGCGATCTTCTGCATCTGCTGATCGTGCCAACGCATCAACCGCCAGGCACCTTCGCGGCAAACGTCCGGTTTGCTGTCTGCCAGATTGTGTTCCTCGTGCGGATCGGCAACCAGATCGAAGAGCATCTCCTGTGGGAACAAGCGGAATCCGTCGTGATACGTACGAATGTAAAGCCATTGCCCAAACCTCACGCTACGCTGGCAGACGTGGCAGCATTGGCTGACCACCAAGTCCTCGCGGCGAGCCGGCGATGATGAGGCACTGCCATCTTTGATTGAACCGGCGAAACTTTGGCCGTCCCAGATGTCGGGCTTATTCTTGCCTATTCCGAGAAGATCCATCAGCGTCGGTGCCAAGTCCAGGTTGTAATGCAAATCGGACTCGACTGCCCCTTTGCGCCCGCCGGGCCATTTAACGATCAGCGGGATGTGGCAGGTGTATTCGTCGGCCGTCCCGTGTTCGCCGTAGATTCCAAGTTCGCCCAGGTTTTCGCCGTGATCTGCGGAGATGATAATGGCGGTGTCTTCATAAACGCCGGCAGCCTTGAGTTGGCCGACGATTCGGGCGATCTGATCATCGACGTACCGCACGCCAGTGTCATAGCCGTCGATCATTTTGCGCATTGAGGCGAGGTTGGTCACCTTTCCGGGATGCCGCGGGTACTTCGGTGTTTCGAAGTCGGTGTACATCCAGATTTCCATCGACCCGTGCGGGCCGGTGATCTTGTTGTGGCGCTTGATCAGTTCCTCGTCGTCCAGCCATTTGGGAAGCGGGTCGTTCTTGAACGGCTCACCGTACTCCATTGGAACGCGGTATGGCGTATGCGGATCCCAGAAATTGAGATGCAGGTACCAATTGTCATTGGCTGCGTTGGTTTCCATCCACCGATCCACGATCGGCGTGACTTCTTCGGCCGACTCCATGCCACCCTTGCCGGGGTTGTGGATCTCGTTGAAACCCGCATAGAACCAGTGGGCAGCGTGGCGCTGGCCAAACGGGCTGATCATCGCGGTATGGAAGCCCGCGTTCTGCAATTGCCGGCCGAGACCGTTGATGTCAAACGAATCGCGGAATCCTCGCAAGCGTCCTTCGATCTTCGGCTGCGCCGCCGACCCGCCGTGTCCTACCACGCCGGTCTGGATACCAAACCGCCCGGAGTAAAAAGCGGTACGCGAAGGCAGACAGGGAGCATCGGGCGTATAGACATTCTTAAAAAGCGTTCCTTCGCGTGCGATCTGATCGATGGCGGGGCTGGTATTGCGGTGATAGCCGTAACAACCGAGGTGGTCGGGACGCTGTGAGTCGATGTCAATGTAGAGTATTCGCATGGTTGATTTGGTCTTCGTATGTATTGGATCGCAAGTATAAGCCTACTTCTCGTCCATCAAAACAGGAAATCAGTCGGAGTTTTTCCGGTTGATTCTTTTCTTAACCCGAAGTTGCCCGGCTCATATCGCCCGATCGGATCGACGCAACTCTGCGGGTTGATGGCGTTTTCCATGTTCATCCCCCAGTACATCGCGTTAATCATCAGCCTGCGGAGTGAAGCATCGGCCAGATCGTTGGCGGCACCCATGGTCGAGCAAAACACTCGGCCGGTGCCACGCTCGCGGTCGGGGTCTCTCGTCCACGCCAGCGGCATCCACGGCTTTTGAGCATTGAGTTCCGAACTCGGGTCGAGAGTCGAAAGCACATGTCCTTCAACGAGCACTTCCACATCCGATGGCGGGCTTGCAGTATATACATCAGACGGACCATGTATCACTCCTACGCCACGCAGAATGGGATGGAGCTTCGCAGGCCCGTGCGGTATGCCTCGCGTACCCTCCACTCCGTGGTGCCCGTGATGGCCGACCCATTTTTCGCCCAGCACCTGTCTACCGAATCCGCCGGGATAGACCTTGTTGTCGCATGAGAATTTCGCGTACGGACTCTCGGGATTTCGCTTGTAATGAAACGCATGCGTGGCTGTCCGAATTCCGATGAGTGGTTTTCCACCGAAAACAAAATCAACCAGATGCTTCATGTCCGCATCGGGCAACTCACGGAATCGTGTGAAGAGCACCGCCAGGTTGGCGTGTTCAAGTTGGTGCAGGCCTGGGATGTTGGTTTGGACATTGGGGTCGACCAATCCGGTATTCGGATCGATCGCAAAAAGCACCGTACATGTAAAACCGTGATGCCTTGCCATGATCCGGGCCAACATCGGCAAGGCTTCTTCGGAACGATACTCTTCGTCGCCGCTGATAAAGACAATATGCTTCCCGCGACCGGGACCGGCCGAGCCTTCGAGAGTCACCCACGCTGGACTATTCATGGCGAGTCCTTCAATCCCACGGATGGATCATG
Source organism: Phycisphaerae bacterium (assembly GCA_031377185.1). Taxonomy (GTDB): domain Bacteria; phylum Planctomycetota; class Phycisphaerae; order Tepidisphaerales; family Tepidisphaeraceae; genus JANMES01. The sequence continues at coordinate 93,896 of JANMES010000023.1, forward strand.
ATTTTCCCGCACTCTCCGCCGACTTGCACATCGAACGCATCCTGTATGCGATCGATGGGGTACTTGTGCGTGATCAGTTGGCCGATTCTGTTTGCCGAACCTTGAATCGTTGCCATCATTTGGTTGGCGTGCTGCGCGTGGTTCCAGTGCCAGCAGCCGTGTACCCGCAATCCCTTGCCGACCAAAGGAGGCACGTCGATGCTCCCCCCTTGGCCGATGAAGGCGATCTGCCCGCGTCGTTTCGCGACGGCGATCAGCAGCTTGGCGGAAGACTCCGTGCGGGTGGTGTCGGCAGAAAACGGCACGCCGACCCCGCCGGTTGCTTTCATGATCTGTTCGTTGATGTCTGCGTCTTGGGGGTTAAACACCTTTTCAAAACCAAGCCGAATCGCCTGCGAGCGCCTGTATTCACTGATCTCCAGTCCCCACACACGAGCGCCTCTAAAAAGTGCGACCGTTGCAGTGCCCAAACCGACCGGGCCTAGACCAGATACGAGTACCAAATCGCCCGCGCCGACGTCCATGGATTGCATCGCATTGAAGCCCGGCCCAAAACCGCAGCACGCCATGGCGATGTGGTCATAGGGTACATTTTCGGGAAATGGCATGCAGAGCCAGTCCTGCTGGATGACATATTGAGCCACCGTCTCCCGGCCGGTGGTGGAGCCGCAAATCTTCAGCGCGTTGCGTGGTGATGGGCAGTAGATGTGCTCTCCGCTTTTGCATAACTCACAATTGCCACAGGCACTTTGCGGCATGACGGCGACACGATCCCCGACTTTCACGCTTCGAGCCGTCGGACCGACGGCCACCACTTCCCCGGCAGCTTCGTGGCCGAATGAACCTCGTTTGGGGCGGTCCCTGAATTTGAACTCCGTGCAAAGCGGGGCAGAGAATACTTTGACCAGAACGTAATTATCGGCGATGACCGGGTCGGGCACCTCCGCCGTGCCGGCAGGTTTGCCGCCACCCATTTCCGCTTGTTTCATACCGATGGCCTTTGTGACGGGGTTGGCAATATCCCGTCGAAAAGTGCTGGCATTTCTCAGAACGGCGAAATCAACGGCCCTGTTTACCTAAACGGGCAGTTTGAGAGCGCATCCAAGGGAAGTGAAAGATAGCACGAAATGTCCGCCAAACCATCACTTCGCTCCACCCTTACATTATGGTGGATCGGCCAGGTTGTTCAGCGGTTCTTGTACAACCAGAATACCAACCCCGCAACCATCCCCGGTGGAAGGATCAGTAGGATGCCGGTGGAAACCATCATCGCTCGTTTGCCGTTCAGATTGGTGTCGCTGACTTTGGCGTTACACGTCGGGCAGGCGACGGCACTGCTGGTAAGAAGTGACATTCCAAGGAAGATTCCGGCAAGTCGTTTTGACATGGGGTTACACGTAAATCATGAAAAAGATCACCGGCCAGATCGCTACGACAAGCGTCCAGTACATCGTGCAAATCCTCGTCAAATCCTGCCCGCGTCGCAGTTTCTGCCAAGTTAGGGCGAGAAACGCCAAGCCACCGACAACGTGGAGTGCGTGAGTGCCGATCAGCCCATAAAAGATACCGGCGAACGGAGTGGCAATGTTATGCGTGCCGTACGATATGAGTCGGCTCCACTCATAACCCTGGATTGCGAGAAACATCGCGCCAAGCAGCAATGTAATGCCAATCCAACTCCTTCGGCCCCTGGCGATGGCTAGGGTGAGTCCGCTGGCAATTAGTATTGCCATGTTCCCAAGCGTGACAGTCAGTGGAAGTCGCGGTTGATCCAGCGGCGGCCAAACATCAGTGGTGGTGTTGCGCATCAACAGGCATGCACTGATCATACCGGCGAACATCATCACTTCGGTCATCAGGAACAATGTCATCCCGATCACGCTGCTTTCAATGCGGCGTGGGCGGTGGCGTACGGACTTTGGATCAGCGTAAAGCAGTGACACTGCAATTCCCTCATCACAACGGAGTAGGCGCTGCCGATGGATTGAACGTTACATCCGGGGACACGCCGGCTAAGAGGCCGACCATGAACAACACCGTAATGATCAGCGTGACGACGATCACTTTGGGTTCCATACGGATGCCCATGAAATACGTCACCACTAGCGAGGCCTTGATCAACGCGACGCCGAACACTAATGCGTTCATCAGATACACATTCGAAAGGTGCCCCAGAAACAGGCTGACGACTAACAGTGTGAGCAGAATCGCCCAGACCACTACATATCGTCCGATTCCGTGCTCGGCGTGTTTTGCTGTTGCTTCCATGAACATACTCCGATCGGTTTGTGGTGCCTTTTATGCACCCTGGGTCGTCACATACAACAGGGGGAACAGGAATATCCAGACCAAGTCAACAAAGTGCCAATACAGCCCAACCGGAGCGACGGCGGTCAGGCGGTAGTCTTCCTTGATTGCGATCAGCAGGTAGGCCATCGTAACCAGCCCGGCCAGCACGTGCAGCCCGTGGAGGCCAGTCATGGCGAAGTAAAACGCCCAGAAAACTGCAGTATTGGGCAAATAACCGTTCTCGATCTCGTGCGTGTACTCGTACCCTTTGAAGCAAAGGAATAACAACCCAAGCAGCAGGGTGCAGGCCAGCCACTTTTTGGTCGCCGCGACGTTCTTCAGTTCGGCTGAGTGATGGGCCAGCACCATTGTCAGGCTGCTGGTAAGCAACACAACGGTGTTGATCGCACCGATCGGCAGCAGCGTTTTGGAAGAGTGTTGGATCCACTCCGGATGGCACAACCGCAGCAGGAGATACGAGCAGACCACTCCGCCGAAAGTAACGATTTCGGAGGCGAGGAACGCCCACATTCCCACCCGGCCCATCGACGGGGAGATGGACTCGTATTTCAACTCGTGCATCGGGTGAGCAATGGGTACTGGATGTGCAGACATTACAGAGCCTCCTGCGGTTTCCATTGGGGGATAAAGTCTTCTTTTTCTTCCGGCTTGCTGTACTCGTACGGTCCGGCGACGACTTCCGGCTGCTTATCGAAATTGCCATGGCCCGGAGGTGAGGGAGCAAGCCACTCCAGCGTTGCGGCCCGCCACGGATTCCGCTCAGCGTCCTTCTTGCCCACAAGACCCTTGCAGAACGCCCAGCAAAACGGCAACTGGTACGCCAGCATGCCGTAAAGTCCGTAAGTGGCGATCACATGAAGGTATTGCACGTTTCGGAGGAGCGGGAAGATCGTCGGATCCGCGATCCGACGTTGATGACCGGCCAGACCGAGCAGGAGCATGGGAATGAAGGTCATGTTGAAGAACACCGTCGTTCCCCAGAAATGAATCTTGCCCAGCCGCTCATCGAGATGGCGACCAAACATCTTCGGCCACCAGTAGTAAAGTCCGGCGAAAGTGCCGTAGAACACCGTCGGAAACAGCGTGTAATGGAAGTGGCCGACGATGTAATAAGTGTCATGCACATACACATCAGCAGCGGCCGAGCCGTTGATGATGCCCGTCGTGCCGCCGATGATGAACTCAGCGATCATGCCCACCGCAAACAGCATCGCGGTAGTAAACTGGATCGAGCCTTTCCATAGCGTTGCGATCATCGAGAAGATCACGATCGAGAAGGGCACGGAGATGATGATCGTGGTGATTGAGAACACCGATGCGGCTTTTGGATCCAACCCCGAGATAAACTGGTGGTGCGCCCAGACGATAAAGCCCAGGATGCCCGCGGCGATCGTGCTCCAGATGATCGGCTTGTAACCGAACAGCGGCTTGCGCGAAAAGACAGGAATGATCTCGCCGATAATGCCCAGTGCTGGCAGCAGCAACACGTACACTTCAGGGTGACCGAAGAACCAGAACAGGTGCTGCCAAAGCAGCGGATCGCCGCCTTTTTCAGGGACGTAAACGCCAGTGCCGAACAGCAGGTCGAACAGCATCAGCACCGCTCCGCCGACTAGTGGTCCCACGGAGAGCATAAAAATGAGAGAGGCCGCCATTTGCATCCAGACAAAAATGGGCATTTCAAACAGGCCCATGCCCGGCGCCCGCATTTGCAGAGGCGTGGTGATGTAATTCACCCCGCCGAGCAGCATTGAGACGAACTCCAGCGCTACTGCAAGCAGCCAAAGAACCTGGCCCCAGTTGATCGGGTGGACGCCCTGCTGAACCGAAAGCGTTGGGTACGCCGTCCAGCCCGATGCCGCTGCGCCCCCGGGGACGAAGAATGATGCAAGTAACACCACCGACGACAGGAAGAATGTCCAGAACGACAGCATGTTGAGCGTCGGGAACGCCATATCGTCGGCACCGAGCATGAGCGGGATCAGAAAATTGCCGAACGCGCCGATGAGGATTGGCATTGCCACCCAGAACACCATGATCGTGCCATGCATGGTCACAACGGTGTTGTAAAAGTCCGGCGACATTACACCATGACCCAGCGTGGGCGAATGCGGCGCTGCCAGATGCTGGCGAATCCCGTAAGCGAGAAACCCACCGGCCAGCGCCCAGAACAAGCCAGTGAACAGGTACTGCTTGCCGATCATCTTATGATCGCGTGAGAAAATGTAGGTTCCTATAAAGCCAGGATGTGCGTGATTCATTTCTTCAGCCATTTCTCGTAGTCCTCGGGGGACAGCACGACAAGACTCGCCTGCATGTAGCTATGCCCGCCGCCACACAGTTCAGCGCAGGAGATTCCGTAAGTACCGGTCTTGGTTGCGTCGAACCAGCCGTTGATCTTGCGACCGGGGACGGCGTCCTGCTTGAACCGCAGGTTGGGCACAAAGAAGCTGTGGATGACGTCTTTGGAAATCAGCTCAAATTTCACCTTGTCGTTCACTTTCATGAACAGTTGCCCATTGGTGACCACGTCGTCGGCGGTGTCGAGTTGCCCATCAGAGCCTGCGTGACGGAAGTTCCATGCAAATTGGCGGCCTTCGATACGCACGAGCTCCTGTGTATCAGGCATATCAACTTTGAGTTCATCCCAGGCGGCGGTGCCTTTGGCATCGATGGCGATGTCACACAAAAGCACAAGCGCTACCGGGATCAGCACCCAAGCCATGGCCTTTCCCGTCTTGCCCGGCGCGTATGCTGCCGTCGGATGAGATTTGCGTCGGTAACGAAGGAGGAAATAAATGAGAATTCCCTCGGCGAGTAGAAACCATGCACCAACCACGTAGTAGATCAGGTACATGATTCCGTCGATGTTCTTTCCGAACGACGAGATGTTTTCAGGGAGCCAATTAAGCATGTCGATTCCTGAGTAAATATCGGGTTACTTCACTGCCGTCGGCGCGGTGGTTGGTGCGGGAGAAGGTGCCGCCGATGAACGCATCTTCGGGTCTGCGAGCGTCTGTACGTAATGAACAATCGCCCAGATATCCGCCGGCGGGTACGAGGAGAAGCTGGCCATCGGTGTTCCGGGCATGCCGGAATAGATGCGTGTGTAGATGTCCGTTCCTTTTCCACCACCCTTGAAGACATTGGACGTAAAATTGCGTGAAGCGATGGGGAAACCCTCGGCCGTCACCCAGGCAGGATCGGCCCGGCCGCTGCCGTCGTCGTTATGACACTTGGCGCACGTTGACAGGTATAACTCTTTCCCGCGTGCCAGATGCGCGGGAGTCATTTCCGGTTCGGGCGGGATTTGCACTTTGTTCTTGGGGGTCAATCGACCTTCAAGCAGAGCGTTGATGACTTTGGGCTTCAATTTCTTGGCCAGCAGGTCTTTCTCAACGTTGGATCGGGTCAGACCAAGCACATAATCGGTTAGAAGTTCGATCTGATCGTCGCTCAGGTTCCGCCAGGCAGGCATCGATGTGCCGGCCAATCCGTTTCGGATCGAGTGATGAATGTCTTCACGGAACGGCGCGTTGTTGGAGGAAGTGATCCAACGGTATTGGCCGAGATTGAAATTCCGAGGCTGTGGGTTCAGCATCGAAGCGACAACGCCTTTGCCGTCGCCGGTCGCACCGTGGCAGACGGAGCAGTTCTGCAAGTACAGTCTGGTCGCCATGTCATGGCGGATTTCTTTACTCAGCGAAGCGATCGGCTGATCCACCGGATTGGCCTCGGCGGGGGCGTTGAGCTTGAGGTACAACGCAACGGCAAGGCCAGCCCCAATCAGCGTCCAAAACCCCGCCACCAACACCTGCCAGAATCCCCACGGACGATTGTAAGTGCCTGTATTGAATGACATTCCAAGCTATCTATGGAAGTCAAAAAATGTTGTCAATCGTATAGGTATAAATACCTATACGTTGGGCAGAAATGGGCTGAAGACGGGCGTTTGGCGGGTTGTAAAAGGGGAACGGAGAAGAGATTTGGACACCAGCGGATTATCGTAGATCGGACGAATTAATGGTTGATGTAATCCGCACCTTTGTAGCTTTGGATAACCGACTGGAGCCAGATTTCAAGGTCCGCCTTCATCTTATTAACGACGTCCGGATGATCGGCGGCGAGATCTTTTGTTTCACCGATGTCGGCGATGAGGTCATAGAGTTCGTACTTGCCGGCTTCGGTCTTGTTTAGTTTGTACCGATTGTCGCTCCAAGCGGACGGGCCGGAGTCGGTCTTCATCTCTTTGGCGTTTCCCTTGTGCTGCCAGAAACCGATCGGCCTGGGGCGCTCGGACATCTTGCCCTCAATGAGAGGCATCAGCGAAACGCCATCGATTGGAACCGGATGAGGTGGCTTGATACCTAGACAGTCCACGATGGTCGGAAAGATATCCACCACGCCGGCGGGCATTTCGGTAACGACTGGCTTTTTGATTTTCGCCGGCCATTCCATCACGCCCGGCACGCGGATTCCGCCTTCCCAGACCTCGCCCTTATGGCCGCGCAGTTTGCCGTTGGGGCCGGTTTGATTCTGACTGGTAGCGCCGTTGTCGCTGCAGAACACTAGAAGGGTATTGTCGGCGATGCCCATCTTGCGAATGCCGTCGCGGAGCGTGCCTATCGCGCGGTCCATGGCGAGAATCTCACCGTAGTAGCCGGAACCGCCGGCAGCCTTTAGATCCTCAGGCATCGGCTTACTCGGTACATGTGGACTGCCGAACCAGACGACCGCGAAAACGGGCTGCTTTTTGTCTACTGCCTGCTGAATGAATTTTAGTGATTGCGCTACGATTGCATCCGACCCGTCTCCTTCGACTTTCTCCGGCTCGCCGTTGTGGCCGAACGTCCAGTTGGTTTCGAAGTAGTTGGAAACGGAAAAGGATTCATCAAACCCGAGTTTGCGCGGCCCCAGCGGGTCGGATTCAGCAATCACCTTGCCCGGTCCCGATACGCCATTCAAGTGCCACTTACCAAAATGGCCCGTTGTGTACCCGGCGGATCTGAGGGCTTGGGCGAGTGTGTATTCTTGCTCGCGAAAGGGCGATCCTGGGTTGAAAACGCCAATGCGATTGGGGTGCCTCCCAGTCATCACGCTGGCACGGCAAGGCGAGCAGACCGGCTGGCCATAGAAACGGTTAAATCGAATCCCGTTCGCTGCAATCGCGTCGAGTGTGGTCGTCTTGATCTTCTTCAGACCATTGTAACTTACATCCTGCCAGCCTTGATCGTCACTCATGCAAAGGATGATGTTGGGCTTATTCTGCGCCTGATTGGTTTGTGCGAACGCGCGCGCCGAACCAATCAGCAAAAGCATGCAGACTAAGCCAAGTTTCCAAATCGCCACGCGATTCATCTTGAAACTCCTCACCAGTCAATCGCTGTGCAAACGACGATCGCTTCATGACGGATGTACGATTGGCCGAGTGCTATTTCACCGGTACGAGTTCCACCGACATGAGTCTCAGTCCGAGCTTGGCCGTTGGGTCCAATTTCAATGCGATGAGGCTCATCGTGTGATCTCCGGCGGGTACCTTGATTCGTCCCAAGACGCTGGTAACCGGGCTGAAGATGCGTTCATCGGTCGGCGGCTTGAGGTCGCGGATGCCCGCGACGCCTTTGACAGACGCTCCGCCGACATCAACGCGAACCTCGTGATTGCCAAAATCCTGTAGGGCTTTGCGATTCGCCCGTGTTACCACGCGAACCTCGAACTCTCCGGCTGAGTCGGCGCGGAAGGTCCAGGTGAGTCCGCTGGATGAATCCGTCCAATCCTCAATGCCTCGGGTCTTGTGCAACTTGAGCGGGCCTTTGATCTTTGCCAGGGCGGCTGCGAACGGCGTCGGAATCCCGGGCTCGATGAAAATGCGTTGCTCGGTTTTCGGCACGCTGTCGAGTTCCACTGCGACCACCGAAACGATCTTTTCCGGCGCTTGCGAGGGGAGCGTAAAGCTTACCGTGTCGCCTTGCTGTTTGAAGTCGACCTTGGCCTGGCTATTGCCGATCAGCCGAGCGGAAAGGATCTTGCTTTCAAGACCACGGAGTTTGATTCCGCCGGTCGACCACTTTTTGACCAGCAGGTAGATCGTTTTTCCCTTGCACGTCACCCGGCCCCAGATGGGGTCGGTGAAGAAGGGGCTGGCCTGCGTGCCATAGATTGCTTCGCCGTTGCGTTTCATCCATTGCCCGACCTCAAGCAGGCGATCAATGCTGGGCTGCGGGACAATACCCTCGGCCGTCGGTCCGATGTTCAGCAGATAGTTCACGCCTTTGGAGGCGCAGTTCACCAGCAGATCGAGCAGATAGTCGACGCTCTTCCACTCGTGATCGAAATGCTTGTAACCCCAGGTGTCGTTGAGCGTGGCCGGAGTTTCCCAGGCGCCTTCAACTTTGCCGACCGGGTGCTCGTTGTCACCCAGGCTGCCATAATCGCCGACGTCATTGCCGATGCGTCCGCTCACCAGGCAGGCCGGCTGCAACTCGTGAACGAAGTCGCGGAGGTTTTCGCTCTGCTCCTTGTTGATGGTGGCCGGCACGTCAAACCAGATCAGCCCGATCGGGCCGTAGTTGGTAAGCAACTCGCGGAGGTTCGGTTTGACGACGTCGTCGAGATATTTCTGGAAATCTTCCTTCGGGCGAGTGTAGGTCATCCACTCCGGCCCGGGGCCGTTTTCCTCCCAGTGACCCGCGCCGCCCGGGGCGTGCCAGTCGAGATCCTGCGAGTAGTAAAAGCACATCCTAATGCCGCGCTTGTTGCACGCGGCGGCCAGTTCCTTCATTGGATCGCGCTTGAAGGGCGACTGCTTGACGATGTTGTACGGATTGCTGGGCGAATCGAACATGCAAAAGCCGTCATGGTGCTTGGCGGTGATGACCAGGTACTTCATCCCCGCATCCTGTGCAATCTGTGCCCAGACGTCTGCGTCAAACTTGACGGGGTTGAACTGAGAAGCGAGCTTTTCATACTCGGAAATCGGGATCTTGAGGTCGCGCATGATCCACTCGCCGATTCCCTTGGTCCTCTGGCCGTTCCATTCGCCTTCAAGTACAGCGTAGAGCCCCCAGTGAATGAACATGCCGTATCGCGCTTCGTGCCACCACTTCAATCGTTCTTCTGCTGTCATTGTATTTCCGCAAACCTTTCGTAAAGAACGCGGACGAACCGCGCTAATCCTAGGCAGATCACTTTTGTCAATTCCGCGTGACACTATACTCGGTCGGCTGCTGTTCGCGAATGACGGTCAGTTTCACGGATTCGCCATCTCCAGCTTTTCCGATTGCGTCCATGAATGTTTCTACATTCCGAATATTCGTCTCGTTGACGCGTTGTATGAAATCGCCCGTCCGCATTCCATCCTTAAATGCCGGCGAATCCTTACTGACCTGTGCGACCAGTACGCCCAGCGCATCGGCCGGAACGCCGACAGCGGAGAATTCGCCATCCTGCAATGCCCGAAGAGTCGCCCCTCGCCACGGCGTGCCTGCTGCGGCTTTGAGTTTCCGATCGGTCGCGCCGATGGCCGGGATCTCCGGCGTTCGCGCGATGGCGCGCAATCGCGTGGACCGGACGCCGAATTGGTCCATCGGGAAGTTGACGAATCCCACTTTCAGAGCCGGTGATCCGGCTTTCACTGTGTAATCACCCTTGGCGGCATCTGTAAAAAGCGGATCGCCTACCAAAGAATTCGCGTCGCACCCTTTGTCGGCAAACTTCGTGCGATCGGCGTCGGTGGTGGTGAAGAGGTTGTGATCCACTTCTTTTCCCCACTTGGCCGGGTGCATGATCGCGGGGCGGTAAGCGCCCATCCAGATGTTACGGGTGACTTCATCGCCGCAGTTGTCGAACCAAACGTGCGGATGCAGAGAGCCGTTCACGGCGATATTGTTGTACACCTTGCGATTGAATCCCTCTCGCAGCTTCAGCCCACCTCGCAGAAATACGTTGTTGTAGATTTCGAAATTCGACGATCCGTCGTCCAGATCAACATCCCACCCATGATCACACCGCCAGCGGCTGTTGCGAATGATGATCGGCTTGACCATATCCAATTTGGAAAACGCTTCCTGCTCTCCCGCCGGCAGGCCAGCGAGATGCCAGTAGCGGTCGCGGCCCCAGGAGTTGAAGCTGCCGTGGTCACCGGTTTCGCGGACAGTATCAAACACGTCGCAAAACTCGATGACGTGGCCGCCGAAGGTTCCCTCGCTGATGTTGATGCCTGCCCGGGCGGTTTCGTAGATCGAGCAGTGACGCACGGTGATCCCAAGCGACATCGAGATTTGCACGCCCGCCGGCTGCTTTTCGACCGTTCCGACGTTGCGGATCAGGCAATCCTCGACCACGCAGTCGGCCGGGTAGTCGTCGGTTTGTGGTCCGGGGATTTTATCGACGTTCTCGTACTTGTTGGTGTCGCCATACTGAAAACGAGGGCTGCGCACGGATTTCGGATCACCTACAAACGCAACACCGCTCGCGCCGGTATCGTGAATGTCGCAGCTGCTGATATTGATCCGGCGGTTGTATGCGCTGACGAAAACGGCGTTTCCGCCGAGCTGATCGAACTCGCAATCGGCGATCCGGCAGTCCTCAGCACCCGTGAACAGCACTGCGCCACCGCGGTAGATCGCCCAATCGCTTCGAAGCAGGGGTTCTTTGGTTTCCATGAACGTTCGGGCGGCGTGTCGGAAGATGACGCCTCGGATCGCGACATTTCGGACGGGCTTGTCTTTGGTCCCAGTGAACTCAATCAGGTGACGAAGACGGGTGATCTCCACTGCCGCGGACTTGAGGTCAAGATCCTTGGGAGGGTAGTAGTAGAGCGTGCTGGTTTTGGTGTTGAGGAACCATTCTCCGGGCGCGTCGAGTTCTTCGAAAATATTTTCGACAAAGCGTTGCTTCGGGTTAATCGGAGTAGGGCGGTTGTTTTGCCAGCCGCCTTCGTAGGTGACATTGCCCTTGGTGTCCTTGCCGGTGATGCGATATTCCATGCCTCCCCACTTGCTTTTGTGCAGAGAATGAATGTACCCGCCGATCGGATCGCTCCATTTCGCCACGCGCTCTAGGCTGAGTGCGTCCTCGGCGGCTCCGCCGAAGGGTAGGACGCCTTCCTGATAATTCGGGTAGCGCGCCATCCGTTGACGTCGGCCGTTAATGAAAAAGTCATCAAAGGTCAGTCCATCCGGCGTCGTGGCTTGCATCATGCCGTCGCGGCACGGCTCCCATTTCAATTCGAGCTTCGATCCGCCGCTCAGGACGACGGTTTTCCCCTCAACCGCCGCATAGGTGCAGCCAGAGTCTTCGGGCGTGAAGCGGATTGTCTCCGGGAGATAGTAAACCCCCTCGTGCAGCCAAACCGTAACCGGCCCATTGCCGGCGGAGGCTCGCGCGATTCGCTGGGCGGTGGAGATTGTTGCGACCGGACGATCCGCCGTGCCAGGATTCGCGTTGTTGCCGGCGGGGGCTACATGGATTTCAGCAGCAAGCATGGGCATTCCTAGAAACAGCACAACAAGGGTGATGAGAGATATCCGCATAGAGGCTCCTTCAGTCAGGCTGGGGCGCGTTCTGTCTCCAAAACGCGGATCAAACCGAGCAAACCGCCCCAGTGATAGAAGGCGTCGCTGTTGTCCTTACCGCAGCCGTTGCCGGTATCGCCGCAGTAATTTTCGTGTACGTGTCCGTGCTCGCGCCATTCCTTCAGGAGCAGCGCCTCGGACTTATCGACGAGAGCTTTTCGGGCCTCGGGGAGGTCGTAATTGCAGAGGCCAAGGTAAACCAGAAAGTTCATCGGGGCCCAGATTCGTCCACGCCAGTAGTTCTGCTCAGGATAGGCCGGATCATTTCGCGCAATCGAGGGCAAAATCCATTCGCCCCAGAATTCATGGGGATTGAAGAAGTGTTCGTCGATCATGCGCTTGGCTTGTGCCGGAGTGGGAACGCCCGCAAGCATCGGATAGAAATGGGTCGGCGACAAGCGAGTTTGCAATTCACCGGTATCGAGACGTTTATTCAGGAACAATCCTGTTTTCTCACACCAGAGCGATTTCAGTTTGTCGGCGTATCGGTCGGCACGGGCGATGAGTTCCGGAACCAACTCGTCACGGCCGATTCGCTTGGCTAGATCCGCCATCGCTCGACAATCGACGATGTAAAATGACATCAGTCCTACATCCGCAAACTGCATGCGGTGGACGTTGGTGTCGTAGGGCATGGCCTCGTACATCGGGGAGTTGTCCAGACCGGATTCGAGCGCGGAGGCGAATCGCGTGTTGAGAGGAACGGTTTCATAGCTGCAACCGGTGACCGGATCGTAGGGGTCAGAACCCCAGCAAAGATAGCCATCATCATCCCGATGCTCCGGCCACCATCGATTCCAACTGAGCAGGGTATCGAACAGCTTTTCCGCAAGCACGGTTTCGCCAAACCGATCACACAACGCCTGAACGACCAGCGCTCCGACCGGCGGCTGAGAGCGGTCGCGCGATTTGAATCCGCTCGGGTGGGAGAAATTCGGAATAAACCCACGTTCGGTTACTTCTTCCGTAATCGCGATCGCATTGGCGTACGCCAGTTCCTTGTGCTCAACGCTCGCCATCCACGCGGCGAAATAGGTGTCCCAGTCGAACAGCACCCATCCGCCGCTGTTGCAGCTCCAGATGCGGCTTACCGGCGAAATCACGCGGTCGTTGAACGGGTCGTAAATCGTGTCCCAGGCGAGGCAAATCTGCATCGCATGATGGGCCTCGCTGAGCGACGATCGGCTGGCAACGTATTGGTCTCGATGACGATCGATGATTTGTCCGGCATCACTCAAGCGCCTGCCGCTGGTTGAAACCAGGACCGGCCCGTCCAGCACGACCAGAAGGTAAGGCGATGTCATTTCGACTACCGGCTCGTCGTGTCTTGCCGTGCCGGTGGCGCGGACAGTGATGGTGCGATTCACATTCTTGATCGTCAGCGAATCCCCATCTCGACACGCCTGTCCCGGGCGATTCCACAGAACGGCTGCTTCGATTGTCAATGCGGGGGCTTTGACGTGCGTGGTCAGGGGAGTTACGCGTGCAAACCAATCGCCATCATCGACCGCCGTCTCGACGCGGATCTTGTGGTTGGACCACTGGAGTTCGAGCGAGGTGAACGATCCATCATAAGCATGCGGGCCGGGGAATATCTTCTCTAGGTTCGCCCTTGGGGGACCTTTACGTCCGATCAACGGCTCCCGCAAGCATCGGCCGGTGTCGTAAGTCTTCAATCCGAGAGATATCGCAAACGCATCCGGTAGATGCACGTGAGACAGCACGCTGCGGACGTTCCATGTATTCCAACCTGATTTGAGATTCTGCATGTCGTAAGATGCTCCTGGAATATGCTTCGGCGGACCTGAATTGTCAGTGCCCCGCGATACAGTAACGCATACTGAGTTCAACCGGTATTATCGAGACTCAATGAGATGCTGGCCGTGCGAACTTAGCGTGACGGCGAGCGTGTGACCATCGCCCGTTGCTTTCACTGGCACGCCATCCACAAAGAGTTGATCCTGCGAGCGTCGAGGGACTTCGATGCGCGTATGGGAATCACGCGGGATGGTGACCGTTAATTTGAACGTTTCGATGTTCTCAACCGATACGTCGACCGGCCCGAGGGGTGTCGGTACTTTCCCGCGGGCAAAGCGCAATTGGCCGACTCTCGGGGCGATCAACAATTGGCTGTAGCCAGGCTTGAGAGGTCGCACACCCAGAACAAAGCGACTTAGAATGTTGGCCGGTGCCGCACCCCAGGGGTGGTTCCAAGTCAGGTTTGGTTTGAACTCAGCGTCCCACGCTTCCAGGGTCATGGTCGATCCCAACTCAATCATGTGCCACCAGCTACGTTTGGTTCGAGCGCTCATAAGGCTGATCGCGACTTCATCTAGGCCGGCGATGAACAGGGCTTCCAGCAAGTACTGGGCGCCGTAAACGCTGCAAGCCATACCGCGTGACTGTACGAATTCGGCCACGCCCGTCACTCGCCCGGCCGGAACCAGTCCGAACGCCAACGGAAACATGTTGGCGTGTAGTGAAGCATGGCTGCAACCTTCGCCGTCGATGTAGATTGAACGCCTCTCGTCAAAGAAAACACGGTTGAACAACTCGTAGACGGTTTTGGCTTTTGATTCGAAATCACTCGCGTCGATCTCCTTATTCAGGGCGGCCGCCAGTACCGCCATTTGCCGAAGTGCGTGATAGTAGAAGGCGTTTACGACCGTATTGACCATCGGGCCGATCTGCCTGCGATCCTCGGGACAAATCTGACCGTCGTTGTATCCGTCCCGCTCCGCGGCAGGCCAGTCGACGATTGCCCAGGCGCGGAGAAGCCCGTCCTCGCGAGCTTTGTCCATCAGCAGCTTCTTCCTGAGCACGTCGTAGTTGCGTTCGGCTGATGTGGAGTCACCTGTCGCCCAATAGTCCGCCGCCGCCATCATGGGCATGTGCAGGCTCCACTCGGTCGGCCAGGTTGGATGCTCCAAAAGGTAGTCGATGGTGGAACGCGCTACTCGAGGATCGAGATCGCAAGCGTAATGAGATAGTTGATTGATATACGCATCGGCCTCGTAAGGAATTCGTTCCCGCTCCCCGTCGATATAGACTCCGAACGCGGTGGTGGCCTTGATGGTGTGTTTACACAGATCCCACACGCAATTCAGAGTATCGTCTGAGCTTTCGAAGCTGGAAGCGTTGTCATCGAATGGAGCATGTACGAACAGTTGACGAAGGCCCGATGGATGAATCGGCAGGTCGGCAGCGTCAATCTCGACATAGCGAAACGGCGTCAACTCATTGACGACTTTGGGCGCTTGGACCGAAGCGCCTCTGAGGTGAAATTCCTTGGACGGAATCTCAAGTTGATAGCTGCGATGTCCCCGATGGACGGGCAGCAGAACCTCACGGAAGTTAACGCTTCCGGACGGCTTACGGTCGATCGAGCCGTCTTGTGCGAGTTTTTCGCCAAAACGCACTTTGATCACTCGATCCGATGGATCTTCGGCAAATACGATACGCAGGTTGCCGAAAACATCCTTGCCGAAATCCGCGAATACGGTTTCGCCGCGCATTTCAAATCGTTCAGGGGCAACTTCAACTACTTTCAATTGAACTGGATCCACAAGTCCGGCCATTAATTGACTCACAAGTAAAAGGATAACTCGTAAAAACGGGTTCGCGCCAAAGGCCACCACTTCTGCCGAAACACGCAAACCAGCAGAAACCACAGTCTACAGGGGTGTTGCAACCCGAAGGGACATTATCAATCGCATCTGACCAAGCCGCAACCTGAGTGGCGTGGGTTTGGTGGACGATTTGCTGGGCTGGACGGATTCGCAAATGTTCGAGGAAGGCCCGTCTCGGCCGGAAACCTCACGGATAGGGCTGAATCTTAAGGCAGTGGAAGTCGAGTTGATTGCAGCGATGCATTTATCCTGAAAGCGTTAGCTCGTCGATGAAACGCGATTCAAACAACGGATCGAGATTCAGCTCGACGATCTCCACGGCTTTGGCGGCGCGGACCATTTCGGCAAGCAGGCCGGCGTCCATGAGCGAGAGATACGCACCGGCCAGCGAAGTATTGCCGACCGGGCGAACCTGATCAGTTGTGAACCCACGGAGCAATCCGCTGTTGATCGCGCTGCTTCGATCCAAGTGTGTGCCAAACCCGCCAGCGAGGAAGACCTTCTCGATGTCACATGCTTTCAGTCCAAACCGATCGAGCAGTGTGTGCGTACCGGCGGCGATGGCGGCTTTGGCCTGCAGGAGGACGGCGATATCGCACTGTGACACGACGATCGGCTGGCGACCAGGACCATGGGCGACTCGGAAGACGATGTCGCGGCCGTCACTGCCGGGCATCAAACGTTCACCCAACGGGCCGCCGATACCTGAATTGAATCGGCCGATGTGGTTGAGCAGCCCGACCGCGTAGGCCTTGGCGAGGAAATCGACGTAAGCAGAACCGCACATCCCGACGGGTGCGCCGTCGCCGATGGTGGTGTAAGTCACGTCGGTGGGGGAGAGATCGATGTGGCTGATCGCTCCTTCCACCGCGCGCATGCCGCAACTCAGACGCGAGCCTTCAAACGCCGGCCCGGCGGCGGTGGCGCAGCCGATGAGCCGATCGCCGTGTTTCAAAATGATTTCCCCGTTGGTGCCGATGTCGATCAGTAAACACGGGCGCGGCTCGTACAATACCCCGGTGGCGACGATGCCGGCGGTGAGATCGGCGCCGATGTAGGCGGCCGCGCTCGGTAGCAGATGGCAGGAGGTTTCCGGGCGCAACCCGCAATCGCCAAACACGCTGGCTGCGGTGGCGACCGTGTAATCAAGAAATGCGGGTGTGAACGGAGAGACGCCCATAGGTGTCGGATCAATTCCCGCTATCAGGTGCTGCATAGTCGTATTGCCGGCGAGCGTGATGCAGCGGATATCGCCTAGGTTTCGCCCGCATGCCATAGTCGTCTGCTGTAGAAGCGGCAGGATCGTTTGCCGGGCTATCGATCGTTGCAGTTGGCCTACCATTTCGGTGTTTACCATGCACAGGTTGATTCGCGTGACGACATCTTCGCCGAAATGAATCTGCTCATTGAATTTTGATGCCCGGGCCAGCACCTTGCCGTCGCTCAGGTCGATCAGCATTACCGCTACCGTCGTCGTACCGATATCCACCGCTGCGCCCAGGGCGAGTGATTTCGTTGGGGAGCAGGAAGTGATCAGCCGATGATCAGACCGCTGTTCGATCGCGACGACAGTATCGGTAACAGGTTCCGTTACTGTCGAATCCAATCGCACCGGCAGGCCGGGACGCAATAGCTGGACCGCTTGGGCGAGGCCGTTTCGATGGGCCTCCCTGGGTACGGCGATTTGTTCAAATAGCGGATCGTGCGCCGCCGGTACGCAAATTTGGTAGTCGCTTACGATTTGCGGTTGATGCTTCATTGACGATCGCGGTGGCACCCGCAATCGAGCACCGGCGCCACCGGCCGATTGTTCGCAGGCGCGAATGCTTTGGGGTTGCCCGCCTTCATGCGATAGGGTTTGTCGAGTTTGCCGATGAGCGACCTCGCCAGCCAGCAATTCAATCCGGCAACCGTCGCAGATTCCACGCCCGCCGCAGCGAGTGTTCAGCGGGAAGCCGGCACGGCGGAGAAGATCGCTGATCGATTCCAGATGGTGTGCTTCGCTCGGCATAAGCCGATGACACTCGCCATCGATCTCGATTTCTAACTCGGTTGGTTGCTGGGAATCAACTGACATGACGGGCTATCCATTTCCGGGGGCTTTGTCTGCTTGATCGATCTGAACAGGTGCCGCCGTTACCACGCGTTCGTCGGCGGTCATCTTGGGTGATTGCATAGGCTCAAGGACAAGAAACCGCTCCTCATCCCATCGTCCGCTGAGCAAATCCTGAAGCAGGCCGGGCGATCCTTCCTGCCGGTCATACTTCCAGCCGAGCCAGTTGGCACAGTCCTTCGTGAACTGCACGTCCTGCGGCGTGGCTGCCACGCCGAGATCGACATACGTCGCTCTGTCATACTGTTTGAACCACGCCTGTTCGGTTTCCATCAGGAACTGCGCGTCATCTTCGCCGAACTTCTCGCGATAAGCGCTCAGCAGCTTGTCGTACCTCTGCTGGCCGGGCGGTGTGTGGCAGCGGTTCCAAC
The DNA here is from genome assembly GCA_031377185.1 of Phycisphaerae bacterium. Classification (GTDB taxonomy): domain Bacteria; phylum Planctomycetota; class Phycisphaerae; order Tepidisphaerales; family Tepidisphaeraceae; genus JANMES01. The sequence continues at coordinate 111,894 of JANMES010000023.1, forward strand.
CCGGCGAATACCAATAAGTTCCCGGGTTCTGCTTGACGTAATCGGCATACCGCTGCTTGTCGCCGAGTAACAGCGTGATGCAATCATGTGCACGAGCCATCACGAGCTTGCACCGGCGAGTGAACACGCCCTCAACCCCGCGTGAGCACAACCCGTACCCGAGCACGATCGCATCGACATCTTCTGCTTCGGCTTCCACTTTGTCGATGAGTTTCTGAACTTCAATTCGCAGCGTGGGCGGATCGTTGTGTAGTCCCTGCTGGAGATATTCTATTCGTTGTATTTGCGGAACAGTTTTCGCAAAGTGAGTTACTTCGTCGCGGAGGACATCACACACAATGACCGCGATTCGCGGTGGTGCTGGACTGACGGACATATCTGATTTTGATCTAAACATATGCGCCCATGATGTTCTTGGCTGAACAAGCTTAATTGGCTTGTAAAGGTACTATTGGGTACTAGGATCAATCTAGCGACGCATCGAAGGAGCGTCCAACAAATTCGGGAACCATATGAATCCGCTCGATCAGTTGACGGAGTCGATTAAGAAGGGCAATCGGAACGAGGCTAAGCGACTTACCCAGGAGGCGATATCGGCCGGCGTGGCGCCGCGACCGATTCTCGACGCTTTGGTGGCTGGCATGGACGATGTCGGCCGGCGATTTCAAGCCAATGAGATCTTTGTACCAGAAATGCTCATCGCGTCGCGGGCGATGAAGGAAGCGATGGTCCAACTGGAGCCGCTCCTTGTGGCTGCAGGGATCCGCCCGGAGTTCACTGCCATCATCGGCACGGTGCAAGGCGATCTGCACGACATCGGCAAGAACCTGGTCGGGATGATGTGGAAAGGCGCGAATTTCGGTGTAGTCGACCTGGGCACCAACGTCTCGGCTGAAAAATTTGTCGCTGCCGCCCGCGAACACAAGGCCAAGCTCATCGGCCTCTCCGCACTACTCACCACAACGATGCCCGCGATGAAGCAAACCGTCGCGGCGATCAGGCAGGCTAATCTTGAAGGGCTGAAGGTAGTCATTGGCGGTGCTCCGATCACGCAGTCGTTCGCCAATGAAATAGGCGCCGATGGGTTCGCACCCGATGCCGCCAGTGCCGTGGATATCGCCCGCAAATTGGCGTTCGCATAAGTCTTACGCGCGAACCGCCTGGAGCCTGCCATGAAATCCTATTCGTCTCTCGCGATCGCAGACGCGACCGATCTGCGATTCGGTGTTTGCCCCAAACCCCTGAAAACCCGCCGTGGCATGACCATCGGCGGGGGGATTGTTTATCCGGAACTGAACTTCACCTTGCCAAACATGTCAATCGAAGCCGGCACGATGCCTGCAGTATTGGCGGAGTACCGGCAGATGATCACAGGCGCCCTGGCGCGTGCCGCAGAGCTGGAACCGCCGGGGATTGTCATCGAATTTGAAACCCTCCCGCCGATGACACAGGTGCCGCAGTGGGGCATCGACATCACCAAGCTGCTGGCCGACGCGATGGAAGATGCGTACGCGAAGTACGGGCTCAAGAGCGTGCTGCGTGCCACACCAAACGACACCCGCGAATTTGAGCGCCCGCCGATCATGCGGAGCGGCGGACTATGGGAGGACATGCTCAAAACGTTTGAAGGGTGTGCCAACGCCGGTGCGGAGCTACTGAGCATCGAATCCGTCGGCGGCAAGGAAGTTCACGACGAAGCGCTTCAGGCCGGGGATATTCAACAGGTTATCTTTTCCTTGTGTGTCATGGGCGTTCGCGACATGACATTTCTCTGGAGCAACCTGAAAAAGGTGGCCGATCGCACCGGCGCCAAGTGCGCCGGAGACACTGCTTGCGGGTTCGGAAACACCGCAATGGTGCTAGCGGAGCAGAAGCTCATCAGCCGGGTGTTCGCCGCAGTGGTACGGGCGATCACAGCAGTTCGGTCGCTCGTTGCTTATGAGTGCGGCGCAGTCGGCCCGGGCAAGGACTGTGGGTATGAAAACCCCATCCTCAAGGCGATAACCGGCCTGCCGATGGCGATGGAAGGTAAAACCGCATCGTGCGCGCACCTCTCGCCTCTTGGGAATATCGCCGCGGCCACCTGCGATACGTGGAGTAATGAATCGGTACAGAACGTCAAACTCCTCGGCGGGATGGCACCGACGTGCTACGTCGAGCAGTTGATCTACGACTGCCGCCTCATGAACCAGGCGCTCGGTGAGGGCCGCGAGTCGGCCAAAATGCTGCAGCGGTGGATGGTCAACTCCGACTCGGGGCTCGACCCGCAGGCATACATCATTTCGCCTTACAGCAGCATCGAGATCGCCCGCGCAATTGTCGAATCGCCGAATGCGTACTACGCCGGCCGGGCCGCTGCCCTCAAGGCAGTGGAGCTTCTCGACCATGCGCACAAGGATCACCTGCTCAAGCTGTCACCACGCGAAATCCCCTGGCTGCAGATGATCCGTGAAGCAGTCGAAGAAATGCCAGACCGTGAGGACGACTTCATCAACCAGATGATGGCCAGCGTCGATACGAGCAAGTTCGTCGCGGCCGACTACGGCTTATGAGTGAGCGTCGGAGACAGGCAATGAATGCGGTTTTGTCGTCAACGATCGTACCCCTGAACCGTACCGCCACCCCGCGCAAGCGGTTCATGGCGGCGTTGGATCGCCATCCGTTGCTCGGGCGCGTACCGCATTTTGAATTGGTCTTCTTTCTCACGATGGAAGCCTTCGGCAAAGTACATCCCAGCCATCGCCGCTATGGGCAATGGCTGCAGATGGAGGAGAAGGAGCGTCAACTGCATCGTGTCGATATGGCTCAGCTTTACGTCGATACGGCCAGCCGATTCGAGCACAGCGCGATCTTCATCCACCCCAACCCAGGAGATGTGGACGAAACCAAAAGGTTGATTGATCTCATCCGAGATCTCAGCGGCGATACCTATTTCATCCTCATGCACGGCGATGCAACGTTCAGCATTCCCGATGGAACGCAAATGGCCGAGTTTAGCTATCGGCTGGCCGACGAGCCGGAAAAGGTTCACGAGCAGGCCCGCAGGATGGTCGACAGTGCGTTGGCCAATGCGGAGATTTACGCCCGGCATGCGGGCGGGCTGGATGGATTCGCGCTGTGTGCGGATTACTGCTTCAACACCGGACCATTCCTTTCGCCGGCGCAGTTCGGGGAATTCGTAACGCCGTATCTGGCGAGGCTCATCGACGGGTACCGCAAGCTCGGCTTCTATGTCATCAAGCACACCGATGGGAATGTTATGCCCATTCTCGATCAACTCGTGCAGGCCCACCCGCACGCGTTGCATTCGCTTGATCCTCAAGGCGGTGTGGATATTGCTGAGATCAAACGACGCTACGGCCATGAGGTCGCCCTCTGTGGCAACGTGGCTTGTAACGCGCTGGACACCGGTACGGATGAAGAAGTAATCGCCTCCACCCGATACGCATTGACCCATGGCATGCCCGGCGGCGGGTACATCTTTTCCACCAGCAATTGCATCTACACCGGCATGCGGCTGCAACGGTACGAGTTGATGCTGGACGTGTGGCGCCGCGAGGGCGTGTACGACGAGACCGGAGAGGTGACGGTGGCGCGATGATTTCACTTCGGCGGACAAGCCCGGACTTCGGACAGTGGCTGAAGGCGGTAACCCGCTCAGGTCGGCCCGCGCACCTTCCGAATTACGAGCACGTCGCCAGTCCTGAGTTCCTTGACGACTGGACGGGCAAGCCCTACTCGAAGATGCCGGCCGACTCGCCCGAGCGGTGGCGGGCGTATATGGACTTTTGGCTCGACATGGGGTTCGAGTGCATCCCCATGGAGATTCCACTGAAATGCCCGCTGCCAGAAACGGCGGAAGGGGGGCACGGGTTCGAGTCCGAGTCCAAGGTCGTCATCCGCGACCGCGCCGATTTCGATCGCTACGCCTGGCCCGACGAGGCGAGCCCGATCGATTTCCGTCCGTTCGAGTGGGTCGCCAAGATGCTGCCTGACGGCGTGAAGATCGTCGGCGGGGTATGCATGGGGCCATACGAATGGGCGTCGCAGATGCTCGGCACGGTGGGACTGTCGATGCTGCTGGAGGACGACCCGCAACTCGTGCGCGACGTGTTCGCCAAACTCGGCCGGCTCATCGTCAGTGCCGACCGGCAATTGGCGACAATGAACGCCATTGGCGCGCTAAGGCAGGGTGATGACCTGGGCTTCCGAACCAGTACGTTCCTCAGTCCCACGTTGCTCCGCGAGATGGTGTTCCCGATCTACACGCAGATGACCGGCGTCGCGCACGCGGCAGGCAAACCGTTCGTGCTGCACTCCTGCGGGCAGTTGTCGGCGGTCTACGAAGACTTGATCGAGGGCTGTCGGATCGATGCCAAGCACAGCTTCGAGGAGGCGATCCTTCCGGTCGAGCAGTTCAAGGCCCGCTACCGCGGGCGTGTAACCCCGCTGGGCGGGCTCGACGTCGATATCGTCTGCCGGGGCACGCACGATGAGATCCGCACCTATACACGACGCAAGATTGAGCAGTGCTTCGCCGACGATGGTCATTGGGCACTCGGAACGGGCAACTCACTCACCGATTACATGCCGGCGCAGAACTACCGCGTCGTGCTCGAAGAAGGCCGGCGCATCGCCGGCTGAAACGCGTGGAGATATGTAAATGAGCGTGAAGGTGACAATATGCTGATCCGTCGCGAGCATTACCTCGACTGGATGACGTTCGGCGGGCAGAGCCAGCGGCCGTTGTTCTCGGAACTGTTCGGTCCTCTGATCGGCCTGGAGCAGGAGTGGCGCGAGCAGGGGGCCAGCGAGCACGAACTGGACATGACGGCGTTCGATTGGGACTACGTTCCCACGGTCCGCGTCGGCAATACAGGTCCCCGAAGAACGCCCACCGTTACGCTGCGCGAAGATGACGAAATCCTGGTCCAGCGCGATTACCTCGGCCGCACCACGCAACTCTGTAAGAAGACCGCCACCATACCGCTTCCAATGGATTTCCCCGTGAAATCGATGGATGACTGGCTGAAGCTTAAGCCGCTGTTTCTCTTCGATGAATCCCGCATCGACCCTAAGCAGATCGTTCAAGCCCGAGCGGCGCAGGCCGACGGCGCATTAGTTGTCTGCAGTATGCCGGGCGCATTTAACATGCTTCGCGAATTGATGGGCGAAGAAAACGGATGTGTGGCGTACTACGAAGAGCCGGAACTGGTTCGTGATCTCCTGCAAACCATGGGAGATACGTGCGTGGAGGTGTATCGGCGGATTGGCGAATCGCTCGTGATCGACCAACTGTCGGTCCATGAAGATTTCGCCGGCCGGTCCGGGCCGCTCGCCGGTCCGTCGCAGATCAAGGAATTCTTCGAGCCGTACTACCGCCGCGTGTGGGATCTGCTGCGTGAACAGGGCGCTCGCATCTTTCAGCAGGATACCGACGGCAATATCAACCCGGTGATTCCATCACTGTTGGATTGTGGCCTGAACAGTATTTACCCGATGGAACCGGCAGCGGGCATGGATATCGTCCAGGTCCGCGGCCAGTACGGCCAGCGACTGGCGATGCTCGGCGGCATCGACAAGCACGTATTGCGGCAGGGCCGCGAAGCCATCCGGCGTGAGTTGGAGCACAAGCTGCAACCATCGATGTTAACGGGGGGAATCGTCTTCGGGCTCGATCATCGCATCCCGAATGGCACGCCACTGGCGGACTATCGTTACTACGTCGATCTTGGCCGGGAGATTCTTGGCCTGCCGCCACGCACACCCGACAAACTCGGTTGGCGCAGAATGGCTTTCTAGAGGAGTCCAATGATGTCACTGAACCTAACCGGCCAGCAGCGAGTGAATCGCGCAATCTCGCACCAGGATCAAGACCGCGTCCCACGGCACGACACGTACTGGAGCGAAACGATTGCCGGCTTCAAGGAGCAGGGGCTGGTCGGCGGAACGATCGAGGTGCTTGAACTTCTCGGCAGTGATTTCGGAACGCTTTGCTGGCTTTGGCCACAGGCGTTTCCGGGAGAGACTGAAATTCTGAGTGAAGATGCTGAAACCAAGGTTGTTCGTGAGTCGAACGGACGAATCGCCCGTTACTGGAAACACAAGTCCGGCACGCCAGAGCACCTGGGGTTCGGGTGTGATAGTCGCGAGGCATGGGAAACCAAGTACAAGCCGGCGATGTTGAAGAACTGGCTGCAGATCAACCCCACGGTCGTGCGAGATAACTACGTCCGCCACCGAAAAAAAAGCCTGTGGTGCCACCTGACTGGCGTTGAGAGTTTTGAGCAGACTCGGCAAATCATCGGTGACGAAGTAGTGCTGATGGCGATGGTGGACGACCCTGACTGGGTAGCCGACATTTCGAAAACCTGCACCGACGTCATGATCAGAAACATGGAAGTCGCCATCAGTACCGGCATCGAGCCGGATGGTTTTTGGATCTATGGCGACATGGCGTTCAAAACGTCGACCATGTGCTCGCCGGCGATGTATCGCGAACTGATCTGGCCGGACCACAAGCGCCTTGTCGATTGGGCGCATGCTCATGGAATGAAATTCATTTATCACACCGACGGCGATGTCAACGGCGTGATCGACCTCTATTTGCAGGCCGGCTTCGATTGCCTTCAGCCGCTCGAGGCCAAGGCGAACATGGACGTTCGCGTACTTGCCTCCAAGTACGGCAGTCGACTGGCTTTTTTCGGCAATATCGATGTCATGAAAATGGCGACGAATGACCTTCAGCTAATCGAAGACGAAATCCGCCAGAAGTTTGCCGCGGGAATGGCCACCAAGGGTTACATCTACCACTCCGATCATTCCATCCCGCCGCAGGTCACATGGAAAACGTATCAGGCCATCATTGAGATGGTGAAGAAGTATGGCAATTACCAGTGAGGCCAACGCGTTTCGTGAACCGTCGCAGCGGTTTGTCGGGAGAACAGTATGACCCCTCGCGAACGATGGATTGCTATCTTACAAGGCCACAACCTCGACCGTATCCCAACCGACTTATGGGCGACCCGCGAATTCCTCGTGAAGTTCGAGGCCGCCGTTGGCTGCCGGGGCGAGGACCTGTTGCGCCAGATCGGAATTGATCAGCCCAAAGGGTTCGGCCCTATACGGAAAAGCCAATCAAAGCCTGTCCCGCCCGGAGAAGATATGTGGGGGCTTCGTCACCGTAAAATCAGCTACGGTAGCGGTGAGTACTCCGAGGTGGATTACCACCCACTTGCGAACATGACGAGCGTTGCAGAGATCGAAACTTATGCTTGGCCAAGTCCCGATGATTTTGAATTCTGCGGTATCGCCGACCAGTTAAGTCGCTACGACGGCTACCGAATTGTCAAATGCGGCGCGTACGAGCCCTTCCTGCTTTACTGTGCTTTGCGCGGCATGGAACAGGCATATCAGGACATGATCGAAGAGCCTGCGATCCTGGAGGCGGGCCTCACAAAGATTTTCGAGTTCTGCTATGAATTCAACCGGCGAATCTGGGAAGCCGGCGGCGGCAAGATCGACTTGATGTATCTCGCCGAAGACCTCGGCGGCCAGCACGGGCCGCTTTTTAGCCTAGGCCTCTACCGCAGGTTCCTTCGCGACGGGCAGCAGAAAATGGCGGATTTGGCGAGGTCTTTCAAAATCCGCATCTTCTATCACACTGACGGTTCGGCCAGACTGTTCCTGCCCGACCTGATCGATGTCGTCGGGATCGACATTCTCAACCCGCTGCAGTGGCAGTGCCCGGGGATGGAATTGCAGGGCTTGGTGAGCGATTTTGGCAAGCACATCGCGTTTCATGGCGGGATCGACAATCAGCACACGCTTCCGTTCGGATCAACCGATGACGTCCGCGCGGAGGTACGCAATGTGGCCAAAGCCATGCAAAACGCCCGTTGGATCTGTGCCCCGTGCCACAACATTCAGGCTGTCGGCCCGGTTGAGAACGTGCTGGCGATGTACGACGAAGCCGCCAAGCTGGCGGTGTCAGGATGATGACCGCCCAGCCGGCTTTGCGTTCGAGAATCACAGTCAGGAACAGCCGCCTTGAAGTAGGACGGCCTATTGCCGCAAGACGTGGATTGGCTGAGTAAACTAATTGGAGTGAAGTCATGAATCTTCGGGAGCGTTTCTACGCCACCATGCACTATCAGCCGCGCGACCGCGCGCCGCTGTTCGATTTCAACTACTGGGACGAAACACTCCCCGTTTGGCACAAGCAGGGGCTGCCAAAAACGTGTACGCGCAGGAATGTCGGCGACTATTTCGGCTTGGACATAAGCCTTGGCGGAGGTGAGCCACCGGCGTGGGGCGTGGGTGTGAGCCACGGTCTTTGTCCCGGGTTTGAGCGAAAGATTATCGAAGACAATGGCGACGAATACACCGAAGTTCAAAGTGACGGTGTCATTGTCCGCAGGCAGCGGTCCAGCGTTTCGATCCCCATGCATGTCGGCCACACGCTGGTTGATCGGGAGAGTTGGAACAATCTCTACCGCCCTCGACTGGATCCTTCGACTGCTGCCCGCATCCCGGCCGACTGGGATGCGCGGGTTCAACGCTGGACTGACCCGAACCGCGATTACCCCATTTTCGTCAACGGCGGCAGCTTGTTCGGATGGATCCGTGACTGGATGGGATTGGAAAACGTCTCCATGGTTATTTACGACGAGCCGGAATGGTTCGAGGAGATGGTCGTCACCGTGACCGATCTGCAGGTTGCGATGCTGGGAAAAATCTTTGCAACCGGCGCGCGATTCGACGGCTGCAGCATGTGGGAAGATATGTGCTACAACGCCGGCCCGCTACTCAGCCCCGGCCATTTCAAACAGTTCCTGGTGCCTCAGTACAAGCGAATCACCAGCCTGTGCCGCAAGCATGGCGTGGATGTCATCTGGCTCGACTGCGACGGCAAGATCGACGACCTGCTGCCCATGTGGCTGGAGGCGGGCGTGAACTGCATGTTCCCGATCGAGGTCGGCACGTGGAATGGCGATCCAGTTCGCTTCCGCAAAGAATATGGCCGCGAGCTGCTCATGATGGGCGGGTTTGACAAGCACATCTTGGCCCGCTCCGGCCGAGAGATCGAGCAGGAAATCCGCCGGCTTGCGCCTTTGGTGGAGGAGGGCGGCTTCATTCCCTTCTGCGATCACCGTGTTCCGCCGGACGTTCCGTTGCAGAACTATCTCCACTATCTGACCGTGGCCAGAGAGGTGTGGGGGAAAGGGATTTCGCTGAAACCGATTGGATTCAGCACTCGCGTGGGGTGACTGCAGTTTAAGGCATGTTGTATTTCGATGATCGACGTCATTCACTTTACCAAGAACACTTCGTTAACGGTGACCTTATTTCGCCCATCGTAGTCGATAGTGAAGGTGGCGGTCCCGCGGACATCGACCGTCCCGGCGATGACCTGGTTGCCGACCACCAAGTTGGTCGTGCCACGTAGCGTCAAGGGGATGCTTGGGGCATACAGCGTTCCCCGGATCGCGGTGTTCGGATTCCCGATGAGAGTCATCAACTGGGTGTAGGGCGTGGCGCGGTCCACGAAAATCGAAACGTCCTTGTACGTGCCCGTCGTCGGCGGGGTGATGTTCACCGTGCCGTCGAGATCGACCTTTCCCCACGTGTTGGGAGCCGTTCCGGTCGTGACATAGAACATTACACCCGTGGCGTTAAGGGTTCCGCCACTGACCTGCAGACCCGGCGGCCCTACCACATAAACGCCCGGGCTGAGGTTTAAGGTTCCTTTGGTCAGGGTGATTCCGCCGGCGTAATAACCGGGTCCGTAATTGGCGGTTTGGCCGTTTTTGGTTTGGCTGATCGCGCCGAGGTTGGAGCCTTTTGTCGGTGCGGGTAAAGCGGCCAGTGGATCGGGAACCGGACTGGTATTGGTCAGCACTTTCGCGGGTAAGGTGGGCGACCCGCTAATGCTTATTCCTCCATTGATGCGTAATTCCGTCGCATTAATCGTTCCGGCAGAACCCGAAACCGTGGTGGCCGTACCCGAACTGGAGTTCACCTGGATGCCACCGAGCGGAATGGATACGGTCGTGTTTCCGTTCGTGCCGAAACTGCTAGGCCGGTTCGGGTCAAGCGCGATCAGCCCGGCACCAAATGTCCCGCCGGCCATCGCGATGGCCTGTCGGGAGACGTTGGATGTGTTGAACGACGTGTTGTTGCTACCCGGGTTGATCACGAGGTTGACCACGGGGGCAAACAGCAGGTTGGTGGTGGCTCGCGTGGTGACTTTGCAGGCGTTGTACGGAGCGGTGTTGGCCGTAAACGTGGCGGTGTTGCGGTTGAAATTGCCGACTTGGACATCCGCCGCTGCAAGCGAGATGTAGGACTGGTCTGCCTTGTTCGTCCCGGCGGTGGCGATGGCCTTGTTGATGGTGGTGGCGCGTCCGGTGCTGGTGTCGTACTGCACCAGCGCAGCGCCCGCGAGTGCTGCGGCATCGCCGGCGGCCTGTAACTGCTGGCCGACGATGTAGACGTGGCCGGCATCCAGCGCCAGCCCGGCGAAGCAGATCATCACGAAAAACGTCAGCCCGGTCAGGGGCAAGACCATACCTCGAGGATTGCTGCGGCGATGGTTGTTGAATAGGGTCATCCTACGTCCTCCTTGTTTTGCCTATCTGGATCGGATCAGTTCGGTCGTGTTGCGTGATAAAGCGCGATAAACGCCGGCCCGGCCATCAGTAGCACGACGGCGGGGAAAATCGCCACCACCATCGGGAAGATCAGCTTGACCGCCATCTTCTCGGCCGACTCCTGGGCTCGTTGACTGCGGGTTTCACGCATGAACGTCGCGTAATTCTGCAGCCCTTCGCTGATGCTCGTACCGAACCGCTCGGCTTGCAGGAGCATCGCCACCAGCGACGACAGTTCTTCAGCACCGGTCCGCTTGGCCATGTGGCGCATCGCATCGGTGCGGCTGGCGCCCAGGTGGATTTCCAGATTCGTCAGCGCCATCTCGTCGGCCAGCGTCGGGCAGACCCCTCGGACTTCATCGGTCACCGCGTTCCAAGCCTGGTCAAGCCCCATGCCGGCCGACGCGCAGATTTCAAGCAAGTCGATCGCGTCCGGCAGATGGCGACGAATCAAGTTGCGGCGCTTGGACCGCTTGTGCGACACGATCGCGTTCGGAAGGAAGAACAGGATCGCGGTGATCAGGAAGACCAGGTAATAGATCGTGGTGTTGGTCAGCTTTCCGTCGGCGAACTGCAGCAGCAGGAGTGGACTTAGTACAAGTCCCAGGACCATCGCGATGATCTTCTTGCCCATGTAAACGACGGCCGCGTCCTCCGCGTGATAGCCGGCCTGGGTGAGCTTTTCGCGCAGGGAGAGAGACGTTTTCTTGGGGACGGTTTTTTCGCCAATCCTCTTGATGAGGCCGGTAATACGCCCCGCGCCCAATTCGGCTGCAATGGAAGGCGGTTCGCCCTTTCCGGAAATGCCGCGCAATCGCGCTTCCAGTGGCATGCGGTCGGCCTTGCGGTTGAGCAGCAACGCGCCGCCGATGGCGATGACCGACGTACCGGTGAGGATCGGAATGGCCCATAGTGCGTTCATCGATTCACCTTACGGAGTTAACTTTGAAAGCCAGTTCATCATCATCCACCCGAGTAACAGTCCCGACGCGGAAGCGACCATGATCATCTGTCCTGGTGCCGTGTCGTACAGTGGCTGCATGTAGACGGGATTCATGATGTTCAGCAGAATGAACACCAGGAACGGCAGCGCCAGCAGCACGCGCTTGCTGAACTGGGTCTGCGACGTCAATACGCGGATTCGCCGTTGCAGGCGGTTTCGTTCGCGGATGACGTTGGCCAGCCGCATCATCATGTCAGCCAGGTTGCCGCCGCTGCGCATTTGGATGACGACGGAGGTGGCGAACAGCTTGAGGTCGTCAGACCGGGTGTCATCCGCGATGGCGCGGAGCGAATCTTCCATCGCAAGCCCGAGATCCTGCTGCTGGCAGACCTTGCCGAACAGATCGCCGATCGGAGCGGGGATTTCCTCCGCGATCAACTGGAACGACCCGAGCAACGGATGCCCAGCCCGCAGCGACCGGGCGGCCAACTCCAACGCGTCGATCAGGTTGCGATCGAAATGCGTGGTACGCTTTGAAATCCGCTGCTGCAGATAGATCCAGAAGACAATCAACGTCGCGACCGGCCCGCCGACGGCCATCAGGGGCGCGCCGGTGAATAAGTACGTTGCGATGCCCACCGCAATCAACACGCCCCCAAGTCCGAGCAATGCCGATGGCAGTGGCGTGGTCCAGCCGGCTTGGACGCGGAGGTCTTCCATCCAAGTTGCAATGCCGCCTTGCGAGATCGATAGGGGAACGATCGTGGTGGCTTCTTTCCCTTCGTGCCAGAGTCGGAGAGTCCTGCCTTCGGTCACTACTCCGTTGTTCTGGATCGACGCAAGTCGCTGTTTCATCAGCTTGGCGCGCTTGGCCCGCTGGGACAGCCAGAGCACCAACGCGCCCAGCCAAAGGCAAAGCACCAGACCCAACGCCGCAATGATCGCAATCATGGTCAGGAGGTCCTGCTGATTACTTGGCACGGGCTACCTCCATTCGCGCTCCCACAAGCGACGGGGAGGTACTGAGGACCCGGCGCTGGAACAGGTTGTCAGGCAGCTTCGATCCGCGTTCAATCAGCCGCTCCATGAGCTTGGGCCGTACCCCGCAGGCCTCGAAGTGCCCGCGGGCGTTGCCTTGTTCGTCGATGCCTAATTGACGGAATGTGAATACGTCCTGCAGGCAGACGGACTCGCCTTCCATTCCAGTGACTTCAGAAATATTGAGGATTTTCCGCTGGCCGCCCGTCAGTCGGCCGAGCTGGACCAGCACGTCGAGGGCGCTGGCGGTCTGCTGGCGGATGGCGGCGACGGGATAATTCAACCCGGCCATGCTGACCATGTTTTCGATTCGCCGCATCGCGTCGCGAGGCGTGTTAGCGTGGACGGTGGTCATCGAGCCTTCGTGACCGGTGTTCATTGCCTGAAGCATGTCCAGTGCCTCGGCTCCGCGGACTTCGCCGATGATGATGCGGTCGGGACGCATACGCAGCGTGTTCCGCAGCAGTTCACGCTGTGTGACTTCGCCTTTGCCCTCGATGTTCGGCGGGCGCGTTTCGAGGCGGACGACGTGCTTACGCTGAAGCTGCAGTTCGGCGGCGTCTTCGATCGTCACGATGCGTTCGCCGAGTGGGATCCACTTGCTGAGTACGTTCAGAAGGGTGGTTTTCCCCGAGCCGGTACCGCCGGAGATCAGGATGTTCACTTTCGATCGAACGCACGCTTCGAGGAAGAGGCACATCTCGGACGTCAGAGCTTCAAGTTCCAGTAGCTTGTCGGCACCGATCGGGATCGTGCCGAACCGGCGAATGCTCATCGCCGGGCCGTCGAGTGCCAGCGGGGGGATGATCGCGTTCACGCGGCTGCCGTCCGCCAGGCGGGCGTCCAGCATCGGCGAACTTTCGTCGATTCGTCGGCCGATCGACGAGGCGATCCGCTGAATCACCTGGATCAGCTGAGCGTCATCCACGAACGTCACCGACGTTTCTTCAAGCCGGCCGCGGCGTTCGATGTAGACTTCCTTGGCACCGTTGACCAATACGTCGCTGACCGTCGGATCGCGGAGCAGTTCTTCAATCGGGCCGAGGCCGAAAATGTCGTCCATCACCTCGCGGAGCAGTTGCGTTTTTTCAGGGGCCGACAGCGGGGTGCGCTGCTCGTTCAGCAGCGCATCAACGCGCCGGGAGCACTCGGCGTGCAGTTGCTCGACCGGCATACGACGGGCTTCGGTCAGATCGATCATCTCCAGCAGTTTGCGGTGGACATTGCGCTTGATCTGGCCGCCGGGTGTTGCGGGAGCCTGTCCGTTGTTGTCGCCGCGGTTCAACAGGCTTTTTACATTCGCGTACATAGTCAAAGTCCCTTCACTCTAAACGGCTGACAGCATCGACGCGGCTCGTCCAATCGCATGCAGTTGGGGCAATGCAGCAATCGTGCCGGCCAGCTTCTGCACGTCACGGCGGTAATCTGAACGCGGCGACACCGCCATCAGCGGTTTGCCGAGATTGGCGGCCTCCGTGACGGCGGCGAAGTCGTTGGACAGCGTGGTGAGCGGTTGTGATTCACTCAGCCCGATGGCTCGGGCCGCTTCTTCCAGGGTGATCGCGGAGCCGCGTTTTCGGTAGCGGGTGGCCAAGACCATCACCCGGCCGGTGCTGACGCCGCGCTCGGTCAGGCCGGACAATATCTGGCGGGCTACCTGGATGTCCTTGATCATCAACTGCATCGGCACGAGGACGACGTGGCTCCGCGACGCCAAGGCCGCGGCCACATCGAGCGATACGCGCGGGGCATCGATAACGCTCCACTTGTACGCCCCTTTGCATGCGTCGGCGAACTCGCCAATGCGGATTGGATCGAACGCTGCCGCCTGACCGAGGGAGCGCTTGGGCGTACTGAGCATCGCGTGGAGATTCGCACCGCTGGCCAGCGCGGTGCTTTGGATCAGTTGGGAATCGATATGCCCGGCCCGATGGAGCAGATCGACCACGCCGTATTCGCCGTCGAGTCCGAGGTATGTACCGACCGCACCGTACGAATCGTCGAGATCGACCACGAGATTCGGTGTGCCGATGTCGTGCGGCAGTTCGGCCCCGAGATTGACGGCGAGGGTCGTTCCCCCGCTGCCCCCGCCGGCGGAAAGGACCGTCACTACCAGGCCGCGGCCGGCACTGCCGCCATCGGGACAGAGGCGGTGCAGGACCTGCGACAGGTCTGTCGCAATCGCCGACTTCAGCAGCACGTGCCTCACACCGACAGCCATCGCTTCGAATAGCAGTTCCTGACGCACGTCACCGGCAATGGCGATGAACTTGGTATCAACAAACTTCCGCGCCAGCGGCTCGATGTGATGGAGCAGCCCATCGGGTTGGCTGTCGATGTCCAGCAGCACGGCCGGGATGCCGCCACGCTCAAGGCGGGCGATGACTTCCGCCAGCCGGGGGTAAACGTTTCCGTTGGTGAGTTGGCCGTTCGACGACAGGGCACCCGATACCGCGGCGACGGTATTCGGTTCGTTGGTCAGTAGCAGTACGTCACGTAAGGCCATGGGAAGCTCGCAATCCGATTAGCGGTTGACCGACATAGGCTCGACATCGGTCGATCGTTTGGGCATCGGGAGCAATTTGGTCTCGCTCACGCCGCCGCGAATGATCTGCACGTCCCACTGCGGCGGCTCGGCCGGCTTGGTGGCGGGTGCGGGGGCTGGGATGGGGGCAGGGGTGGGGTTCACAAACGGATCGGCCTTGGGTGCCGCTGCGACTTGAGTGTCATTCGCGGGGAACGGTCCCATTTCATTCAGCAGACGTTTGACTGAGACTTTCGCCTGGTCGGCCCGACCACTATCCAACGGGTTTCGCAGCGCCAGCGAGAGAATGCCTTGCTCCATCGCCAGTTGTAGACGCTTGGCCTGCTCGGTCGTGACCAAGAGCGTCACCCGGCGGGTGTTGCCTCGGCTGGCGGAGTAGGCGGAGTTGTCCATGATCGATTTTTCCGACGACACCACGGTCTGGCGCTCAATGCCGAGCACCTGGATGTTCTCCAGCAGGGTGGTCGTCACGGCATCCTGCGATTCGCCGTTCTGGGTCTTGAACGACGCCATCACGTCGACCGTGCTGCCGGGGTAGAGCATGCCTTCCAGGCCGGAGTAGTCGGTGACGGAAATGCCGACCGCGCGCTTGCCGAACGGGATCGCATCGGCTACCTGGCGGGCGGTGGGCCTATCTGCAAAGCAGGCGAGCGTAAACGCCTGTCCCTCGACGACCGGCACGCCGACAACTTTGCCGACGACATCGACCGGGCTGCTGATGTAATCCTTGGGAACTTGATTCTTAGGCACGGCTCGAACGACGACCGCCTTGGCATCGACGACCGTCATCGCCGGCAACCCGGTGGTGGCGTAAAGCACGGAGATCATCGGCTGCACTTCGGTCGTGGTGGCCATGATGATCGGCGCGGGGGCGGTCGATGCCCGCAGGGTATTGACCAAAAGCCCGGCGCATACGGCTGCGGCGAAACCCAGGATGCCCAATAGTACTGCTGCCCATTTCATAATAACTCCTGCTTCAAAACACGTCGGACGGGCGCTATTCGCCTTCCTTCACCATTGAGACCGTGGACTGCACGGTGGTGGGCAGGATGTTGAACATGCTCCATAGCCCCATCGACGACGGCGTCGCCTGGATGTTGGCGTAGGGGACGGAGATCGTGACGCTGACCGTGCTGCCCTTGGCCACTCCCGCGATGTTCGCGGGGCTCAGCGTGACGGTGTAATTGTCGCCGGCTGTGATTCCGTAGGAACTCAACTGGGTCGTGATCTGGTTGGTGACTTGAGTGTTGTTCGCGTCGATGGTCGCCGCGATACGGGCGGCCTGCCGGGCGGTGTTGATCACCTGCTGCTTCCGCAGAAACAGCCAACTAAACTCGATCGAGAAAAACGTCAACTGCAGCAGCAGCATGCCCACCAGGACCATCTCAACGGTGGCGGTCCCGCGGAGGCGACGGCTTGTTCGTGAGGTGCGTGCGGTCATCGATTCTACCCCAGTTTGCCTATGAACACGGTCCAGGCCGCCAACGCGACGCCAGTGAAGATCGACACGCCATAGGGCATGGCGAGCATGTCTTTCTCCACGGGCATCACGTCGGCGGCCTCGGACCATTTTTGTTGACGCGTCATCAGGCGCGCCAGCCCGAATCCGGCCAGGGAAAGGTTTGTGAACACGGTCTGCAACCGGCGTTTGGCGAAGGCGTAAAGCAATCCGAGGATCGCCCCGGCGAGAAGAACCGCCACCAGGGCGATCACGCCGTTCTTTGCGCCGATCCACATGCCGATCGCGCCCATCAACTTCGCGTCGGCAGCACCGCCGCCGGCGAAGATGAAGAGCAGAACGAACGGCAACGACATCAGCAAACAGCCGACGATCCCGCTCTCCAACCCCGTCAGGCCGTTGGATGCTGTCACGCAGATCGCTCCCAGCAACAGGAGCGACCCGGTAAGCCGATTGGGAATGCGGCGCGTTCGTACGTCAAACGCCGCGGCAATCAGGGCACCGCATAACGCGACCGCCCACTGCCATCCCGGTGTGGGGCAATTCCACAGGACGGTGAACATACAACCCACTTCCCCGGCCACGGACGGCGAGTACACGGGCCGGGACGAAAACTAGTTCGTCGCCGTCTGAAGGGCCGTGAACTTGTTGAGCACATTCGTGCCCAAACCGGTGATTACCGCCACCAAGCCCGCCACGATCAGGGCAGCCAGGATGGCCCATTCCACGGTTTCCATGCCGCGGTCGTCACGGACGAACCGAGCGATCAACTTAGAAGCTTTCATTGCAATCTCCTTCAAAACCGGCCGAAGATGGATTTGGAGTTCGGCCCGTCACACGACGTGCTCGACACACCAACTTCATCCATTGACCGTCCGCCCAAGGGCGGAAAAACAACGCTTTGTTAATTTGTTGCTGTCTGCAAAGTGGTGAACTTGTTGAGAACATTGGTTCCCAATCCCGTAATCACCGCGATCAGTCCTGCCACAAGAATGGCGGCCAGCACCGCCCACTCGACGGTTTCCATGCCACGATCATCCCGAAGAAACGATCCAATCCGATTACGCATGACTGCTCCCTTTTTAGAGTTCTCAGATGTGAGGCGGCCTCCGGTGCCGTATTTTGTTCTTCCGTGACGTGAACACCCACAGCGATGTGCTGGAGGCGAATATGACAAACAGATGAGGCTATGCCAACAGAATTGCAGCCAATCAAACGTGATTTGGTGCTTACAGGTGAAAGATGGCTAAGAGATAACGGCTGGGGGCAAGGACGGACACGCGGAATTGCGATTCATACGAATCCCAACTACTTCCAGACCGGGGTTCTGGTCCCTCTCCCGGCACTCCGGGAGAGGCTAGGTGAGAGTTCTGTATCGATGTTCAAGGCGTTCTGCGGGGTGAAAAAGAACTCTCAACCCACCTCACCGGCTCGGCTGAGCTCGCCAGAGTCCGGAGTACAGGGTGAGGAGAAAATACGCAACTTGATCCGAATTCGGGAGTGGCTCAGTTAGTCCTTCAAAACCCTTAAGGGGCCTTGGCGTGTAGTCGCAAGTGGAGCGAAGCGAAACTCGCGGTCGCCATGAAACGATTCCGCCGCCGCCCAAGGGGGATGTTGCAACCGATTGTTTCAAAGGGTTGCGCTGCGTTTCATCCGCGGCTACAAGCCGGCACCCCTTCGGGGCGGCGGAGATTCAGACTGGCCCACTACCCGAATTCAACTCACTTCTTTCTCGCATCCAGGCGGAAGCCAAAGCCGTCGTTGTAGACGTGCATGGACAGCATGCCCCAGCGCCAGTTGTGGCGTGTGGAGATGGCCAGCGTATTGGTGCCGTTTTTCAGGTGTTTCATCGCCGAGGCCTTGAGTTCGGCCTCGACATCGCCGGTCTTTTCTTCGAGGTTGTTCACCTTGGCGATGAGCTCGCCGTTGAGATAAATCTCGATGCCCTGCTGGCGGAATAGCCAGCCGCGGAATCGCAACATATCGAAGGCGTCCTTGTCCTTTACCTCGAAAGTCGTCCGCAGCAGGGCGGTGTGGTACATGCGCCAGGAGATGGGCAGCGCCGTTTGCATCCAGTTCGAGTCGTCGAATGACGGAGCGGTCCAGCCTTGCGGTGCCTGAGAGGGATCCTCAACAACCTGCATCCGCCAGCGATTGGCCTTGTCTTCCGGAACCTTGCCTGCTCCACCCTTGCTTCTGGCGGTGGTGATTTCGGTGATGAGGCAATCCCACCTTCGGGGCGGGCCCTGCTTGGCCGCCGCCTCGGCCGCTGCTTCCGCCTCTGCAACGGCGGCCAGGTCCGAGGCCTGCGTGGGAAGCTTCTTGTCGCTCTTTTTCTTGGGGGCTGGCTTCCCGGGAGGGATGGCTTTCTCGATCGACGCCAGTCGGGTGTCATCCGCGGGCATGATTCCTTTGAGCTGCGCCAAATCCATGCGGGCCGCATCAACTTTGCCAGCTTGGATAAGTTGGTTCACGCGTGCCACGTCAGAATCGATGCTTTGCTGAATTTCGTTCGCCGCGCGGGCGAGGTATTCCACCGTCGCCAGTTCGTTCTTGGCGACCGTTCCGCTGGCGAGCAATTGAGCCACCAGTTTTTCGCAGCCGGAGTAATCCTTTTTCCAATATGCCTCGACGGCGGGCTTGAGCGACACTGGTGCGTTGACGGAAAAAGGCGAGGTCGGCGCACCCACGATCTGGATGCGTTTGCGCGGCGCGACGAGAGCCACGCCGGTGCCTGCGCCTACTCTACCATTTTCGTGCTGGATGAGGCTGCCGTCGTACATACGGTTGAGCTCGCGGTACCAGCGATAATTCTTCCAGAAATTGATGTAAGCCGCTTTTCCGTGATCGGCCGCTCCGAGCGGGGTCCAGAAATTGTTCCAGAAATTGCCGCCATGGCCGTGGAACGTGTTGTTCCAGGCGAAGGCACTGATGAATGAACAGAGATGAGCCGCACGGGGGTTCTTCGTAAAGCGCATCAGGATGCCGGCAGCGGAAAGCCCGCCGTTGAAGCTTTCCAGTTTCCCTTCCTCCATTTCTTTCGGAGTGAAGACAGGAGGTATCGGTCGTTCACAGCCGTACAAACCGTAGATCATACAACCGGTGTCAGCGCGGTTGCGGGTGAAATGATTGACTCCGAGTTCGTACGACTTCTTGTTGATGTCGACGCCAGCTTCGGTGGCGAAATACATGCCCATCACGCCAGGGATACCCGCATTGGGGATAAGCCCGTAGTTGGGCCCGCCGGGGAAGTTGTGCCGCCAACCCCCAAACTCGTGCTGCGTCGCCGCCAGACGGTCGCAGAAATACTTGAGGTGGGGCAGGACGTTGCGGTCGCCGGTGGCGAGGAAATACTCGCCCAGAAAATTCGCGTCGGCCGCGTTGTACCAGCTTTGGCCAGCCTTCGTTGGTTCGATGGGCTTGGTAATGTCGATGCTCGCCATCTTGTCGTAGACGGCCCGACGCACATAGCATTGCAGCTCCGGCTTGCCGTCGGCCAGAAGGAAAACACCGTCGAAGTTCAGGAAGCCTGCGTCATCCCACTGATTAACAGTCCATTTTTCCAGATTGGAGATGATCTTCTCGGTCTTCGGGCAGTCGAACGGAGCCGTGGGGCTGAAGGTTCCCATGACCGCGAGGGTGATTTCGACGTCGAGATTCTTCCCGTCGCGATGCACGCCTAGCACCAGCTTTCCCTGCTTTTCATGGGTTTCGCTGTCGGTAATCGCACCGGCCATGACCTCCCAGGCCTTGTTGCCCAACATGTTTCCGTTGGCGCTGTAGATCATGTCGTCATCGAAGAGTTTT
Organism: Phycisphaerae bacterium; assembly: GCA_031377185.1. Classification (GTDB taxonomy): domain Bacteria; phylum Planctomycetota; class Phycisphaerae; order Tepidisphaerales; family Tepidisphaeraceae; genus JANMES01. The sequence goes on from JANMES010000023.1 coordinate 132,338, forward strand.
CCGTCGGCGGGCGATCCGGGTTTGACCTCCCTCACGCCCATGTTGGGCCCGAATGGCCCGGCGTGGATGCCGACGGGCCCGATCCAGCCGCTGAAATTGCCATATCCGAACGTTTTCATCTGCCCATTGACCAGCGTCACATCGTTCTGTTTCCACTGGTTGGCGGGCGTGGAGTATTCGATAGGCAGGTCGCTATCTTCGTTCCTGAGGAACCAATCGTAATCCGCCTTCTCAGTTCTAAAGGGCATGGCCGGCAGCCCTGCGGCGTTGGCCAGCCCTTGGGTTGGTCGGCTGTTCCACTCGTAGCGCACCCGCGTGATGCGGCTGACGGTTTCGCTCTTGAGGCGAATCGTTTCTCCGTCGATGGTCGCCTTGGCGGGGGAGTAATCACCTTCCACTCCGGCGGCCTCAAAGGTGTTGAGTCCTTCCGCGGAGGCGACAAGTCCCTTGGCGGTGCCGGGTTTGAAGTAAATCGTCGCCTCGCTGAAATCTGCTTCCATCCGGTTGAACATCGGGCCGCTGGCCGGCGAGTCGGGGTTTGCGTAGACCGCGCTACGCACCCACGCCAAACAGCGTTGGGCGAGCTTGGCTTCGTCCTTCGGCTGGTCGCTGAAGGGCACGTTTTCGCTGCCCGGTAGGATCACGCCTGTTCCGGGATTATCCTGGGCAATCTGGCGCTGCAGCTCGCGCATCTCGCGGTGATGCTCGCCGAGCGTCTTGAGGGCGGATCCCGGTGGGACGATCAAACCCATCGGTAGGTTCTGGTCGCCAAACACCTGTCTCCAGATGCGCGGTACGCGGGGCAAAGTAACCGACTCCATGCGGAATCCGACCTTGCGGATGTCGTAAGTCTGGACGTAAGCGCGATTGAGTTCTTCACGGTCCAACTGCGTGCCTTTTTTTTCCAGCGAGGCGTAGATCACATACGGATAGTCATTACCAAGCTGGAGCAAACACGCCTTAAGCCCGACGCCCTCAAGAGGGCACAGCACCGCGTTGTATCCGCCGGCGGGGAACATCGGGTGCTCCAGGAAGTCGGCGGTGAGATCGTTCTTCTTCACCAAGGGCTGGCCCTTGGCGGTCAGTTGGACCGCCTCGTCGAATCTTGTCAGTTGGCCGGGGACGTCGGTCTTGCCGAACAGCTTTTCCGTTTGATCCAGCGCTTCGCGGCTTAGCCAGTTGATCGGATAGCCGGCACCCATGTTCAGATCGATGATGCCCAGGGGAACGTTCGCCGATTCAGCGAGGTCACGCCCGAAAAGGAACGCTGCAGCCGACATCTTGAGGGCCTCGTCCTTGTCCAGCGTCGACCAGCCCTTGGTCGCGGCCTCGACAAGATCGTTCTGTGGGCTGGCCGCCGGGACGGTGCTGATGCGCACGGCACGCAGGCGAGGATTTGCTTTGTAGTTCTCGGCCAGTGTCTTGCCATTTGCCTGGGTGCCCAGTGACACGTCGATGCTCGTTTGGCGGGCGAACAGCAGCACGTCACCCACGACGACATTGGAGAGTTTGACCGACTTGCCGTTGCTCGTGGCGGTAAGCTCTTGCGGCTTGGCCTCGGCGGTCAGCGGATCAAGTGTGGTTGACCAGTTGCCGTTGTCGTCGGCGGTGGCGGTTTTTTGCTGCCCCGCGAAGGCCACGGTAACAGTGGCTCCTTTGTCAGCCGATCCCCGAACCACTGTGGGCTTTTCGCGCTGCAGAACCATGTTGTCGCTGAAGTACCGCCCCAGCCGGAGGTCAGCCGCCTGCAATACCGAGATGGGCAGCAGGAGGACAGCGAAGACAAATACATGGAGACAAGCTTGCGCGCATGATTTCATAGGGCGAACTCCGCGTCATGAATGAATCTAAAGCGGCCGGTCTGTTAACACAGGCGGCGACGAACATTGCCGAAAAAACAAAAGGCCGGCCGGCGACACCCAAAAAGAATCAACGACTCTGCCGTGCGTGCAATCGGAACTCGGCCTGAACAACAATACGGTTCGCCCAAGGAGCGGCCAAATTCGGTCGATGTTGGCGGCATCGAAGGAACCACGTTGGTCCGCGGCAGGGCGGTTAGCAAAAAACAGCGATTCCCCTAAGCAAATCATTGGGCCCGCTCGGATTCGAACCGAGAACCAAGGGATTATGAGTCCCCTGCTCTAACCGTTGAGCTACAGGCCCCGGTTTCCGATGCGAGCAGGCTATAATGCCAGTTCGTCCTTTTCGCCGGTGCGGATGCGGATGGTTTGGGCGATCGGGTAGACGAATATCTTTCCGTCGCCCACTTCGCCGCTGCGGGCGGCTTCGACGATGGCGGCCACGGCTTTGTCGCACTCCTCGCTCTTCACGCAGATCTTCAACAGCACTTTTGGAACAAAACCGACGTCCATCTTGGCACCGCGATACCGCTCGGTATGGCCCATTTGACGCCCGAAACCTTTGCATTCGACGGCGGTAACTCCAAGGATGCCCAACTTGGCTAATGCGGTTTTTACGGCGTCGAGTTTGTTCGGCTTGACGACTGCTTCGATCATCTGCATGACGGACTCCTATGCGATGCGCTGTAAATGGTTCACCTGATCGCCAGAGTGTAGCGATTTCCCCGCAGTTGACAAAATAGCGTGGATCAGACCGAACGCTATCCTACTTCATCCAACACCTGCTCGGCGACGAAGATCGGAACCGTGGTTGCAATCCCGAGCGCGATTGCGTCACTGGGGCGGCTGTCGATTTCGACGACCTTGCCGTCCTGGCGGATCACCAGATTGGCAAAAAAGGTACCTTGCTTGAGGCTATTGATCTCGATCCGCTCCAGCTCTCCGCCGAGTTGGTCAATCACGCTGGCCAGCAGATCGTGCGTGAGTGGGCGAGGCGTGGGTCTGCCCTTCAGCCGCCGGTCGATGGCAAACGCTTCGCCGCTGCCGATCACGATGGGGAACTTGCGCTCGCCAGTCACTTCTTTCAGGATGATAATCTGCTGTTCCTGCAGTTCTGAAATGATGATCTTGTGCAGTTCCATCTGGATCGACATGACGACTCCTTAGCCGATGAGACTAGAACTCGCGCTCGCGCAAGTCAAGGTGATTCTACGGGATACATTCGTGTATAATCCTGACATGAAGCGTAGAGCAGGCAGGACATTGATCGGATGGTTGATCATTTGGGTTTCGGCGGTAGCCGTGGTTGCTTTGGCGGTTGCGGTGGTTTACCGAATCATTCGGCCGGTCGTGCAGGTCACCCATTCGGTCGAGGGGCCGGTGGTTCAGGCGTTTTACTCCACCGGGACGGTTCAGCCGGTGCGTGAGTTCCCCATCAAGGCCAATCATGCCGGCATCATTACCAAAATGCTGGTGGACAAGGGCGATTCGGTCAAATCAGGCCAGCCACTGGCGGTGGTGGAGGAGAAAGAACTGAAATTTCTGCTCGATAAGGCCGCCGCGGAATTGACCGAGAAGAAGGCTCGGGCGAATGAAAAAGACTCGCCGGTGCTCAAGGAATTTGATTCACGAATCACCGCCAGCAGCGACATGCTCGAAATCGCCAAGCGTGAGTCCGCCCGGGTTCGTGGGCTGCTCGAACGCAACGCCGCTACGCAGTTTGACGTCGATCGCGCTGATGATCGAGTCAAGCAGATGTGGAGCGAGGTCGAAAGTTTCAAAGCCCAAAAAGCCACCAAGCAGTTGGAGCTTTTGAAAGAAATGGAAGTTGCCAAGTCGGCGGTCGCAGTGGCGCAGTGGAATCTGGATCAGCAGACGATCGTTTCACCGACAGACGGCGTGGTGCTCGATCGCCCGCAGTCGATCGGCACGCGGGTGGCGGTCAATGACCACCTGATGCAGGTGGCCGACGTGCGGCCGGAGAATCTGGTCATGCGCGCCCAGGTGGACGAGGAGGACAAGAACAAAGTCCGCCTCGATCAGCCGGTTCGCATGACGCTATACAGCTTTCCCGACGCGGTTTTTGAAGGCCGCGTCACGCGAATCTACGACAAAGCCGACACCGAACGGCGGACCTTTGAGATCGACGTCGCACTCAAAATACCTAATCCCAACTTCGCCGCAGGCATGACCGGAGAGTTAGCGTTCATCATGGCCGAAAAAGACCGGGCGGCCGTCGTGCCCAGCCAGGCATTGCAGGGCGGCAGCATCTACGTCGTCAAAGACGGCCGACTGGCCAAGTCGAATGCCGCCGTCGGGTTGAAAAGCGTCGAGCGAGTTGAGGTCATTGATGGAATCCTACCCGCCGACCAGGTCGTCATCAGCCCGATCGGCGAGATGAAGGTCGGCCAATGCGTAAGGACCGAGAGCGTCGATCCTCTCGCGGCCGTCAACCTCAATCGCAAGGTGGTTGAGAAGAGCAATTTCAAAGGTTTGGGCCATCCCTAGGCAATCCCATGCTCTGGTTCGTTGCAATCCGATATTTCCTCTCGCACAAACGCCAGTCGCTGGTCTGCATCGCTGGCGTGACGATCAGCGTCACCATGTTTATCTCGATGACGGCGATGATGAGTGGGCTGACGGATAAATTCATTATTGAAACGGTCGAATCCTCTGGCCACATCACAATTCACGATGAACCCCGCGAAACCGAGACGGCCATCCTCGAACGGGGGTATCCCGATCCGAACGCGCTGTTGGTGATAGAAGGCGTCAAGCCCCGCGATAACGTGAAGAAGATCAAGAACCCCGAAGGCCTGATCCAGAAAGTCCGCCGGTTGCCGGGCGTGATCGATGCGGCCCCCGTGGTCAGCGGCGATGCCATTGCCACTTACGGCACTAAGACGCTGGGGTTGTCGGTCTTCGGCGTGGACGCTACACGCCAGCAAGTTGTCACTACCATTGGAAAAAACATGGTGCAAGGCAGTTTCGACCGCCTGAAAACCTCGGCCGACGGTGTGGTGCTTGGGCAGGGCGTCTCTGACGTGCTGGGCGCAAAACTGGGCGATATCGTCTCCCTCTCCAGCCAAACCGGCGGACGCGCGACGGCCAAGGTCGTCGGTATCTTTCAAACCGGTGTAACGCCTGTTGATTACTCCCGCTGCTACATGCAACTGAGCAGCGCCCAAACGTTGCTCGACAAGAAAAACATCGTCAACGAGATCGTCATCCGCACCAGTGATTACGAAAACGCCCGCGGTTACGCCGCACAGATCGAATCGATCGCCGGTTACAGGGTGGAAAGCTGGCAGGAAGCCAACGCCAACTTTCTCAAGATTTTTACCGTGCAGCGGATCATCACGTACATCATCACCGGGGCGCTGCTGGTGGTGGCGGCGTTTGGTGTGCTGAACATTCTCATCATGGCGGTGCTGGAGCGAGTGAACGATATCGCCGTGCTTAAAAGTTTTGGGTTTTCGCGTCGTGATATCACGATCATTTACATACTGCAGGGTTTGCTCATAGGGTTGATCGGATCGACTACCGGGCTGCTGTTCGGAAAAATCGCGGTTGAGACGCTGCGGCGGATCCCCATCAAGCTGGAAGGCCTTGTCAAAACCGAGGGGATTTTGATGAGCGAACATTTGTATCTGTATGTCGCTGCGTTCGTGTCGAGCATGATCATCGTAACGGGTGCCGCGGCTTATCCGGCCCGGCGGGCAGCAAAATACGATCCGGTGGAGGTGATCCGTGGCGCCCACTGACGATCGCCCGTTACTGCAGGCGCAAAACGTCCACCGGTTGCTCGGCAGCGGGGAGGCGGTGGCGCACATCCTGCGCGGCGTACACGTCAGCGTCGGCCACCAGGAGTACGTTTCGATCGTCGGCCAGAGCGGATCGGGCAAGAGCACGCTGCTTTACCTGCTAGGCGGGCTCGATCGCCCAACGACAAAGGACGAGGACGATCGCCCGTTCGAGCCTGTCAGCCGAGTGTTGATCGACGGGCTGGATACGGGTGAATTGAACGATGCCGAACTAGCTTCGGTTCGGAATGAGAAAATCGGGTTCGTGTTCCAATTCCACTATCTGCTGAAAGAGTTCACGGCGGCGGAGAACGTGGCGCTTCCCATGCTCAAACTCGGCAAGCGATCGCGAGCCGAAGCGATGGATCGGGCGGCGTCGTTGCTGAAGCAGTTCGGGCTGGCTGAAAAGACCAATCGCCGGGCCAACCGCCTCAGTGGTGGCGAGCAGCAACGCGTGGCGATCGCCCGAGCGTTGGCCAACGAGCCTGCGGTGCTGCTGGCGGATGAGCCTACGGGTAACCTCGATCGCAAAAACAGCGAGATCGTCGCCGATATCTTCCAGCAATTGTCGCAGGCCGGTCAGTCGATCGTGATGGTGACGCACGATACCAACCTGGCCCATCGAGCCCGAAGGATGATCACGATGGAAGATGGGCAGGTCATTCGCGACGAGGTGCTGTCAGCTTCCCCCGTCTGAATCACCCCTTCGCCGCGTGCGGCTTCGCGAACGGCAGCCGGCCACCACTCGCGAAGCAGCAAGCGGATGTCAGAAGCCGCAAGCGGACATCAGAAGTTTCCCCAAATTCAGCATTATCCTTCACGCCTTCCATCAGTTCGCTCGCGTTTAACAGTTTCTTCGATATTATTCACACTCTATGGCATCCACGATCAAGCGTATTCTGGTTACCGGCGGGGCCGGGTTCTTGGGGTCTCATCTCTGCGATCGGTTTGTGGCCCAGGGCCACGACGTGGTCTGCCTCGACAACTTCTTCACCAGCCAGAAGAGCAACGTCGCCCACCTGCTGGGCAAGCCCAACTTTGAGCTGATCCGCCATGACGTGGTTGATCCGATCCTGCTGGAGGTGGACGAGATCTACAACATGGCCTGCCCGGCCAGCCCGCCTCACTATCAGTTCAACCCTGTGAAAACGCTCAAGACGTCGGTCATGGGCGCGATCAATATGCTCGGGCTGGCCAAGCGCGTGCGGGCGAAGATCCTGCAGGCCTCCACGTCTGAAGTATACGGCGAGCCGCAGGTCCACCCGCAGCCGGAAAGCTACTGGGGCAACGTCAACCCGATCGGCATCCGTAGCTGCTACGACGAGGGCAAGCGCGCCGCCGAGACGCTGTTCTTCGACTACTACCGCCAGAACCAGGTGAACATCCGCGTGATCCGCATCTTCAACACCTACGGCCCGCGGATGCACCCGTTCGACGGCAGAGTGGTGACCAACTTCATCGTGCAGGCATTGACCGGCCAAGACCTCACCATCTACGGCGACGGCAGCCAAACCCGCAGCTTCTGCTACTGCGACGATTTGCTCGACGGCATCATCGCCATGATGAACGGCCCGGACGACTTTGTTGGCCCGGTGAACCTGGGCAACCCCGGCGAGTTCACGATGCTCGAACTGGCCCAGCAGGTGATCGCGTTGACCGGCACCAAGTCCAAAATCTCCCACATGCCCCGCCCAGCCGACGACCCCAGCCAGCGCCGCCCCGACATCACGCTGGCCAAATCCAAGCTCGGCTGGGAGCCGAAGGTCAAACTGCACGAAGGGCTCCAAAAGACGATCGCGTATTTCAAGAGCATCGACCTATCGCAGTACCGCAAACCGACGTCGCAGGATGCGCATATGAACACGAACAAATACGTTTCCAAGAAGTAGGCATGGTGATTGGTGATGGGTACGTGAGCAGAGGATTTTGTCGCGGACCAATCACCAATCACCATTTCCCCCTCCCTTTCATCCCTTTCAAACTCTCTGAAAGCTTGATTTCAGAACTTCCGCGATCAATAGTATTTCAGTAACTACTGAAAGGTGAACCATGATCGCTAGTGCAACCACACCCGTTGCTGATCCGCAGTCCACATTGAAGACCGTGCAGGACCTGTTCATCCGCCGTTGGGGCGAGATGGGGCAGACTTGGGGGATCAACCGCACAATGGCGGAGATTCATGCGTTTTTGTACATCACGGCGTTGCCGCAATGCACGGACGACGTGATGGAGCGGCTGAACATCAGTCGGGGCAATGCCAGCATGAGCCTGCGGGCGCTGTGCGACTGGGGCATCATCCGTCGGCTGCACAAGCGCGGGGAGCGCCGGGAGTATTTTGAGAGCCTGACCGACGTGTGGGAGATGTTCAGCATCATCGCCGCCGAGCGAAAACGCCGCGAGATGGACCCGGTGCTGGAGACGATCAAGCAGTGCCAGAAAATGCTCGACGAAACCAGCATCGGCAAGACGGCTGCGAAGCAGGAAGCCGTGCAACTCACCCGCCAGCGCCTGGCCGGGATGGAAGAGTTCATGGTGGTGACGAACAAGATCTTCCAGCAGTTTATCGGCAACGCCCGCAGCGGGCTGACGCGGGTGGTGAAGGTGCTGCTAAAGGCGTTTTGAGCCGGAAGGGATATAGCATTCGAACCGCAACAGCGAGCTCCATCGATAAGCCGCAGGTTGCGGCTTTGGACATCCATCGTCCAAAGGCTAGCACGATGGAAAAACCTAAACCATTGCCTTACGAGTCGAGGCCGGACTTTAAGCAGAGGAACCGTCGAATAGTCCTCACAGACACGCATCGTGAGGTCATCCGTTTTTCCGTGTGGATGGCGGGATTGTTCGCGGCAGGGGTCGTGTTCGCCGCTGTAATTTCGCTGTTACGATTCTTACGCCAATAGCGACGCCGCCGCCGACCAGGTGACGTGATTGGTTCCCTTACGCTTTTTCCTGCGACTCGTCGCTGGTGTCGCGTTTCAGCAGTTCGATCTCGTCCCGCAGCTTCGCCGCCTGCTCATACCGCTCGGCTTTGACCGCACGATTCAGCTTCAACTGCAGTTGCTTGATCGGATTGGCCGGCAGCTTTTTGCGAATCTCGCGGGCGAAGCGTTTGAGCGTGCGTACTTCATGTGAGTCGTCGTAGATCTCCTCCTGACCGAATCGCGCGAAGAACGCCTTGATCCGCTTTAGGCCCTTTTGGATCGTCATCAGTGCGTCCTCAATCCGTCCTTCGCGGTATTCGATCGACGCCTGCGCCCGGGTGTTCATCATCGTGATGTACGGGCGGTACTGCTCCAGGATCAACTGATCCTGCTCGTCCAGTGCGTATTTGCCACACAAATCGAGCACGCGAAGATTCCGGGCCGTGTCGCGGACGACGTTGTGGAATTCTTCCAGCACGAACAGCCCCAGATAACGGTGGTAGTACATGCCCGCTTCTTCGCGGAGCATCGAGCATTGACGTCGCGTCAGGTGGAACCCGAGCGCGCTGCCGTTAAGCTGGGAATGCTCGGCCAATTGGGATTCGTAATACTCCAACAGCGATTCATACCCGTGCGGGCGCTGCCCGTCGGGTCGGCCGGTGAGCTCCATCTGCAGCAGACCCAAGTCGAGCCGCATTTGCAATTTGGGCGTACCGTCGAGTCCGCGAATCTTGCGGACGTTGATCGAGTCGGGCTCGAAATCCCAGCCCTGCAGAACGGGCTGGATGTCCTTATTCTTGCCGAGTTTGTCGTCGCCGTGCTTGTCCATGTCGTGTTGCTCGCGTTTGATATAACATTCTAGCCTGACTGATTGATTCACCCAAGTGGGAAACAGTTTTTTGGCGATGCGTTTAGCGATAGCAAAAGCGATTTTGGACGAGAAAATCGGCTTTTTATTTCGGCGGTAGATGAAGGTCAGAAATGTCATGAGTAGCTCCACCCGTATCAACCCGCTTAAGCCGCTCCATCAGGCCGTTGAGGCGGAGTTCGTCGCCTGGGGTGAGGTGGATATCGTCGCCACCTTCGGCGAACCACATGCGGAGTACGCGCTGGTTCGTAAGTCTGCAGGCGTGATCGATCTGCCTCAGCGGGGGATCGTTGAACTGACGGGGAACGATCGGCTGCCGTTTCTCAACAATCTGCTGACGAACCAGACTTTTTCCAAGGCCACCAAAACCGCGCTGACCGCCGGTGAAGGAACCTACGCATTGCTGCTCAACTTGAAGGGCCGAATTGTCTGCGACGTGAACGTCATCGAGCGCGGTGATCGCACACTGCTGGAGGTTGATACCCGCTACGCAGAACCGCTGGTGAAGCTGTTTGAGGCGTATCTGTTCAGTGAGAAGGTGAAAGTCGTCAACCGAGTTGCAGAGTTGCATGAGATCGCCCTCCACGGCCCTGGCACGGCGGCGATTCTGACGGAATTGGCGGGGCGGGAAATTGCCCTGGCCACGCCGCTGTCATCGATTTCCGCCACGTTGGCGGGGGTTGAAACGATCCTCTGGCGCGACGACCCGACCGGATTGCCCGGCTATTACCTGATCCTGCCCGCCGACCAAGCCGGTACGGTGTGGTCGGCGTTGATCGAGCGATTTTGCAACTCGCTCGAAGTGGGCAAGCGTCGCCTGCGTCCGATCGGCTGGGCGATGTTCAACACGCTGCGGATCGAAGCCGGCCGAGCGATCTTTGGGATCGACTTCGACGGGCAACCGGTTGAGTCCGCCATGCCCAACAAAGCCAACCGCGCCACTGCCGCCGACGCCGGCCCGGGCATTTTGCCGGCCGAGACCGGTTTGTTCGATCGTTCCGTCAGCATCACCAAAGGCTGCTACCTCGGCCAGGAAATCGTCGCCAGGATGCACGCCCGTCAGCAGTTGGCGAAGCAGATCGTCGGCATTCGGCTGGAGACGGACGCATTGCCGTTCGCCGGCGAGTTGATTTACGATGAACAGAACAACCAGATCGGCGGGATCACCAGCAGCACGATTTCACCATTGCTGTCGAATCACGCCATTTGTCTTGGGCTCGTCAAAAAACAGTTCATCGCCCCCGGCTCATCCGTCCTCGTGCCGGCCGAGGGGGCGATGCGCAAGGGCGTTGTGGTCGCGTTGCCGTTTGTGGAGGTTCTCAAATGATCGAATCCAAGTATCTCGCCAAGCCGGGTAAGAAGTTCAAGATTGCCGACTGGGAAACGTCTGACACCGGCGACTTCAATGACAAATCCGACGCCGAACCCGTGGTTGCCAAGAACCTCAAACGCCTCGACGCCTTGCAGGAAGTGCTGTACGCCGAGAACAAGCATTCGGTGCTCGTTGTCTTCCAAGCCATGGACGCCGGCGGTAAAGACGGGGCGATCGAGCACATTTTCAGCGGCGTCAATCCGCAGGGGTGCAATGTAACGAGCTTCAAAGCCCCCAGTCATTTGGAACTGGCCCACGATTTCCTCTGGCGCATTCATAACGCCGTCCCACGCAAAGGGATGATCGGAATCTTCAATCGCTCACACTACGAAAGCGTACTGGTGGAGCGTGTGCATGAATTGGTTCCCAAAAAGCAGTGGCAGGTTCGATACGACCACATCAACCAGTTTGAGAAAATGCTCACCGACGAAGGTACGCTCATCGTCAAGTTCTTCCTTCACATTTCCAAGGAGGAGCAAAAGCAGCGATTGGAGGACCGGCTGAAGGACGTGGACAAGCACTGGAAGTTTTCGCCGCACGATCTGGACGAGCGCAAGCTGTGGGACGATTATCAGACAGCGTACGAAGATGCGATCGGGAAATGTTCCACCGACTGGGCGCCCTGGTACGTCGTACCTGCCGACCGGAAGTGGTTCAGGAACTGGGTCATCAGCGATACCATCGTGCGTGCGATGGATTCGCTCGATATGAAGTATCCCGATCCGCCGGAGAACATGAAGCAGTATAGGGTGGTGTAGAACTTGCGGGTTTCCGATTGGCGATTGCCGATTGGGAAGCCCAAGACGGTTACTTTTGTTATTTCAATCGACAATTGGCAATCGCCAATCGGCAATCAAGTTAAGCTGCCATCGGGCGACGGCGGGATTTGCTGATTATTTCGCGGGCGTGCGTGATGCTCATTGTCTCGTGGAGGGCGAGTTCCTCCTCGCGAGTCACGATGCTGTAAGTCGGCGGAGTGATGCGGGCCGGGGTCGATGAGTTTTCGTCGGCGGCGCCGATGTTGACGAACGTGAATCCACCTTCCTCCTTGCTGGCCAGTTCGCCGCGCTTTACGCGGTCCTGAATCTCAGAGACAGACATCTTCCAAATCTCAGCCGCGATCGACGGGGCAACCCAGGAGGCCATTGGTGAATTCCTTTCACCCCTTGCATCGTCGTGAAAACGGAGCGACTTAATCTGTATCAATTATTCCGAATGTGCCTCCTGTCGAATGGGCTACCAGCCCATACTGATTGCCGTTTCCCAGCATGGGCATGGTAGCCCATGCGACGATAAACATTATCGGAAGTTGTTGAACTGCAATGGAATCTCCGGCGGATTGGCCTTGAGATGAGCGATGACGGCCTGCAAATCATCTCGCTTTGAACCGGTGACGCGGAGCATTTCGCCTTGAATGGTGGCATTCACCTTTAGCTTTAGATCTTTGATCTTCTTCTGAATCTCCTTGGAGTTCTCCCGATCGATGCCGCTCTTAAGCTTCACCTTCAGCCGGACGGTATTGTGGGTGGCGTGTTCGACGGTCTGGTAATCCAGGCAACGCGTGTCAACGCCGCGTTTGATCATCTTTTCGACCAGCACACGCTTCACCGAGTCCAACTGCTGCTCGGCGTCGGCGGTCAGGGTAAGCTGCTTTTCCTTGCGATCGAGCTCACTGATAGAGGCAGCCGTGCCCTTAAAGTCGTAGCGGGTGATGACCTCTTTGATCGCCTGGTTGATGGCGTTATCCATTTCCTGCAGGTTGATCTCGGAGACGATGTCGAATGAATGATCGGCGGCCATAAATCTGTTCCTTTCTGGCAAAGAGTCATTAGTCATTGGTCCATTGTCATTGGTAAAATACTAATGACGAATGACCAATGACTAATGGCTCTTTTCGCGTTATAACTCCCACACTAACGCAATCAAGCAACGGAGGATTTACATGGATCGCGACAAACTGTTTTCTCTTCTCGACACATTTAACATCGAGACCCCGAGTTGGGGCTACGCCGACACCGGAACCCGGTTCGGCAAATTTCTTCAGCCGGCGGCGGCTAGTACGATCGACGAGAAGCTGGCCGACGCGGGGTGCGTCCACAAGTTCACCGGCTGCTGTCCAACGGTGGCCGTCCATGTGCTGTGGGATTTTACCGTCGGCGTCGACGCCCGTGCGACAGCCGACATCGCTAGAAAGAACGGCGTGAAGATCGGTTCGATCAACCCCAACCTCTTCCAGGACCAGCAATACAAGTTCGGCTCCTGCTGCAGTAGCGATGAGCAGGCCCGCCATCACGCCAATCGCCATGTGATGGACTGCATCTCCATCGGCAAAGCGGTCGGCAGCAACCTGCTGAGTTTCTGGTTCGCCGACGGCACCAACTACCCCGGCCAAGACGACATCGCCGAGCGCAAGAAGCGCATGCACGGCGCCCTCCGCCAATGGCACGACGCGATGCCCGCCGGTATGACCATGCTGGTGGAGTACAAGCCGTTTGAACCGGCGTTCTACCACACTGACATCGGCGACTGGGGCATGAGCTACGTCTTCGCCAAGCGCGCCGGCGAAAACGCCAAGGTGCTGGTCGACACCGGCCACCACCTGCCCGGCCAGAACATCGAGCACCTCGTCGCCTTCCTGATCGACGAAGACATGCTCGGCGGTTTCCATTTCAACGACCGCAAGTACGCGGATGACGATCTCACGCTCGGCAGCATCGATCCGTACGCCGTCTTTAGAATCTTCCACGAGATCCGCAACGCCGCCGACATCCACGGCCGCGATGTGAGCAAGATCGCTTACATGATCGACCAGAGCCACAACCTCAAGCCGAAGATCGAAGCGACGATCCAGACGGTCACCACCGCGCAGGAGATGTTCACCAAGGCCTGCCTGGTCGATCGCAAGAAGCTGAAGGACGCGCAGGCGCGGCGAAACATCATCGACGCCGAGACGTGCCTGCGAGAGGCGTTCTACACCGACGTTCAGCCGCTGCTGGCGGAGTGGCGGAAGAAGAAGGGCATCGATGCGAACCCGATGGCCGCCTACCGCGCCAGCGGATACGAAGCGAAGGTTGCCAAAGAACGATCCGCCGCCCGTGCCGCGCGGGGACAGACGTCGTCGGGGTCGGCGTATGCTTAGAGCTAGCCACTTATAGACGGCGAACCGATTTAGTCACACGCCGGTCGACTCCTAAATAGAGTCGACCGGCGTTCTGATTTCCTGGCGGTTACTTTTTCTTCTTGTCCTTCTTCTTGCCCAACTGATCGAGAATTCCGCCGATCGGATCGTCGGCCTTCTTGTCGGGCTGAGTGGTGGCGTTTTTGTCGTCCTTTTTCTTGCCGCCGCCGAGGAGGTTGTCGGTCAGAGCTTTCTTCGCGGCCTCTCCGATCAGGTTCTTGATGGTTTTGTCAGAATCGAGAGTCATCCCTTTGCCGATCGCGCCCTTGAGTGCGATGTCTACGCCGTCGGGCAGGTATTTGCGCAGGTTTTTGTCAATCTGCTTGAGCATGGATGGAGGCAGATTGATGAAGAAGTTATCCAAGCGAAGCGATTCGAGGTTCACACCACCATAAAGCCGAAGACCGAAGTTCCCTTGTTGGCCGAGGGTCAACTTGGTGTCTTGCGTCACTTCTCCGTTGGCGATTTCGATGGTGGCGTCCTTGACGTCACCGCGAAGGCTATCGCCGGTTTCGCTGATTGCGCCGATGAGCGTGGCGACCGTGCCGTTGATCTGCAATTGATCGACGCTGTACGTCGATCTGATGGTTCCATCGTTTTCTGGCACTTTGAGGGTTGCCAGTTTGCTAAGCGGTAACTTCTTGCATTCGATGAGGGTGAGGCTGAACAGCCCGCTCGCTTTATCGGCGCCGAAGAAGAGCGGCGACAGCTTGCCGAGTTGGGCGGCGATCGCATTGTTAAGTGCGATCTTCCGTGCAAACAGGTAGTTCGGCGGGGCGGTCAGCCGGGGGTCGAGCTGAGTGAGATCGATCGAGAGATTTCCGATGTTCACTTCGCCGGTATTCACTGTCATCGGCGACGGCAGGTTCTGTCCCTCGGGCTTGTTGTAGACCGTGCGGAGGATGCCATCCTTCAGCGTAAACGGAATTTCGAGATTGCTGGCGTCAATGCCGTTGCTGGGCCATTTGGCGGTAGCGATGACAAACGATCCGTCGGCGTTCAACGACTTGATGCCCTCATTGAACGGCACATTGGCCGGGTAACTGCCGCTGACGTTGATGACGCGCTCAAACTTCCCGCCGAGCGCCAGGTCGGCCACCTGCTGCCGCTGGTCGGCGGGGATGAGCGGTTTGATGATCGGCCAGAGCTTGTCCCAATCGCCGTTGAAGCGGACAACGACGCCGTCCATCTGGCGTTTGATTTCCCAGTCGTTCACGCCGCCGGTGACGATCAACTGCACCGCGCCACTGCCGGGGGTTTCGACGCGGATGGAATTGGACTTGGCGTTATGGGCGACGGTGTCGGCTGACACGTCGAGCGCGATGGCGATCTTGGGTTCGGTCACGATCGTCGCGCCGGTCGCGTCGAACGCCTTGAAATCGTTGAACTCGATCGGCCCTTTCAGCGTGACGGTGTTGCCGGTAGTGCTGAGGTCGAGCCTGGCGTTGTAGGCGGTGGCGAAGGGGTACAGTTCGCCGGACTTCTTGCCGGCGAGGATTTCCAGCATGCTGGTCGCATCCTGCGAGTTGCCGTTGATCGCGATCGTGCCGGCCGCGGCGAGCTTACCCAGCGGCGTGGTGATCTTGATCGGCTGGGGCATCGTCACCTCGGCTAAGCCCAGATGACCCGTCAGGCTGGTGACGGATATCTCGCGCAACTGCTCGGCCAGCGTCTGCGACGTATCGCCGCTGATGTCTGCCCGGGCGGACAGGGCAACATCGATGTCCTTCACCTTGTAGATGTTCGGGCCCTTTTGCAGGCGAAGTTCCTTGGTGGTGATGTGCTGGATGTTCAGCACCGTGGCGGTGTTTTCATGGCTGATGTTGCCGGTGATCTGAACCGCGCCGCGGGGGATGGTGATCGGCGCATCGCTCGGCTGAGTCGCCGGCGGGGTGAAGGCCTGCAGCAGCGAGTTGAGCGGGCCGACGTCACTGATGTCGACGGTGAGCTTCGCGCCGTTGACCACAGGCAACGCCGGGCCCTTTGCGTCCGAAGGAGCTTTGGGCAGGGTGACGGAAACGTCGTTCAGCTGCACGTCAGCGAATGGAGCCTTGGCGTACACGCGGGTGTCGCTGATCGACGAGAAGTCGGCTGCGGGGGTCGTTTTCAGGCCGAACGTGATCGACTGCCGCTCGCTCGGGCCGTCCTTGGTTTGCACCGACAGGTCGTTTGCGGCCATGTCGATGGTGATGGTGTTGGTGGTCGCGGTGGCGCTGGCCAACTGGATCGTGCCGGTCAGCTTGCCGCTGGCGAGTTTTTGCTCCGAGCCATTCACTTGCAGCTTGGCCTTGCCGGCGGAGACTTTCTGGACCACGTCGGAGAGTTTGACCAGATCCGCGTCGATCTTGATCTTGCCCGCCGGCGCGACGGAAGGACCGGTCTTCTTCACCGACAGCTCGCCGTCCTGGTTGATCGCGATCAGGCCGTTGGATTCGTTGATCGCCAGCGATTTGACGGTGGCGGTAAGGTTGTCCCCCGACTGCTGCATCGAGCCGGCGGACGTGATGGTGAGCGTCCCTAAGCCCAGATCCGGTTTGTCACGCAGCGCATTCACCAATGGGCCAAACTTTCGCTGAAGCTTCGCCAAAACCACGCGGCATTCCTGCAGGTTGTACGAGACGTTAGTGCCGTTCTGGAAATCCGCGTCGCCAGTTGCCAATAGATTAACGGTGGGGCTGTCAGCGTCATCGCCAACTTGAGCGGTGAGTTTCACATTCTTCACACCCAGCACTGCAGTGTCGCTGCGGAGGATGTCGGCATCAAGCGTGGCCGCAATCCGCGACTCCTGCACCGGCTGGTCAGCCAGCCCGTCGATGCGGAGGTTCGTCAGCGTCGCGGTGAGCGTGGCCTTGGCGGGCTTGGATGCATCCTGCAGGTCGGCCTGGGTGTTGGTGGTCACATTGAACGCGCCAGCCATTTTCATGTTGCCGAAATCGATGATCTGCCCGAACTCGGATTGCACTTTCGCCAGTTCGCCGTTGGCTTCGCCTTTAAGCTGATCGAGCGTGGCCGCAGTGAAGTTCGCGGTGGCGAAGCCGCTGGTCAGGTTGAGTTTCAGGTCTTTCACACCCGGCAGGGCGGTTTTGCTTTCGCCGACCTGCCCGGTGACTGTCAGGTTGATAGGCTTGATACTGACCGGCTTGCCGTTGTTCTGGCCGGCGATATCGGTGATGTCGGCGGTCTGCTCGAACGTCGCGACCTGTTCGGTCATCGTGAGCTTGAAAAGCTCGTGGAAGTTGCCACTGGCGAGCTTCACGCCCTCCTGCAGCTTGATGGTGTGCGGCAGGGCGTCGGCCAGTTTCTTGATATCGACCTTCGCATCGACGACGAGGCTGCCCGCGGTACCCGGGGCCTTCTTGGCCGCCAAGTTCATGACGCCTGACAGCGGCAGGTTTACGTCGATGGATGCACTACCCTGATCGAACGTTGCGGTGATCGGTTTGTCTGCTTTGACTGTGATCGCGTTCACATCGCCCAGGCCGTTGGGCAGGGCGATGTTGATCGTGCCCAGCGCGATCTGGAACACGCTGGTGTTGTATGTATCACCCTTGAGTGCCGGGCCGGTGAGGGCGATCGACTTCCCGTCGATCTGCCCGCTGAGCGTGGCGGCCTTGCCGTCTTTCATCACGAAGTTGATCTGCCCATCGGTCGTGCCGTTTGTTGGGGAAATCCCCGCGCTCGGCGGGATAAACGGAGCGGCGGCCGACAGATCGACGTGCCAGGTGATGGCTTCTTCGATGTTGGCGGTGTTGAGGTCGACCACGTCGTTCTTGATCGCCGACGCCGTGCCTTTCACCGACAGATTCCCCGGTTGGCCGGCCTCGCCGACTTTCATGGCGATGTTGAGGCTATGGGCAATTGGTTGGTTGAGGTCGAGAATCGTTGCGTCCCCATCGATCGCTGTGACGTACAGAGTCGGCTTTCCTTCCTGCTGCACCGTTCCGTTGCGTCCTACCAGTTTAAAGTGGCCTTTAACTTTCGGGAGTGGCGATGCCTTGTCCGATTCGGAGGATTTGGGCGCCTTCGGACCGGCCTCCGTTTTCGCGGGAGCTGGCGAAGTCTTGGCGAGCTTGGCGAAGTTGATCTGGCCGTCTTTATCGATTCTTGCGTTGTACGATTCGATATCGACCACGGTTTCGCCCAAGTCGATATTGCCGCGTGCCGCGCCGATCAGTGAAAGTGGCGTACTAAAGCTCTTTAACTCGGCGATTTTGGTGTTTGATTCGTCGAACACCTTCACGCCCGTCACCTTCACGCCGCTCGTCCAGCCGATGGACCAGTCCGCGATCTCAAGTCGGCCATTGAGTTGTTCGTTCACCTTGCCGACGACGATGTTTTTCACTGCTCCGGTGCTGATAATCATGGGCGCACACAGCACCAGCAGGATGAGGATCAACAGCAGCACGCCGATGACTTTGAGCCAGCGCCGGCCCCTCTTTTTTTTCGGTGAAGGTGGGGTGGCGGAGTCGGACGTCGGCGGGAGGGTGGATTCGCTCATAGTATTGTTTCGCTTTTTGAATAGGAGATGAACGCCAAGACGCCAAGAGCGCCAAGTTAAAACGCCAGGAAATACAGAATCAAGTCCTCACTTCTTTCTGATCTTGGCGCTCTTGGCGACTTGGCGTTCATCATGGTCTTTGTTTTCTGACACAAAATTACAATCAACGTCAGTCGATTTTGTTCATTCCCCGCTGATCCAACGGGCTGGGCGTCGGTAAAGTGCCGCCGGCGATTATCACACCGCGTTCCTTCATCGCCTGATTCTGCAGCGCAACACTTCCAACAAATCCAAGATTCGCCGGCAAGGGGATCGGAAACTGTCGCAGCGCTACAAGTTGCGATACCGTCGGCCTGGCGGTGATGGTGACATACTTCAGGTCTTTCGAGACAGCGGGCTGGGCATCGAGGATCGCGCCGGTGCTGACCACGCTGACCTGCGGATCGAAAGCGGTTGACCCGCCACCGAATACGCTTTGAGCCTGGGCGTGTGTGGTCGTTATTGCGAGCAGCATCCCCATGCTGCATATCCATCCCTTGAATTGCATGGTCGTCCTTTCGGTAACCTCTCGTATTCTATCCACTTATCATACGCGCGACCACTGGGTTCGGTTGCATGTGTGGGAGTGCGCCGGTAACTTTCGCTGCGTAAGTGTTTGCAGAAAGCCGAGATTCATGAGCATCATCAAGAGAAAAGTCGCACTCGTCACGGGCATTACCGGACAGGACGGTTCGTACCTTGCGGAATTGCTTCTGGAGAAGGGGTACGACGTCCACGGGATTGTGCGGCGGAGCAGTTCGTTCAATACCGACCGGATCGAACACCTCTACCGCGATCCGCATGATCCCGATGCCCGCCTGCATCTGCATTACGGCGATCTCGTCGATGGCATGGGTTTACGGGAGATCCTCACCCGCGTGCTGCCCGATGAGGTTTACAACCTGGGCGCGCAAAGTCACGTCCGCGTGAGTTTCGATCAGCCGATCTACACCGTGCAGGCCGACGCAATGGGGACGATGCACCTGCTGGAAGCCATCCGCGACACCCGCCAACCGACCAAGTTTTACCAGGCCAGCAGCAGCGAAATGTACGGCAAGGTGGTCGAAACCCCGCAGACGGAGGCCACGCCGTTCTATCCGCGATCTCCTTATGCTTGCGCGAAGGTCTACAGCTATTGGCAGACCGTGAACTACCGCGAAAGCTACGGCATGTTCGCGTGCAATGGCATTTTGTTTAACCACGAATCACCTCGCCGGGGTGAAACCTTTGTGACTCGCAAAATCACCCGGGCGGCGACGCGGATCATGGAAGGTTTGCAGGAAAAGCTGTTCCTCGGCAACCTCGACGCCAAGCGCGACTGGGGCTTCGCCGGCGATTATGTCGAGGCGATGTGGCTGATGCTGCAGCAGGACAAGCCGGAAGATTACGTCGTAGCGACCAACGAAACCCACAGCGTGAGAGAATTTCTCGACGAAGTGTTCGGCCATCTCGGGCTGGACTGGGAAAAGTACGTCGGCATCGATCCCCGGTATTTCCGGCCGGCAGAAGTGGATTTGCTCCTGGGCGACCCTGCCAAGGCGACTAGACAACTCGGCTGGAAGCCTAAAGTCACCTTCAAGGAACTAGCCAAAATGATGACTGCCGCCGACTGGGAACTGGCCAAGCGCGAGAAGTTGATTGCAACGCATAAAGCTTAAATCAGTTGCTAGTTGTTAGTGGACGACACCAGCAACTAACAACTAGCAACTAACAACTCATGATCCCCAAATCCAACAAAATTATCATCACCGGCGGGGTTGGGTTCCTCGGCTCGTTCGTCTGCGAACTGCTCAAGCAGCGCGGATACACCAACCTGTACATCCCGCGTAAGAAAGACGTCGATCTGACTGCTGAGGCCGCCGTCGAGAAGATGTACATGGACCAGAAGCCCACGATTGTCCTGCACCTCGCGGCCGAGGTCGGTGGGATCGGTGCCAACCGCGACAACCCGGGGCGGTTCTTCTTCGCCAACATGGCGATGGGCATGCACTTGATCGAGGCGGCCCGCAAGCACGGGCTGAAGAAGTTTCTGCAAGTGGGCACGATTTGCGCCTACCCCAAGTTCACGCCGGTCCCGTTCAAGGAAGACGATCTTTGGAACGGCTATCCCGAAGAAACCAACGCTCCGTACGGCGTGGCGAAAAAAGCCCTTATGGTGATGTGCCAATCGTACCGCCAGCAGTACGGCCTGAACGCGGTTTACCTGCTGCCTGTGAACCTGTACGGGCCGCGGGATAATTTCGATTTGCATACCAGCCATGTGATCCCGGCACTGATCCGCAAATGCGTGGAGGCCAAGAACCGGGGCGATAACGAAATTGTCGCCTGGGGCACCGGGCAGGTCAGCCGTGAGTTCTTGTATGTGGAAGACTGCGCCCGTGGGATTGTCGATTCAATGGAGAAGTACGACAGCCCCGAACCGATGAACCTCGGTTCCGGCCGGGAGATTAAGATCAAGGATCTGACAGAACTGGTTGCCAAGATCGTCGGCTTCGAAGGTAAGATTACCTGGGACAGCACCAAGCCCGACGGCCAACCGAGGCGGTGTTTGGATGTGTCACGAGCCAAAGCAGAAATCGGCTTCGTCGCGCAGACGTCGCTGGAAGACGGGCTGCGGAAGACGATTGATTGGTACACGAAGAATAAGAAGTGAACCACGGAGGCACGGAGACACGCAGGCGCGCTCGTCAGATTAACGGTTCCTGAAACCGTGCTGATGGGTGCTCTTTGTTATGTCGTCGTTTGCCGCGCGGCGTTTGTTTGAAAGGCGCGCCTCCGTGTCTCAGTGTCTCCGTGGTTAATTCATGGCAAAAACTCTCCTCATCATCTCCCAAACCTTCATCCCCGACCCCGCCGCCGTCGGGCAGTTCATGGCGGACGTGGCCAAGGAGATGGCCGGCCGCGGGTATCATGTGCGCGTCTACACACAGGACCGCGGGTACGAAGACCCGACGCAGCGGTTCCCCCGACGCGAAACCAGCGGCGGGGCGGACGTACGTCGGTTTCGGTTCGCCTCGTTCGGCAAGAAATCCATCCTCACCCGGCTGATCGGCACGGCGTCGTTCATGATCCAGAGCTTCTGGGTCATGTTGTTCACGCCGAACCTCGAAGGCGTCTTCTTCAGCACGTCCCCGCCGATGATCGGGCTGGTCGCCGGCGTGGCGGGATTGATCCGTCGGGTGCCGATCGTGTATTGGGCGATGGATCTGAACCCGGATCAGCTTTATGCGCTCGGCAAACTCAAACCAACCGATTTCACCGCCCGGCTGATTGAGGCGGTCAATCGGTTCATCCTGAAACGATCGTCGCTCATCATCACACTCGACCGGTTCATGGCCGAGTCGCTGAAAAAGCGGTTCGTGCCGGACAGCAAACTGCTCGCCCTCCCGCCATGGCCGCATGAGGAGCACTTGGTGCTCGCTCCATCGCCCGGTGCTCCGGCAGAGGGCGGGGATGAGGGTTCTGCTAGTTCTGTCGACATGCTCGCAAATCAACAGAACCCTCACCCTAGTCCTCTCCCGGAGTACCGGGCGAGGGGACCAGAAAATCCCTTCCGCGTCCGTCACGGCCTGATCGACAAATTCGTCATCATGTACAGCGGCAACCACAGCCCGTCGAACCCGCTCGATACGCTGCTGCAAGCGACGCTGGCATTCAAAGACGACCCGGCCGTCCGCTTCCTGTTCGTCGGCGGTGGGTTGGGCAAGAAGAGCATCGAGCAGTTTGTGGTCGATCATGCGATCAGCAATATCGTTTGCCTGCCGTATCAGCCGCTGGAGGAACTCAAATACTCCCTGCGGGCGGCGGATGTGCATGTCGTCTCGCTCGGCGAGCCGATGGTGGGCATCGTTCACCCGTGCAAGATCTACGGCGCGATGGCGATTGCCAGGCCGGTGCTGTTTCTCGGTCCTTCGCCGTCGCATATCGCTGATCTAATGACGGGCGGCGATTTTGGCTGGCAAATCCGTCACGGCGATGTGACCGGCGCGGTGGAAACGCTACGGGCGATCATTCACGCCTCCAGCGAATCACTGACAGCGAAGGGCGCGGCGGGTCAGCGGCTGCTGGAAGACAGACTCGGGCAGGGCCGATTACTGAAATCTCTGGCCGATCGGTTGGAACAAACTTTTGGAGGTGCGTGATGCGTTGGACGTTACTTGTGCTGGTGGCGCTGGTGAGCTTGTCGGCATGTGACAAGCGTATCAAAGAAGCTCGGGTTCCGGATCGGTCGTTGGTCGCGAATCGCTAACGCAGGGTGAGCGCCGCCCACCGCATTCGTACCACAGTGGGCGAAGACCACCCTGCCTTTTTGCTCAGGGCGTAGCCTCAATGTAGATGTCCGCCTTGTGGCGCGTAACGTAGACTTTGAAATCGCGGTACAGCAGCGTCTTAAACACCTCATCCCACGGGAACATGCGGGTGTGATACACCTTGATGCGATATCCGCCGAGCGCTTCGTTCAGGCCTCCGGTGTCGCCCATCAGGTAGCGGAGTTGCTGGCCGATATCGACGGTGGGGAGCGATCCTTCGGGGACTTTGGGGTTCATAAACGTTCCTTTATCCAACACCCAGCACGGACGATTCAATCATAGCACACGAAAAGCCTGCCACCTTAGCCTGTCAGGCATTCTACCACGGATTTGACCACGGCTAATGGGTCGCTACCGCCGGTTGTGTTGGTGGCGGCAACAGCGGTTGGGTGAACCATTGGGTTTGGGCGCCCAGTAGCATTGTGGCGATCAACATGCTGACGATCGACACGATCAATCCAATCTTGAACCAATATAGGAATGGGATCGTCCCGTGCCCGCGTTTTTCCAGCATGCCCACAGCAATGATGTTTGCGGTGCTGCCGATGACGGTCATATTGCCCATGAATGTCCCGCCGAACAGCATCAGCCAGTAGATGGATTCGGGATATGCTGCGGCCGTCGGGTGCTGGGCCGCCCAGGTCGTGCGAACGTCATGGACCACGGGCATGAACGTCGCGACCGCCAGTACGTTATCGAGGAACGCGCTAAGCCATCCGGTCGACCATCCGACAATGTTGATCAGAAGGAACTGGTTGTCGCCGGTGCTGTGGATCAATTTCTCGGCGATGACCTTGGTCACGCCCGTGTGTTCCAGTGTGCCGACGGAGGCGAACAGCATCATGAAGAAAGTCAGCGTCCACCAATCGACCCGCCGCTCCACCAACTCTCTGGCTCGCTCGCGCCTCAGTAGCAGCACGATACTGCCCATGAACAATGCCGTGCCGATCATCATCGTGCCTTCGCCAAGGCCCAATTCGATACGCTTGATGACCGAGCCGTCTGCGAGCGTTTTGCCGATCAGCCCGGGTTCGTACTTTTCGATGCCCGCCGGAAGGCCGTGAATCGATGACTCGCCGCTTTCGCCGTTCTTGGTGATCTGCAGAACCGTCTCGCGCACGCTCCCGGTGGCATGGCCGAGCAGCTTTTCGGTCAGGCCGTGCGTACACAGCATGCTGATGGTCAGCAGGAACACGGCCCAGCAGATCAAATTGCTGCGTTTGCTGTCGAAGCCTTCGATCTCGTTGCTGGCACCTTCACTGAAGAAGTCATCCCCGAGAGGCCGTTCGTCGCCCTCGTCGGAAGCAGAAGCCTCTTTCCCTTGAGCGGCGATCTGGTGTTTGGCGGCGTATTCCGCGTGGACGGCTTCGCTGAAGGCCCTAAACGAATCGGCAAACCACCAACGGCAGATGAAGTACGTCACGACGTTCACGACCAGCGCGATCGGGGCACTCCACCGCAGGAACTCCATGAAGCTAAAGCCCGCGTTGAGCGCGATCATCACGCCGATCGGGTTACCGATCGAACTGGCCGCCGAGCCGATGTTCGTGGCGAACACCAGCATGATGATGAACGGGATCGGGTTGAGTTTGTACTTGGTCGTCAGGTGCAGCATCGTGCCGGTCATGAACAGGATGCTGGTCACTTCATCCACCAGCGCCGCCGATACCGAGGCCATGATCATCAGCACCAGCAGCAGCGCCTTGGGGCGCGGGCCGACACGGGCTACGATCCAACTGACGATGTGTTCAAAAAACTGGTTCTCTTCCAGAAAGCCGATCACCAGAAACATGCCCACCAGGAAGATGATGACCTTCAGGTTGGCAGCTTGGGTAAACCCTGGCACCGTAAGCAGGTTAAGCGCCATCAAAAGGGCGATTCCGCCGAAGGCAAACGCCAGTCGAAAATCGCCGAACAGCAGCGTGCCGTAGATGAACATGGAAAAGATCATCACCGACAAGATCTGGTTGGCTTGGAAATGGATGTCGATCAGCCGCACGCCGAACAGCACCGCCAGCGTGGCTGCCAAAAGGCCAAAAAAGTATACGACGTTCCGCATTCGGCCGTCTCCGATAGGAGCAAAGTGAGTTCGAGTTCAACTGACCGACGCGTCCGGCGCGGCCCATGGTGCGGTTGGTGGCGGGACTGTATTGAATTTCCGCGCGTTTGTCACGGGAGCACCTAGGCTGGCGTCGGAATTTCTCTTAGAAGTGCAGATTGTCACACCAAAGGAGCTATAAACGTGTCATCCTGAACGGTACTCCGCGAAGGATCTTGCTTTGGATTCGGGGCGAGATCCTTCGCGGAGTACCGCTCAGGATGACGCCACACTCGCATCTGACTTAATTCAGCGTGATCAGCACACCCAAATAGCATTCCACGCCGTCGTATCCCGGGTTTTTCTCGCCGCCGTGCTGGCGGGCGTTGGACATGTGGAAATACCTTGCCCCGCCGATGAGCCAGAGATTCTCACGCAACTGATACCCCGCCCCGAAGCCGACCAGCGGGTTGAAGTTGTAAGTCGTGCCGCCCTTGGGCTGGGGGCTGTCCAGCCATGTGTAGCCGACGCCGCCATCAAAATAGACGGTCAACTTCTCGCGGTTGAAGAAGTGGTATCGGCCCATGATCGACAGTTCGCTCCCCTGGGCCGCTTCACCGCCTTCCTGGTCGATCACCATGCCGTGGGCGTTGATGTTGAGCGAATGGTTGTCGGCGAAGCAATACCCCGCGCCGATGGTCGCCTTGGTGATGTAGTCGTCCGAATACCGGATCGGCGGAACGAACGACAGCCACGAGTGAGCAACGACCGTGCCCTTGTGGAAGGGGATCGACGCTTTGTCGAGCCGCAGATCGTCTTCTTTCGGATCGGCCGCCAATGCGGTGGCGGTGATAAGCAGGAGCAGGGTAAGCGTGATACGGATCATGCCTTGAATATATCAGAAGAAAGAATGAACGCAGAGACGCAGAGGCGCAGAGAAGAATCGGATTGTTTTCTCTGCGTCTCTGCGTCTCTGCGTTCATTCATCTTTTGAATGTGAATGATGCGGCCGAGCGACCACCTTCCGCGGCTCTGGCGATGGCGGGGGGCTGGTTTGCAGATCGACCATCCGCCGATACCGCCCGCTGGCGTTCATCAGGTCTTCGTGCCTTCCGACTTCGACGATCCGCCCGTTCTCCAGCACCACGATGCGATCAGCATCCATGATCGTACTCAGCCGGTGGGCGATGACGAAACTGGTCCGGTCGCGCATCAGGGTTTGCAGGCTGCCGTGGATGAGCCGCTCGCTCTCGGTATCAAGATTGCTGGTGGCTTCATCCAGGATAAGGATCTTCGGATCGGCCAGGATCGCCCGAGCGATCGTCAGCCGTTGCCTTTGCCCGCCGGAGAGTTTCACGCCACGCTCGCCGATGATGGATTGGAACTTCTCAGGCAGCTTTTCGATGAACTCATGCGCGTTGGCCAATTTGGCCGCCTGGGCGATTTCCTCGGGCGTTGCGCCGCGCCGGCCGTAGGCGATGTTCTCGGCGATCGTTCCGTCGAACAAAAACGTATCCTGCTCCACGATGCCCAGCAGCCGGCGGTAGCTGTCGGCGGTGATGTCGCGCAGGTCCACGCCGTCCAGCATGATCCGGCCGCTGGTCGCATCGTAGAACCGCGCGACTAGGTTGCAAAGCGTCGTCTTGCCCGCACCGCTTGGACCCACCAATGCGATGGTTTCACCCGGCTGAACCTCCAGCGAAATCTCGTTCAACACCGCCTTGGCCGGCTCGTCGGTGGGCTTGGTGGTGGAACTTTTGTAGGTAAACGAAACGTTTTCAAACGTGATCTGACCGGCGACTTTTGTCCGATCGACCACCATCGCACCCGGCTGGCTGGGCATCTCGCGCGGCTCGGCCAGTAGATCGAGCACGCGATCCAGGCCCGACAGGCTGTTCTGCAGTGCCGTTGCGCTCCCCGCCAGCGCCGCGATCGGACCGAGCAGCATCGCGAGGTAGGACAGGAACATCACCAAATCGCCAACGGTCAGCGCCTGCTTCGCGGTGATCAGCCCGGCGTTGAGCTTGGCTGCGTCGGTCATCACCCGGTTTCCGCCCCACCAAAGCAGGACGGCCGACGCGGCGGGGATCATGATGCCCCACAAAAATTCCACGCCGCGCATCCACCACCAGGCGAAGATTTCCTGCCGCGCCATCATATGGCCGTTGCGCGTAAAGTTGCCCGCCTCGGCGCGTTGGCGGCTGAAGGAGCGGACCACGCGCATCCCGCCAAACGCTTCGGTCGCGTGGCTGTCGATCTTTTGCCGGCTGGCGCGGATGTCGCGGAAGATCGGGCGGATTCGACCGATCCACGTGCGGTGCGTCATCCACACCGTCGGCAGCAGCAGCAGCGAGCCGAGGAGCAGCCGCCAGTCGGTCCAGGCAAGGATCACGACGATGCTGATCAGCTGCACGATCGCCCGCGAAGGGTTGTAGAACATGGAGAAGATCAGTTCCGCCACGCCGCCGGCGTCTTCGCGAAGGATCGACGCCACGCCGCCGCTCTTAAGCTCGTACACGCGGTGCAGCGGCAGACGAACGGCGTGATCGAACACGCGTTTACGCACCGCCACCTGCACCCGCTTGGTCATCCGCGTGGTTTGCCACCGGCTCCAAAGCCCGACACATTCCGACATCGCCGCCAGCACCACCATCACGATCGCGATCGTGGTCAGGAGCGCCCGCGGTTCATGTGGCAGCGGAATCCACGCCGGTACCTGCGGTGGAAGCGGTTTTTCGCGCAGCACGCTGTCAAACACAATCTTCGTCCCGTACAGCGGCACCAGCCCGAGCATGGTTGATAGCCCCAGTGCCATCAGCACCAGAAATAGCGTCTTGCGATACCCGGCCATCAGCTTCCAGAACTCTTTCAAAAGGACAATAAACGACCGCGACCGCGGCCCATACCGCCGGGGTTCTCCTCCCCATTCGCGGGATGGCGCTTCGACTACTCCCGACTTTTTCAGTTCGAGATGCCTTTGCTTAAGATGAGCCCGGTATTCGAGATACCGGCGACGACTGGATCGAAACGGAAGGGGCATGCAGGCATTATAGGCGAAATCGGCGGGGGATGGGGATTGTACTAATCGCGGATTGTCTTCAGGTTGCGATAGTCGGGGGCGGTCATCCAAGCTTGTCGCAGTCAGTGGTGAATTGGTATTATCGGTGTCGCGGCCGGTGCGCTGATTCGCAAGGCCCCTCCGATCAATTTCTGGAGAATAAGCGAAGGGAGCATTTCATGTTGGACGGCCTCGACTCCATCGATTGGGCATCCCTCCGTCATGCGTATGGAAGCGCCGGAGACGTTCCCGAACTGCTTCGCGCGTTGGCATCGCGCAACGAGAAGAGGCGACAAAACGCCCTCAACGAATTGTTTGGAAACATCTGGCACCAAGGCACCGTCTATCCAGCGACGGCCGCGGCGGTTCCGTTTCTGTATGAGTTGTTGAATGCACCGGATGTGCTCGACAAGCCAGATATCGCCGGGCTGATTGCCAGCATTGCCAGCGGCACGGGTTATTTGGAAGTACATAGCGTCGGTGATTTCGGCGAGAAGACCTGGCGAAAGTTACTGTCCGAAAAGGGGAAATCCCTGGAATCAGAGGTCAAGCGAGAAGCGGCCGCAACCGACAGCGTTCGTCGCGCCGCTGCGGCTCGATTGCTCGACTTGCTTCCGTACCTCCGCGATCCAGAACCGGAAAACCGTCGGGCAATCGCCGAAGCATTCGGCCAATACCCGGAATTCAAAAACGTCACCCTTCCCGAACTCCGCAAGGCAGCATTTGCGGAAACAGAGGAAGAAGTTGAGGAAGCACTCGCGGAGAGTATTGAATTGTTGGACCAGGCCATGCGGTGAAAATCGCCGGATGCAACAGGTCGCCGGTATGCCGGAGTCCTAGAAATCTAAACGGGACGCGATTTAATGCCATTCAGTTAAGCCGCTTTCTCTTGGTATTTCAGGGCTTTTCGCATCTGGTCTCTCGGCCTGTTCAGTCGGTCGTATTCCTTGGGCCGGCGTTTGATCGCACGCGGTTCGCGGCGAGTCGGGCGGAGCGGGTTAGTCATCAATCGCACCGGCGTTGACATACCTCGGCCGTGACGCAGGTGAGCCAACGCATCGGCGAAGCTGATCCGGTCCACGCTCACTCCCTGGGCCGACGACGCATCGAGCATCACCGCCCGCACCAGATTGTACACCAGGCAGAACACCGCCAGTTCCTTCAACACCCCGTCGACGCTCTTGCACTTGAGCACGTCCAGGCCCATCGTCGTTTTCAAGTGTCGGATGTTCAGTTCCGCGAACCACCGGTCGCGGCCCAGTTCGATCAACTCCTCGGCGGGGTAGGTCTGTTCGTCCAGCAGAGTCGTCACCAGATGCACCGTCATCGGCCGAAAGCCCCGGCGATGAATGGTGCGGCGCACCACCCGCACCTTCAGTTCATTCGGCAGGGCGTCAAACTCCTGTCCGCTCATCCACGCCGGTTTGAGCGGTGGTTTGGGCCAGCGTTCGATCCGGTCGGACGCCCCGCAGGTCGGCCGTCGCTGGTGCAGCGGGAACACCCCGTGCAATCCCGCCTGTTGCAGCATCGCCATGTGCGCCCATGAACCGAACGCCTTGTCGCCGATCAGCACGTCGCCTGTGTTCAGATGCCGGTGAATCCAGCGGACGTCACGCAGATCGTGCGTCCGCATCGGAGCGGGGACCGCGTCCAGCAGCATGCCGGTGGCGGCGTCGAACGATACGAGCAGGTGAGCCACCGGAAAGCCGCACCCGGGCTTCTGCCCGCCGGGCTGGCCGAAGGTCTGCTGCAACGCGGGGGTGTCGGGCATGGAGAAACTCGTGCCATCCACATGAAACGTGCGATGCCCATGCCAGAGCGGTGGCCCGTCCGATTCGTACGCCACCCGCACCTGCCGCGCCGCCGTCATGCACACCCCGGTGATTCCCGCCAGCGGCAGCCGCGACCGTGCCTGACAGTACGCCCCACCGGTGAACGCTTCGTCGGCCCCGTGTCGCACAGCGCCGCAGGAAACGTTGCCGTCGATCACCTGCCGAATGAACAGATCGAGCGTGGTCGCCGGCGGAAGCTCCCGCTCCCGCCACTCGTGCCCGTGCTCTCGAAACACCCGCTCGGCGGCATCGGGTTCGAGCACGCCCTCCAGCGCTAATGACCGGTTCTTGATCCGCTGCAGCGAACGGGCGATACTGGCCATCCGTGGCCTCCTGTGGGTTGGTGACATTAAGCACCATCAGCCTAACAGGAGGTCACATCTTGCGCGAATGTTGTAAACACAGCCACGGCGCGGAGTTGCGGCTTAACTGAATGGCATTA
>JANMES010000061.1:0-17295 GCA_031377185.1 Phycisphaerae bacterium
CGACATTGATCTGATGCCACCAGTCGTCGCCGAAGTCAAACCAGTAGCCGAACTGGCTCCCCACTTTCAGCATCAGCGAGTCGAGGGTTGCCTGATCCACCCGGCCCGCTGGAGGAGTATCGGCTCCGACGCCGCTCTGAAAGTTTGAAGATAGAACGTACCTCGATCCGTTCGGGTCCATTGGCCCCTTGCCGAACTGGAACTCGTACATGTGCTGGTCCGATCGTTCATAGGCATCAAAGATGGCGTTGTGCAGGTCTTCCAAAGTTTGATCGCCCCGAATCTGAATGGTGCGGGACACCTCAGGATGCTTCTTAATGAATTTCGCATCAATGGGGCCACTGATGAGGAAGACACCCAGCGTATAGAGGCGGGGCTGGATGGGCTTAAAGGATTTGCTTTCCATCATCTGCATAGTACTACCCGCCCTGTAAATTGCCCCCCGAATGCGGAGCCAGTCTAATTCGTTTCATATCAGAGCAGGCGGATCAATCCCAGCCCAATGGACTCGAACCTCTTTCGGGCCTGATCGAGCGAGTGACTTTCCACAACACCGAATCGGGGTTCGGCGTGATGCAGGTGAAGGTGCGGGGGGATGGCCGAATTGGTACTTCAACCTCAAGGATAAGGACGCCGCCATGGTCCGCGCCGCCGGACGGTACTATGACTTGATGAACTTCGCTTCGCGCATCACCTGCCGGGTGCGGGTGGGCGTCGGCGCGATCGATGAAACCTGCCCGCCCGAAGGCGTGATTGCCGCGTTCAACCAGATTTCCTCGCCCAAGCAGTTGGTCGTGGAACCCGGCGCCAACCATGGTGGCGCGGGCAACGCGCACGCCCCGTATTATCTGAAGATGAACAACTGGCTGCACGACCTGCACGAAGGGAAACCGGCGCCGGTCGGCAAGTGGTGCGACACAAAAAGCCCACGGAGTTCGTCTCCGTGGGCTTTGTCCCTGTTTAGCAAACCTCGAATCGGTCCGACCGCTTACGTCTCGCGGGAGACCTTGATGGCAACCACGTCGTCGGCGGTTTCGTAGTCGACTGTCACCTTGTCGCCGGCCTTGAGGTCTGCCAGCGTCGCGGCTTTGCCGTTGACCGTCACCACCGTCTTGTCGGCGGCGGTGAATGTCTGCTTGGTGTCGCCCTTGGTGACGACCAGTTGCTTCTTGGCCGTGTCGACTTTGCTGAGATAGCCGTCGTCGAGCGTGTTGCAGGCGATGGCCGGTGCGCTGAGGCACA
Source organism: Phycisphaerae bacterium (assembly GCA_031377185.1). GTDB lineage: Bacteria > Planctomycetota > Phycisphaerae > Tepidisphaerales > Tepidisphaeraceae > JANMES01. The sequence continues at coordinate 1,243 of JANMES010000061.1, forward strand.
GCCCGAGAGCCAGGGACGCCAGAATATGCGATCGCTTCATGACCTTCTCCTTGTTCTGCTGCTGGAGGTGAGTTCCGCCACCGACCACCCGGCCGGCGGATACGGTACGCGATATTGTAGGACCGTTGTCGTCTGAGGCAACCTGAAATCGGGTGCGCTTGGGAATCGATGCGTTGGCCTCCGCCACACCCGTGGCACCACCGGCGCACAGGCTGATGACATAGTGCTGGCGATGCCTTCTCATGTTGGGCGCCGCGGGGTATCATGCCACCATGTCAGTCGTCCGAGGCATGCATTTCTACCTGGGCACGTCGCCCGCGGCCAAAAGCGCACGGCCGGGGATGAACCTCAACTTGCAGGACGACGGCTTCCTGTGTCAGTCGTTCCGAAAGAGCCTGCTGAAGGCGCGGGAGGGAGAGCGATGGTTCCGCTCCAAGGTGGACATTCCGGAGTTGCCCCCGCTGGACGTGGAATGGGTCGGCGTGGGCGAGACCGCCGGCATCGTGTTCTGGCGACGCAATGGACAGGTGGTCGCGGCGAGCCTCCTGCTCAACGGCCTGGAATGCGACAACGAAATGCAGCGGATCGCCCAGATCATGGCTTCGCAGAAACGGCCGATTCCCCCGAAGATTTGGCAGGGCATCGTGGCGTACGAGAAGCCGGTGATCGCCCACCTGTTTTACGACCTGGCCAGCTATACAGACCCGGTGATTGCCACGGCAGCGCCCGCCTTGGCCAACGCATTCTTCGGCCTTTTCGGCACGAACGAAACGGACGAAAGCCCGAGGTGATGGTCATGGCGATCAAAAAGAGTCGCGAGCCGGACCTGTCGCACATCACGCCGGAATATCACGACTGCGGACCGTACCAGCAGGCCATGGCGTTCGGCATGAACCTCTGCACGTCGCTGCCGTCACTTATGCAGCTCCAGCAGATGAACGTCCCGCCGCCACCGCCAAAGGTGATCAAGACCGGCGTGAAAAGCCCGCACGGAGGGAGCTTCTTTGCGATCAGGCGTTAGAGGCGGAAGCAATACGTTTGCGGCAGGGGGGAACGGAGCGGCTTTATAAGACACTATCTTGGTTTGAGGGGAGTTCCGTAATCGAGCCGTCATGTCGGTTATCTTATCGTCCGTTGGTCAGGTGCCCATGGTGGGTATCGGGGAAAGAAAGTTCACGAAGGAGATAGTGTCATGAAGAATTCTAAGAAGCTGTTGGCGATGATTCTCGCCATGTCGGCCGGGTGCTCGTCGAATCGGCATGGGTGGAACGAAAATAAGGTCGAACTGAACGCCGCGCCCGCTTCCGTGCAAAAGGCGATCACGTCGGCCGTCGGTACGGGCAAACTGGAGAAGGTCAAGAAAGAAAACGAAGACGGCAAGACCGTCTACGAAGCCGAGTTTGAAGTGGCCAACGTGGATCACTCCGTCACCGTCACCGAGACTGGCGAGGTCATTGAAGAAGAAACTGAGGTGGAAGCCAAGACGCTTCCGCCGGCAGTGACCAACGCCGTCAAAGCCAAGTACGCCACCGCGGAGATCGAAGAAGCCAACCTGGTGAAGGCCGGCGGGAAGACGTTTTACGAAGTCGATGTTGAGATCGGCAAAGAACACCGCGAGTTGAAGATTGACGCCGCCGGCACGATCACTGCCGACAAGGTGGAACATGAGCATCAGGATGGCGACCATGACGGCGACCATGATGGCGAACACGACAAGAAAGACGGAGACATGAGGTAACCGTCTGGATCAGGATTGTGGATGAGTGGCGAGGGGTCGGACATGGCCCCTCGCCCTGTTATGATTCAGACCGATGATGCGATTACTCGTCATAGAAGATTCGCCGGAACTGCGCAATCCGCTTGTCGCGGGGTTGACCAAATCCGGCTACGCCGTCGAGCAGGCCAGCGACGGTAAGACCGGGCTGTGGATGGCGCAGGGAACGCCGTTCGACTTGATCGTGCTCGACATCATGCTGCCTGGGCTCGACGGCCTCTCGCTGCTGCGGAAGCTTCGCGACGGTGGATCGGAGGGCCGCGTGCTGCTGCTCACCGCAAAGGACACCGTGCTCGATCGCATCGCCGGTCTGCGCAGCGGGGCTGACGACTATCTGGTCAAGCCGTTTTCGTTCGACGAACTGCTGGCCCGCGTCGAGGCGTTGCTCCGCCGCGGGCGGGAGACGCTGTCGTCAGTGCTTCGGGTCGGCCCGCTGACAATCGACCTAATGGCGAAAACGGTGACGCGTGAAGGCGTCGCGGTCTTGCTGGCTCCACGCGAGTACTCGATCATCGAGTTCCTCGTCCGCCAACGCGGCAAGGTCGTATCGCGGGCGGAGATCGAAAGCCAGGTGTACGACGCCCAAGCCGAGCCGATGAGTAATGTGGTGGACTCGGCCATCTGCGCATTACGTCGCAAGATCGACACCCCCGATCGCGAATCGCTTATCCAAACCCGGCGAGGGCAAGGGTACATCATCGCCAGGGGGTTGGAGTGAGTACGATCCGCGGGAAATTGACGCGATCGCTGGTCGTCGCGGTGCTGCTCGTTGGCAGCGTTACGTTTGCAGCGATCTTCGCGCTTACCCGCTCGCGGTTGATCCAGCAGTTTGATGTATCGCTCCGCACGGCGGCCGAGTCGGTCGCAGCGTTGGTGCAGGTTGATCACGGAAAAATGGAACTGGACGAGCGTGACGAATCGATGACAGAGTTCCGCCGGCAGATGAATCCGAGCTATTTTGAAGTGTACGATGAGGCTGGGGAATCGCTGGTGCGATCAAGTTCGCTGAAGCAGGCGTTCGATCGATCGATCGAGCCGACATTCGCCGGTCGACCGGTTACGCTGCCCGACGGCCGATCGGGGCGAGTGGTGGTGCTGATGTTCACGCCACACCTCGATCTGGACGACGGACAGCCTTTGGCCATGGCCCCCGAAAGCAAAGCCGTCTTCCTCGCCGTCGCCCGTGACACCGTGTTGATGTCATCGACGCTGCGGTGGATGGGGTTGGTTCTGGTCGGATCGCTATTGGCGATGGTGGGCATTATCGCGTTGCTGATTCCGTCGATCGCCAAACGTACGCTGCAGCCACTGGACGACATGTCGCAACGGGCCGGCCGGCTGCACGCGGGGAACCTTGCCGAGCGGTTTTCCACCTCCGTCGGGCCGGCCGAACTGTTGCCGATCAGCCAGGCACTCAACCAGTCGCTCGACCGGATCGAAGAAGCCTTTACACGCGAGCGGCGTTTCGCGTCCAACGCAGCCCACGAGCTCCGTACCCCGCTGGCTGCCATCCGGGCCAACGCCGAAGTTGCCCTTAAGTGGCCGGACCCTCAGCAAACGCAATCGTCGCTGAGCGACATCCTCGCCGTTTCGGTGCGGATGCACCGGCTGGTGGAACGCCTGCTGGAGTTGGCCCGGCTGACCCAGGAGCCTGCACGCCCTCCGATCGAAACGGTGCCACTGGCGTCGCTCTTGCGAGGGCTCGTCACTCCTTCGGGCGCCAACCTCGGACCGATTGAGTTGCGACTGGATGAAAGCGTCCAAGTGCAAACTCAGCCGGAATTGCTTTCGGCATTAATCAGTAACCTGCTGAATAACGCGATGCTGCATCGGCCGGAGGGTTCGCAAATCGTGATCGAACTAGGACCGACCCGGCCGGTCACGCTGTCGATCAGCAACGCAGCTCCGGCGCTAGCCGCCGAGGATCTGTCGCGGATTTTCGATCCGCTTTGGACCAAATCCCCTGACCGCAGCGCCGGCCACGCCGGCATGGGCTTGGCCATCGCCGTCGAGTATGCCCGCGAACTGGGTGTTTGCCTTCAACCGGAACTGATCGACGAGAAAATATTCACCATGAGGATTATCTTCGACGACGTTTCGCAGTAACGAATTGTCCTCTACATGCTTCGCCGTTGTTTCGTAGCGAGCGGCTCGCTATCGATGTTACTTCCCCCATGTCGACTCCACCGCCAGCATGACCGCCGTTCGCAATGAGTATCGCGTCCGCACGATGACACTGGTCAGCACGTTGCTGGACCCGGTCCGCTATCCCGTCGGCAAGATCATGGGGCTGCTCGACGCCGCCACCGGTTTGTTCGTGAAGGTGCTGGCCCTGGGGTTGTTCGCCCACGACATGCGTGGCGTGATCGGCCTGGCTCCCTTCTTTTGGCCGCGTGGTGTTACTGATGCACCCGCTGGATCGGGCCCATCCGTTTCGGATCCGGCCGCAACTTTCACAAATTCTTCCGGCGAGACATTCTTCCAGGAATTGATCGGCTGTTTTGATACACCAAGGTTGACGAGTGTTTCGGGTTCGTGGGTCAGCGATTGGGTTTGTCAAGCTTTACGCTCAGGTATCCTTTTCCATCCCGTGCCTTGAGTACGTGTCCGCGGTAAGCCAATTCCTGGCCGTCGCCAATATAGAGCGTCAGCTCGGTTCCTGCGGCGCTCTCACGCGTGCGGGCGATCGCGAAACGACCCTTGAAACTCAAACCGCTCGCGGCATCTCCGTACGTCCTTTGTGCTTCATCCTGCGCGACGATTACATCCGTTACCCGCGCATCTTCGATTTTCGAGACGATCCGCGCCCCCACGACTTTGTCTCCGTCCGCGATCGTATCGATACTCTCGATAGCGGACTTCTCATTCGTCGAGGGCTCGTAGGCAACAATGAAGGGCCGCTTCCAGCATTCGCCCGTCTGTCTGATCGTGAAGACCTTAGCTTTCTTCTTGTCGTAGCCCTTCGCAACCTCGAGGATCGGCGGTGCTTCGGCGGACGTGTACTCCCGCGCAATCCCACCCGGGACGGCTACGTGCATGTATCTGTTGTCCGTCTGGTCCTTTCCGGCAAGGACAAACGCGCCGCGGATGGTTTCAGCCACCGGGGCAGAGGTATTTGCGTTTTCAAAGTAATGCCAGCCCGGAAAGAGCAACTGATATTCCTTCCCCCACGCGTTCTTGCCAGTGACCGCCCGTGATTCGTATCGCTTGTCCTGTTTAGACAAGGCCATCAGTTCCCCACTTGGGCCCGTGAGCCTGAAATCGTCTCCGACATTGTGATAGATGTAGTCGGCATATTTGTTTTCGGCTTTCGAGATCGAACGGAACAGGTCGAAGTAGTAGCCCGATTTATCGCCGGTACGGACAATGCTGACGATTCGCTGCTGGACACAGTTGTTGACGGTGTCGTCGAGGCGTTGCGAGGAGAATGTGAACTCCTTGGATATCGCCGGCGTCATGCTCGCGGGTTCCATCGCCTCGGTCTTGGTTGTATCCATGTACAACATGCCGTCGCTTTTCCAGCTACCCTTGTCTCCGCCGCGCGACTCGCCGTTCACGACGACCGTGTTGTGACCCGCATAAAGGCGGTAGTAGTTTCGATTGAGATCGCTTCCGCGCTCGTTTGGGCCCGACACATCGGCGGCTACCCCACCCATGACCTGGCCCGCTCCGTATAGTTCGAGGTCGAGGCCCGAGAGGTGGCAGTGGACGTAGTGCGCTCCGCCTGCATAACACATCAGGCCGTAGGCTTCCTTGTCCTCAACGTTCACGTTTTTCTGAATCACGACGCCCGCGTGCTTGAACTCCTCCGTCTGAAAGTCTTGGTAGCGGCCTTGGGCGGCGTCCACGCGGTCGTAGCTGAGAAACGCCAAGGGAGGCGAGTAATCGACGCCGCTGGCCTTGGTGACGACATGCGGTACGTACTTGTGGGTCGAACCCATGTACTTCTCAAGGTCGGCTTTACAGAGCTGCATCAGGTTGGATTCGATTTCCTTGAAGCCGACCCTACGGGCGATCCGGATCAACGCTTGATAGGTGCCGGTATGGAAGCTCCCGACTCCGACGCTCTTCCTCCTGGAATCCCCGAAAGCGACGGCCTCGGTCCCATTGGGATAGACGAACAGCTTTCTTGCGAGCATCGCCGTGAAAATCGGTTCGGAGTTCTCAAATAGCTTGTATTTCGGATACAGCTTGTCCACTAGATCCATCCAACCCAGCACGGGTCCGTAGAATCCGCTGTACGTCGGGCTTTCGGGCCAGTGTCCGCCGTTCTCCAGCATCGTGTCTCTTGCCCAGAGCAATCCGTTGCCCATCTTGTCCTGCGGACTGCCGGCGCGGGCACTCTCGGCCCGGTTGGCGAAGAAGGCGTCGGGACCGCCTTGGCTGCGACGATTGCCCTTCACGAAGATATCCACCAACGCATCCCGGTCGGCCTGATCGTCGATCGCCAGGATATTGTAAAGAATGCCACTCGCTTCCAGCAGCGGGTGATTCGAGTCCGCGGCCCAGTGGTCCAGTCCGTGCTTCGCCAGCCGCTTGATGGCCTCCTGGGTGTCCTCGTTGCGATACGCCACGTACGCTTTGGTGGTGCGGTCATAGACCTTGGTGTCGGGCTTTTTCAGAAACGGCGAGATAAGGTCGTAGGTCAAACCGATCTGCCGTCGCGTTCCCCTCGCATCCATGAAGAATTCCGCCATCGAGATGGAGATCTTGTCGGGCTCCATCGAGCGAATGGCCTGCGTATAGACGTTCAAGACATCTGCGGAAAGCTGCGCATAGGCCTCGTCGCCGGTCAGGAAATACATCAGCCCGCAATTGACGCTGGTGAGCAGAATCGAGATGTGTTTTCGATCGCCCTTGCCAAACTCGGGTATCGACTCCAGTAAAGCTGCCGGATTCTTCTTGTGGCTTGCGACCTGCTGGTCCACCGAGGTCTTCAGGGCAGTGTACGCTTCTTTCATCTCCTCGTATTTCTCGATCTTCTCCAGGAGTGGGGTCCGATCCTCCTGCTCAACCAAGATGAAAGGACGCTCCCGCGATTGGGCTGCCGACAGTGGAAACAGGTTCATCACCATAAAGAAGATTCCGAACAAGGCCCGACGGGTCATGGCGACGTGGGGGAAACGACTCGTGCGCATGCTCATACTCTTTCCTGCTTGGGAACCGAACCGCGATACTCACCCAGCCGACGAAGTGACTGGCTGGTTTGCTCCCGGTTCGTGTCCGGTGGTTGATACAAGTCTACTGGAAGTCTGTTGTTCAGGAAGCACGCTGCGCGCGTCAAGACTTCGGAGTCGGCATGCCGGGCCTCCCCGAACGGGATGCTAAACGCCAGTTGGCCAGGATTTCCGATATGAACCTTCGCCGACGAACGTCGTCAGCAACTTTGTGCAGGCTACGGAGGTCTGAAGCGTGGAACAATAATACTCGTGGTTTGCAGCCACTGAAATAGCATGACCGCCAAGACCACTCTGATTAAACTCATTGTCAATCTCTTCGGCACGACACGCGTCCGCCGGATTGCCCCTGCCCGCCGACCTTAAGAATTCGACCGGGCCGCGTCACAATACATGACGCGTTAGCCGTCGCTCGCCCGGTTCCGCCTCTCCACTTAAGACACCTCGCGTTTCCACCCGGTCTCGTTTGGCGGATCGGTTGAATCCGCACCCCAGTCGGTAACCCCTACAAGGGCTACCGCCTTTTTCATCTCGCCTCCGCAACGTGCGGGGGCGGTTGTGTTTCCTGACACGACCGCCCCTCACGGAGGGGTGGTCCTTACCCCCCAAGGGAGTCCCCCATGAGTACGATTACGCAACGCTCATAGAAAACAACCGCAGACAGCAAATCTCCTGTTTCTCAATGTGGCTGGTTTTGAACTGGGAGATCGCGCCCATGGGTGGCTGGGTTTTGGCGCTCAATGACACTTATACTCATGGATTACGACGCGCACGGCGTTCCTCCGACGGGTTTGCCTAACGATAAACGCAGCGGGGAATTCCGCGCGGAGGTGGGGTGCGTTCTCTGACCCCCGCGCTACGCGGACGCGATTCGGTAACGAGTACTGAAACCTGGCTCAGACGTAGTTCGGGCTGCCGCGTCGGATCGCCTCGCGTGGACCGAACTTGCTCAGCATGCTGCCGTCGGTGGCGTGCATGGTCTTGGGGTCGTCCTTGCGTCGCGGGAAGTGGATCGTGCGCGTACGCGTTGTGCGGATCAGCCATTCGAGCAGTAGCCGGCGGAACTCCTCCACGCGCGGGCGGTGGGCGGCGTCGTGATAGAGATTGACGCGCTCGTACGGGTCGTTCGCAAGGTCATAAATTTCGCCGACGTCGGAGTCGAACATTTCTCGTGGGTAATGGACGAACCGGTAGTCGCCCCATCGGACGGACTTGCTCCAGACGTTCTCGGTCACGGCGATCTCACGGACCGGTCCGTTGTCGCCCGCGAGGAGGGGCGTGATGTCGATGCCGTCTGCGGTCGGCATGTCGCCGGTGCCGGTGAGCGAGCAGAACGTGGGGGCGAGGTCGACGTTTTCAACAAGTTGGTCGCAAACGCTCCCGCTGCGTGTGATGCCCGGTACGCTCCAGATCATCGGGATCCGGCAGATTAGATCAGAGCAGATGCCAGGAGCTTTCTCGGGCACGCCGAACGTGCCGGTGTAGGCGCCGTGGTCGGTGTGATAGACGACGACCGTGCGATCGAGTTGGCCGGTCGCCTCGAGGTGATCGAGGAGCACACCCAGTGCATGGTCGCAGTGGGTGATGCTCGCCAAGTATCCGCGCCAGACACGTCGGGCCCAGCTCTCAAAATCCGACGGCTCGAACTTCCCCACCCCCTTGCGGTAACTCTCCACCATCGCCTGAAAATGCGGCGGGCGGTGCGACGGATCGGCGTAGAGGTCGACCGGCAGGTCGAGCTCGCCCTCGTACATGTCCCAGAACTGCTTCGCGGGCGTGTAACACTGGTGCGGGCGGAAAAACGAAACCTGCATCGCCCACGGCTGATCGCGACACGCATCCATGAACCGCGTCGCTTCAGCGACCGTGAAACCTTCGACGCTCTGCTTAAAGCTCAACTTCGATGCCCGCGCCTCGTGTTGCTGGGCGCCGGGCAGTTCGGGGATGCGGATGTAGTCGATCTCGTCAAAAAATCCCTCCGCCCGTGCCCATTGGAAGTAGGCGTTGAAATGGCTCTGCCCGAGATACTCGCCCATCAGCTCGACGTCGCTGTAAATCCAGTCATGCGGGTCATTCGGCAGATGCAGTTTCCCAATAGCCGCGGTGCGGTAACCGGCGCCGCGGAGACGGCCGAGGAAACTGGGGAGGTTTTTGGGTGCAGGGCCGCTGAGTCCGTAGTAGCCGTGGTTGTGACAGTATTGTCCGGAGAGAATGCTCACCCGACTCGGCGTGCAGATCGGGTTCTGCGTGTACGCATTCGTGAACCGCATCCCGCGCGCGGCAAGCCGGTCCATGTTGGGCGTCAGCGCATCGACATGCCCCGCACATCCCATGCACGCGGCCTGGTGCTGGTCGGACATCACCTCAAGGACGTTGAAGCGAGTCGAAAGAGTTTCAGGCGTGGATCGCGCGGTCATTTACTGATAACTGATGGGAAATTTGATTCCGCCGGGCCGGGTGTTGCGTGGGGTGGGGATGAGGGGAGAAGGAGAGTTTGGGGCGTCGATCCCGCATCCTCCGACGTCGCCGGTCACCCGATTCTCGCCGCCGGAACACGCATCTAGCTCGGCTTGGCGGATAGTCGTCGGCCCGGGGAACGTCCCCGAGCACCATGAGGACAGACTATCACCGCCTTCGGCGGTGTCAATCGCCGAACTCGAGCTCTCTTCCCGGCTGGTTCACGGCTTCCAGGGCAACTCGAAGCCGAAAAGGGTCATTACTTGCCCTGTAGAAAAGCCTAATCAGCCAAACAACAAGCAGCATGATGTTGTGGGTTACCCGACTCTGTGGCCCGGGCTGCAGTCGTGCTGGGCAGCCAGCAATGGGTCATCGACGGTGAGGCCCTCGGTGATCACTTCGTGGCGTTCGATCTGCTGGAGTCGGCCTGTACGGATCTGCGACCCAGGTCGTATGCCAAGCGGCTGGCGATTCTGGCGGCGTTGATCAGTGTCGTTTCCGGACCGGCCATCCGCCTGATCGAGACCGCGACGAACAAGGCCGCCAAGAAGGCGTTGTTCGCCAGGCTGACGGCAGAGAAGGCCGAAGGGATCGTCCTGAAGCGCCATGCCGCCCCATACACGGTGGGGCGTCCCAACAGCGGCGGCGATCCGCTGAAGTGGAAGTTCGTCACGACGGCATCCTGCATCGTGGCGGATGCCAACGGCGAGAAGCGGAGCATTCGACTGGAGTTGATGGACGGCGACCAACGTGTACCCGTGGGCAACGTGACTGTACCTGCCAACCAGCCTATCCCAACCGCTGGCATGATCGTGGAGGCGCGATACCTCTATGCCCACGTGGGCGGCAGCCTTTACCAGCCCGTGCTGCCCGGGGTGCGCAAGGATCTCACGGAGGCCGATTGCACAATCTCGCAGCTGAAATTCAAACCAACCAGTGAATAAACCCCTTTGTGGCCAGTGTCATGGTTGCTTTGGTCCGGCAATCGGCATGAACTTCTGCACGTCCCGCCGCTCCGGCACAAGGTGATCAAAGCCGGCGTGAAGAGTCCGCACGACGGCAGCTTATTTGCGAACAGTCGATAGCGACACTTTATGTGTTTCTGATAACGCGTCCCGATGTTGTGCTTAGAGTGTTAATCCGCCCTTATACGCCTTGGTCAAACGGCTGGAATCCCTCGGCCACAAGGTTACACTGGCTCAGTTGGCTCAAGCTGCGTAACGTTATTTTCAAAGTAGTTAGCGGCTATTGGACTTTCCCAAGTGAACTATTCGGACCCACAAACAACAGCATATCCAAAAACCACTATGAAAATACTTTTCACGATCCTCTTTTGCGCCCTCTGTCGTGCATCTCTTGCCGCAGAACCGTCGACCAAATCCAAGGCCGCCGACTCCGCCGGCAAACCTTACATCTACAAAACCTCCGCCGGGAAGGAACGCCGGATGGAGATATTTTTCCCACCAAACTACGACCCTGCGAAGTCGAAAGTGCCGGGGCTGATTCTCTTTCACGGCGGCAGCTGGACCGGTGGCACGCTGGATCAATTTCGCACCGCCTGCGCCTATTTTGCCAACCGCGGGCTGGTCTGTGCCACGGTGGAGTATCAGATGCTCGGCAAGGCCGAATCCAAATTGCCGGCGGGTGAATCAAAAAAGCGCGTGTGTGTCACCGACGCGAAGAGCGCCATCCGCTGGTTCAAGCAACATGCCGGTGAACTCGGCATCGATCCCGCTCGCATCATCACGGGCGGCGGCAGCGCGGGCGGGCACATCAGCGCTCTCGCCACCATGAACCCCGGCCTCAACGATCCCGCCGACCCGAAGGACATTGACACCAGCGTCGTCGCCTACCTGTGGTTCAATCCAGCATTTTCGCCGGATGACAAAAGTGATCCCGAGATTGACGTCCTGCACCATTTGAAGGCCGATCTGTCGCCCGCCATCGCCTTCTTCGGTGATCAGGACGGGTGGAAGAAAGGCTGGGACATCGCCCACGCGAAATGGAAATCCCTCGGCACGAAAACCATCGACCTCCAGATCGCTCCCGGCCAGACTCACAGCTTCTTCAACAAAGAGCCGTGGCGCACCGTCACCCTCATCGCCGCGGACAAGTTTCTAGTCAAGCAAGGCCTCCTCACTGGCGAGCCGACTCTTCAATCCCCGGCCACTGGTGAAAAACTTATTCCCGCTCCACAGAAAGAGCCCCTCTCCGCGGATTAACAGTTCAATCGCAACGCGGGAGGCCTGACTTCATTTTGAGCAACTATCCATTCCCCATGATCGACTCCACCGCCAGCATGACCGCCATTTGCAATGAGTAAGCCGACACGGCTGAGCCGTGGCTCAGCGTCGGGCAGTGCAAGCGGTTTATCCGGGCGTGCGCGATCCTGATCATGCGGCTGCCAGCGGAATCGGGCTCGCGGGAAGGCAACGTTAAGTACCAGGTCGGCGAGCTGACCAAGCAGCAGGAAGCGGCCCGGCAATGGCTGGCCGCCAACGGCGAGGCGTCGGCGCCGCTGCGGGTCGTCATTCGCCCGGATTTCTCCAATGGTCACGATTAGCAGCCTACCGTGCCCTGCCGCGGTGCATTAATGTTCCTTGTCACTTGTGGTGTTGAAGTCAAGCACCAGTTTGCGGTCGCCTTTTTGGATGGTCACGATGCCGCTGCCATGGACCGAGCTGAGGTAGGGAGAGTCGAAAACTTTTTCCGGTTGAAGGTTGACGGGTTTGCCGTTGATGAGGGGCACAGGCAAATCGCCCGCGAGTTCCAGACGCTGCTCCGTGCCGGTGTCGTCCTTGCAGGTGTAGGTGACCCGGTCATGGTTGACGGTGTAGCGATGACTGGCCAGGTATGCCTTGAAGTCTTCGAGTTTGGGATGCTTAGCGGCCGTCGAACCCACGAACACGATAGGCGGTTGTTCCTCCTTGGGCCAGAGCCAGAATCCGTATTTCGTTTCGATCTCGTGAATTTCCGATCCCTCTTTGATCAGGTAATTGCTGTTTCCTGCACGTTGTGCCGAGCTGAGCACACGCACGCCCAGCCAGGCATTGCCGGCTTTCACAATGACCCAGCCGTCGTTCTCGACCAGTGTCTTACGCAGGTCGCCGGAAAAAAAGACCGTCATATGACCGGTCTGTGTACCGCGGGGATCGGCGGCTACGAGCGTCACGTTTCGCACTTGCACCGACTGATGCTGGTTGTAAGTTTTGCCGTTACGCAGACCGATGGACTGCGGAAAGACACGCAGGCCGCGATCCGCCCCGAAGATCACGCCTTGCCAGCGATTCTGGGAGTTGATCGCCGCATAATTCACTCGCGTGTCGAGCATCCAGCTGCCCATGATGTAGTCGGGAGTGCAATAGCTGTATCGCAGCGCCCGGCCGCCGGTGGCGTCGAATCGATAAACACCTTTATCGCTGAACTCCTTGGCTTCGCCCACCAGCTTAGCGGGGCGCACAGATTGATAGACAAATGACTGTGTGCGATCCCGGGCCAGCGCCAAATCCATCACCACGTCCGGCGGCTCGTAGCCCGAGAGCGAGATGATCATATTCGACTGGACGCCCGCATCGGTAGAAAAAGTGCCTTCCACGCCAAAGAGCGATCGCGTCATATTGTCCCAGGAGTCGAAGGATGCGCGCTCGGAATAGTTGCCCTGGTAGCAGCGCGTCTTGCCCCCGCCACGCACGCCGTTGAGTTGATCGACAGACCAGTCGGCCCACGTCAGGTGCAGGAGCATTTCCATGCGGTGACGGACCAGCGGCGAGCGGGAGAAATCGTACAGGTTGAACAATTCACCCACGAACCACTTGCCGTAAGTCGGTGAGATTTCGACGAACAGGCCGTTCTTGGCGCGCTCCAGCGCGTACCGGGCGTAGTAGGCATCCCAAGCCTTGACGTGCTCCGCGGGGGTGTGGCCGTCGGGGAGTTTACGGTCCTTGTAGGCCTCCAAATCCGCCACCGCCTGGAGCGCAAGGTAGGCGTTGGAGAGGTCCATCATGTCGTGATTTTCACTGCCCTGGATGTGCCAGATGTTCTCCAGGCTAGCCCGCGCAAGCGTGCTCTTGCCGCAGCCGTAGTAGTAGAAAAGCTCCTCCAATTTGGACTGGGTGGCTGCATCCAGCCGACCGGGAAACGAGGCGTTCTTGCTGTTGAAAAGGTAATACGTCCGCACCAGCGTACGCATGGCCCACTTGATCTCTTCGGTCGAGGCCGACGTAGCCGTCATCTGCTTGTCAGGGCCCACCGCTTTCTCGCAGAACGCGAGCAATCGCTGATTCGCCCCGGGCAGATCCTTGCCGGTGTAAAGCCCCGCGAGTGCATAAACGAGCGGATGGCTGTCGGCCTTAGCGAGAACCTTCTGCATCAGCTCGTCGCGAAACACCCGCCGCTGCTGCCGGGCCTTGGCCAGATCGGGGGGGCGCATCAGCCCTGCACACCCCACCAGCGACAAGGACCAGCCCGATGAGTAGCAAATGCTTCATAGATCAATCTACCCGGCAGAGTCACACTTCAACCCCAACCGTGGACGTGTGACTTCGCGTTGAGCAACCATCCTACCCCCCTGATCGACTCGACCGCAAACATAGCCTCGATCCTTGCCCCCACTGCGCAGGTCGGTTTGAATACCCCGCTCGGCTTTTGAGCATTTTCAGTTTGGTTGTATTGCCTTGGTTAGCCGCCGCACTTGTGCGGCGGGCACGCCCCGCAAGCGGGGCGGCTAAGCAGCCGCTACGCTCGGAGTGAAATTGCTTTAGATGGGTGACGCATGAATTTATTGATGATCTGTGTGGATGACCTGCGGCCGTTGCTGGGGTGTTACGGGCACGCCGACATGCAGACGCCGAACATGGATCGCCTAGCGAACGAAGGCGTTCGGTTTTCACGGACGTATTGTCAGGTGCCGGTTTGCGGTGCGTCGCGGGCATCGTTGATGACCGGGATTCGTCCCACGCGGGAACGGTTCACGACGTTTTTCAGCCGGGCCGACGAAGACGCACCCGGTGTGCCGACGTTGCTGCATTCATTGAAGGAAAATGGCTATCGGCTAGTCGGCAATCCAAAAGTGTTGCATGAAGTGCGCGATCATGCAGACGTGTGGGATGAATACCTTAAATCCGATCTAGCTCCGCATCCCGGGCCTTACCATAACCCACACACTCTGCGACGAGCCGAGGAAGCCAAACGTAGCCGCGATCCGAATACTCCGCCTTGGGTGAAAGGCGGACCGGCATGGGAATGCGAGCACATTCTTGATGACGCCCAGCACGATGGCAATATGGTCGATAGAGCCATCCAGCAACTACAGTCTCTGGCTCGCGATGGGAAGCCGTTCGCTATGGGCTACGGCTCGATCAGCGTTCATCTGCCGTTCAAGGCCCCGAAACCGTACTGGGATCTCTACCCCCCAGAATCGATCCCGATGCCCGATCACCAACACTCACCAGCCGACGTGCCGGAGGTGGCCCTGCACAACTGGCAGGAACTCCGCAATTACGTCGACATGCCCGCCCAGGGACCGTTGAGCGATGACACGGCCCGCACGCTGATTCGAGGATACCGCGCGGGGGTCTCGTATCTCGACGCCCAGATCGGAAAGCTGCTCGACGAACTGGATCGGACCGGCTTGGCGGACTACACGACCGTGGTGTTGTGGGCCGACCACGGATTCAACCTCGGCGAACACGGGTTGTGGTGCAAACACTGCCTGTACGAACCCTCGCTGCACGTGCCCCTGCTGATTCGTCCGCCCACCGGCAGCGGATTTCGACCCGGCACGGTAGTCCATACGGTGGTGGAAAACCTCGACGTGTTTCCCACCGTGTGCGAACTGATGGGTTTGCCAGTGCCCGCGCATGTGCAAGGAAAGAGTCTTGTGCCCCTGATGCGCGAGACGACGGCGCAAGCTCACACGGGCACGGCCTACTCGCGATATTTCGACGGGGAGTCCGTGCGGACCGATCGCTATCGGTATTCGGAATGGCTCAATTCCGAAGGAGCAATCTATGCGCGGACGCTGTTCGATTTGAAGACCGATCCAGCGGAGACGCAGAACCTGATTGGCGACCAACACCATACTGAAATTGCGAACGAACTATCGGCGAATCTCGCGGAGTTGAGGGAATCGAAGGGGGCAACGCGGGAAGCATGACTTCCTTTCCGGCGACCATGGAGCTCCCATGATCGATTCCTCCGCCAGTATGGAGGTCTTCCACGCCGGCAAGTTCCAGGGGCTCGATTTGTTCGATCGGCACTCCACTCTGCAGTACTTCTGGGAATTGCGAATCGACAGCTATGCCACCGACTTCCTCTCGGCGGCGGACACGTCCGAGGGATCGAAGGGCAAGCGCGAGGCGGCAACGACTTGGGGTTCGTTTTCACCACCGTCCCCGAACCGACCAGCCTGTGCTGGGCCTGGGTGCCATGGGCCTGCTCAAGCGGCGCCGGCGTCGCTGATCCGAGCCTACTCAGTTTTTTCTCCTCCACACCCCGCCCCGGTATCTCACCCGGGCGGGGTTTTTGTTGATGCCACCGGAGGCCGTTGATCAATGTGGAGCCGGCAGATTCGCGTGGAAAAGCTCTTCAAGAGGCGGGCCTGATCCGTGATTAACCCCTCAATTGCAACAGCGGACGTAGATTACC
>JANMES010000068.1:0-32284 GCA_031377185.1 Phycisphaerae bacterium
GCGGACTGGGCTTGACCTTGCGGGGATTCCGCCGGCTGGGCGACAAACGAGAAAGGGGAACGCTCAATGGCGTCAGATCTGACTTCATGACACACCTCCCGGTGTATAAGGGAACGGTTGCACCGGATGGTGTCAGGCCACCTGGCCTGCATCCGGTGCTCTGTCTTGAAGCAAATCACAGAAAAACCCGTCGCGCAAGCGACGGGTGACCGATTGAAACAAGCGAGTGAATCCAGACCGCGGAGTGTGGAATGCCGTTCTACGATTGACGATAGTCGAGGCCGACCTTGGTGGCGAGCAATCGCACGCGATCTTCGAGGACGGAGAGACGGCGATCTTGTCCGGAGACGAAGAACTCGATCTGGTCGAGCGTCTTGTCGGTGCGGTCGAAGCGTGCGTCTACCTCGGAAAACTTCTCTTCCAGATGCTGCTCCAGCTTGCCGACACGGCCATGCAAATCCTCGAACGAACGGGCGAGGATGACAGACAATTCTTCAATCGTCATGGGCGAGTCGGGGGATGGAATGGGTTTGGGTTTGCTCATGAGATGTGTGGATTGAATGGATAACGGTTTCATCATAACACGCCGCAAATCGTCGCGCACGCGGCGGAACTGCGTGGGCCGCGTGACGAACCGGCGATTGACGTTCTATAATGCAGGAACTCCTGATCGACCTTCTCCTCCTGTCTGGCTGGCGGATGGACACGTCCCCATTACCTCGGCGGTTCAAGACAAGACGATGCCGCCGATCGCGCGATGAGCTCTCCGCATATTCGACGACCGTAGAGGTCTTGCGCTTCGGAGTGGGGACTTGTCTGCACGCCTGACTTGGCGGCAGCGACATGGATGACATGGCATACATTGGAAAGAGGCAGGTCTGGGGCGGGGAACAGCCGTTCGGCTTTTCGCCTGACGATCGCCGCCAGCATTGCTACGTGATCGGCAAGACCGGCACAGGCAAATCAACCTTGCTCAAAAATCTCATCCTGCAGGATATCCACGCCGGCCTAGGCGTGGGTCTGATCGACCCGCATGGGGATTTGGCCCAGGACATTCTCGACCATTATCCGCCGTCGCGGGCAGACGATCTGGTGTACTTTCACCCCGGCGATCTGGAGCACCCGGTTGCATTCAACCTGTTAGCAAGCGTGCCGAAGGATAGCCGGCACCTCGCAGCGTCCGGGATTGTCGGGGCCCTCAAGTCGATCTGGCGGGAGAGTTTCGGGCCGAGGATGGAATACATCCTGTACGCCGCCGTCGCGGCGCTGCTCGACTGCGAGTGCCCGAACATCACGCTTCTCAGCCTCCAGCGGATGCTGTCGGATCACCGCTACCGCCGGTGGATTGTCCGGCACGTCAAAGACCCGGTGGTTAAATCCTTCTGGCAGGATGAGTTTGAAGAGTACGACGAGCGGTTCCGCAAGGAGGCCGTCGCACCGATCCAGAACAAGGTGGGCCAGATACTGATGTCGCCACCGATCCGCAACATCTTCGGGCAGGTGCAATCCAAGATCGATCTGCGATACATGATGGACAATCGGAAAGTGCTGATTGCCAATCTGAGCAAAGGTTTACTCGGCGAGGACAAGAGCAACCTGGTGGGCGCGATGCTGGTCTCACAGTTCCAGCAGGCGGCGATGAGCCGATCGAACGCCCCTGAATCCGACCGTACCCAGTTCTATCTGTACATCGACGAATTCCAGAATTTTACCACCGACAGTTTTACATCGATATTATCAGAGTGCCGTAAATTCGCGATTTCTCTCACGATTGGCCATCAATACCTCGATCAGGTTCGTCCCGAAATCCGCGACGCCGTCTTTGGTAACGTCGGAAATCTCATATCGTTCAGAGTGGGGGAATCGGATGCGGCCTCGCTCTCGCGGGAGTTTGGCCATGCCTTCTTGCCGGAGCAATTCGCCGATCTACCGAATCACTGCGTCCTAGTGAGGCAACTTAAGCAAAACGATGTCGGCCAGCCGTTTCAGGGCAGCACGACTCCCTGGGACAAGCCGCGTCACACCCGCCGCGAGAAGTTGGTCGCACGCTCGCGCGAGCGGTTCACCACGCCTCGCGGAATCGTTGAAGATCGGATCCGTCGATGGCTAGGGCAAGAGGATCAACTCCGCCACCGTGAATCCAAAAACAGGCACCGAAATCGTGGGTGACGATAAACGACCGTTATATGCGAGGTGCGTTAGTCACGATCTGATGGACGTCACGCGGGATTCGGATAAAGATTGCGGAGAAATTACGGCAAAGTTGTTGATCTTGCGGTCTCGAAAAGAGAAGTGGCGGTGTCGGCATTTTTCATTTTAATCGACGGACCAGGCAATCGATCATTGAGCTTCCATTTGGGTGGGAAGAAGAGACATAGTGGTTCTTGGGACGCTTGAAATTTTGCTTTGATTCGTGTTCGCGCACTTGATAGTTCGGGGACGGCCTCGCGACAGTATTTGTCTAATTCGCAGAACAGACCTTGGCAGTCAATCGCGTGCAGCGGGCGTCCCCAGAGACCATTGAACGGTAATCCAAGGCGTTGAAACTCTTTGTTCTGGTGCTCTACCATCCACTTGATTACCTCGCCGGGCGAATTAGTGCCGACGTCCACGAATGCTTTCTTGATCCCTCGCAAAGCGCCGGGCCCTGCCTGGGTGTAGTCGTTCTCATTGAAATTAATGAGGTCAGAATAATTCAGATCGATCGCGATCTGATAGGACATGAACGGTCCTGTGAGTGGGAATGTTTCTAGCAGTTGTACGATGGCCTGCAGAGACGGTGCTGAAAGCAGGGCTTCCGCCGCGCCCTTTTCCAAAAACATATGCTTGAACAACGCAACGTGATTCTTGTGTTTTTCGTCAAAGCCAAATGCCTTGGTTGCGCACAGAATGAAAGCGCCGGTGTAGAGGCCCCCCAGTCGTTTTTTCAATTTGTCCAGCGCGCTTGAGAAAGCGCCTGACTTGAGGTCTGCCAAACGCGGTGCGTGGCCCAATTCCTCCGAGAGTCCGTCCCAAGTTTCGGCGTTACTGAATGTACGAAACGCAACGATACGAAAAAGTCGGTCCGCAGGAGTATCATTCGTGTCGCGATAGATCACGTTGCGGATCATGTACTGCGAGATTCGATCGGAAGCGCGGTAGACGTTGCAGAACTTATATCGTTGTAAGATGGGGTCTTCCGTCCACGGAGCGGGCTGTCCGGCGATCCGCCGCTCGAAAATGGCCTGCCGCCGGGATGCAAAACGCCAGTACAGTTCGTAAACACCCGAGCGGGGTTTCAAAGTCTTCGGAAAAGCCATGCGCTATTATACTACATCTGCCGGAAGAATACGCCCGTGTCGTGGAGATGAAAATACCGCTTGTCTGACAATAACACTTTAGCCGCAATCCGTTCGCCTAGCGTATATTTAAAGCGGTTACGGCCCGTGAAATGGTCGAATACGATTGCTCCACCCGGGACAATTCGATCTTGAATGACTCGAAGAATCGCTGATGCAGGGGTGTAATTATCGGTATCGATGAATGCGAGAATCACGTTTTCAGTGGTCAGACGTGATGCTGTTTTCACGATGTCACCGGCGACGATTTCGACGTTGTGGTTCAAAAAGTAGGCGCGGACAGTCGCTTCGTTGTGAAAGACGCACCCTGGGTGAGCATACATGTCCAGGACGTTTCGTCGCGGCGGAAAACCGTCGAACGTGTCGAAGCCGATGACTTTCCAAGACTGCCCCAATCGCGTGATGAATTCAGCCAACGCCATTGTGGTTCCCCCTTTGTACATCCCGAATTCAGCCACGACCCCCTCCAGTTGCAGTCGGGCCGCATTCTCCAAACATTGGAACAAATGCACCAGGGTGTGGGGGTAACCGTTCGCGAGCGAAGGAACCAAGACTTCGCTTAGCGTTCGTTCATAATACGTGTTCCTGAATGCCCAATGGCCATAGCCACCGATGACGATGTCGGTCTTCGGAAGCAGATGAGGCGCGGCGGCTTCAAGCAATGACTCTTTCAGGTCGTCCGACGCAATGATGGCGACGTCCGGTCGATCGTCGGCGAGTGAAGCCAAAGGCTTGACGGACTCGGCAGCTTGGCAGTCATCCGAATAGATACCCAGTAGGCGACTTTCAGCGTTGACCGAGCGAAAAAAGGCGATGAGGTCATAGCTTGTCGCGGTATGGCCAACAATTGCGAAAGTGGACGACGGCAGGCGCGCCATATTGCTTTTGATCTCGGCAAGCAATTCAGTGTATGCGGTCGCGTCCATAGAATCATTTCCTTAAAGGGGGTGACTGTCTTCCTGGGGCGGCTTGCACGAACGGCCGCGCAGGAACACCGGTTGACCGTGCGTAAACGGTGACCAATGCTTCGAGGGCGGCATCTGCCAGCAATTTCGCCCCTGCGGCCCTCTCGTCTGCTGCATCTGGTGCGATAGATACCATGACGTAGAGTTGTCGACAAAGTTCTTGGATTCGTTTCGCTTGGTCATCCAGATAGGCGCAGACGGGGATTGCGAAATCAGATGCATCTAGGATGACATCAAAGTTCTCGCAGTGATCACTGTATGGCGTGGGAGCGCCATCCGGCAGCTCGTGCTTACCGCTATTACGCGTGAGTTCCATCAAAAACAGCCGGTATTTCAGCACATAAACGAACAGATCAATTGCTGTATCAAGAACGGTTTCGTCTGCCAGTTGCGAACCGCTCTCTATAAACGACTCCAATCGGTCGGACTTACGGGAAATGTTGGGCAATATGCTGATCAGTTCCCCTCGGCGTTTCCAGGCTTGTAGGTAGGCGGCGTCTTTTTCCCGATGCAAATTCTTGACGTAAGATTTCAATGCCTTCACCCCAATTTCGGGGACGCTCAAGGTCGCGTGCCCGTTTAAGGCCTCGAAGAATGCGCGGATGGCGGGCTGCGGGATGGCGTCGAGTACCTCGGGGTTTCGGCGCGAGAAGTATTCGTATGCCGCCGCTGCAAAATCGGTCTCCGGGAGCAACCCTAGTTCTTGCCGCAGGCGGCTGATGCTCCAGCCCCGGTTCGCCCCGTTGTAAATGCGAAGGAGATTACTCGTTTGCTCAAGCAAGGGATCACTTACGGACACAAGGGCGTTTGATGTTAATTCTGGCGATGCTCGGAACTGGGCCTCGCGTTCGAACCACGCAACGAGGACCCGGTCGAATTGATCCCACTCCGTCTGGAACGGGGGTGGGCGGACGCCAAAATCATAGCACGTCACACCAGAATAGGCCGCGACTATGGCGTTGGCGCGGTCATAATGCCGTGAGTAGAGGTGAAATGACGATGCGAAGTAGGTGGCGGATCCGACCGGAACGCCGATCCAATAGGCCATCATTTCCTGAAGCACGCTCCACTCGAACGCATTGACACCAGAAAATCCCCATATCACGTCATTGCTCCGCAGCGCGACATTGACCTGCAATTTTCCGTCGCGCACGATCCAGTGCAACCAGTTGGTGCAAGGGATATCCTTGCTGGCCACAAAATCGGTGGCGGGGTCGAACAGGCTTATAACAGCGCGCCGCGTAGCTGTTTCTGCCAACAGCATCTTTCGCACTTCGTCCAACTGGTCAATTCCGTGCCAATCGCGAAGACGAGGTCCGTATGCCGCTCGCCAGATGACGCCGTCATCAGAAAACTCGCCAGCGCGGGGCAGATAATTTTCCAGCCATTCAATGTCATTACGCCCAGAAACAACCCAAATCGTTTCCGCGATCGCAGCAAAGATATTGTTGCCTCGCCGAGGCACGAATAAGCATCGCTCGCGGGGTTCCGTTAAATGCGTCACACGATTGAGTAGTTCACGTACCTCTTGATTACGAACTGATACGATGGAACCGTGCGCGACCAGATCGCGGATGCCCATTACAGTGGCTTCACTGACGTTGCGGGTATTCGCGTAGTGTGTCATGACAATCTCATTGAATATCGCTATATTCTGATCTACGGTGACGGATTAAGACGATTCCGTTCGAAGAAGGCGTCGCTAAATTTCGGTTGCTGCAGAAGTCTTGCTCGATCTTCCGTGGCGCATCAAGAGGACTGCGCGTAGGTGAGTGATCGTTGATCCAGATCGACTGTGACGTCGCCGCCCCCGTTGGCTTCGACTTGGTGCCAAACCCGGTATCCCTCCAAGATCGCTCTCTCCCACTCGCTGGTCGAACAAACGGCTACTTCGAACTTGGCGGTCATAACCTTAATGGCCTTAAGCAACTCGTAATCGATGGTGTGAAGATTTTTCAAATCGCCATGATCGCTGGCGTAAGCGAAGACCAAAGCAGAGATGCCTTCCTCGGTGACGATGGCCCTGCCCCCGTCCTCCACTTCGTCAATGTGAGAATCACTCCGACGTTTTCGTTGAAGGTTCCGCCGCGTGACGGGCGACCAGCCCAAGATGGCTGCGCATGCCAAGTGGAATACGTCGTGGAATCGGTAGCCGTCTTCACGGTGGGCATTATCCGTCAATTCCTGACCCATCGGGACACCTTCCACTTCGACGCGAATCTTTAGGCGTCCGGCGTCCTGCCGCTGCACGAAATGGGCGACGAACCGGCGAGGGAGCTGTTCGGCGCTCGGAAAAGTTGCGTCGAATTGTCTTGCATCGCCCCACAGAGTCGCCTGCCCGACACAGCGGTCATCCCACCGGCCCTTGGTTTTGGCCAAGTTCTGCGCCGCGATGGCAGAGAGCCGCAAATCGTACTTGGAGGCCGCATTCGCGAGGTACCACAGGATGTCACCGAGTTCTTCCGCCAATCGCTCGCGGAATCGTTTGTGAGCAGCTCCTTCCCGCAGAAACTTTTTATACTCATTTAGCAGTTCGCCCGTTTCACCCGCTAAGCCAATGAACGGAATCGCTTCAACAGGACCGGTCTGATTCGGGACGCGCTCGGTGCGGAGTGCCTGATCTTGGTAGTCATCAAATTCCATCGGCGTTTCCTCAGTTTAGTACACGCATCCTGCGGTCTTCCGGGACGTTCTTAACGACTGACGGGCTATCGACGCGGGCGAGGAGTTTTTTGACTTCGGTGAGGGTCCAGCCCATCTTGCCGGCGTCGTCATTCGCTTTGTTCCGAGTGGTCCCGGCGTCCACCACGGCGTGTGTCGATACGCAAGTGAGGGGGCCGACCGATGCGCCGACCTCTGCGGCAATGTATGCCATCAAATTGCCGAGGCCGATGAAGTTGCCCAGTGCTCGCGCGATGTAGTAGTGGTTACGGTACATTGCCGTGAGCATGAGTCCGCGCTCGGGGTGCAGTTTGAAACTCAGGAAACTGAGACACTGCCGGTTCAGATTTTTCTGCGAATCCGTGGCGGGATCGAAGAGCGTCATTTCATAAACGTTGTGATATGTCTGCTTGGCGCGAAACTGCTTGCGCAATCTCCCGATCAGGCCCGCAAGTTGGTCCGTGGCACGATCGTCGTTTTTGGGCCATGCGATCATGCGCTGGAAATATCGGCCCCACCCTTTTTTCCGGATGACACCGAACGCCGCCAAATATTTCGCACGCAGTTCCTTCGCACCGTACCGGCGATAGAGGTCTTGAGGGAAGATCGTATTGGCAACGGTGACAATCGGATTTGCGTTGTGGGTTCGAAGGAACTGGTCTACCTCGACAATGACGGCTTGATCGGTTGCGGAGTGACGAGCCGGATCATCGATATCG
The DNA here is from genome assembly GCA_031377185.1 of Phycisphaerae bacterium. Taxonomy (GTDB): domain Bacteria; phylum Planctomycetota; class Phycisphaerae; order Tepidisphaerales; family Tepidisphaeraceae; genus JANMES01. The sequence goes on from JANMES010000068.1 coordinate 7,684, forward strand.
ACAACGAGGTTATAGGCCTCGTTGTGAACGGTCGTCAGATATTTGGTCGCAGCGAGCCATGCGGTCGCACAGGTTGGGGAGCCGGTCACGGGATGAAGCATTAGATCACCTTGGTTATGGTTGCAAACTGTTGGAGTCGGGGAGCGAGGTAGCGGTCTGAAATCCAACCGTAGCCTTGAAGCCCCCAGGCAGGGCCCCAACTGTTACGAACGAGGGTAAAGGTCTCCTGGCCGCAGACACCGTAGCCGACGGCGACGAGGGCGTGAATGCGGGAGGGGTCAACAACCTCTGCTGAATCAATAACGCCGTCGCTGTCGGGCACATAAAACCCGTTGGAGATAGTCATCACGATCAGCGTTGGACGATTCTGGTCGAGTTCGGCACGAACAGCAGCCAGATCGCCGGTCAGACTCTGCCCCAAGCCATAAAACAGCGACCCGATAGCGCCTGGCGGAATCCACTTCGTCAGATCGCTCGGTACGGCGACGAGATACGGCCAGGCGGCTTCGACGGGTTGACCGTCGTGTTCAATGACGTCGAGCATGTGATGAAGGTAGACACCGCCATAGGGTGTCGTCCCTTGTCGACGGACGCCTTTTTGGAACGCGTATTCGCACGAAAGAGCTGTCCACGGCTGACGGCAGCTCGCGTGCAGGTCACTGCAGGCGAATGCCGTGCAGGTCGGCCGTACGCTTTGGTTACGAGCGGCACCAAATAGAGGACGCAAATCGACGGTCGCGGTAATGCTCATTGCTGCGTCCCGAGCAGCCGCTCCAACTGCGCTGCGAAAAGACCGGGTGATGCGGGTCGGGCGATGTCATACGAAAATTGGTACGAGTCGAGCGGTTCCACCCCATGTTCCCATGGCCTTCGCTCGACCATCCGGACACTTCCGACGCCGACTGTCTTGGCGAGTGTGGTCAATCGCCTCGTAACATGACCCCCAATCATTCCTGGTTCGTCTTCTTGGTCGCGGTGATCATCGACGATTTCCAGATCAGTCTGGTTCAAGCCGCCGACGTCCCACATATAGCCGCCCCCGGAATGTTCGAGCAGGCTGATTTTCAATACGTCGCCGGGGGATGCTTCGATGAACACGCCCTCGTCGCCACGTCTGAGATGCCAGACGTCCAGATACCAACTCGGTGCCTCGTACTCCGGGATGATGGATTGTTTGATCAATTTCGGCTGAACTTTTACCAACCGCGTGCAAATCGCTGCATTGATCGTTTTGTAACGACGAAGGGCGTAACACGTGGCTTCGTAACTCAAGCCCACGCGTAGGGCCAGTTGATAGACGTTAGCGGGTTCCGCCATGGCACCAGGCGTCCATCCGTGCCGTTGCATCTCGCCCGCGGCGAGCCATGGGGGCAGAAGAAAGGCGATCGCAAATGCGTCAGCCTCCATTTCACGGGTGTCGTAGTCCGCCCGGTCGGCAAAGGGACTGCGCCGAAGAAGGCCGTCGTCGTCCAAACTGGGTTCATGACCGAGCACAAAATGTCCCAGTTCGTGGGCGGCGGTGTAGCGACGAACGCTGAGGGGGCGTTGCGTACTGACGATGACGCCTGGGATCGGATCGCGCAGGAACGCGCCGAGTAATTCGTCCATGGGCCTGAACAGCAACGGAAGGCCGTAAGCGTCTATGGCGCCGAAGACGTCGATGCGACCGCCCTGGCGGTCCCATCGCTCTCGAACACCGAGCTTCGTGTGAACCCTGGTCGCTTCCATGGTTGCTTTTAGGATGGCGGCTCTAGAGTCGGCCATGGCTATTGGTCCTCGGTCGATGACTTGCGCGATTGGGAACCCAGAAAGTCAGCGAACCGACTGAGTTCTTGCCGATCTTTAGCCGTCAATTTGGACATCTTGCGCGCCAAGTACGCCACGTCATCGGGTAGCGTCTCGGCCGACGGGCCGGGCTCTCCCGTGAAGTAGGTGAGCGGCTTCTTGTAGAGTGAGGCAAGCCGCTTGAGTTCCACTGCTTCCACGCGGCGTTGCCCGGTTTCCATGTTCGAAAGCGCGGACCGCGGGATGCCCAGATGTTGACTGACCTGATCCTGGGAAAAGCCCAGATACTCTCGCGCCGCGCGCAATCGCTCGGCCAATGTGACACGTTCAGCGGCTTCTGCCGCACGATCTGATTTTGGGGCCGAATCCATTTTGTAGACTCCTTACTTATGTTGCTCCCATTGCCGATGGAGCCGTGCAGTCATGTCACTAACGGCCTCATCCACATCGGAATAGCCCCCTTTTCGCACGATTTTCTCAGGTGCTAACGTGAACGGGAAAAAATCCTCCACTTCGAGAACGATTCCTACGACCGCAAGCGAATCGAAGTCGGGCTCCCAAGGTTCCCGCAGTCCTTTAATGTCTTTAGCAAGGCGATCGAGTGCAGATCGAAGTCGGGTTTCAACCTCAGTTGCCGGGAATACCGCCGTCGAACGAGAACGAATTGAAGTGGTTGTGCTGCTCATAATATGTCCGATATTCGGACAATATCCCGATCACTGTCCGAAATCAAGAACTTTATTTGAATTTCTGACTGTTTATTCAAAATTAGAGCGTCTGGCTTCGATTGACGCACATCGTCGATCTGTAACCTTTTCCCTGAAACGCAGTCCACTACAGGTGATCACCTTTGGAGTTATTGAGCCTGCCCCTGACCCTCTCCCAAGAATGAGTCCGTTCGTATCGGGAAGTTCCAGTTCGGCGCCTAGCTCAAACGTGCGGATACTGATGTAAGGGTCGAATGGCTTGGCAAGCACGTCCCGTATCATGTCGCCGGTGGTGGTCGGGACCGTGGGACCATTCACCAACCAATATGGAAAAGGAACCTTGGGCAAAGGTTCCTGGCATGACGCTACGTGTCGAACAGTGAGGTCTTGAACGGGAGCGTCTCGATCCCGCCTGCCGACTGATTACTAATAACGCTCGGCACGTCCGCGATGCCACCGTCCGGGATCATTCCAATGGATGTTTCGTAAAACATTCCGATGTGGACACAGTCGCGGGTGAGCATGCACTGCATCGCCAATCGATCGCGTTCCGGCAATCGGGACAACCGACAGGACAAGTTCGCGTCGTGCGTGACGAGAAGTGTTTGTCGAGTCGCCAACATCTCTTTCAATTCATGTACCGATAGCAAAAGGTAGTTGTCTAACTCCTGCTTCACCCATTTTGATTCTTCGTCGAGCATCGGCTGACTGACCCCGAATCGGGGTTCGAAGCGGCGGAGCCTTTTCTTGCGTGGCATGTTGTTCTCCGGTGATGGACACAGGGAACCCATCTCCCAGCGAGACGGGCTTCGTCGTATCCACCATTGCCGGGCTGCGTCTGATCTCAGATTAGCACAGCACGAAAAACGCGCCAGTGCGGTGCATAGTGCTGCTTGCGATAAGTCTCTGAGTGTGCTTTGCTGACCGTAGAGTCCGTTGTTGATCTTTTACATGTCCATCAGCCGCCCTTGTCACGCAAGGGCAGGAGGTTCTTATGCGCGCAGTTTCTGCCACGAGTGCTGTGCAAGTCCGGCCCGATTGGTCGCAAATCTTGATCGACGCAGTTAACCAACCTGGTGTCATAAGCACCGCTTATTCCGCGTTTTGGAACTACAGCACCGGCAATCAACTGCTGGCGATGTTTACCTGTATGTTCCGGGGCATTGACCCGGGCCCTATCCACACCTTCGGCGGGTGGTTGAAATTCAACCGCCACGTCAAAAAAGGGGAGAAGGCGATCACGCTCTGCATGCCCGTCCATGTGAAGCGAAAGTCGAACGTCGAAGATCGAGCGTCGGAAAACCAGACCCCGACTACCGACAATCCACAATCGGCTATCGTATGTACACGGTTCGTCTACCGGCCCAACTGGTTCGTCCTGAGCCAGACGGACGGGGAGCCTTATGTACCGCTGGCGATTCCCGCCTGGGAAGAGCGTCTGGCCTGTCATGTCCTCATGATCGACCGCATTCCCTTCCATCACACGGACGGCAACTGCCAGGGGTATGCATCAGGACGCTCGTTCGCCGTCTCTCCGCTGGCGTATCTGCCGCACCGCACCTGCTTTCACGAACTGGCCCACATCATCCTCGGCCACACCGCTGAGGCGATGGGGATGAGTGATACGGATACACCCACCCCGCGGGATATCCGTGAAGTGGAGGCCGAAGCGGTGGCGCTGATCTGCTGCCAATCGTTGGGGCTGCCGGGGGAGGCATTCTCCCGGGGCTATCTCCAGCACTGGCTCGGAAACCAGAAGATCGAAGAGCGTTCCGCTCAGAAGATCTTCCACGCCGCCGACACCATTTTGCGTGCCGGACGGCCCGCAGTGCCCGCCACTCCGTCAGACGTTCCGGCCGCGATGATCTGATCGTTCCCCCACGCTCCCGCAAAACCTGTTTCTTTCTCCCTAACCCGTTGAAGAAAGGAGGTGTCGCATGACACCCGCGTTGTTTTCGCTGGGGCCGACGGTCATCACGCCCGCCGCCCTGGATGTTCTACATCCCGACGACGTTCAAGTCGCCCTTGACCGGCACGCCGCCGGCGACTGGGGCGATGTTTGCCGAACCGATCGGCAAACCAATCAAGTCGCGTTAAAAAAGGGAGGCAGACTGTTCTCGGTTTACCGCGACCGGAGCCAAACAAAGTTTTACGTCATCACGGAATCCGATCGAAGCGTCACCACGGTTTTACTGCCGGGCGATTATTGATCTCGATCCGGCGAATCATTCCATCTTTTTTCCCAAAGGAGGCCATCATGGCCAAGCAGCAGCAACCCCCGGCGGAATCCGCCGCCAACCGTCCCGTCCACACGATCCGCCACCGCAGCCTCAAGGCCACCGTCTGGCGGAACGAGACCGACAGCGGCACGATGTACAACGTCACGATCACGCGGTCGTACCGCGACAAGGAGACCCAGGAATGGCACGACACCCATTCCTTCGGCTACGACGACCTGATGAACGTGGCCAAGCTGATGTACGACGCCCATAGTGTGATCTCGGGCCTGAGGGCAAAGGAAGGCGCTACCCCGCGTAGCAAGTAACCAAGCCTCCCGGCCGACGCGGATGAAAGTTCCTCATGATTTAGGTCACGGCCGCCGATAGCCGCGACACCGCCCAGCACTAGTGCTGGGCTTTTTGTATGGGGAGAAAAAACGGGCAATGAAGCGGTAGACATGAATCAATCCCTTGCTCGCGAATGCGAGCCATGACCGGCTCGAGGGCCATGCACTGCGCCCTCAAGGACGGTGTCTGGCGGAATGAGACGGAAACCGGCCCGATGTTCAATACCACCGTCTCCCGTTCCTACAAGGACGGGGACGACTGGAAGGAATCCAGCAGCTTCGGCTACGACGATGTGCTGATCGTGGCCGAACTCCTCCGCACCTGTCACGGCTTTATCTGCCGCGAATTGGTCAAGAATGGCCAAGAAGGGAGGGAATGAACCAACCTCCATCAGATTCCACCACCGCCAGCCCAACTATGGGCTGGCATTTTTATTGTTCATTACGCACTATACCCGCATTGGTCGCGCAGTCGTAAAACTGCTCGCCGGTGAACCGGGAGGTTCGGCGGCAACGTTTTGGGTATCCAAAGGTTCAATTCGGCATACGCCGCTTCGTCAAAAGCCCCAGTATTGCGTCCGGTACCGGCAACTTAGACCCTGCGCTTCTCTAGGGTGACCATGTCCAACTCGCCGAACGGACGGATGGAGGGAGCGACAACATTACTGATATTAGATACACAATGTGAATCTGAACTTCCTTTCGGTGGAACGAGTTCAGACGAATTGCAACATCAGGAAATACGATAGTAAGCACCGAAGTAGATGCGAATTGTATCCATCAGATCACCGCAATGCGGCGCTGTATGCGCATAAACGGGGCCAGCTGTGGCGTTGGGGGTTCCGGCCAGTAAGAATGCATGACTCTTCTCAATCAGGCGGCGTAAAAACCCATAGTCCCCACGAACGCCTTGCTCGTAGCCATTTAGCTGAAGAACGTTCGAAAACTGCTTGCTTGCGTTATAGAACGCAGCCGCCAATTCTTCCGCCCGAATACATAGCCCGGCGCTACATCGGGCAGCTGGGTCGCCGCCCGTGACTCCCACCCCTCCGGCAGCCAAGCAGTGCGACATAAAGTGTGCGCAGTCACTATCAAAATGCTGTCCGCACGGAGTATTCGTTTTTTTGCTACAATAGGACGAGGCGTAGGCAAGAGCGGCCGCTCCATTGTAAGGGAGCGTCGCGAGGGGTTTGCTCTTGAACTCCGTCGTTTCGACTTGAAATGCGCGATCGATTGGGGCAAGTAAAATACCGCCCAGTCGGTCTACTAAGGCATCGAGAAACCACGGTTGCTCAATTTGGGCAGAAGTTTTTGCCTCTTCAGTGCTCATAATATTGTTCCTTATATTTGTTAGTGGATAGACAGAGGATTAGAGTAGAGAACGCAAGTGCGGGTCATGATTTCACTAAGTAATTGGCAAAGTGTTCGGTCAGCGGTTCGCCGGTCAATCCCTCCAGAAACAAGAACTGGCCTTGTGGGTTAACTTCGAGCCAGATGAACTCGCCCGTCGGCGTTAGCTTCAGATCGACAATTCCCATATCAAGTCCAAGAGTGTCGAGAATCTTTCGTACTTGCTGATGAAGGAATTCTGGAACTTCCCACCTGACAATCGGTACATTTAGATTGGGTCGCCAATCCAAGTCATTGGTCTCAATCAATCCAGCAAACGAATTGCGGCCAAAACAGTTTAGACGAATATGTTTTGTGCCAGAGATGAACTGTTGGTATATAGCCGGACACGACCTTATGGAATCGGCAGAATTCAAATGGTCCTCGCAGACCATTTGGGTAAACAAAAGTGGCCCCGGCGTGCCGACCACGGGCTTAACAATTATCCGCCCTTCGTGAAGTCGATAAAACTCCCGCACAACGCCAGGTGACTGGGTCACAACAGTGTCTGGAATACGCATGCCGCATGCGCGCGCAGTTGTGAGCTGAATGAGCTTGTTCGAAGCATGTTCCGTCGAGCGGGGATGAGAAATCCATCTTCCCGCGAAAGTTGTCTGCAACGATCCCGTCAATGCACCAAAACAGTCGTTATTAGTCAAAGATTGATGCGATTCATTCACCGTCGCCCCGAACGATTGTTGATTTGACTTAAATCGACGCCACCAAATCGTATGGACGCTTGCAATGTCGACCAACTTCCCTTCGGAAGTTCGAAGCGACGTCGCCTCACACTCCTCACCGACGTAGTGGGTCATCGACTCGCGACCAGACAGACAATCAGATTCTACGATTTCGCAACCGATACCCTTCTTTCGAACAGCCGCTTGAACCGCTAAGCCATGGATGTCGTCTGCGAGAGTAACTATCAACGTCTGTCCGGACATTCACCCCTCACTTTCTGTCCTAGGTAATATCGCCCGGGTATCCATTTGCGGAAGACTCGGACGGCGTAGAGATTCGTATTTTAAGTTCCGAACCTGAGATGGGTTCTAGCTTTCTTTTCCCATACTTATAACCAAAGACTATCAAAAGTTATGTGGCATGTGTCAGAGAGACAAAATACTAGAGGGGGGCACATCGGCGTTTACCGGCCACCAGGCAACCCGTTGGAAAGGTGTCACGCGGTCGATGATGGCTCTGTAAAAACGGGCCAGCCCCACTGACTGGCCCAAAAAAGAGTTGCTGGCTAGCCGAGACACTATCAGTCGCAATCATCAGAACAGCCGCCACTACAAGATTCCGAGGCCGTGCCCACAGTGCCGCTGATTCGAACACCGAGACGTGCCCGAACCTCATCCTCCCAAGCTTTCAGGCCCTCCGGAGTCCTAAAAACAATGTGACTGTCCGGAGTGGGATGAAATACGATGGGAGGGGCACCCTTCGTGACCATTGAGGGATCTACCTTCTCGAAAAGCTTTACCTTGGTTTCCACATGCGACATGGCTATTCCTTTCTGAAAGAGATACAGGTAGGTGGCCAGAATGACCACTTGTGTAGTAAATCTTGCCTGCGAAATCAGGAATGTCAACTGATTTTTCCATGTTCCCGAAAACTTCACCGCTGGACTATAAAATTGCGGCTTGCAAAGGGTCGCGGTGAAAAAGCGTTTCAACGAGGAAGGGATTGTGGCGATGTTGCGGGACAGGGAAGTGTTCCAAGGGCAAGCCAGACAATTCTATCCCGCTACCTAATTCTTTATTTAGGGGAGATAGGACTGGGAGAAATCCGCGCCGATCGGCAGGGTTCAAGCTCATACTTCCCATGCTGTCCGCATGGCCTCACAAACACCTGTCCAAGCCAGCAAAAATGGTCTGGCACGTGCGGTCGTGCCATACCTATCTGCTATCGTCCATGATGTCCTTCTCAATCACGCCATGACGCTTCGGCGTTCAATCCCGCTTGGAGTTGAGATTGAAGATGGCGTTGTTCTCTGCCTTCTCCTGGCTCCGCTCCATCCCTTCTGCGCTGTTGCCGCGGCTGTCGGTGGCCGTTACGCGGTGAACGTCAGACCCTTCGATGGCGCGGTCGATGAAATCGGTCGTGTCGGTGACCTTCACCGGCTCTCCGGAAACGATGCGTACGTTGCTGCCCATGATTGCAGCACTCCTTTCTACGGGTGTGCGGCAAAGCCGCCGCACGGGCATCGCACGGCGAACGCCGGCGACAGCTCTCAACGTAGCAATTCAAAGCTGCACTGCGAGCAAAACATAGCTGCTTTTTTCGGTGCAAAACCCCCGCGCGCGATTGGAGTTACGAAACGCAAAATATTTTTCATGCTGTTCCGCCATCAACCACCGCGCGACCAGCGACGCCGGAGGACGCTTGCGCGCGAGCGGAAAGTGTGACAGGCTGGGGCCAGAAGTCACCTTAACCACCCTTTGAAAGGAGGCCCGCCATGCCGGCCCATTGGATCGACTTTAAGCAGCTTCGCGCGAAGCTGCGGTTCCAGGACGTATTGAGCCACTACCGCATCGAGGCTAAGAGCAAGGGAGATCGTGCGACGGCGCTCTGCTCGTTGCCGGGCCATCCGTCGCGGAACGACGGTAAGAAGCGAACGCCCAGCCTGAGCATTCACCTGGGCAAGGGGATCTGGCGATGCTTCGGCTGCGGCCAGTCGGGGAACGTGTTGGATTTCGTGTCGCGGATGGAAGGATTGAATCCGGACGACCCGCAAGGCCTCCGTCAGGCTGCACTGAAGGCCATCGAACTTTTCCATGTCGGCGATTCGACGCGACCGGGGCCGCCAAAGAAGAGTGAGGCGAAGGTCGTGGAGTCGGAACAGCCGGTCTCCGCCGCGGTGCCATTGCCGGTCGTCGTCAATGCTCCGTTGGACTTCGAACTGAAGCACCTGGAGCCGAATCATCCGTACCTGCTCAAGCGCGGGTTCACCACGGAGACGATCGCTCACTTCGGATTGGGGTTCTGTGCCAAAGGGATGATGAAGGATCGCATCGCGATCCCGATTCACGACCAGACCGCCCAGTTGGTCGGATACGCCGGACGGCTGATCGACGACGACAAAGTCGGCGGTGACACGCCGAAGTATTTGTTCCCCGGCTCGCGCGAGCGGAATGGCATGAAGTACGAATTCCACAAGGCGGAATTGCTGTACAACGCCCACCGTCAGAAGATGTGCAAAGAATTGATCGTCGTGGAGGGATTCGCGTCGGTCTGGTGGTTACACCAGAACGGATTCCCCAACGTCGTCGCGGTGATGGGCAGCAGCATATCCGAGTGCCAAACGCAGTTGATCGTCGATCTGCTGGAGGAGGACGGTCGGGTATGGATCCTGTCGGATGCCGACCCCGCCGGCGAGGAGTTGGCCACGGCCGCACTGCGATCCCTTTCCGTGTCTCGCTGGTGTCGATGGGTAAGATACGATCCCGCAATGCAGCCGACCGATTTGTCGGCCGAAGAGCTCACTGCACTGCTGTAATCCTGATTGCAGAAGACCGACCCGAAAGGCCGGTCTTTTTATGCAGTTTGTCGATGCGATTTAGCATCGCAAGTCCGTGCGCATGCCGGACCAATCGTGCGGACTTCAATTAGATCTTCACGTGGATAGCTGTATTACACACTGGCCGGTACTTTCACTCCATGATCGCGTGCATGTTGATAAACCGTTGAACAAACTCTTTTCGTTCTGTTTGCCGTCGGTAGTTATGCGTATCAGTAGGCCGGTACGGATCAAACGGCGAATCTTTAGTTGCGTCACGGTAGTCAGCGGGCCGGAGCCAAATCAATCCAAACGGATCTACGGCCAATTCCCCCATGGTGGTCATCCACGCCTGCGTGAGGATTGGCGGACGGTGATGGAGAAAATAGTCCGCCGCGTGGTCGCGGCGGGCGGCGCTGCGAAAGACCCACAGCACGCGGAAGGGAAGCGGCTTGATGGTTCCGATTATTTGAGAGTGGTCGAGGTAAGCCGTCGCCTTGCGACCGAGGACGGGAAGGGACTCGGTGCCGCGATCAACTTCCAGATAAAAATGCTGCTCAATGCTGCCTGCGGCGACGCCGCGCAATCGGATCGATCCGTCAGGACATACCCACGGCTTGGCACCATCAGACGATCGCACACGGAATCGGAATAGGATCGGCCAGGTGCAGAATTGCTTGATACAAACGTCCGGCCGTGCCCTGGCGGCGTTGTAAAACGCCGCCTTCACGTCCATCACCGCCAGTTCATGCGCGAGCGTGAGCGGCGACACGTCGATCCGCTTGCGGAACCGGTCGTATCCGAATCGGGGATAGCCGGCGAGGTGGCCCGCCTGATCCAGGAGGTCATATCCCCGTTTCGTGAGAAAGTGCAGCGTCGGCTCGGCCGGCCTACGCGGCCGCGAGCCGACCAAACCATCGGCGGCGAGCTTCTGGAGCCGCTTCTTGGTCATGCGGGCATGGCCCGCGAAGTGGATGGCGGCGAGGTGGGCGCGGGTCATCACCCGCGACTCGAATACGCTTCGCAGGATAGCAAAGTCACGTTCGGTGTAATGAGGATGAATGAGCGACTGCATGAAATGTTGCGTGTTCCATTTTAGCACGGCGACGCGCATGGCGCGTTGAGTGGGTCGGTTTCCCAGAGGCGTGAGCCGTGGCGGCATATCGCCGCCATGAAGGAGGCTGTGCCTCCTTCGGTGTGTGCGGGTTGTCGGGCCACTGCGGAGGGCTACCCTCCGCTGGCGGTGGCTCCGACTCCGGTCGGTTGGCCGAGCACTGGAACGGTAGTGAAGCGCGCAGAGCGTGGTCGTGTCCAGCGAACGTGAGCGAGCGATCAAGGACACGACCGAAGCGGGCCCGGCGGACGTCGCGATAGCAGTCAGCCGCCGTGAGGAAACCGACCGGAGTCGGGGGCACCGCCCCGACAACCCGCACACACCCCCGTCGTTCAAACGGCCTGGTTCAGGCCGATCCCGTGACGGCAAAGCCGAACACGCTTGTCCGACGGGTGTCGATGGCCGACACCGGGTGCGACACCCCTTTTGTCCGTCAAGGACAACGGTGGAGCCGACATGCACGGTGCTGTTTGACGGCGCTAAAGATTGGGAGTTACCGCCCCGAGTCCGCCGCAGCGGCGGCAGGTCAGCAACAACCAGCGTTTGCCGGTACCGTCGCAGGCTTCGCAGCGGCGTAACTTGTCGGGGGTAAAGTTGTCGAAGGGTCGAGCCGGAATGCCGATCGGCCCCGGCCCGTCGCCGCGACCATGATCGCCGGAATCTTCGATCGGCGGAACCGGTGGCGTGTCGGCCGACTCACGCAACTCGGCCAATAGTTCCTCGCGACGAACGCCGTCTTGCAACTTGCGCTCCTTGATCGCGTCTTCGGTAAATTCCGATTCGGACTCCACCCGCTCCTGCGGTGGCAACTCCAATGGAGTTTCGGTCGGCGACTCGGGCAACTCCACCCATATGTGATTGTCCATATCGGTGGTGATGCCCGCCAGAATCGGCGGCATGTTCTTGATCACCGGCGTTTCCGGCGGTGGATCAGACGCCATCCATTGCTGTTCAAAGTTCGGTGCGATCATGATGTTCGATTAGGCTGCCGTCGCGTGTCCGGCTTGTTCCAGCGCCTCGCGTAAGGCCGCGACGGTCTGGTCGCCGGTCAACCGCGTCGTCGTGCTTTGCACGATGATCGTCGCTTTGAATTTGGTATGGAAAACACGCTTGGGTTTCGGTTCTGCTGTGTCAGACTTGACAGCTTGTCCTTTGAGTTGCCTGATTTCTTCACGGATCTGCGATTGGGACGCGCCATGCACGACGGCGTCGATGAGCCGTACCTGATCCTCTTCCCTCTTGAGGCGGGCGATCTCGGCCACCGAATCGTACGAGACCGACACTTGCGTTGACGTAAGTTGCTGCTTTTGGGCATCGGGGAGGCTCAATACCCGCAGCATCTTGCTCACCCACGATTCGGTCTTGCCTATCGCGGACGCTAAATCCCGCTGGCTTTTCACCTGCTGGTCGTCTAGCAGTGATTGCAACGCTTCCGCCATCTCAACTGGGCCGATGTCCTCACGCTGCACATTAGAGACAATCGACTTGATGCGGCGGTGCGTCTCATCCTCTGGTTCGCGGATTAGGACTTCGACTTCGGTCAATCCCGCGGCCTTGGCCGCCCGGAACCGGCGATGGCCGGTGACGATCTGGTAGGCAAGGTCACTGGTGACTTCCCCTTCCCCACCGAGAGGCGAGACGGTGATTGGCTCGACGAGACCGACGGATTTGATCGACGCGATCAGGCCGTCCATTTCGCGGAAAGTGCGGCGTTCGTTCTTGGGGTCTTCCCGCAGACGGTGAATGCCGACGATCAATCGGCCTTGTTTCTTGATCCCTCCTTCAACTAAACCCTGACGCACAAGGTCAAGGCGGGTTTTTCCATCAGGCAATTTCATGGGGTGTTGATTCGATTATGGGTAATGATGCTGGCTCCGCCGGTGGCGCGGTCGGTTCTATCGACGGCCTGTGCCCGAGCAGCTCCAGCGTCTCCTCGACAAGGGCCGCCATGTCCTCCGCTCCCCGACTCAGGGGACGGTAGGTAAAGATGTTGCCGCCGTTCTCGTCCACCTGGGCCAGCCAGCCGCAGGTGCGGATTTCCGTCCGGGCCCGGGCGATGCCGTGCAACGCCAGCGTGTCAATGACGCGGTTTCGCAATCCCCGCTGGCGGGAGAGATTGGACAATACATGCAGTACCCGATGTTCCTCTTCCGATCGCAAGCGAAGCAACAGCTGATAAAAGTTGGCATACGACCGAACGGCTTTGGTGCTCTCGAACGGCACGATGAACACGTCGGTCGGATAGATGACGTTCTCCATGATCGGGCTGATCTGGTTCGGGCTGTCGATGACCACGAACTCCACCGGCCTGCTTATTCCCGCCAGCAGCGACGTGAACAGCGTGGCGTAATTCTCCCGGTCGGTGATCTGCCTGCCCAAGTCTTCCAGCCCCTGGGCGGAGGCGACGAACGAGAGATGCTTATACTGCGTCGGCTGGATCAGGTCATCGAGTTTTGCCCGGCCCTCCATCGCTTCGACCACTGTTCCCTGCGGTGAGAGGCCGTCGCCGAGTCCCAGCCACTGGGTGACCTGGGCCTGCGGATCCATGTCGAACATCAGGGTTTCGTACCCTTTCATCGCAAGGCCGGATGCCAGGCTCATGGCGATGGTGCTTTTGCCACAGCCTCCTTTGGCGTTGATGACGGTGATGATTTGCATGTGATTTTGAATAAGTTGCCAGTGGTTAGTTGTTAGTTGCCAGTCAATCGCCGCCGAGCGTTCGACACGGCTTCGGCAAAGCTGATGCCGCTGCCCGGTTCAGCGGAGTTACGTTGACGCAAGTTCCCCGACGACGGGGTGACCGGTTCCGCCCAGTCCTGCTCGATCGCCGTTCGGATCATGCCCAAACGGTTGGCCTTCACCTGCCGGCGGTCGATCCAACGCAATTGCCGTTCGATCCGCTCGGCGGTGAATCGATGTGCAATCGCCTCGGCGCTGCGGGCGTCGAACCCTTCGGCTTTCAGCCTTTCAAAGGTTTCAGCAGCAATGGTTTTGTGTTGTTTAAGAGTGTTATTTGATTCTTTTATTTGTATATCGGTACGTTTTTCTGACCGTTCGGCCGGTACGGAAATCTGACCGTTGCCGGTCTGTTTTTCCGACCGATCAAATTCATCGGTTTTCGCCGGTACGTTTTTCTGACCGTTCAACTCATCCGCGTTGGAATGGAGCCATTGCAGGGCATACACGGCCGCCTTGCTGGTGAGACCGCCGTTGGGGTCGAAATACCCCTCCTCCATCCGCTGGATGTAGTGGTGATCCATCGCCGTTGAAATCGCTTCGCTGAGCGTGGAGCGGTTGCGAATCTTGCTGTAGTTCTGGATCGTCTGATAGGACAGCGCCGTTTGCTGACGACGGTGGCCCCATTTGGTCTGGAACCCGATGGAGAAGCGGATGACCGATCCGACCACCTTCACCACCGCCAGTGTCTCGTGCGGCAGGACGAAGTCGAAGAACTGGTTAGGGATGTAAGTGCGATTGCCTTCGCCAGCGAAGAACCCCTGAAAACGCTTGGGGTTCTTGACGTATTCGACCGATTCATCCCACGCCAGTTCGTACTCGGCTGAAACCGCCGCTTCCCCGACGCGGTTGGGCCTGCCTTCGCGGACGCGACGGACGAACCCTCCGGCGGTCGCCTCGGCCAGTGCCGATCGGATCATTTCCCGGCTGATGCCTGCTCGGTCGGACAACTCGCTGAAAGACACGCGGATTCGTTCGTGCTGCGGTTTACCTTCGGAATCGCACCAGCCCAACGTCTTGCGGATCATGTAACCCACCAGCCGAACGACCCCACGGGAATAGTGCGGCAGGCATACGTCGAAGAACTGGTTCGGCGTATAAGTGGTATTGCTCGTCGGCAACGCGAAGCCGGCAAAGGTCTGGGATTCCTGATTGACCGATCGCGCGTGCGTTGAGCGTGGCATGACGGGTTGCGTTACAGGCGGATAATCGCCTCCTTCGACTGGAGGGGCTTGAGGTCTCGCTTCTCGATCATTTTGGCGTACTCGTACACTATCGTGTTGAGTACCCAACTGCGGTTGAGCCCCATCCGCTGGGACAAGTCGTCGAGGTAGTTCATGATCTCAGGCTCCAGGCTGACGCCGGTGTAGCGACGGTCGTTGCGTCGGGTAATGATGTTGGGTTGTGACATGTAAATGATGTGGCGAGCGTCGTAAGAAACGCTGCTACGATGAATCATAACATGTCGTGATAAGCGCCAAGCCCGCCAGTGTGGATAACTCGGCCCAGACATTGCCAATAGGGAAGCGGGGCTTGATTCCCCGCGGAAGTTGTGTCGCACCGAGAAAAAACGTTGCACGGGTTTCGCACGTTGCGCTGTCTCGCGCGAAATGTTTGCGAATAACCAAAACCGCATCGAACACCACGCCAAGTAGCACCCGTCAAGCCTTGCGCGGGGGAGGGGTGTTCGCTACGATGGAAACGCGATAATCCGGTTTCTCGCGTACATGAATCTCATCCCCGACAACACAAATAGCGCTCACCTACTGAGCGAACAGCCACAAAAATCCAATGCGTTATCCTTGGAATTGCTGCGATCTGTGCCGGAAGAGCAGGTGTGGCTGGCGGGACAGTTGTCGCACCACACCCGCCGGGCGTACAAGGAAGATGTCCGGCATTTCATCCAGACCATGGGCATTCAGCAGGCGAGAGAGTTGAAACACGTCACCCGTGCCGCTGTGATCGCCTGGCAGAATCGGATGAGGGAACAAGGGGCAAAGCCCCGCACGATCCGACGACGGCTTTCCGCGTTGTCCTCACTGTTCACACACCTGGTCGCTCATCGGGCTGCAGACACCAACCCCCTTCGGGACATCAAACGCCCCCGCGTGAACCGAAGACAAGGAACGACTCGGGCATTCTCGGCCAAGGAGGCGAGAAAGATTCTGGATGCTCCTGATCCAAAGACACTAAAAGGATTACGCGATCGGGCTATTCTTTCCATTGGCCTGCAGGCGGGCCCTCGCCGATCGGAAATCGCTTCGTTACTCGTGAAGGACTATCACACCAACGCCGGCTACAAGTCACTGCATCTCATTCGCAAAGGCGGTGAAGACTTATCGCTCGCCATCAACCCCCAGACTGCCCAGCGGATCGACGACTACCTTGCCGCCGCCGGTCACGCCGCCGACCTCGATGGCCCGCTGTTCCGTCCGACTTACGTCAACGCAAGATTCCGCAATCCGCGTCGAAGTCTGCATCCCGAGGGGATTGATCGCCTCCTGAGGCACTACGCCACGCAAGCCGGCCTCGGCCCCGGCTACTCCGCCCATTCAATGCGAGCGACTTTTATTACAACGGCTCTCAACAACGGTGCCAGTCTGGAAGACGTGCAGCGTGACGTGGGCCACGCCGACCCATCGACCACGAAGCTCTACGATCGAAGAGGACACAACCCGGAGAAATCTGCCGCATTTTTTGCCAACTATGGATAATCTACTGTCACAATGAGCGGCCATGATAGTTGAAGTCAATTTATAATTCATTCCGGCTCGGCACACGGAGTTACGTCAATGCACTCCGCGTCTGGACTTGTTGAATCGCTAATTAACAATTCATGATTGAGAGACAGAAAAAGTTTGCGATGCAATTCGCGGACGATACAATTCTCGGACGTAGTCACGCTGTTCCCCGGCAATTTTTCAGAGGGGTGGGGAGCAACCTATTGGGAAACTAGGGCAATTTCAATCAAGGGAGGTCGCATGGGCTTCGTCTTATCATCACGTCGGAAACTAATTTGTGCCACGGTGTCGGTCGTGGAAGCATTGGAAGATCGACGTTTGTTTGCCGCCCAGTTGCCTGGGTTTGGGGAATACCAGATCAGCAACCTTGAATTCGTAGGCGGAGTCGCGGGAAATACAAGTGACTTCAATTTGGAAGTCGTCCCTGGGTACGACAACCGCACGTTCACTGCCAAAACATTAGAAGACGCTCTCAAGCAGGCGGTCATCGGCGATGTCACCGACGTAACTCAAAATGTTGTCTATGATTTCCCGGACAGGCTATGGGCTTGGCCGCACAATGGTTCGGCCCCCACAGGAAGTGCCTTTGAACTGACCTACATTGACAATAACTCGGTAAGTGGCATCGAAAAAGGCCAATGGGTGCTGGCGTATGACGATGCGGGAACCGGCGGCGCGAAAGACTACGATTTCAACGACGGCTACATCAAATTCAACTGGGCGCCGGAGTCTCTCTCAAGTCAGATTTGCAGTGTCGATACGGGTGCCGACGTTTTAGAGGGTGGAGTCACTGCATACAACGGCAAGATAACGCACTCGCAGACCGCGATCGGCAGCAGTGCTTATGGCGGGCTGGATCAGTCAATTTCATGGTCGCAGTTTAACATGCTTTCGCCGCAGAACACCAACGGCAACGGTGTGGTGACGAACAGCCTGCCGTATGTTACCCAGCTCGTCGGCGACAAGTCGGTCGCGCTGGTCTCCAGCAGCACGGGCGCGGAATATTTCGATCGGATCGGCACGGGCAACACGTACACTGCCGCATTTGACGTCAAGGACGAGTTCACCGCCGTGAACAACGGCGCGATCGACTTTTCCGGCTCGAACAAGTACGGCACGATGGGGACGTACAATTTCGGATCGGCCTTCACGATCGGCGGTTGGGTTTACCTGCCCGGCGGGGTCAATGGTTCGCGCACGATCATGGGCAACAAAAACAGCGGCTCGACCAGCAGCGGTTTTTCGCTGTACGTCAGCACCAGCGGGTCGAACGACGGCAAGCTCCGGCTCGATACCAGCAACGGCACGTCCACCACGACCGCCACCACCGCCGCCGGTGCGGTGCCGACCGACATCTGGACTTACGTTTCCGTCAGCGTCGATAAGACCAATGGCCAAGCGCGGCTGTACGTTAACGGGGTCGATGCCACCACCAGCAGCGCCATCCGAACCGATTTTGGCACGAATCAGGCCGCCCGCGTCGCCGCGACCAATAACGGGGCGCTTTACTTCAAAGGCTCGATGGACGACCTGCGGGTGTACAGCCGCAACCTCAGCGCGTCGGAAGTGTTGTCGGTCGCTCAGGGGACGGCCAGCCCGAGCAACCTCAAGGATCGGTGGTATTTCAACGAAGGGTCGGGATCGACCGCGGCCAGCGCGGTCAGCGGCGGAATCACCATCTCGCTGGTCAACGGACCGGCGTGGACGAACCGCCGTTATTACCAGTTGACCCGGCCTGACGGCTCGACGATGACCTTCCAGGGATACGAGAACGTGAACCTTGGCGGGATGCTCAGCAGCATGATCGACGCCGCGGGCAACGTCACGCAGGTGGTTTCGTACAACGCGGCAGGCAATGCCACCGAACTTCTGCGCGGCAGTTTATCCAGTTCCGAGCAGGAATCGTGGGTGTATGCCTACAACACCAGCGGCTCGAATGCCGGCAAGCTGGCCAGCGTCACGCTCCGCCGGCGGGACAGCATTTCCTCCAGTTACGCCACGGTCCGCACGGTGGCTTACACCTATTATGACGGCACGACCGTCAACGGCAACCTGGGAGACTTGCGCTCCGTCGTCGTGACGGATTACCAAGGCGGCTCGGGCGTGACGGTCGATACCAGTTTCTACCGCTGGTACAAGACTGACTCCTCGACCAGCTATGTCGGCGGGCTGAAATACTTCTTCGACAATGAGTCCTACGCCCGGTTGCAGCAGGCAACCGGCAACGCCTATGGCGTTTCCGATTCCGTCGCCGCTCCGTACGCCACCAACTATTATGAATATGACTCCGACCGCCGTGTGACCAAGGAAATCGCACAGGGGGCCGGATGTTCGAGTTGCACCGGCGGGCAGGGAACTTATACGTTCAGCTATTCCAGCAGCAGCAACGCCGAAGGATACAACTCCTGGCGGTTCAAGACCGTGCAGACGCTGCCGGATGGGAATGAGAACACTGTCTACACCAACTCTTACGGTCAGGCAATGTTGGTGGTCTATCAAGACACCGCCACCAGCCAGCAATGGCTGACTTACACCCAATACGACACCCAGGGCCGGGCAATTCTCACTGCTGATCCGTCGGCGGTCACAGGCTTCGACGAAACCAAGGCGGATCTGGTCAACTTCGTTTCCGGCAATGCGCAGTATCTGGCCGATTCGTCCGGCCTGATCCACGTCATAAACTACGGTACGAGCACCACCGCCACCTCGACGACCGCCGGTGATGCGCTCGGGTATGAAAAGGACGAGAAAATCCTCCACGGCGAGACCGCCACGCCGATCCTGCAATCGGCGATGACGTACTTCAAACGCACCGCCGGAAGCAACACGGTGTTCCCGGTCGCAGCGACGACGTTATACGCCAACGATGACGGCACCGGCGCCCGAACCACGACCGACGCGTACACGTGGGTTAGCGGCACGACGCAGATGGCCAGCAACACGACCACGCTGCCTTCCGTGTCCGTGGGTCGTAACGGTCCCGGATCGTCCGACACCTACAGCAGCTACTTCGACACTTTCGGTCGAACCATCTGGACCAAGGACGGCGGCGGCTACCTGACCTACACCGCCTACGACCAAAAGACCGGCGGCGTGACGATGAGCGTGCAGGATGCCGACCCGTCGCTGATCTCCGGCGCTCCGGTCTCCGCCCCGGCCCGCGGCAGCGGATTGCCGACGGCGTTGCATTTGGTCACAACTTATTCGGTCGATTCTCTCGGTCGTGCGACCAAGGAAACCGATCCCAACGGTAATGTGACGTACACTGTCTACAACGACGCCACCCACGAAACCCGCACCTACCGTGGCTGGAACGCCGTCACCGGTACGACCACCGGCCCGATCGAGTTGTACCGCAACGATCAACCCGGCAGCTATACCGAATCGCTCACGATGTCGGCAACCCCCGCAGTCAGCGGGTCGGCGGGCAGCTATGTTCCCACCGGAACCGAAACCATCAGCAACCTCCAGAGCCTGTCGCGCAGCTTGACCAGCGCCGGCGGGCAAGTGACCGAGAGCCGGGCGTACTTCAACCTGGCGGGCCTGACCTACTCGACGGCGGCCAGCCTCGGCACGTCGGGGACGAACTATTACGCCACCACCTACGCCTACGACGAGCGCGGCCGGCAGGAGCGGACGCTCAGCCCGACCGGGACGATCACCCGCACCGTCTACGACGGCTTGGGCCGGGCGATCAGCACCTGGGTGGGCACGTCCGACACCCACACCGGCGACGACTGGACCCCGGCGACCAATACCGGCAACATCCAGAAGGTGAGCGAGTACGTCTACGACAACGGCGGTGTCGGCGACGGGAACCTGACCCAGATGACGCAGTACCCCGGCGGCTCGGCCCCCAACCGCGTCGGCCAGATGTATTACGACTGGCGCGATCGTCAGGTGGCGAGTAAGTCCGCGGTGGAAAGCAGCGAATCGACGAGCGATAACACGCACTTCATCAGCTACACCGATTACGACAACCTCAGCGAGGTCGTCGCCACCAACCTCTACGACGGCGACGGCGTCACCGTCACCAGCACCAACGGCGTGCCGGACAAGCCCAGCGCGTCGCTGCTGCGGGCCTACGGCACGTCGGCGTTCGACGAGCAGGGCCGGGTGTACAACAGCCGGACGTATAGCGTCGATCCAACGACGGGCGCGGTCAGCTCCACATGGATCGCGACGAACAGTTTCTACGACCGCCGGGGCAACCTCGTCAAATCCGCAAGCAGCGGCCAGGCGAAGCAGAAGATGCAATACGATGGCGTGGGTCGGATGACCAAGAGCTACACCACCGATGGCGGCGGCGATGCGTTCGCGGGCAACAGCGGCGCGTGGGCGGATGCACAAAACGTCACCGGCGACATCGTGCTGGAACAGAACGAGACAGTCTACGACGCCGACGGCAATGCGATCCTCGGCGTGACCCGCCAGCGGTTCCACGACGCGACAGCGACGGGCGAACTCGGCGACCCGAGCAGTACCGGCACGACAGCCAAAGCCCGTGTCAGCTACGACGCGATGTACTACGACGCCACGGATCGCCTGACCGATGAAGTGAACGTCGGCACTGCCGGCGGGTCCGGCTTCACCCGGCCCGGCACTGTCCCGAGCCGGTCGGACACGGTTTTAGTGTCGAGCTACGGTTATGACACCGCCGGTCGTCTTTCCAGCACGACCGATCCGCGTGGGATCGTTAATAAAACTTTTTACGACGCTCTCAGTAGAACCACCAAAACCATCGCGAACTACATCGACGGCTCGCCGAGCGACGCCGACGACCAGACCACCAGCTACACCTACGACGGTGATAATCACATCCTGACGCTTAAGGCGGAACTGCCAAGCAGCACGTTCCAGGAGACCCAATACGTCTACGGCGCAACGACCGCCAGGGGCGACGCGATCAACAGCAACGACATCCTGATCGCCACAAGATACCCCAACAAGTCCACCGGCTCCGCCAGCACCGGCGAAGAGGAAACCTACCTTTCCAACGCCTTGGGCGAGCGGATCGATTATGTCGACCGCAATCTCACCCGCCACGACTACACCTTCGATGTGCTGGGCCGCCAAACAGCGGATATCGTTACAACCCTCGGCACTAGCGTCGATGGCGCGGTGCGTCGACTCGGAACGGAGTTCGATACGCAAGGCAACGCCTTCCGCTTCTCCAGCTACGACGCCACAAGCGGGGGCAGCGTGGTCAACCAAGTCCAACGCGCCTTCAACGGCCTATACCAACTCACCGCCGAGTACCAAGCCACCAGCGGCAGCGTGAATACTTCGAGCACACCGAAGGTGCAGTACGGCTATGACACGCTGGCCAACGGCTCGCGGATGACCAGCATGACCTATCCCAACGGCCGGGTGCTGAACTACAACTACGCCAGCGGCCTGGATAGCACCATCAGCCGGCTGAGCAGCATAAGCGACAGCAGCGCGACGCTCGAAAGCTACAACTACCTCGGAGCCGGCACGGTCGTGGCCCGCAACCACCCCGAAAGCGGCATCAACCTGACCTACATTGGCACCGGCCCCGGCGACGGCGGCGACCAATACATCGGCCTCGACCGTTTCGGTCGAGTGGTCGACCAGAACTGGACTAATGGCACCACCAGCGTCGACCAGTACCAGTACGGCTACGACCGCGACGGCAACGTGCTGTACAAGAACAACACGGTCTCGGCCAGCAACAGCGAGTTGTACGCCTACGACACCCTGAACCGCCTGACGAGCATGCAACGCGGCACGCTCAACGGCACCAAGACCGGCCTGACCGGCAGCGCCACGCGCAGCCAGGACTGGTCGCTCGATGCCCTCGGCAACAGCAACACCGTCACCACCGACGGCACGGCCGAATCCCGCACCCACAACAGCCAGAACGAACTGACCCAGATGGGCAGCAACACGCTGACCTTCGACAACAACGGCAACGAAACCACCGACGACACCGGCAAGACGCTGGTGTACGACGCTTGGAACCGCTTGGTCGAGGCCAAGAACGGCAGCACGAGCCTGATCCGTTACGGGTTCGATGCATTGGGCCACCGCGACAAAGAAGGCACGACAAACATCTACTTCACCGCCAACTGGCAGGAGATCGAAGATCGCAACAGCAGTGGGCAGGTAACGACGCAGTACGTCTACAGCCCAGTGTACGTCGACGCAATGATCGAACGCGATCGCGACACAAACTCTGACGGTATGACTGACGAGAGGCTGTACGTGCTGCAGGACGCAAACTTCAATGTGACAGCGATTGCCACGACAAGCGGCACAATCGCCGAACGGTTCCAGTACGATGCGTACGGCATTCGAACCGTGCTCGATTCGAGTTGGAGCGGCACGAGCGATGCATACGGATTCCTCCACGGCCATCAGGGTGGAGAGATCGATAACACCACCGGCTTCATTCACTTCCGCAATCGCGAGCTAAGTGCGATGCAGATGCGGTGGGTACAGAAGGACGACCTTTATCGTGAAGGCTTAAACCTGTACGGGGCACTTGGAATGAACCCGGTATCATCGCTGGATCCGGAAGGCAGAGGATTCGTACCGGTCCCAGTTCCCAGACCATCACTACCTATTCCAACAGGTTACGGAGATTTAGTTAAATACGACGTGAATATGGGATCCTTTTATCATTACACATACGTAGAATCTCTCGGTGGGGCAAATAGCTTAGGTGGCTTTTCAAATGGTTTACGACCGGGCTCTTTTGCAACTCCCGTCGGGAATTTTACTGGTTCTCAAGCCAAAGCACTTTGTGCGCTTCCGCACGAGCAACCGCCGACTATTCGGATCAAAGTTACGCCTGAACCTGGAACACCTATGCGCCTGATTGCAGAAGAGGTTCCAAAGTTTGGACAGCCTGGTGGAGCGCCGGGTGTTTGGTTCCCCGAGGGCACAGGACCAGGAACCGTTTCAGAACCAACGCCATTGCCGCAACGGCCACCTTTGCTTAATCGTAATTTTGGCGCAGGGTTTTGGTTAGCACTTCCGGTTATTCAGGAACAATTTCACATCGCTGCGGACGCTGTTGATAAGGCAAAGTGCCCCTGCAATTCGGAAAAAACGTACTGGCAACTATTCAAGGAAGCCTTTAAGGAATATTTAGATGAGCAGAAATTTGATGAGCCATTTATTTTTCCCGGTACACCAAATCCGAACTTCAATCCGGGTAGAAACGGGAATAGGGCATGACTAAAAAATCCCCATTTGTCGTTGGTGAGTATGTTCTGTTTTGTCCGCCTCCGGGTTACGAAGGACGTTTTGGAGATGCGGATCCAAAGCCGGGACAGGTGTATCGAATATCAGCTATTTCAGGCAAGTGTTATATATCTTTGGATGGATTTAAACATATCGGCGGTGGTATACATGACAGCTGCTTTAAAGCCGTCAGTTCGCAAACGGAAAACGGGACCGAGAAAGGAAAAGGGGTCACTACTGATTAATTGACGCCGCTTTGGTAACTGTTTACCGTCCCGTGGAATTTTATTGAGTGCAGGGGGCGCGCCCGGCGAGGGGATTTGGTAACTTCCGCTCCGGCATGGACGCCCGGGAACTGTAACTGTTTACCGTCCCGTCATGGATTTTGTAACTGCTTACCGTCCCGTGGAATTTTATTGAGTGCAGGGGGCGCGCCCGGCGAGGGGATTTGGTAACTTCTGCTCCGGCATGGACGCCCGGGAACTGAAACAATACGAACGATTCAAGTCTGAGGCGCAATTCCTTCGGGGTCATGCCCATCATCTGGAGTTGGAACTTCGCGCCGTTCGGCCGCAGCTTGATCGAGCGAATCGGCGGATCGATCAGCTCGAACAATCCAATGCGGAATACCAGGCCGAGAATCTGGCATTGCGTCGCAAACTCGATGATCTTTCGTTGCAGTTGAAGCAGAAGCCCGTTCCGTCGTTCGTGAAGGCCAATGTCCCCCAGGACAAGCCTGCGAAGAAGCCCGGACGCCCCAGGGGTCATGCCGCGGCGGTGCGTCCGATGCCCGGAAAGATCGACGTGCATCAGACGATTCCCTGTCCGGTGGATGCCCTTGGCAAGCCGTCTTGT
>JANMES010000071.1:0-18356 GCA_031377185.1 Phycisphaerae bacterium
AACCCGATCAATGGCTTTGATTAACCCCACTTGTGTTTCTTTTTAGACAAACGAACCGACCGGCGGGATGCGCCGGTCGGTTCGCGTATTCGTCAGTCTCGCGAAGCCTACTGGGCCCGACCGAAACGGTCGTCTGCAATCTTCCAGTTGACTACGTTCCAGAACGCCCCGATGTAATCCGGGCGGCGGTTCTGGTACTTGAGGTAGTAGGCGTGCTCCCACACGTCCAGGCCGATCACCGGGAAGGCGCCTTCCATGATCGGGCTGTCCTGGTTCGCGGTGGAAATCACCTCGAGCTTGGTGCCGCGCTTGATCAGCCACGCCCACCCCGAACCGAACCGCGTGGTCGCGGCGGCGGTGAATTTTTCCTTGAACGCATCGAAGCTGCCGAACGTGCTGGTGATCGCAGCCGCCAGCGCACCGACCGGGGCCGTGCCCGGCTTGCCGGCGGGGTTTAGGATTTCCCAGAACAGCGAGTGATTATGATGCCCGCCGCCGTTGTTGCGGACGGCCGTCTTGATCGCATCGGGCACGATCGCGAGGTTGTTTGCCAGAATCTCGTGCAGGGGCTTACCGTCCAACTGAGGGGCCGATTCGCTGATGGCCTTGTTCAGGTTGGTGACGTAAGCGTTGTGATGCTTGCCGTGATGGATTTCCATCGTGGCTTTATCGATGTTGGGCTCCAAAGCGTCCGAGGGGAACGGGAGCGGGGGAAGCGTGAATGGCATGGTTATGATCTCCTTCGTAATGTCGAGCTTGTATGGGCTTTTGCCCTATTCTTGAGCTTTGGAAGGGTATACAGGCTCGGCCACTTTGTCCATGACGACCTCAGACGGGGTCTTGCGTGATTTCCGCCGCCAGACGATGTATACCACCAGCCCGATCGCCGCCAAAACGCCGAAAATGGCGATGCCGATCTTGAACTCGTGCATCTTCTGTTCCAGCAGTTCCATGTTTTTGCCAAGCAACATGCCCAGCCAGATAAACAATCCACCGCTAACTAACGCCGCGATGCCGTCAGCAATAACAAACTTGAGGAAGTTAAACCGGATCGTACCGGCCGCCACCACCATCCCGCCGCGAATGCCAGCGAATAATCTGCCTACGGCGACCACCCAAATACCGTATTCCTCGAACAGCACCTCCGCTCGCTGAATGCGTTCCTTGGTGACGTGATGCCCGATCAACGGCAACTTGGTGATATTCAGTCCGTATTTATGACCCAGATAGTACAACACGCAGTCCCCGCCGATGATGCCACACCAAGCGACCGCCCCCGCCATCCCCAGCGACATATGGCCTCGCCCGACAAAAATCCCCGCAACGGTCAGCGGGATATCCTCCGGCAACGGCAAACCCAGGCCGCATGCAAACAGCAGCCCGAAAAGCACGGGATACCCGCCGCTACCGATGAGCGACATCACGCGGTCCAAGTTTAGACCGAAGAACGCAAGTAATAACATAGACCCAATTCTGAATTCTGAATTCTGAATTCAGAATTTCATATATAGTACATCTGCTGCTGACCGCTGGCCTTGCTGATCTGCTCCAGCAGTTGCTCCAACGTCATGTCATTGAGCACCTTATCGGTGGCGGTGGTCAGCTTCTCGTTGAGTAAATGAACCGCAATCTCCCCCGGCGACAACTCGCCCGGCGGAACAGGGTTGACGATCGTCAGCCGCCCTTCCAGCCGGCGGATGAGATCTCCGACGGAAATCTCCCGTGGCGACCGCGACAACCGATACCCCCCGCCGCTGCCTACTTTGCTCTCCAGAAACCCGCCCCGACGCAGCGCGAGCAGGATCGCCTCCAGGAACTTGTTGGGCAAGGATTCCTGCTTGGCCAGATCGCGCGACTGCACGTAGTTTTGCGGCCACAACCGGGCCAACTGAACTACCGCTCTTAAACCGTATTCCGTGCGTTTAGATAGGCGCAACCGATGAATCTCCTACTGATAAGACAGGGAATCGTAGTGGGAGGTGCGGGCAGGGTCAATTTGCGATCTCGGTCGCCCGGTACGCCGGCAGGGCAGAATCATTTGACTTTGCAAACTTGCTGCCACCTCGATTGGTGAACTGTAATCACGGCTTTCCAAGAACCGGCCATGACGGGATTACAGGAGTTACGTTCAAATGATTCTGCCCTGGGTACGCCGGGAAAGGAGAAAGTAGGATGTGCTGGAATCAAATCGCCGCCTCAGCGATAAGATGTAGTTATGCGGCAGTCTTACATAGTTGGCGTCTTTCTGATGATGTTCTCCGCAGTTGCACTTGCCGCAGCACCCAAAGCAGCGGTTTCCGTGTCGCTCTCGGGTTCCAGCTTCGCGCCGGGTGATCGTGGCGCGATCGCAGTCGCCGTAGATGTCCCGGCCGGTTTGCACGCCCAATCGCATACGCCTTTGGAAGACTCGCTCATCCCGTTGGTTGTGAAGCTGAAATCGAATCCGGCTCTAACGCCCGATGACGCGGTTTATCCCTCGCCGACCATCGAAGAATACCCGGTGCTGGGGAAAGTCAGCGTCTACACCGGGCGGGTGTTGATTTATGTTCCGTTTACGGTTCAAGCCGGCGCGGCCGGCGTAGTCAAAGTCAGCGGTTCTGTCAGCCTGCAGTTGTGTGACGATGCGACCTGTTTTATTCCGGACAACGTTCCATTTTCCTTCGATCTGTCAGTCGGTGCGAGCCAGGCCACCTCGAATTTGAAGACCGATGACTTCCCCAAATTCGACGCCACGTTGCTCACGGCCCGTTCGACCACCGCCCCAACGACGACATCCACGACGATCCAGCCTGCCAAAGCCGCACCCTCGCCGGAAACTGCCGGACCGCAATCGCTGGTCGGGGCGGTGCTTCTTGCGCTGGGCGTGGGGGTGATTTTCAACTTCGTACCCTGCGTGCTGCCCGTGTTGCCGCTAAAGGCAATGGGCTTTTACGAGGCCGCCGAGCACGACCGAAAACGCACGATCCTCTTCGGCTTGGCGTTTAGCGCGGGCATGACCTTGCTGTTCACCGCACTGGCGCTGCTGGTGGTCCTGAGCAAGTCGATTTTCGGCAAGCAGATTCAATGGGGCGAGCAGTTCGCCCACGCAGCCTTCGTTTGGCCGATGGCGATCGTGCTGCTTCTGCTGGGCGTGAGCATGATGGGGCTTTTTACCGTCAAACTGCCGACCAGCGTGTACGGCCTGGCGTTTCGACACGATACGTTGACGGGCAATGCATTGTGGGGCGGACTGACCGCGATCCTGGCGACGCCCTGCACTGCCCCGCTGTTCCCGCCGCTGATCACATACGCCATCGCCCAGCCGCCGCTGATCGCGTTTATTACAATGACGGCGGTTGGCGTGGGGATGTCGCTGCCGTACTTGATTCTGTCGGCGTTCCCGCAACTGGCCCGCAAGTTCCCTCGGACCGGGCCGTTTGCCGAACTGTTCAAGCAAATGATGGCGTTCCTGCTGATCGGCACGGCTGCGTGGCTTGCGGGGATTCGCCTGCTGCCCGATCCGAAGCACTGGTGGCTGGTGTTCGCCGTCGTCGTCGTGGCGGCGATCTTTCTTGTCGTCCGCACAGGACAAATCGCGCGGTCGAATCAGGCCTTGGTGGTCTCGTTGGTGCTGGCATTCCTGATGATCACTGGAGGGTTGGTCGCTGCGCAGCGGTTGACGTATTCACCCTTTAAGTGGCAACCGTTTACGCCGCAAGCTCTGGCCTTAGCGCGCGACAAGAAACAGATTGTGCTTGTAGAATTCACCGCCAGTTGGTGCCTAAACTGCAAGTACATCGAGCAGACCGTTTACCACAATCCGGCGACGATCGCCCGACTAGAAAAAGAGGGCGTGATCGCCCTCAAAGCCGATCTCACCGACTCCAGCGCCCCTGGCTGGGCGCTACTCAACGAACTCGGCGGGACGGGCATTCCGTTTACTGCGATCTACTCTCCCAGCATTGAGAAACCGATCACCCTGGAGTCGATCTATACTTCCGACACGCTGCTGAAGACACTGGAAAAGGCAAAGTAATTCGTCGCATGGGCTACCAGCCCATGGTCGCGGTGCGCCACGACAATCGGTCGTACTCGACCGATACAACAAGAGCGAAGCGATCTTCGCATTTCCAGCCGGAAGATCGCTTCGCTCTTGCCATATGAGCGGAGTACCGCTCATCCGCGTGAGTACACGCTGCATGGGCAAGTTGCCCATGCGATTTCACGTCAATTCCACAAAATCAACCCCGGCTCGAACGGCGTGGCCAGGTCGGCGTTGCCGGGGATTACGCGAACAGCAAAACCCTGCCGCCCGCTGGAGCGGCATTCGATCACGCCGGTGAACATGTACTTGCCCGGGCCCATCTGCTTTGCCAGCGTCATCGGCTTGGTCTGCGGGCTTTCGATCTGCCCCGTGCCATTGATCGGGCCGGCGTATAGCTGGACCGTCAGTTCCTTCGGATCAAGGTCCGGGATATCAACGAGCGTTTCCACGTTCATCGCTTCGCCGACTTTGAAGTGCCCGTTGCCGCTGGTGTGAATACCCACAATCTTGATACCGCCCCACTTGTGGCGGAGATTGTCCTTGGCGTGCGCCAGTTGGATCGCCCGGGCCAGATTGTCGGCCCCGAGCGCTTCGCCGCGGACGTGCGCGGGAATGTAGAACTTCTCGCTGTAATCCGCCACCTGCCGATTGGTGTTGAACACCGGCGACAGCTTGGAGATGCACGTCTTCATCCGCGTGATCCATCCGCGCGGCAAACCATCCGCCCCGCGGTCGTAGAAGAGCGGGACGATCTGCTTTTCGAGCAGATCGTAAAGCGACTGGCTTTCCAGGTGATCCTGGAAGCCCGGATCGGGATACATCTCCCCTCGCCCGATCGCCCAGCCGACGCTGGGGTCGATCGCGAACCCTTCGACCCACCAGCCGTCCAGGATCGAGCAGTTCAGCACGCCGTTGACCGCCGCCTTCATGCCGCTCGTGCCGCTGGCTTCATACGGGCGACGCGGGGTGTTCAGCCACACGTCCACGCCTTGCACGAGGTAGCGGGCGACGTTCATGTCGTAGTTTTCGACGAAAACAAACTTGCGCCGGACTGACGCATCGCGGGCGAAGTTCACGATCGCTCGGATCAGCTCCTTGCCTTCGCTGTCGGCCGGGTGGGCCTTGCCGGCAAAGACGAACTGGATCGGCCGCTTGGTGTCTTCCAGCAGTTTCTTCAGGCGATCCATATCTCGAAGCAGCAGTGCCCCGCGTTTGTACGTTGCAAATCGACGGGCGAACCCGATCGTCAGCGCTTCCGGATCGAGCACTTCATCCGCCACCGCCAGTTCGCTGAAGGTTGCGCCGCGTTTGGTGAGTTGCTCACGCAAGGTCTGACGCGTCCAGCTGACGAACCGCGATCGGCATCGCTCGTGGGCGCGCCAAAGCTCTTCGTCGGGGATCTGGTTGACGTTCGTCCACGCACTGCTGTCGGTCGGATCGCTCAACCAGCGGCCGGACAGGTAACGCTCGTACACTTCCACCATTTCCGGGCTCAGCCACGTGCGGATGTGAATCCCGTTAGTGACGTGCTTGATCGGCACTTCGTCGGCCGGCACCGAGGGCCACATGTTGTGCCACATCTTGCGGCTGACGTCGCCGTGCAGCCAGCTCACGCCGTTCACGCCATCCGCCAGCCGGATCGCCAGCACCGCCATGCTGAAGCCCTGCTTCTTGTTCGTCACGTCTTCCCGGCCGAGGGCGAGGAAACCTTCCTCATCCAGCTTCAGGCTGGGGATCATCGACTTGAAGAATTTGACCATCAAATCCGGATGGAACGTATCAATGCCCGCAGGCACCGGCGTGTGCGTGGTGAAGACGCTGCTGGCCATCACCAACTGCCGTGCTTCGTCGAACGTCAGCGTAGGGCGCTGCTGCAGCATCACGCGGATGCGCTCGAGCGCGAGGAAGGCCGAGTGCCCTTCGTTCATGTGGTAGACGTTGGGCAACACGTTCATCGCCTCCAGCGCCCGCGTGCCGCCGATACCAAGGATCAATTCCTGCTTGATGCGCAGTTCCGTGCCCGTACCGTACAGCCGGCTGGTGATGTCCCGGTCGGCCGGGGCGTTTTCGGGCAGATTGGTGTCCAGCAGATAAAGCGGTATCCGCCCCACGTTCGCGCGCCAGACCTTGCAGAAGACGGAGTTCTCAGGCAGATCCACCCGCACCTGCACCGGCGTGCCGTCGGTAAACGTCATCGGCTCGATCGGCAGGTTGTAGAAGTCCAGTTCCGGATACGCCTCCTGCTGCCATCCGTCGGCCGACAGGTACTGCTGAAAGTAGCCGTTGCGATACAGCAACCCCACGCCCACCAGCGGGATGCCCAACTCGCTGGCCGACTTCAGATGATCGCCGGCCAGAATGCCCAACCCGCCGGAGTAGATCGGCAGCGATTCATGGATGCCGAACTCGGCCGAGAAGTACCCAACGTGCATGTTCTGTGTTGCCGCGTGTTTGCGCTGATACCACAACTTGCCGGTGAGGTGCTCCTTAAAGCTCCGGTAAACCCGTTCCAGCCGAACCAGATACCCCTCATCCGCCGCCGCCGCGTTCAGTTTCTCCTGAGTCAGCGTGCCGAGGAACTTCACCGGGTTGTGATAGACGGCCTCCCACAGATCGCGATCGAGTCTGCGAAACAGATCAACCGCGTCCGGGTTCCACACCCACCACAGGTTGTGTGCCATCTCCAGCAACGGCGAGAGTGCTTGCGGAATATCGGGGAACACCTGAAAGGTTCGAATGGAGGGAATCATTTCAGCCATAAGTTCAGTCGTCCTGTATGAGCGGGTCGGCCAGCAATCATTCTGCGCGAAGATGGGATGACTGCAAGCGCTTGATGTCATCGGCACCGGGTTTTCGACCACGCAAAAAATGCCGATCGGTTTCTAATCCCCTTATCGGTAGAATGGCCCGGCGGCATGCATGCTTCGGCCGATTCAGCGTAATAATACGTTGCGAATGAGTCTCGCCCCGCTTCCGCCGGACGAGTTACGATGGGCGCCGCAGCTCTGTAGGGGCCGCCTTGGCGGACCGTTTGTCGTCCGGTCCGCCAAGGCGGACCCTACATGACTTCCTTCGGGCGAGTTTTAAGGGGGCCTTGAGCCAATATTCGCATCTAGCAAAGCCGTAACTCGATCTTTTTTTCTTGCGAAAGCAGAATGATCTCGCCAAGCTTAGTTCTGTACGTCAACGCTGGAAACTGGCGGTTTATTACAATACACGAGAGGTCACGCGATGAAATCCTCAAAACTTTTCGCGTTGCTGTCGCTTGGGTTGTTGGCTCTCGTCGCTGCCGGGCCGACAACGCACGAGTCCGCAACTTATAAGTTCCTCACCGCCGCGGACCTCTATACCAATCCGAATCCCCCTAGGGACATTCAGGCCTTGATGGGTAAACGCGTTGAGGTGGAAGTCGTCGTCAAAATCGCGAGAGAGACCCCGTTAGTCGACATCGTCAAACCCGCAGGCAACGACAAGGCCGAAACGATTCAGGCCCACCTCTACCCAAAAGAATTGGTCGGCGAATTGCCGAAAGATCGCCGCGTCCTGATCAAGGGGATCATCGTGGACGAAGGGTTCGGTGCTTACATGATCTTCGTGAATGAAGTGTCGCGCCCCAAGTAGTATTTGTTTCGATCAACCTGGCTCCGCCACCCAACTGCAATACCTCAAGCGTCCCATGTCGGGTCCGCCTTGGCGGACCGTTCATCACCACGGCAGGCGTCGGCGATTGCCATCCCGCCCTACTTCGCCGCTTCAATTCGCTTCACATAAAACTGCGACTCTGTCGCTCGCTGCCCGATGAAATGCAGGCTGAGCGGGTACGGGAGTTTGCAATCCTTGAAGAAATAGAACACCCGCTCGGCGTGGCGGAATTGGCGCTCTAAATTCTCGTTCACGTGGTCCGTCAGATCCGGTGGCACGAGTTTTTGGCGGTCGTAGTCCCAGTTGGGGTCGATGCGGACCAGCAGGTGGGCTTCTTCCCACTCGATCGGGTAGCCGTGGATCAGGCCTTCGCCGGTGTTGGGGGTGTAAAGCCAGTAGCAGAGGAAGCGGTCTTTCCAAACGGTGCTGACGGCATTCTCGGCGCCGGTGATCAACCGGGCATGGCTGGTGCGGATGGCTTGGCCGTTAAGGGGTTTGGCGACCCAGACTTTCCGCTCGCGGCAATCGTACAGGCCGACGTGCGGGTACTTGCCGTTAAATTTGTCGGTGCAGAACTTCGTGCTGACGCGCGGGCCGGGGGGATGGTTGGGCTTGCGGAGACCGAACATTCTTCAAATAAGTTATCAGTTGCCAGTTGCCGGTTGTCAGTGAGAGGACTTGCTCTTCACTGGCAACTGGCAACTAACAACTGGCAACTCTCCTTACTTCACCGTCAACACAAACGGCATCGCCAAAATCACCGGTCGGTTATGCATCAATTGGACCATCTGCAACTGCTGCAACACTGCGGCACGGTCGGACGGGGAGAGGATGCGAAGCATCGAATCCTCGGCCAGGGTCAGCTTGGGCGTGAGGGGGAGTTTTGCTTCCGTGCCGGAGATTCCGGAAAGGATGTCGCCCAGGCTTCTGGGGGCGGGAAGAACGCGGATGTCGAAGTCGCCCTTTTCAAGCTTGGCCTTGCCGGCGGCGAAATCGAGCGCGGCCTGTACACCGCCGATCTGGTCGATCATGCCCAGTTCCTTGGCTTGGGGGGCGAGGAAGATTCGCCCGCGGGCGACTTGATCGATGTCTTTGATCTTGCCGGTACGGGTGGTCATCACGCGCTCGGTGAACTGGTCGTATGTGTTCTGCATCCAACTGGTGATGAGTTTGCGTTGGCTGTCAGTCCAGGGTTCGTTGCTGCTGAACAGGCCGGCATTTTTTCCGCGCATGAACGGCTCGCCGGTGATGCCCACCTTGCCGAACAGGTCTTTCAGCACGAACTTCCCGCCGACCACCCCGATCGAGCCGACGATGGCGGTCGGGTCGGCGAAGATGGTGTCGCCGGCGCAGGCTAGGTAATACCCACCGCTGGCGGCCATCCCGCCGATGCTGATGACGACGGGCTTGTTTTTCGCGACCCTGCGGAGCGATTGCCACATGACTTCGCTCGCCATGGCGCTTCCGCCGGGCGAATCGATGCGGATGACGATCGCCTTGACGTTGTCGTCGCGATCAGCCGCCCGGAGCGTGCGGCGCATCTTCGCCCCGCCGACGCCCCCTCCGCCGCCGAACAGGCCGGCTTCGCCTTCGCCGTCAACGATGACGCCCTCTGCCGGGATCAGTGCGATCGTCGGGCGATCGGTCTTTTCCGGCTTCTTAGCCAACAAAGCGAAGATCGAGAAGATGTTGTTCGGATCGATCTCGGGTTTGGCTTCGGTGGCGTAGTTTTTGATCAGCTCGATCTTCCCGCCGATCTCCTTGGCGATCAGGTCGCGCAGGCCGTCCTGATCGAGCAGATGATCGACCAACCCGCGGCGTTTGGCGGCCGGGCCGTTGAGCATCGTGTCGTCAATGATCTGCTTGACCTGGTCCTTGGAGAGCTTGCGGTTCACGCTGATGCCTTCGACGATCTGATCGAACAGCGCATCGCTCAGGCGATTGAGCTCGCCGCGGAATTCCTCCGACGGCTCGGCCCGCGTGTACGGCTCCTGGGCACCTTTGTACTGCCCGATCTGCACGAAGTCGGCCTTCACGCCTACCTTATCGAACAGGCCCTTGAGAAACTGGGTTTCAAACCCCACGCCGGGGATCATGACTTCGCCGCCTTCGAGCATGCAAACGTCGGTCGCGCCGCTGGCGAGGGTGTAGCCGACGGTGTCGTAGGTGTCGGCGTAAACAAACGTCCGCTTGCCGGCCTTGCGGAGCTTGGCCAGCGCGTCGCGGATTTCCTGCGCCTGGGCGAGGTTCATCTTCGGCTCGGTGAGGTTGATCAGCACGGCGCGGATGTCTTTATCCTCGCGGGCTTGGTTCAGGCGGTCGATCAGGCTGTGGAGCAATTCCCCTTCACCGGCCCCGCTCAACCACGAAAACTCCGACGGCGCTTCGCGGACCGGCTCATCGAGATCGAAATACGCCACCTTGAGCAGCAGCGCCTTCTCGGCCTCCTTGGCTTTCATCTGCTTGATCAGCTCGGCCGGCGAGGGATAGGTGGTCGGCGTTTTCTTGTCGGGCTTCTTCGCCGCGTCGGCGGCGGGTTTACTGGTCGGGCCGTCTTCGGTCAGGACGCTCTTGAGTTCCGCCATCCTGTCGGGGGCTGGTGGCGCGGCGGCCTGCCCCGCGGCGATACTGGTAAACAACACCGATGCAACAAGCCCTTTTGTCCACTGCATAGCCACCTCGGAGAAATCAAAACGCCTGCCGTCCAGAACAACGTCATGAATAATAGGATTGCGGCATGGGATTAACAAATCCAGACCTGTGCGGATACGATTTGCCGAAACGATGAAGTTCGTTGAGACCATTCTCATCCCCGCCCCGGCCGACGTGGTTTGGCCGTTCCTGGTCGATCCGGAACGGCTCGCGGAATGGAACGCCAAGCTGCTTTCCATCGACCGCGATCGCTCCGGACCCGTAGCCGATGGCGAAGAGTTCGACATGCTTTTCAGTCAAGGCCGCGGGAAGCAACTGCTTTGCAGGACGACCGTAGCTGACATCGTCCCGAACCAACGGATCACCTACGGGTACCGCTCGCGGTGGAAAGCGTCCGAGCAGTTGACCAGCGAGACCTACGAGATTCGTCCTAAATCCTCAGGTGTTAAGGTCGTCCACACGGTCCGATTCCTTCGAACCTACATTCCTTGGTACTGGCTGGCGTTGCTATGGTTCATCAAGACCTTCGGCACGCCGATCGGCCAACCGTTTCTGTGGCCGCTGTTTTCTGAAGTCGTCCACAAGCCGAGACTGTGCCAAACCTGCGGCTACGATCTGCGCTCAACCCCAACCCAATGCCCCGAATGCGGTTCGCCGGTCACCACCGGACCGACCAAGTAGTAGCCGCGACGACAAACGCAAAGCCTTGGCACGATCTCAAACCTTCCTCCAACGGATCGATCTGCCTATCATCTCCCAAAACCAACAGGAGCAACCATGACCAAGATGCGAGCAGTCCAAGTCCCTAAAGCCGGTGGAGCGTTTGAGATCGTGGAGCGAGACATCCCCATGCCCGGGCCGGATCAGGTGTTGATCCGCGTGCAGGCGTGCGGGATTTGCCATAGCGACTCGATCGTGAAAGAAGGCTACATGCCCACCACCTACCCCCGCGTGCCGGGCCATGAGGTGGCAGGCGTGATCGAGGCGGTCGGGCCGGGCGTAAAAGGTTGGACTAAGGGGCAGCGTGTGGGTGTCGGTTGGCACGGCGGGTATTGCGGGCACTGCGAGCAATGCCGTCGCGGCAATCTGTTCGCGTGCGAGACCGGACAGATCACCGGTCTGTCGTTCGACGGCGGATACGCCGACTACATGGTCGCCCCGTCAACGGCTATCGCGCTGATCCCGCAGGATATCGACCCCGTGGAAGCCGCCCCGCTGATGTGCGCGGGCATCACCACGTTTAACGCGCTCCGCAACAGCGGCGCGGTTGCGGGCGATCTCGTGGCGATCCTCGGCCTTGGCGGCCTCGGCCATCTAGGCGTGCAGTTCGCTGCCATGATGGGCCTCCGCACCGTCGCCATCGCCCGCGGTCAGGATAAAGCCCCGCTGGCCAAGCAGTTGGGCGCCAGCGTCTACATCGACAGCCAGGCGTCTGACCCCGCGGCCGAGCTGCAAAAGCTCGGCGGCGCGAAGATCATCATCGCCACCGTCACCTCCGGTGACGCCATGAGCGCCGTCCAGGGCGGCCTGGCCGCCAACGGGACGCTCTTGCTGCTGGGTGCTGCTGGCACGATGAAGATCGACCCGCTCCACCTCCTTGGCGGCAGGCGTTCCATCAAGGGCTGGTACTCGGGCACCAGCATCGACTCGCAAGACACCCTCAACTTCAGCAGCCAGTCAGGCGTGCGATCGATGAACGAAATCTACCCACTGGAGAAAGCCGCTGAAGCGTACGAACGCATGATGAGCGGAAAGGCGCGGTTCCGTGTGGTGTTGAAGATGTGAGGAAATTCTGAATACTGAATTCTGAATGCTGAAAGAAGAGCCGGAAACGTAACAGACTGGTCTTCTTTCAGCATTCAGCATTCAGCATTTCCCCCGCCCTTGCTCCCGGCCACACCCGGGTCTAATCTGTTATCATGCCGATCATCGGTCACGGAATTGATATTGTTGAAACCGGACGGATCAAGAAGCTCTGCGAGGAGCATGCCGAGCGGTTTTTGGATCGGATTTTTACGCCGCTCGAGCAGGCGTATTGCGCCCGCAATCCCAAGCGGTATTTTGAGCACCTTTCAGGGCGCTTCGCCGCGAAAGAAGCGGTGATGAAGGTCATCCGCCGGGGGTGGCAAGGCGGCGTGGCGTGGACGGATATCGAGATCCGCCCCGAATCGTCCGGCCAACCAACCGTGCATCTCACCGGCGATTGCCTGCGGTTTGCTCAGGAATTGGGGATTGAGCGGTGGCACGTCAGCATCAGCCACATCGAAACCCACGCGACGGCCAGCGCGATCGGACTGCGAGGCGAGCGGTGAGTCCAGCCGACAGCGCACCGCTTTCTGTAGGGCGGGAAGGCAGTCCCGCCGACAAACTCGACTCGCAACGCAACGGCGGGACTTACGTCCCACCCTACGTACAGCACAAAACCGTAGCGGTATTTCTCATCGCGATGATTGGGTTCGCCGCCTTGAGCGCCTGGGTGGCCAAGGCGAGCGACGGGTTCGTTGAGGCCGACGGGTGTACGCACTACCTTTACGCCCGGTTCGCGGTCGATCACCCGTATTTGCTGGTCAACGTCTGGGCCCGACCGCTGGTGACGGGGATTAACGCGCTTCCCGCCTACTACTTCGGCCGAATTGGGGTGCGATTGACCAGCCTTGCGATCGGGCTGATCTGCGCGTACGCGACGTACCGCATCGCGATCAATCAGCGATACCGCCTGCCGGTGATCGCGGTGCTTTTTCTGTTCGCCCAGCCGCTGTTTTTCGTCCATTCGTTTTCTGAACTGACCGAGTTGCCGTTTGCGATGGTGGTGATTCTGGCGTTCTGGGCCTATCAGCAGCGCGAGTGGATGGTGATGACCGTCCTTCTTTCGATCACGCCATTAGGCCGCCCGGAAGGGTTCGGGTTTATTCTCGCGGCGGCGTTCGCGCTGATCTGCCATCGCAAGTGGTGGTGGCTGATCATCATTCCCCTGCCTCTGGTGCTGTGGAGTTGGACCGGATGGGTGGCGTATGGTGCGTCCTCACAGCCGCCGGAGGTGAAGTGGTACAAGTGGCTGATCATCAATTGGCCTTACGAGGCTAATAGCAACTACGGCTCGGGACCGATCTATCATTACATCCGCTACCTGCCCGCCATCGCGGGACCACTGCTCGTGCCGGCGGCGATCTTTGGAGCGTACTGGTGCCTGCGGTATGGACGGTTGTTTTCTTGGCCGACACAGGGCGGGTTCCGGGTTCCGGGTCCCGGATTCCGGGAAGAAGCAACGAACACGGCACTGCGCCCGGAACCCGAGACCCGGAACCCGAAACCCGATTCATCCCACCGCCGGACGTGCGATTTCGTCATCGCCGCGTTGCCGCTGGGCATTCTACTCGTCCACACGATCTTCTGGTTCTTCGGCAAATTCAGCGGCGGTGAGTTGCGATACATGCTCGTCGTCGGTCCGTTCTGGGCGCTGATGACCGCTCGCGGTTGGGAGTGGTTCTGCCGTCGGGCCTCGTTGCGGATGACCATTTTCAGCGCGATCGTGCTCACCGTCGCTCCGGCGATGGTGAATCTGGCGTACCAGGTCGTCCCGGTGAATTACGTTCGGCCGGAGCTGAATGCACAGCAGATCACCAACTGGTATAAGCACGACCAGACCGCGCAAAAGCTATTTCCCCGGGTTCTCAGTCCTCAACCGACGTTTTTTTACATGATGGACCTCTGCCCCAGCGGCGATCCCAAGGCCGTCGGTTGGACTCGCGACGCGGTGGAAAATCCCCCAACGGGCACGATGATGGTGTACGAACCGATCCTGGCGACATACAACTCCGACAAGCGAATGGTGCTCAATCCCGATTCGGTAGCCAAAGGCAAATGGATCAAGCTGCAGGAACTCGCAGACGGCTGGGTGATCTATCTGAGCCCCATCGACGCCGAGGGAAATCTAGTGACGGCCGATAGTCTGCCGAACAAGCCTTGAAATCACTGATTGAGCCAACGACAGACACAGACAAACAAAGATTACACAGATTTCGCAGATTGAATTCGAATCGAATCCGCCCAATCTGCGAAATCTTTGTTTTGCTTTCACTTCGTGTTCTTCTTTGCTTCGTGTTTAATTGCTTTCGACCATGACTTCCCACCGCTCGAGACTCTGGCCGATGTTCGCACTCTTCGCCGGGTGCTGGGCGATTGCAGTCGCGACGGCGGACGGGTTTCTGGAAGACGACGCCTGGACGCACTACCTCTATTCCCGATTCGCTTTCGCAAAGCCCGCCTATCTGCTGGATGTTTGGGGCCGACCGATGTGTACCGGGCTGTACGCCCTGGCCGCTCCGTGGGCGGGCATGATGGGGTGCCGGGCAATCAGTCTGCTGCTCCTGCTCGCGTGCGTGGTCCTGACCATGCGGACGGCCAAAGCGTTACGGATTGACGAGCGTGTATCAGCGATCTTCCTGCTCGGTCAGCCGATGCTGTTCTTACATTCTTTGTCGGTGATGACGGAATTGCCGTTTGCGGTTCTGCTGATCGCGGCGTTTTTGTGTTTCCTGCGCGGGCATTGGTGGGCGATGGCGTTGCTGGTGGGCTTGCTGCCATTGACCCGGCCGGAAGGTTTTGGGTTTGTGCTGCTGGGCGTTTTGGTGCTCGTCATCTATCGCCAATTTCTTTGGCTACCGCTTCTCATCCTGCCGATCACTGCATGGAGTTGGCTCGGTTGGTGGATGTGGGGCGCGTCGCCGGACCATGCCTGGTGGCAGTGGCTGCCGATGCACTGGCCGTACTCGGCGGCGAGCACTTACGGTCATGGCTGGCTACTTCAGTTTGTCGGGCTGATGCCGGTACTGATTGGGCCGAGTGTGGTGTTTGTGATCCTCGCCCTCGCCCGGTACGCCGGGAGAGGGTTGGGCGAGGGTTCTTCATCGATATTTGAGCAGCCGTTTGCGCGGGAAGCAGAATCTTCACTTCTGCCCTCGCCCGAAGTACCAGGCGAGGGAGTGAGTCGTCTTTTGCTCGTAGTAATTCCGCTGCTCATGCTCGTAGCACATAGCCTGCTCTGGTGGCTGGGTAAGATGGCCAGCTATGGGGAGATTCGGTATCTGCTGATCGTCTCGCCTTTCTGGGCGATCCTTGCGGCCGCCGGGTGGCAGTCGGCGTCGATCAAACCGTCACCAACCTTGATCGCCGCCATCGGATTGCTGGTAGCGGTTGGGTTTAGGGTAACCACGCTACGGTCCAGCGCAGAGGGACGAATCGCGCATCAAGTCACCATCTGGTATGAGACAGTAAAACCAGAATATCCTCGCGTCATCGCGTCGCACCCAGCGGTCTATGTCCATCTCGACCGCCCGCCGGGTGAGTGGAACGTGGACGCCCTTTCGTCGCCAGCCGATCACTCGGTGGTACTGTGGGATCCCAAGTGCGGACCGTTTAATGCCGACAACCGGCTGGTGACCAACGTCGCAGGATTGGAATCCATCGGCTGGATAACCCTGCGCACGTTCGACGGCGGCTGGGTTGCAATGGTGAGAAAGTAGGGTGGACACTGCCCACCATTTCGCGTTGGGATTTGCGGCGATATCGGTGAGCGATACCCAGCCTAAAAGGCAGATTGCAAAACGCCCTGCTGCGGCACGTCGATAGCAGTTGTGGGTGTTACCTTGTCCGATTTCTTGCCGACGCCAATCACACTCAGGCCCGGGCCGAGTTTGAAGTAGTCCATCAACTTCGCGATCGGGAGCAACCACTCGTACAATTTCATCTGCCGCGGCGAGAGCGTTTCGTTCTCGAGTTGTTTCGAGACCCACCAGCCATAAACGCCCAAACGGTTGAATTCCCACAAGTCGGCGATTTCAAACCCCGCCTTGATCAGTCGCTCGCGGAGCATCTCCTGCGTGTACCGGCGGCAATGGCCGAGGGTTTTGTCTGTCCGGCTGTACAGCCACGGATGGGCGGGCACGAGGATGATGGCGTGCCCGCCGGGAACGAGCATCTTGTGGAAGTTCCGCAGCACTGCTTCGTCGTCGGGAATGTGCTCGATCACGTTGAGGCAGATGATCGTATCGATCTTTTCCTCAGCCAGGCTATCGACCGTTTCCTGCGTTGCGAGGTCGGCTTTGATCGTGCGAACGTTCTCCAAATGGCCGAATCGGCGGCTGATCATTTCGACGTAGAAATCATCCAAATCCGCACAGATGAGCCGCGATCGATCGAGCAGCATCTCGGTAAAATTGCCGATCCCGCACCCCGCCTCCAGCACGCGCGGGCCGACGTGTTTTTTTATCGTCTGGTACATCCAGCGGTTGAAGCCTTTGGCCTTGCGCACTGATTGGAGGATGTAATACCCTTCGTGCGTGGTGAACTGCGTATCGATGAACCGAAACTTGATCAGCTGCCACAGCGCCGAAGCGCCGTCTTTCCAGCTGATCTTTTTTCCCTCGGCGAACGTTCGGCCGTGGTAGCTCACCGGTACTTCGTAAATGCGGATGTTCCACTGACAAAGTCGCGTCGTCAGTTCCGGCTCGAAGCCGAACCGCTTCGACTTCAGCGGAATCTGCTTCAGAATATCCCCACGGATGGCCTTGTAGCAGGTCTCCATGTCCGTGAGGTTGATGTCGTTCAGCACGTTGGTGGCCAGCGTGAGCATCTTGTTGGCCATCCCGTGCCAGAAGAGCAGTGCCCGGCGTTGATGCCCCGCGGCGAACCGGCTGCCGAAGACGGCGTCGGCCTTGCCTTCCAGAATCGGTGCCAGCAGCGCCGGAATGTCGGCCGGGTCGTATTCCAGGTCGGCGTCCTGCACGATCGCGATATCGCCGGTCATCGCGGCGATGGCGGTATGGATTGCGGCACCTTTTCCCTCGTTCTTTGGCTTGCGGATGTACTTGATCCGCGAATCCTGCGCGGCCAGTTCCTGGGCGATCTGCTGGGTGGAATCCTTGCTGGCGTCATCGACGATGATCAGCTCGATTTCCAGCGGCAACTGCACCGCCAGCACCTTCTGCACGATGACGCGCAGCGTCCGGCTCTCGTTATAAGCGGGCATCAGGATGCTGAGCAGGCGGTAGTTTCGTGCAGCGGGCAATTCATCTCCAGGGACAATCGTAAGTCAGCATTCTTAGTGAGATTTGTCGGCGGCGTCAATCGAGGGCGATTTTCCCGGCCCGTGCCAGATGTTCAAGCCTTCGAGGTTTGCCGGCCGAGCGACTTGGCCGCCGCTTCGGTGATGAACTCCTCGACCGCCCGTAACGCATCACCATCGGGCATTTGCCTGGGCGGATGCTTCATTGTCCAGGCGGAGACCGATTCCAGCGGCCCGGCCATCCCGGCCTCGCGGGCAAGTTGGCAACAGCGGATGGCTTCCACCACCACGCCGGCTGAGTTGGGGGAATCTTCAACGCTCAAACGCAATTCCATGTTCATCGGCACGCCGCCGAAGCCGACGCCTTCAATCCGCAGGAAGCAGACCTTGTTGTCCTTCTGGAACGGCACGAAATCGCTCGGGCCGATGTGGATTTTTTCCGGATCGAGCGGCACATCCAGCTGGCTTTGGACGGCCTCGGTTTTGCTGATTTTCTTACTCGCCAGTCGCGAGCGGTTGAGCATGTTGAGGAAATCGGTGTTTCCGCCGGTGTTGAGCTGGTACGTGCTGCTGATCGTCACTCCGCGATCAGCGAACAGCCTTGCCAATGTACGATGGGTGATGGTCGCGCCGACCTGGGCTTTAACATCATCGCCGACACACGGGATGCCCGCATCGGTAAATCGCTTGGCCCAGATCGGATCGGAAACCACAAACGCCGGCACGCAGTTGATGAAGCTCACGCCTGCATCCAGACAGGCCTGGGCATAAAATTCAGTGGCGCGCTGGGATCCGACCGGCATGTAGCTGACGAGGATGTCGGCCCCGCTCTCCCGCAGCACCTTCGCCACGTCGACCGGCTTGACGCCCGTCGCCACCTCGAACCGCTGGTGCGGCGGGTAGCTGGCCATGTGCTCGGCCACGCCGTCGTGCACCTCGCCCATCAGGACCGTCACCCCGGTCGACGGAATGTCG
>JANMES010000030.1:0-13215 GCA_031377185.1 Phycisphaerae bacterium
TATGGAGATCTCGCAGTGGTGCCATGAATGGCACCCTACCTTAAGCAGTCAAAAGGGAAGCCCATGAACTCACTCGTAACCAAGCTCACGTTCGCACTGACGCTCTGTGTCACAGCTCTGCATTCATTCGGGCAACCCGCGGGCGGGACGTCAGACGCCGAACTGGTCGAAACCCGCACGGACATCCCGCGACTCAAGGGGGCCGCCCCGTTTGAGGTGAAGGACAACACCGTCGTCATCGAACTCTCCCAGTACGCCGGCTATGCGGGCCTCATCGC
Organism: Phycisphaerae bacterium; assembly: GCA_031377185.1. GTDB lineage: Bacteria > Planctomycetota > Phycisphaerae > Tepidisphaerales > Tepidisphaeraceae > JANMES01. The sequence goes on from JANMES010000030.1 coordinate 279, forward strand.
CGCCAATGGCGGATTGGATGCATCGGACCAGTCGTATTTCTTCAAAAAGTTTGGTTTCAAGGTAAAGATCACGCTGAGCGAAGAAGAAAGCTGGTCGAGTTTGAACTCCGGCCGAATCGCTGCGTCGGCCACCACCGCTGATGTGTTGGCGGTTTATGGGAAGCAATTCCAGGTCGTCGTGCCCGCCCAGATCGGCTACAGCCGCGGGGCTGATGGAATCGTGGTGCGATCGGAGATCAAACGCATCAACCAACTCAAGGGCAAGGTTCTGGCGACGGCGCAGTTCACCGAGGCGGACTTTTTCATCCGCTACCTCGCCCAGGAAGCGGGCCTTGGCGTCAATATGCTGCCCGACCTGGCCGCCGCCCCTGACAAAGAGAAGATCAACCTCGTCTACTGTGCCGATGCGTTCGGTGCCGGCGACCTGTTCCTGCGTGACCTCAAGGCCGGCCGCAACCGTATCGCCGGTTGCATCACCTGGGCGCCTAAGACCAGCGAGGTGGCGGACCAGTCCGAGGGCAAGGCAACCATCCTTACTTCCAACCGTAACCTGCTGATCATCGCCGACATACTGGTCGTCAATAAGGGTTTCGCCCAGCAGCATCAGGACATGGTGGCCGGTCTAGTGGAAGGGCTGCTCGAAGGCAACCGCCTGGTGCGCGAAAATCCCGAGCCTTATCTCGACATCATCAGTAAGGCCATGAAATGGGACCGCGCTAAGACCAAGGAGGAGCTGGCCAAGGTTCACCTAGCCAACCTGCCGGAGAATCAGGCGTTCTTCAGCGGCGCGATCGACTCGGCCGGCAGTTTCGGCGGGATTTTCCAATCCGCCAACCTCGCCTACGGTGCCGAAATCATCAAAAACCCTGCCGACGGCGACCGATTCATCGACACCCGCTTCCTCGAAGCCCTCGACAAGGCCGGCAAGTTCGCCGGGCAGAAGATCGCGATTGCCCCGATCCGTACGCCGGGCACCACCAACACCGTCGAAGGCGACCCGCTGCTGACCAAGGACATCCGCTTCTTCTTCGAGCCGAACAAAGCCATTCTCGATATGAACAACAAGGACAATGTCAGCAACCTCGAAGCCATCAACAAGCTGCTGAAAGTCAGCCCCGGCAGCACGGTGCTGCTCCGCGGCCATGTCGATAACGCCATGATCGAAACCTTCCGCAAGCAAGGTGGCGAAGCCTTCGTCCGAAAACAGGCGCTGGCCGCCATGCAACTGTCGAAAGATCGCGCCAACGAGGTGAAAAAGAAGCTGCTGGACATGTACAAAGTCGACCCCGAGCGCCTCGATTCCGTCGGCCGAGGCTGGGAAGAACCGGCCGGCACGGATTCGGACAAGAACCGCCGCGTCGAAGTTCAGTGGTTTACGATTGAATAGATGGAAAGGGCAAGGGTCAAAATCAGGAAAAAGTGAAAAGCGCCGACCGATGAGTGACAAGGCATTCGCTTTCCAATCATCGCTCATCGCTTTTCACTTTTTCCTGATTTCACTTGCCCCTTGCCCCTGAATACTTGCCCCTGCTGTATCTTCCGATACACTTCCCCTCCCATGAAAGAACCCGCGGGCCAACCCGAAACGCGTAAGAGCAAAGCCGTCCAGGTCGATCTGCCGAGCCCGTGGCAAAAGTACGCCAATTACGTACTGATCCCCCTCATCATCGGCCTGACTGCGTATCTGCTGGTCCGCTTCCGCCTAAACGCTGCCGCCGACGCCAAGGCCGCCGACCAGAGGAATCTGACCGAGGTCCGACAGCAATTGTCCAGAATGCGCCAGCTTGATCTGACCAGCATGCGGATCAGTCCCGCCCAGTTGTCGACGATCCGCAATTCGAATCATTCAGATGTGGACAAAATGATTGATTCGCTTCTCGACAGCACCAAGGATCCGATCATCCGGGCCGAGGCGATGGTGGCTAGAGGCGATTTGAACTGGATCACCGGTACTTTCCCGGAGCTGCCCGGCGCGACCACCAACCCGAGCCTGCAAGCCAAACTCTCCTCCGAGGACTACCTCAACGCCGCCACCGCCGCCTACACCACGGTTCTGAAGGAATATCCAACGAACCAAACCGCCGCTGTAAGTGCGCGGCTGGGTCTGGGTGCGATCGCCGAGAACAAACGGGATTGGAATGAAGCCCGCAAGCAGTACCAGGCCGTTATCGACGAAAAAACCGTACCAACCGCTTTCAGCGAATCCGCCAACGCGCGTCTGGCAATCATGAAAACCATTGAGGCTCCGGTCTTCATCGGCACACCCAAAACCATGACCGCGTTGGAAGCGATGACCGCCGCGGCCACGACGCAATCGACACAACCCACCACGCAGGCGATCGCCACGACCATGCCGACGACCTTGCCGGCGACAAGCCCATCGCATTAGATCGGCTTGCGCTCCAGTGTAGCGCACGATCGCCACGCGGCGTCATCCCGAGGTACTCCAACGGATATCCGGAATCGAACACCATTGAAATGTCGAGATCCCTCGGAGTACCTCGGGATGACGATCTTCTGCAAATCAAGACTGGGATGAAACACCCTAATGCATCGGCGGGACATCCGCAGCGATCGGGCGCGACAGGCCTTCAGGCATCGACGGGGCCACCGACACCACCAACTCATCGCCGTCGCGCAATGCGTAATCGCGGCGGGCATCGAGCACGGCCAGGTTCTGATCGATGTCGATCATCTCACTGGTCGTGCCTTCCGGGCATCGGCGGACGAGTACCACGGTCAGCTTGCTAGCGGGAACCGAGACGGCCGAGGTGCGAAGAATGTCGCTAATCTTCTCGCCGCCGCACAAATCATGCTGACCGGCGTGCTTGACCTGGCCGGAGAGCAGGATCGATCCGATGACGGTCGGGCGCGTGGAAGGTAATTCGATCGGATTGGTGAGCGCCGCGGTATTGGAGTGCGCCCCGCCGGCGCGAGAAGGCGAAATCCAATCCGCCGATGTGCTTCGATGTGAAGCGACAGGCATCTCCGAGGAACCGCTTGACGAGCATCCAGCGACTAAACCGCTCAACACCGCCACACACATTAGCCCACGCATATCAGCCTCGGATGGAGTTTTTGATGGAGCACAATTATAGCAGCGCGTTTCCAATCAGGCTGAAAAATCCGGAAGATTAAACACGGCCGAGCTTGCCGGACGCTGGGAGATGTGAATCCAGACCGTTTAAAACGCCCCGGCCGATTCGACCGCCGCATGATAGCGGGATAGCGCATCCTGCCAGGTGGGCATAGGGCGGTTGAGCAAACGTTCTACCGGCGAAAGGTCGAACACGCTGTACGCCGGCCGATCGGCGGAATCGGGACGCATCGTTTTCCAGTCGGCGCTGGTCAGCGAGCCGACTTCCTTTGGGCAGCCGAACTGATCGAGGGTGGCGACGGTGAAATCCCGCCAGTTGGTTTGCCCTGCGTTGGCGACATGGAAAATGCCCTGCCCGCCTCGGTCCAGTAGATCGAACGTGGCTCGGGCGAGATCAACGGTATAGGTCGGTGAACCGACCTGATCCGCAACCACCTTCAGCGGCTTACCCGCCCGGGCAGCGTTGACCATCGTCTGCGGAAAGCACGGCCCGCCCCGGCCGTACAGCCAGGCGGTACGGAGGATCAGCCAGCGATTCGGGGCGTTCTGCTGTAGCAGCGTCTCGCCGAGCAGTTTCGACCGCCCGTAAGCGCTTTTGGGCCCCACTGGATCCCCCGGCTGCAACGGCCGACGCAGCGTACCGTCAAACACGTAATCCGTGCTGTAGTGAACCATTGCCGCCCCGAATTCCCTGCACAGCCTCGCGAGCAGCCCAACTGCCGTCCCGTTGATCGCATCGGCGGCGTCGGTTTCCTTCTCGGCCAGATCGACCTTGGTGTATGCGGCGCTGTTGAGAACGAGCGTGGGCTTGAGCTTTTCAAACGCTGCCCGCACCGACTCTTCGTTGGTGACGTCCAACACCGCCCGCGGCGGGCAAAGCACCTTGTCAGCCCGCTTGCCGAGGGTTTCCCGCAGCGCTTTGGCGAGCATCCCCGCCCCGCCGGTGATGAGAACTGAGTCGTACAAGCTCATAGTCGATTACCGGTTGGCGTACTGGGTTTCGTAGTATTTCAAGTAGTCGCCGCTCTTGATGTCGCGCCACCACTTCTCGTGGTCCTTGTACCATTGGATCGTGGTCTTGATCGCCCCTTCAAAGCGGTACTTCGGCTCCCAGCCGAGTTCGTTCTTGATCTTGCTCGCGTCGATCGCGTAGCGCCGATCGTGGCCGGGACGATCCTGCACATATTTGACGTACTTGTCCCACGGCTTGTCCATGGCCTTGAGGATGATCTCGGTGATCTGCCGGTTAGTCATCTCGTTGTTGCCACCGACGTTATACGATTCGCCGAACCGGCCCTTGTTCAGCACCGTGTAGATCGCATCGCAGTGATCCTCCACGTACAGCCAGTCGCGGACGTTTTTACCATCGCCGTAGAGCGGCACCTGCTTGTCTTCCATCAGGTTGGTGACGAACAGCGGGATCAGCTTCTCCGGGAAATGGTACGGCCCGTAGTTGTTGCTGCACCGCGTCGTCAACAGCGGCATGTGGAACGTGTGGAAGTAGCTGCGAACCAGGCAATCGCCCCCTGCCTTGCTGGCGCTGTACGGCGAGTTCGGCTGGATCGGCGTTTCTTCCGTGAACTTCACGTCCAGCTGATCTTCCGGGAGCGTGCCGTACACCTCATCGGTGCTGACATACAGGAACTTTTCGATCTTCTTCACCTTGGCAATGTCCAGAAGCACCTGAGTGCCGATGACGTTGGTCATCACGAACGGCCCACTGCCGAGGATCGAACGATCCACGTGACTCTCAGCCGCGAAGTGGACGATTTCGGTCACGTGATGATCGTCGATGACTTTAGCGACGGCTGCAGGATCGCAGATGTCCCCTTTGACGAAGACAACCTGATCGCCGAGCAGATCCTGCAGGTTGGCAAGATTTCCGGCGTACGTGAGTTTATCGAAGGCGACGAGTTTCACCTTCTCGCCGCGCTTCACGAGCATCCGCACAAAGTTCGACCCGATAAACCCGGCCGCGCCGGTGACTAGAAGCGTTCGCATAGTCTTGTACCTTACTTCAAAACATTCATGCGACACAGAGGCACAAAGTCACAGGGAAATACACAGAGAGCGATCTCATTACAAAATCTCTGTGCTGGTCTCCGTGCCTCTGTGTCTCCGTGTCGCATGTCTTTTCTGCATTCATTCCCTCTGCATCAACTCAATCCGATTCCCGCTCGGATCGATCGTATGAAAACGGTCGAACCCGACAATCTTCGGCTGCGGGAAAATCGGAAAATTCTTCGACTCCAGTCCAGCTTTCACTTCAGCAAGGTTACCCACGAGAAATGCGGTATGCGCCCGGGTTTTGCTCCGGTCGACATCGGTCTCAACGCGGATATGCACTTCCTGCTCGCCCGCCCGCGCCCAGAAGCCGCCTTTGGCGTTAAACGGGTCGGGGAATTCGATCAAGCCGAGCAGGTCGAGGTAGAACGCCCGCGTCGCCGACTCGTGGCCAGGCGCGATGCTGATCTGCACGTGCTGGATTCCGATCGCCCGGCTCACGCCGTCGCCTCGGCCAGCATGCGGCGGAGATAGTTTCCGTAATCGCTCTTGCCTGCCTTGTCGCACAGCTTCTGCAGTTGCGCGGCATTGATGAAGCCTTTGCTGAAGGCGATTTCTTCAATGCAAGCCACCTTCAGGCCCTGCCTCTCTTCCAGCGTCTGCACGAACAGGCTGCTCGATAGCAGCGAGTCGTACGTGCCGGTATCCAGCCACGCCACGCCCCGGCCCATCGGCTGGATGTGCAGATCGCCGCGGGCGAGATACGCCTTGTTCACGTCGGTGATTTCCAGTTCGCCTCGCGCGCTGGGCTTGAGGTTCTGTGCGATTTTCACTACGTCGGCGTCATAAAAGTACAAACCGGTGACGGCCCAGTTGCTCTTAGGCTGCTTGGGCTTTTCTTCGATGCTGAGGGCTTTGAAGCTCTTGTCGAATTCCACCACGCCATAGCGTTCGGGGTCTTTCACCTTATAGGCGAACACATGCGAGCCTTTGGTCAGTTTGGAGGACTGTTCGAGCAGGCCGGTGATTTCGTGACCGTAGAAGATGTTGTCGCCGAGGATCAGGCAGACCGGCGAGTTGCCGACAAAGTCAGCGCCGATCGTAAACGCTTGTGCAATGCCTTTCGGCTCGGGCTGGATCTTATACGACAGTTTCAGCCCCAGGTCCGCCCCGCTACCGAGCAGCATCTCAATCATGGGCAGATCGCGCGGCGTGCTGATGACGAGGATCTCCTTGATCCCCGCCAGCATCAGGACCGATAACGGGTAGTAAATCGTCGGCTTGTCGTACACCGGCAGCAATTGTTTGCTGAGGCAGGTGGTCAGCGGATAGAGACGGGTTCCTGCCCCGCCGGCCAATAAAATACCCTTCATTTCGCGATCCTTCCGTTTTCCGGTGAATCCATGCGACACAGAGGCACGAAGACACAGAGATTTGCACAGAGTTACATTCAGTGTATCGGTTCTCTGTGCCTAGCTCTGTGGCTCAGTGTCTCTGCGTCGCATGATCGTCCGATAAATCAACCGAGCACTACCAGGCTCTTCAGCGACGAGGGCGGCGCGAAACTGACGTCTTCCTGCACCAGCGTGCGGGTCTCCACCACACCGGCGAAGTCGCGACGGAGGCGGCGCAGCAGGTTATCGATCAGATGCTCCGGCGCCGACGCACCCGCCGTCACCAGCACCGCGTTCTTGCCCGTGAACCACTCGGGCTTTAGCTCTGACTCGTCATCGATCAGGTACGCCAGCTTCCCGGCCTCGATCGCGCGATCCACCAGCCGCTGGCTGTTGCTGCTGTTCTTGCTGCCGACAACCAACACCAGGTCGACGTCTTTCGCGAACTCCGTCACCGCGTTCTGGCGATTGGTAGTGGCGTAGCAGATATCATCCTTCGGCGGGGCTTTGATCTTCGGGAACCGCTTCTTCAGCGCCCCGATGATGCGCTCAGCATCGCTAACCGACAGCGTCGTCTGCGTGACGTACGACAGGCGATTCGGATCCTCCACTTGCAACTGCTCGGCCTCCTCCGGCGATTCAACCACCACGATGTGCTCCGGCGCCTCGCCGACCGTGCCCACGGCTTCGTCGTGATTGCGATGGCCGATGAAAACGATCGTGTCGCCGCGCTTGGCGAAGCGGACAACTTCCAAATGCACTTTAGTCACCAGCGGGCAGGTCGCGTCCACCTCTTTGAGCCGCCGCGCCTTGGCCGCCTCCCGCACCGCCGGGGAGATACCATGGGCGCTGTACACCAGCGTCCCGCCGACGGGGACTTCGGAGACGTCATTCACGAACGTCACGCCGCGATCCTTAAACCCTTCCACGACATGTCGGTTATGCACAATCTCGTGATAGACGTAGATTGGCGGCCCCTGCAATTGCAGGGCCTGGTCGACCACATCAATGGCCATGTTCACACCGGCACAAAAGCCGCGGGGGTTGGCGAGAATGACACGCATGTTCGTTGGGTAATCGTATCGGGATTGTATGGGATTGGAAACGCCACCCGTATCACGGTCCTCCGGACCGTGCTTCAGACTCAAGAATTGCGCAATCCTTGGTTTCTGGAAGAATCTATGCAACTGGCACGGGCCGGAGGCCCGTGGTACGGGCGAGGTCTTGCCCCTTGGCAAGACTGCCTCTATCTTTCGACCTTCGCTCAAAGGAGAACCCCGCGTGGCCCAGATTCGTCCGTTTACCGGCATTCGATTCGACCGTGTGAAGCACCCCGAGGTGTCGAGCCTCATTGCCCCTCCGTACGACGTGCTTGACGACGCCCAGAAAGCCGCGCTGCAGGCGAAGCATCCGAACAACATCGTCACGGTCGATTTGCCGTTTATGCCGCCCAAGTCCGTCGGGCCGGACTCGGTGTATAGCCAGGCGGATACCACGATTCAGAGCTGGCTCACCGCGGGCGTGTTGAAGAAGGACGCACGGGCCGCGTTCTATCCGTACATGCAGACCTATGACCTCGGCGGGCGCACGCATCACCGACGCGGATTTATCGCAATGGTCAAGCTCACCCCGTTCGGCGTGGACGTGATGCCACACGAAAAAACCCATAAAGGCCCGATCGAAGACCGCCTCAAGCTGATGCACGCCACCGGTCTGCAGCTCTCGCCCATCTTCGGACTTTACTCCGACGGCAAGAACGAAGTCACCTCGCTCCTTTTCAAGAACCTGATTCGCCCGGAGCAAACCGGCACGATGGACGGCGTGAAAAACGATCTCTGGTCCGTCACCGATTCGCAGATCGAAGCCGAAGTCATCGACCTGATGAAGCACCGCCCGGTTTACATCGCCGACGGGCATCATCGGTACACCACCGCACTGCAGTACCAGAAAGACATGGAAGCCAAGCACGGCGGCCCGCTCCCGCCGAACCACCCGGCCAACTACTGCATGTTCGTGCTCATCGCGATGCAGGACGACGGCCTGGCGATTCTGCCCACTCACCGACTGATCAGCGGCCTGAAGAACTTCGACCCCGCCGCATTTAAGTCGGCTTTGGGCGCGAATTCTGACATGACCGAAACCGCTTTGGGCGCTGACCGCCCCGCCAGCCTGGCGACGATCCTCAACAGCTACGACTTGCACACGTTTGGCCTGTATGACGGCAAGACCAAGAAACTTTTCACCCTCAAACTCAAGAACCTCGACATCCTGAAGGCGCTTGAACCCAAGCAGTCCGAAGCGTGGCGTCACCTCGACGTGGCCATCCTGCAGCGTTACCTGCTCGATGAAGTCCTCCAACCCAAATTCGCCAGCGGAAAAGATCTGCAAAAAGGCTATACCGCCGACCCGCTCGCGGTGATCCCCGAAGTCGACAGCGGCAAGCACCAGATCGCGCTACTGCTCAAGTCAACCCCGCTGCACGCGCTGGAAGAACTCGCCAAGCACGGCGAAGTCATGCCGCAAAAGAGCACATACTTCTATCCCAAGCTGGCGACGGGGCTAGTGATGAACACTCTGCGGTAGACGCAATCATTTTTGCCACAGATGGGGCACCGATAGACACCGATCGAAGAAAACAAAAAGATCTAAAAGATTTTGCATTCATCTTTTCAATCTTTTTCATCGTCGTTCCAAGCATTACATCTGTGTTCATCTGTGCCCCATCTGTGGCAAAAAGACAGTTACTTCGGCGGTCCCGGTCGCAGATTGGCGATGGCGGCGGGATCTAGTTCCACCTGAACCAGCCGATTCGCCCCGGAATTGACCTTCGCGAGGAGTACCACGGTTTTACTGTCGATCACGTGCTGCTGTGTTGTCTGATCGATTCCAAGTACCCCCAGAACCTGGCCGCTGTTGGCATCGAGCAGGATTTGGCCGTACAGCAGCCAGGTGCTGTTATCGCCGGCCCAGTCGAGCGCTCGGCCGGTGAACGCCGTACGTGCGGGGATCGGCAGCCTGCCGGGGGTGTAGGTTTGGTCGGGAAGGGCTTTGCCCGTCGCTGCGATCCAGGAGGAGACAAGAATCCCGCCATCGTGCTCGAAACAGATAGCCAGCCGGGATGAATCGGGAGAAAACGTCAGCGCCACGGGCTCCAGAGGCCATTTGGCGTCCAGGCCATTGATCGGGTATTTGCGGAAGCGTCCGGACGCGATGTCGAACAGAAATACCTCGGCCGCCCCGTCGAGTTTTGCCGCGACGGCCAGGGTTTTACCATCGCTGCTGATGGCGGTTCCGTTGGGGATTAATGTCGGCACGCGGAAGCCCCGCAACGCCTGACCCGTTTTCAGCGACCACGGCTCGGCGGCGTACTGCTCATTTTTCTGCCAGCCGATCAGCAGCACATCGCTTGCGGCGACGCCCAGCAACGTCGCCGTGCCATTCACATCATTCAGGTTCATCGCCTTATCCACGCGCGATGGCGTCAGCGGCAGAAGCTCCGCCCGCAGTTTCGGCCAACTCGCCAAGCGCACGATTCCGTCACCTGCGGGCGTTGAAACGTAGCGACTGTTGACCTGCGGATCGCTCTTGAACGTCGTCTCACCACCGGCGGCGGATTTGGCCAGATCGACCGCGACGAGCCGGTCCGATTCCCCTGTTCGCTTCAACACCACGGCCGTCCCGCCAGCAACGTCGCTGTCCAGCAGCGCGTCGATGTCGCCCAATGCGTTCAACTCCTTCACCACCTTCACGATCGGCGAAGATTTGACGACGATCTGACCGGGCTTCAACACCGGCTCGGGAACCGCCGGATTGTTCTTCGTCGTCGGCTCGGAAACAGGCGGATTGTGATTCCCAGCCGGCTCTGGAACCGGCGGGTCGTTCTTCGGAACCTTCGGTGGCTCACCTACGGGCGGAGGTTGTGATGGGAACCCCCCAAAAAACCCGCCGTCATCCGGCGGAGGGATTGGCGGAGGTGGCGGCAGCGTCGCGACGTCGGTTGGTCCGGTCGTCGGAACCATCGGCGGATTGAGCGGTACTTGATCCGGCAATTGCGCCACTGGCTCGGTGGTCGGGTTGATGATCGCGGGACGGGTTGTGGATTTAACGATCACCTTCGTCGGCGGTTTGGCGGGCGCACCAGCCGTTGAGGCGGTAATGATCAACCCCACGACAAACATCACGCCGGCTGTCATTGCGACCGAGCCGAAGAAAAACAGCACGCTGGTCATCCAGGCAACCGTTGCTTCCACCCAGTGCAGTTGCATGACCACCAGCAGCAGTGGCGCGACGAGCAAAGCGCCGACCACCAACCCGAAGATCAGCCCCGACACGCCGTCCATCTGCCAATAAAACATCGCCGCGAGCGCAAAAGGAAGCGAGTAGATGCCCAGTATTCGCCATCCCGGTGATGGCGGGAGTTGGAAATGAAGCATCTGCGCCGCGATCCGCAGCCCGTGCGTGGTGGCGGGCACGATCAGGTTCAGAAACAGCAGCAGCGTCAGCCCGTACATCGTGAAGCCGACCCACTGCGGGTTTGAGGCGTGAGCGAGGTTCGCGCCCTGCCAGATCACGGGCACCAGGCACGCCAGCCCGATCGCCCAAGGCAACATCGCATCCACCGCCGCCGCACCGGGGTAGGCCAACAGCCGGAACCGCCGTACGCCTCCGCGAGTGCGCGCCACCCGCAGCGCCGCGCCAAAACCCGCCGGCAACGCGGATTGATTGGATTCCTCTACCCGGCCAGAGGAGGCGATGAAGTCGACACCCGAGAAACCGGCATGGTCGTCAGCCGAAACATCGGCCGGGCTTACTTCGCCGGCGAAGGAGGAGACGGACTCGGCAGCGTCATCCGCGCCGGCTTCAGCGGCGACGTAAGACGATGCTTCCGTCTCGACATCGCCCAGCACCGCGATGGCCTCACCGCAGTTTCGGCACTTGACGAGTTTGCCCGCGAAGCGTTCATCAACGCGGTATCGCTTTCCACAGGATTCACATTTGATTTCAAGCGGCATACGGTTCTGGTTTGACCTAACTGGGCTTAGTCCCACGGACCTGTCATCCACTGCCTCAAATTCTCTTGATCCATCCGTGCCCGTCAATTCTGAACCGCCTGGCGTAGGATAATCGCTCCGCCCGGTCTATAATCCGCCCCAACAGAGCAAGGGAGACGCACTTGGCCGATCGGTATTTCCAGCACACGTTTGCGAACGGTTTGACCTTTTTATCCGAATTCATGCCCGGCACACAGTCGGCGGCGATGACGCTGCTGCTGCCGGCAGGGTCGGCTATGGACCCCGACGGGCAGGCGGGCTCGGCCACCGTGCTGTCGGATCTCGTCCTCCGCGGTGCAGGCAAGCGCAACAGCCGGCAGTTGACCGATCACCTCGACAGCCTCGGGCTGCAGCGGTCGAACAGCGTAGGCGTGTTCCACACCCGTTTCAGCGCCGCCGCCGTTGGCCCGCGCGTGATCGACGGGCTGGCCACCTATTCCGACATCGTCCGCCGCGCCCACCTGCCACAGGACGGTTTTGATTCCGCCCGCAACCTCGCGCTCCAAGCTCTTGCAGGCATTGACGACGAACCCCGCCAAAAGTTGCTGATCAAACTCCGCGAGCAGTATCTGCCCTGGCCTTACGGGCGTAACAGCATGGGATTGCCCAAGGACCTTGCCGAGCTGAAGCTCGAACAGATAAAAACCAACTACACCACCCGCTACAACGCTTTCGGCGCGATTCTGGCGGTGGCGGGTAATGTCGATCCGCAGGCGTGGAAGTCGGCGATCGAAAAGAACTTCGGCGATCTTCCACCCGGCAAGGAAGAGAAAATCACCAAGCGCCCCGCGCCGGGCAGCTTTTTGCACGAAGAGCAGCAGAGCGAGCAGACGCACATCGGCGTCGCTTACGCCAGCATCCCCGAGACCGACCCGGACTACTACATCGCGAGGATGGCCGTCGAGGTGCTCAGCGGCGGGATGAGCGGGCGGCTGTTTACTGAAGTCCGCGAGAAACGCGCCCTCTGCTACAGCGTCAGCGCCGGCTACAGCAGCCTGAAAGACCAAGGCAGCATCATCTGCTACGCCGGCACGAGCAACGACCGCGCCCAGGCCACGCTCGACTGCATGATCGGCGAACTGCACCGCCTGACCGAAGGCGTCACCCACGCCGAACTGGAACGTGCCAAGATCGGCCTGAAGAGCAGCACGATCATGCAAGGCGAATCCACCTCCAGCCGCTGCGGCGCCATCGCCCACGACTGGTGGATGCGCGGCCGGCTCCGCACACTCGACGAAATCAAGGCCGCGATTGATGCGGTGACGGTCGACCGCGTAAACGCATATCTAAAGAAAAACCCGCCAGGCCCGTTTACGACGGTAATCGTGGGGCCGAAGGCGCTGGTGCTGCCTGGCTAATTCGGTCTAAGCGACACAGAGGCACGGTGGCAC
>JANMES010000117.1:0-8111 GCA_031377185.1 Phycisphaerae bacterium
CTTGGATGGTCTGGCCGCGGTATTGGCGGGTGAGGATCGCGCCGGGCATCGGCAGGCGGTTGTCGCCGGCGCTAGCCGGGAGTGGCGCCGTCGCAATATGACCGGTCCCGCTGACCTTCGGCCTTGGCATGGTTGTGCGGATGTCGGCGTCGCAGGCCAATTCTGCGGCACGTCGTTTTGCCCGCTCCGATAGCCCGCCTTCGGCCAAGGACTGGACCCGCCAAGCGATCCGCTTGAACAAGTAGTCCTTATTCCCCGTTCGGCTGGCTTCGCCGAAGACCTCCAGATGCTTCTCCCGCAGCTGGGCCGGCGTCATCTTCCGCAGGGCTGCGATCTGTTGTTCGATCGTCATTGGTAACTCCTGTAATCGTCTCTTGTTGCGTTAACCACGGTGTCCATGAAGCCTTGTCTCGCCGCCGTCAGCAAGTCTATTTGGGGCAGAATCTGGGGGGATATCTGACGCGGGTAATGCAGCCCTTTGATGCAGGCGGAGGACGCCGGCGGCGAGGATCTGCGCGATCTCGGCCAGACGATGCTCGGGCGTCATGGAATCGGGGTCTGTGGGATCGAAGGTCTCGGCCATCGATGTCTCCGGTTGGAGTCGATGCCCGCAATGACCTTCGCTTCTTGCGACGGGTGGATTGCCTGGCGGTTAGTGCGTTAACTGCACGATGCAGTTCCGCTACTTGTTATATACGGGGTGCGGAGGGAAAGTGGTTACTTTGCTCCGGAGGAACGATGCGTCGGGGCCGATCAACATTCTTTTACAGCCGATCCACGTGACTTCGCCGCGAAGAAACGCGGCTTGTACGTCGATCAATGTTGCGAACGACTATTTGTTGGGGATCCCCGCTTAAGTTCCTTCTAAACCATTTGCAGATGTGTAATCGATCAAAATCAGTTTTCTGATACTCTCCCTGCAGATGAAGCAATGGGGAATCTCATTCTGGAAAAGTTTATTGACCTTCGCGACGCAGGTGCGGGCGTCAGCGCTGCGAGGCCGAGGTGCACGGGTCCTTTCTAAGGATATCGAAACCGCCACGCGATCGCTGTTCACAGAAAAACGAAGGACTTTTCGAGAATTACACGCAACGCAGGAAGTGCGACCTCCATCGTCGCTCGCCGCGTTTCGGACCACGGCACTCGTGGCCTTGGCTGTCTGCGCTTGTTATTTGGTAGTTGCGTGGATCTGCTCTGAGAGAGCAACTTCGACCTTGGCACCAAATGAGCAAGTCGGATCCACGTTGCTCAGCTATGCCGAAATCTGCAGCGGAATGGTCGGGCTTCTATTCGCGGTGTTCGTGTTTTCGGCGGAGCGTGCGGTCGACCGTCTCGGCCACTGCGCATTCTTGCTTGGCTATGTCATCAGGCGATCACGTGCGCTTGAATGCTGCGGTGTGAGCATTGGAATAATTGTTGCGCTCGCAATCTCTGGCCTACTTGCTGGATTTAAGGACTTTCAAGAATTCGCGGCAGGTAGCTTGTCGATAGCGATCCCCTCTCTTCTGCTCGTTGTAATATCAACGTTGTATCTTCTGCGCCAAGCTCTCGATCTTGCCCGAGCAGACGACATGCTTGCCACTCTTGGCGCAGATCTGGCAAGGACACACGTGCAGCAACTCGCCTTTCTGGGACATAACGCGAAGCTCAGGGAAAACTTTGCAAGTGTCTTCGAGGTGGCCGGTGGAATCTATACGCCATATGGATTGATTCTATATGGGGAGGTCGATCCGATCGAGATTACCCTCCCTTCAGATTGCCAGTTTTACGACTTCGATCTTGTAGGATTTGCCAAGCTCTTGGTGAAGCTGAAGGCCATCTGGCCGAAGGGAACGCTTGTTATCACCCACCTAGTGGGGGATTCTTGGACCGGTCGCTCGAAGTGCTTTCTGGTTCCCGGCAAACCACGAGAGGTGACCTCGGCGACCATCGACAGCCGTGTTCGTGATTCACTTGCCGATGAAACGTCACGTCTTTTCATCTTGAGGAAACTTAAGCAGTTCAATGAACGGCCTAGCGATTTGAATCGCGTTGTTGGCTCACTCCCGCATATCGCACGAGACGAAAGCTCTGAATCATTTATTCAAGTGCTTGAGATGCTTCGGCACTGTATTGATGCGGAGCCCGCAGACCGTGCACCGGGTGCGCCGGGCCGTCTTCTCGATTGGTGGACAAATCGAGGATGGCGTGATGTCGATGACGCTGTCCTAGAAGCGCCTTCAAGATCAAAACTCGAGGCCTATTGGTCGTTTCTCGAATGGATCAAATACACTGCCTCGGCCAAACGCGACAGTCAGCAAGTTGGCCAAATACTTGTAATGCACAGAGGTCTGATTTGGACGGCGTTGCGGGCGAAATCCGCGTTTGTTGACTGGATTGCGGACCAGGTGGACGACAGCCTTTCCTCGCCGTTTCTGATCTCGGGCATCACAACCTACGGCTCTTCGCCTCGCGAAGGGTTATCAGAAAACGCAACCTCGTTAGAAGTACAATATATAAAGCATTGTGTTAGTTTAGTTCACAGCTTCCATCAATTCGGGCGTGAGCGTGATGCGCTCAATACACTCGATCGATTGTTGGATCGACATTCCGAGATTATGGAAAGGACCGGTCGATCTAATCGCGAGATTCCGGTCGATGTAAGGCGCTTCCTGACGCTCGGCCTGATCTATTTGCTTGGATGGGCAATTTGGAAGCTTGACCAAGGAGAGGATTCAACCGCGACAGAATTTGTCAAAATGATCCCAAGGATTCCGTTTGAAACGAGCGATGTCATTGACACTTGGTGCCATCTTGGCGGTTTGCCCGACGGCGCAGGTCTAGTCGATAACCCGTCGTCATGGGAGCGAAAAGAAGAAACCCGGACCGGGAAGGTCTACACCTCATCCGGCGCTCAATTTCCTCGCCTCGGATTCTTAGCGGCTCTTTTGATTTCGCAACCGGGATTTAACAGTAAGCTCAAATTGGAAGCAAACAAACTTCATTTGATCGAGAAAAAGGTAATCGAAGATGGACAACTGCAGATCTCTGGAATGGTGAGAGTATCGCCATTATTGGAGGCGAAGAACAACTGTCCCCTTAGCGATAAAAATGCTGAAATTCAGAAATTCCTCGAACCGTTTCGTCGCGCGGCAATGGTTCGCGATATCCAGTCCGTATTAGACCGCGACGTGCCCTACGCAGCATTTGAAGTTGCCTCTCGGACTGTGCGCGACAAGTTGTCTTCCGCGTTTGAGGCGTCCGCCCTTATGCAACGCGCGTCTACTATCGCACGAGCCAAGCACGTGGAAGCAAGACATGCTTCGGCCAACTTGAATTTCTATCTCCACATTTCCAAGGCGGATCTCCTCAGCGATAATATGAACCCAGAGAGCGCTGCAGAGCATTTGATCTACAAGCCACAGGACGTGTTTTCAGCAATCGTTGCGCGCGAGTTAGCTCGCGCGCATCAGACGGCCACTCCGATCAATCCTGACGACGAAGGGCGAGACGTTCTGCGAAAAGCTCTCGTAGCGGTCCGCGAGCGCGGTTGCACTCCGATAGCTATTGTTCACGACAATGATTGGGATGATCTCGCGTGGCTTGGAGGCCCCAACTACTGGGTGAATCGCGGCCGTACATTTGAGCCCTATGAGCAAACCAGATTCGACGGCCTTCCGGTAATATTTCTACCGGAATGGCGTGAGAATCATGTGCTGATTCTGACCGACCAACACTTCGTCCCGGTGGACTCGCCTAATGTTCAGGTCTCGGTGAAATGGGCGGGCAATAATGCAAAAATTGTATCTGAAAAACTTAGTGAGGCAGTAAAGGCTGGCACCGACATTCCCCTACCTCATAGGATGTCAATCCGATACACATTACATGTCGAACTGACGTGCCCATTCGCAATAGCGTCGGGCGGAGATGGTATTCTCTTTTCGCTTCCCGAAGGCGTCGAGGAAGCGGCGGGAGCCGCGCACCATCCGGTTGCACCAAGTGCGAGTCCAAGTTAATCCAAGAACCTGATCACTAAATAGTGTTGAACCATATACTAACTCTCCCCATTCAATTGAAGCCTCGCAATGCAAGCGACCGATGCCATTCGGACCACCCTCAAATTCAGTGATACGGACATGACCTGGCTGGCCGCAATGAGCGATGCTCCACCGCTACGGCTAACTTTCCCTTCCGATCGCAACCAGGTTGTTAACTGGTGAGCCTCCCCGTTCGGAACCCTTTTCATTAGCTCTCTCTGACTCTCTCCGCGGTTCTCCAGCTGTTAACGGGCGGGTGCGTTTTTTCCGAACCATTCAGATTTGGCTGTAAATCAGGCAGATTTGAGTTCTTGACCCCTGTTCAAATACTCTACTTCTTTTGGCGGGAATGATGTGCCCGGGCATCCTACCGTCATGGCATGGCTCTTCCACCCTTTGCTGCTTCTGATCGCCAATAGCACTTCATCTGAACTGGCCGCTCAGGTTCAGTTTTTGAAAGCCGAGAACGCCCTGCTCCGCGCTCGGCTGGGGCAGCGGGTGCGACTGACCGACGACGAGAAGCGGCTACTCGTCCAGCTCGGCACCGCGGTCGGCAAGGGAATCAAGGCCGTCCTGACCGTCGTCAGCTACAAGACTTTTCGCGTGTGGGTTCGTCAGTTCGATTCATCAACGGCGGCGGTTCCAGCTCGCGGCAAGGGTGGCCGGCCACGTATTCGGCAGGATGTGAGAGAACTGGTCTTGCGCCTGGCCTCAGAAAACGCCACCTGGGGCTATACCCGGATCCTGGGCGAGATTCGCAAGCTCAGGATCACCGGCATCTGCCGCTCCACCGTCGTCAATATCCTTCGGGAGAACGGATTGGACCCTAAGACCGACGCAACCAAGGGCACGTGGGCGGACTTTCTTAAAGCCCATGCAACTGGGCTGTGGCAGTGCGATTTCTTCTCAAAGCACGTGATCACGCCCGACGGCGTTCGCCAATGCTTCGTGCTGGCTTTTTTGCACGTTCAGAGCCGGCGAGTGTATCTCTCGCCGTGTACCTTCAACCCGAATCCGGCTTGGACGGCCCAGCAGGCGGAGCGGTTCCTAGCGGATGCCCAGGAGAAAGACCTGCCGGTGGCGATCGTGCTCCGGGATCGGGATAGCAACTACGGACGCGGCGACGGCGGGTTCGACGACGTGCTCCGGCGGAATGGTGCCGAGGGACGAATGCTGCCGGTGTGCTCACCCAACACCAACGCCTACGTCGAACGGTTCATCCAGGCCGTGCAGCACGAATGTCTGGACCAGTTCATCGCGTTCGGCACCGAACACCTGGACCTGCTGTGTCGGGAGTACGCCGAACACTACCTTCATGAGCGCCCGCATCAGGGGCTGGGGAACCGGGTGCCGCTTGGTGACCTGAACGAGTTGCCAACGACCGGACCGATTCGATGCCACGAACGGCTGGGCGGAGTGCTCAAGCACTACTTCCGTGAGGCGGCGTGAGGAAGGAAGCTGGTCCGCAGTCCGAACTTGAACGCCTTCGCTGAGCGGTTTGTCCGGTCGATTAAGGAAGAGTGCCTCGATCGGATAATCTTCTTCGGTGAAGCATCGCTGCGACACGCCGTGTCCGAATACATCGAGCACTACCACGCCGAACGGCCCCATCAGGGAATTGGCAACGTCATTCCATTCCCGACCGAACAACCCGACCACCTACCCCGCGACGGGCCGGTCGTTTGTCGAGAACGAATCGGAGGTTTGCTCAAGTCGTACCATCGAAAGGAGGCCGCGTGACGCACGGATGAGTTTTTTTACACTACGGCGTGAAGCACGGATGAGTTTTTTTACACTACGGCATGACGCACAGATGAATATTTTTACACTACGCTCTCAAATCCTGACCACTGGCTGATAACGCATTGCGATCGCCTGCAAAGCGTCGCGATCAGGCAACCCGACATTGCCTTTGAAATTGAAGACGTTGTCCTGAACCTCAAACAATTCCGCCATTGGACACCACTCATGCGCGAGTTCCACCAAAAGCTGACACCATGGGAACGACAAGTTCAGAACCAACCCCTTTTGATTCCGAAACCGCCGTTGCCGCTGCAACCAGTCTAGGACATTTATCGCCATTACTCTCATGTCGATATCGCCGTATTGCACCACATAAGACGCCACTGACGAAGGAGCAATGCGTGTATTAACAAGCTCGACTAGATCGGCTATTGCATTTGCCATAACAACCTCATTCATAGGTAGCCTTAATAAATCTAACCATGTCCAGTAGGGTCGCAAATCTTGGCTGCTGCCCGATCGCCATCTGGTACTGACGTTGATAATAGAATGCCCGAACTTCCCACGCAAAGGGATTGGTGCGATATGGAACCAGGACATGTCCATAAAGTCCATCAAGTGCATGTGTTCCTTCATGTACGATGGAACTTAAGACGTAATCGGATCCCTGCCTCACGTAAATACTGCCCCCTACTTCGAAAGCTCTCGGTGCTGCCCCGAGTCTGCCCTTAGACTTCATTAACCATGCTTTCTCGAAACGCTCGTCTCCAAGCACATTCATACGGATTCGGCCTGCACGGATAGCCTCAGCTATTTTGCTGCTCTGGATAGTTTTTCCTGCTAGTTCACCAATAATGTCTTCCCGCGTCATGTTAAGCGCTCCGCGGGAAGCTCCGGACAAATTTTCCGCCATCAACTTCATCTCGGTTCTACCCGCGATGTATGAGGATCGAGCGCCGCCCGGGATACTCTTAGGCCCTGGAATGAAGAACATTGCTACATCGAAGGCGGCCCAGCCTGCCGCCGTCTTGTAGTTTCCATCTAAAAGACTATTGGCCGAACTACTACCTGGAACAACTGAAAGCCAAAACTGTTTGCTTTCAATTTTTTCATTAATTTTTTCTAGTTTATGCCCATCGGCTTCGTAAATCGCAGCCCGAAATTCATCCACATGAGCTTTGGCGATTGCGTGATTTCGTTGAATTCTCTGGATCTGCTGGTCGAGAGCTCCCAAAGATGAAAACTTTCCTTGCCATCGCATCAATGACAATTCTTCCACTGACTCGAGGTCACCTTCAACTACAGCAAGCTGATTCATCCAGAATTGGTATTTTCTTTGTGCAATTTTGAGATCGGTTCCTTTGTTGTGCCAAAAATACACGTCACTCAAGTCCATGTCTGGATTTGTCTGCAGACCCCTACCGGCCCCATCGAAGATTCTCTCGATTAGTTTGGCTTCCTTCGGCGAGAACGGTTCCAATCCCATAGGATCAATGCGGTTGACCGGATCGTT
Source organism: Phycisphaerae bacterium (assembly GCA_031377185.1). GTDB lineage: Bacteria > Planctomycetota > Phycisphaerae > Tepidisphaerales > Tepidisphaeraceae > JANMES01. The sequence goes on from JANMES010000117.1 coordinate 7,273, forward strand.
GCTCACCATCGCGTGCAAATTCAAACCACCCGCCTCGCCCGCGGGGTCTCGCTGCAGCCAACGTTGGCCGTCGGACTGCGCGACTCGCATCGGCGTGTACATCAGGCCGGTCTCACTGTCGGTGTATCGCGTACTGAAGTGGAACGGGTTCAACTCCGCCGCCGCCCCGCTGCTGCTGAGCAGCTTGCCGAACGGGTCGTACTCGTACGTCGCGGCGACGTCACCTGCGTCGTCCAGCAGGCCGGTGACGTTGCCGCTTCCGTCGTACATCGGGCGGTATGCCGTAGGTGTCGTGGTGCTGTGATCCGTCACCGACAGCAATCCTCCCACGCCAACGGGTTTGGTCGGATCCCACGTGTAGCTGCGAACGAGCGTTGACGTGCCGTTGGTCGCGTCGTACTCAGCGATGACGTTCCAGCCGTCGTACGCGAACTGCAGGATTTGCGTCTTGTTCCACTCGCTGGTGGCGGTGTTGTAGCTCCAGACGGTCTTCTCGATCCGCCGGCCCTGGGCGTCGTACTCATTGGTCACTTTGAAGCCGTTGTCGTTCTTCGTCACGCTGATTAACTGGTCTTTGGCGTTGTAGCCGTAGGTGAACGTACCGTCGTTCGTCAGATTGCCGCGCGGGTCGTACACCTGACCGGCGTACTGGTTGACGCTGTTCGGTGAGCGGGTGGTGTCGTTCCCGATCTCGTCAAAGTCGTAGGTGACCAGCGTTCCGGCCACCGGGACGTCGCCGGGGCCCCATTCCTCTACCGATTCCAACTGCCGCAGGTCGTCGTACTCGTAATGCAGGTGCTGGGCGACGCCGGAGCGGGTGAGGTATGCGTCCGTCCGCT
>JANMES010000026.1:0-14346 GCA_031377185.1 Phycisphaerae bacterium
TCGCTGATTGCCAAGTTCCGTAGGTCAGGCATCCGGTCTGTGAAAGCAGCAAAATCCCAAGCAATATTCTGAATATGAACAGCATATCCCTCCCAGAACGATATCTTTGCAGTCTATGTACGCTACTTCTCCTTCACCACCCCTGCGTCCGCTGATAGTTCACATCCCACCGGCTTAGCACGCACTTCTGGCGCGTATAAAACATCACACCTTCGATGCCCTGTACGTGGAGGTCGCCGAAGAAGCTTTGGTTCCAGCCGCTGAAGGCGAAGAGGGCCATCGGGGCGGGGACGCCGACGTTCACGCCGATCATGCCGCATTGCATGTCTCTGGCGAACGTGCGGGCGCTGCGGCCGCTGGTGGTGAAGATGCTGGCGCCGTTTCCGTAGGGGATGGTGTTCATCATCGCGATGGCTTCGTCCAGCGTCTTGGGACGCAGCATCGACAGTACCGGGCCGAAGACCTCGTCCTTGAAGATCTGCATGTCGGGGGTGATGCCGTCGATGAGCGTCGGTCCGACGAAAAAGCCGCGATCCTGCTTGGGTTGGCGGCCGTCGCGGACGAGCGTGAGCTTGTCGGCGGCGGCTTTGTCGATGATGCCTTTCACTCGCTTCTGGCTGATGCCGTCGATGACGGGGCCCATCTCGGCGGCGGCGTTTTTGCTGGTGTCGTCGACTTTGAGGGCGTCGATCGCGCCGACGACGCGATCGCGCAGGTGATCGGCCACATCGCCGACGCCCATCAGCACGCTGCCGGCCATGCAGCGCTGGCCGGCGCAGCCGTAGGCGCTGCCCATGATCGCCCGCAGGGTCGGATCGGGATCGGCATCGGGCATGACCAGCAGCACGTTGCGGGCCGCACCGGCGGATTGACACCGCTTGCCGGTGCTGGTCGCCAAGGCGTACACGTGCTTGGCCACCACGCTCGATCCGACGAAGCTCACCGCGCTGATGCCCGGGTGCGTGCAGAGTGCGTCGACGATCTCTCGCCCGCCTTGCACCACCTGCATCACACCGGCGGGCAGACCCGCCTCGACGAACAACTCGGCAAGGCGGTTGGCCGTCAGCGGGACTTTCTCGCTCGGCTTGAGGATGAAGCAGTTCCCGCAGCCAATGGCGATGGGGTACATCCACATCGGCACCATCGCGGGGAAGTTGAACGGCGTGATGCCGGCGCAAATGCCCAGCGGCTCGCGCGTGGTCATGCCGTCCAGATGATCGGCGATCTGCGGGACTGATTCGCCCTTGCTGAGATGCGCGATCCCGCAGGCGAATTCGACGACCTCGACTCCGCGTCGCATGTCGCCCTTGGATTCTTCGATCGTCTTTCCGTTTTCGCGGGTGATCAACTTACAGAGTTCATCAAAATGTTCTTCCAGTAACGCGCGGTACTTGAAGAGGATCGCCGCCCGCTTCGTCACTGGCGTTTTGCCCCATGTGGCAAATGCCTTCTTCGCCGCGGTAACGGCCTGGTCGACAATTTCTGCGCCGCACATCGGCGTGCGGGCGATCACCTCGCCGGCGGACGGATTATGCACGGGTGTATAGCTCGTGGCCGTCGGGGTGGACCATTTGCCATCAATCAGCACGGGAACAACGGGAGCATCTGCAAGAACAGTCGACATCGGAGCCTCTGGGGAAAAATGACTCTAGGCTATCTCAACGACATGCCCGCTGAAGCGGGGACGCCGCCGTGGATTCGCGCCCGGCGATTTTAGCGGGCGTCGGTCGTTGGCGATACTGATTTCCTTCGCCACAGTCGTCGATCGCTTCGCGTGGTTTCCACGCGATCGAACTCCAGATCAACGCGGGCCTGCACTTCTTGTGGCAATGGGAATCTGGCGGCCAGCACATATAAAGGTTGATACCTATCCATCACTCCCAATAGCGAAGCCGGCGTGATTTCGCCATTCGAGACCCGTTTGGCAGAGAAGACGGCGATTTCCGGCGGCACGAGCAGGCCGGCTTCAAAGGGGAACAGTGGCGAGTCGGTCATCACCCACGCATCGGGCGGGGCGCTCTTTAGGGTCGATAGCACGATCGGCTCCATGTTCAAATTCTTTCTGCCAACGGTGTTGAGCGTCATTACGATGCTGCCGATCGACACAACACCGGTCAGAAGGGTCAGAAACACTGCCGAGCCCAGCAGGGCATACTGCGCCCGATCGGCCGCGCGAGTGGATCGAAAATACCGGATCGCGTCATCCAGCGTGATGGCGCTTGCGATGGCGAGCGGGATCGACATCATCAGCCGATGATGAGACTGCATAGGCCGGGCGAACAGCAGCACGGCGATGCTGGCCGCAAACCACGTTAATGGCAGAATCACGCCACTTTTACGGCGGAAGATCGCCCAAATGATCGCAAACGCGCCCGTCGCCAAAAGTGAGAAATCCTGTCCGAGTTGCTCGCCGACACGTGTGAGATTCCAGATCAGCATCTCTTGCAGCTTTTCGATCGATACCAGGTGCGGCGCTACCAATTGTTCCGCCTCGCCGGCATGGAAGAGGTTCAGCATTCCCCACAGAGTGATCGCTGCGCTGGCGATAAGCGACAAGGCGAGCATCACTCGCATTTTCAGGGATGAGGTCGGTCCTAACGCATCACCGGCCGGGTAGGTTCGGACGAGCACAATCGCCATCACAAACGCTGGTAGGAGGATGAAGGTGAAGAGCTTGATCTCCATGGACAACCCCAGCACCACGCCCGCCAAAACCGCCAGCAGGACACTGGATCGCCGGACCGCCGACACGAACAGCCATAATGCCGTCACCGCCACGGCAATTGCGGGCAGGCCGATCATGACAGAGACGCTCAGGCGCAGGTATCGGCGTGCGCCGAGGATCAGCAGGCAGGCGATCCACCCGGCCGAACGCGAACCACTTAACTGACGGGTCAGCCGACCGGCCGACAGAAGCAGCAACACCGAGAAAAGAAAAACCAACGTCCGCCCGCTATTGATCGTCCACCCAAAATGGTCGGCCCACCAGCGGTACAACAGGGTGAACAAGGGAGGCTGATCCGACCAAATCTGCTGATAAAGCGAGTAGCCCCGCTTCACCAGCAGCGATTTCATGAGGTTAATCCCCTCATCCTCGTCGAACTGCATGGGCACGCGAAACGAGCGAACCCAAAGCACGCCCAGCAACGTGTAGAGTGCTGCTACGGGCAGGTCAATCCATTCCGGGATCTGACGCTTTTTTCCCAACGGCAGGGCCGGAGTCTCAACACTCATGCAAGCGACCCCCGATGGGCAGGAAAGCTAAGGGTAAGTACAATGCAGTTCATGAGATAAATGTCTTGGCGAGGCCGCACCATTTTTATATGATAACGCGGTTGCTTCCGCGCAAACAGGGAACCGGACAAGTGATGTTACACCCCTTTGCTCAATCGATCCTTCTACCATAGGTACGTCCATGTCAGATGCAGTCCGCAAGCATAAGGAATTTTTGTGGCCCTCGGTCGCCTTGAGCTACGATCAGCCGATCGAACTGGTCAAGGGCGAGGGGAGCTACGTCTGGGATGACACCGGCAAAAAATATCTCGACGCGTTCGGCGGTGTGCTGACGGTTTCGATCGGCCATGCCAACCCCAAGGTGGTTCAGGCCGTCATCGACCAAGTGAAGAAGCTCAGCCATATCAGCACGCTTTACGCGCATCAAACGCAAGGCGACCTGGCTGAAAAACTGGCGAGCCTCGCGCCGGGCAAGTTGAAGAAGACGTTTTTCGTCAACAGCGGTACCGAAGCCAACGAAACCGCCATGAACGCCGCCCGAACGGCCACAGGGCGGATGGACATCATCACCCTCCGCCACAGCTACAGCGGCCGAAGCCTGCAGACGCTGGCCGGCTGCGGGCAGTCGGGCTGGAAAAAAGTTCCTCTGCCGGTGGCGAACATCAAGCACGCGCACGCGCCTTACTGCTACCGCTGTCCGTTCAACACCACGCCGGATAAGTGCAATTTGGAATGTGCCAACGACATTGAAGAACTCATCCTCTGCGAGACCGGCGGGGAGATCGCCGCGTTCATGGCCGAGACGATTATCGGCTCCGGCGGGTTCATCGTCCCGCCGCAGGGCTATTTTGAGCGCGCGACCGAGATCGCCAAGAAGTACGGCGGTTTGTTTATCTGCGACGAAGTGCAAGCCGCCTGGGGCCGCACCGGCGGGAAGTGGTTCGGCATCGAGCACTGGGGCGTCGAGCCCGACATCATGTGCTCGGCCAAGGGCATGGGCAACGGCGCACCGGTCGCCATGTGCATGGCCACGCCGGAAGTGGCGGACAAGTTCCCCGGTATCACGTTCGCCACGTTCGGCGGAAACCCGATCAGCATGGTTTCCGCGTCGGCCACCATCGCAGTCATCGAAGAAAACAACCTGCTCGAAAACTGCAAGGTCGTCGGCGCTTACCTTGGCGAAAAGCTCAAGGAGCTGAAAGAAAAGCACCCGCTCGTCGGCGACGCCCGCGGATTGGGCATGATGCAGGCGATCGAACTGGTCAAAGACCGCAAAACCAAGGAACCCGCGACCGCCGCCACGAACAAGGTTTTCAACGTCGCCAAGGAAAAAGGCGTTCTGCTCGGCAAGGGCGGATTGTGGGGCAGCGTGATCCGCACAGGCCTGATGCTCAACGCCGGCAAGCCGCAGGTGGATGAAATGGTGGCGGCGTTGGACGCGGGGTTGACGGCTGCGGGGAAGCTCTAGAGAAGGAGAAACAAAGATTTTACAGATTTCGCAGATTCGGGCTTGGGCGTTTTGCATCTGTGTAATCTGCGAAATCTTTGTTGCAAAGTATTTATGACGACATTGATCAAAAACGGCCGAATCATCACCGCCACCGACGACTACATCGCCGACGTCTTCATCGACGGCGAGACCGTCAAAACCATCGGCAAGAATCTGGCCGTGCAGGCGGATAAAACCATCGACGCCACCGGCAAGCTCGTCATTCCGGGCTCGATCGACCCGCACGTCCACATGGAATTACCGTTCGGCGGGACCGTCAGCAGCGATGACTTTGAGACCGGCACGCGGGCAGCGGCGTTCGGAGGGACAACCTCGATTATAGACTTCGCCATCCAATATCACGGCAAGACATTTCAGCAGACCATCGACGACTGGGACGCCAAGGCCGAGGGCAGGTGCGCGATCGACTACAGCTATCACCTGGCGGTGACGGAATACGAGCCGCGCCACGAGCCGGAGTTCAAGAAGATCGTCGACCGAGGGATTACGACGTTCAAAATCTTCCTGGCGTATCCCGGCGTTTTCATGATCGACGACACAACGATGTTCCGCGTCATGCAATCGGCCGGGCAGGCGGGCGGGATGACGCTCGTCCACGCGGAAAACGGCATCGCGATCAGCCAGATGATCAACAACCTGGTGGCGGCCGGGAAGATGGAGCCGAAGTATCACGCCCAATCGCGCCCGCCGGTGATGCAGGCCGACGGTGTGGCAAGGGCGCTTCGCGTCGGCGAGGTCGCGAAAGCTCCGGTGTTCATCGTGCATGTCAGTTGCGAGTCGGCGATGAAGGAAATCGTCCGCAGCCGCGATGAAGGGCACGCCAGTTACGGCGAAACCTGCACGCAGTATCTGTTCCTCGACGAAACCTATTACGACAAGCCGAATTTTGAAGGGGCCAAGTACGTTTTCACGCCGCCGCTCGTGCCAAAAGAGAATATCGAACCGCTGTGGAAAGGATTGAAGCTCGGCTACCTGCAGGAAGTCAGCACCGATCACTGTCCGTTCCACTTCAAAGGCCAAAAAGAGCTCGGCCGAGGCGATTTCCGCAAGATTCCCAACGGCGGGCCGGGCGTGGAAGATCGCTTGAGCATGGTCTACCAGGGCGGCGTCGTCGAACGCGGCTGGAGCCTGAACAAATGGGTCGACGTCTGCTGCACCGCGAGCGCCAAAATGTTCGGCATGTTCCCGAAGAAAGGGACGATCGCCGTCGGCAGCGACGCGGATATCGTCGTTTACGATCACAACAAAGAACGGACAATCAGCGCCAAAACGCACCACATGAACTGCGATTACAGCCTGTTTGAGGGCTGGAGGATCAAGGGCCAACCCCTAACGGTGCTCAGCCGCGGTAACACGATTGTCGAGAACGGCAAATACGTCGGCCAAAAGGGCGACGGCAAGTTCATCAAGCGTGGTGCTTGCGCGAAAGGAATTTAGCCACCGATGGGGCACCGATGCACCGCGATAGAATGTAACGAATCCGTCTTCATCAGTGTTCATCGGTGTTCATCGATGCCCCTTCGATGCCCCATCGGTGGCTAAAATTGTTTTGGAGTAACTCATGGCTACCCTCGCTTCGGTCGTAAACGGGATCAAACTTCCCAACCCCTTCGTCATCGGCTCCGGGCCTCCGGGCACTAACGCCAACGTCTGCGGCAAGGCGTTTGATGAAGGGTGGGGCGCGGTCATCATCAAAACCATCTCGCTCGACAGCAGCAAGGTCGTCAACGTCGCCCCGCGCTACGCGCGCCTGCGCACCGCCAGCAACGAAGTCATCGGCTGGCAGAACATTGAGCTGATTTCCGACCGCCCGTTCAACGTCTGGCTCGACGAGCTGAAGATGCTGAAGGACAAGTACCCCGACCGCGTGGTCATCGCGTCGATCATGGAGGAGTACAACAAGGACGCCTGGACGGAAATCGTCGAGCGCGTTCAAGCCACCGGCGTGGCCGGGTTCGAGCTCAACTTCTCCTGCCCGCACGGCCTGCCCGAGCGCAAAATGGGCGCCGCCATGGGGCAGGACAACGCCGTCATGCACGAAGTCTGCGGCTGGGTGATGAAAGCCGCCAAGATTCCCGTCTGGGCCAAGCTCACCCCCAACGTCACCAGCATCGCCGCCGGTGCCGATGCGGCGCTGTCGGCCGGGTGCGATGGCGTCTCCGCCATCAACACCATCCTCAGCGTCACCAGTGTTGATTTGGAAACCCTTCGCCCTGAACCGACGGTCGAAGGCTACACCGTGCCCGGCGGATACAGTTGCATCGCTATCCGCCCGATCGCGCTCCGCATGGTGAAGGAATGCGCCGAAACCATCCGCGACAAGCACCCCGGCAAAACCCTCAGCGCCATCGGCGGGATCGAATCCGGCAAAGACGCCGCCCAGTTCATCCTCCTCGGCGGCGACACCGTGCAAGTCTGCACCGGCGTGATGAAGCACGGGTACGGCATGGTCAAGAAGATGAAAGATGAGCTGCTCAGCTTCATGGAACACCACAAGTTCGAGTCGATCAGTGATTTCCGCGGCCATAGCCTGCAGTACTTCACCACACACCACGATCTAGTGAAGCGACAAGCCGAAGCCAAAGCCGCCGCTGCCGCCAAGGTCAAGGGCATGGTCACGAAGGACACCGAATGGAAGGGCGACGAGTTCGTCAAACAGTCGGATGCGCTGGCGCGGAATTAATTCTTCGCCCGCGCGTGATTCAACCGCAGTAGGTTGGCCAGCACCTTCAGATCGACCTGCGTCCGCTTGCCGGCCAGCGGATGATCGGCCGGCAGAGGCTGGCCCGCGGCGGTGTCGGTCCACACCGCCGCCCATCCGGCGCTATTTCCGCCAATAAAAAAGGACTCGCATTGCTGCAAGTCCTTTCCGTTCAAACAGTAGCGGGGGACGGTTTCGATACGGGTGCGATCCAAGCTACCCTCGTATCAGTGGCATACGGTCAACGGTGAGGCTCGTTCCCGAGAAGATTCCGGTAGCCGGGTGTAAGCCCAGCTCGTCATGGGAGTTTCTACCGCCTGCCACGGGTTACGGGAGCACGATGTTGTGATAGACCTCCTGCACGTCATCGTTCTCATCGAGCGTCTGTAAAAATTTCTCGAAAGGGGGCAGCTCTTCCGGGCCGAGCGTCTTCGTGGCGTGCGGGATGAAAGTGATCTCCTGCACGTCCAGCTCTACGACCGGCATCGCTTCGAGCACCGCCGTCTTGGCCTTGTAGAACTCGGCCGGCGGGGTGAAGACCGTGATGACGCCGTCCTTGCTCTCGACGTCTTCGACCGCGACGTCCGCGGCGAACAGCGCCTCGATCACCTTCTCCTCCTGCTCGCCCTTAAACGAGATGACCGCCAGGTGGTCGAACGACATCATCACCGACCCGCTGGCCGCCAGCTTGGCGTTGGCCCTGACAAAATAGCTGCGGATGTCGGCGATCGTGCGCTGGTTGTTGTCGGTCAGGCACTCGACGATGATCAGCGCGCCGCCGGGGCCGAACCCCTCGTAACGCACGGATTGAAAGTCTTCGCCTCCCTTGCCGGCGGCTTTCTGGATCGCCTTGTCGATCACATGGGCCGGCACATTGTCCTTCTTGGCTTTCTCCACGACGCTGCGCAGCGCCGGGTTTTGTGCCGGGTCGGGCACGCCGTTCTTAGCCGCCACGTACAACTGCTTGCTGTATTTGGAATACAGCTTTGAGTTGTTGGCCGCCGTCTTAAAGATGGACGCTTTGCGTCTTTCGAATGCTCTTCCCATACGTGTTCTACCTTTATCTTGTCCAGACTGACCGGGCAACGAGCGATCCGATTCCTGCCGGGTCTCGCGGCGCGGCCGTGTTCTCCAGTCAATTGTGTACAAGATTGTATACAAAAAAAGGGCCTGCCTCCGGATAGTCGCCACGACGAAGACCTGGCGAGAGGTCTATGAAGCAAGCCGGCAGATGCGGATGGCCTAGGATGCTCCTGCAGTTGCTCGTCGATCTGGGCGAGCGTGAGGAAGCGGATGTCCGGGGCGTGTTCCTTGTACCGCGACACTTTCAGGACGGGGTTTTTGTCGCCGGGGATGTTCACTCCGCCTTCTTCCATCGCCCAGTTGAACAGCCGGCAGAGGATTTCGCGGTAGCGGTTGGCGGTTTTCGGGGCGAGGCCGCGGCTTTGCAACTGGCAGGTGATGAAGGCGGAGATTTGCAGCGTCGTGATCTGCTCGAAGCAATTGGCCTCGATGACCAGCGGCCGGCAGCGGAGATCCTGCTTGGCACCGGGAAGCAAGGGGCGCTTCTTGGCGGCTTGGGTCAATCGCCGGCTGGTCACCTGCAGCTGCGGGCAGATGGGGCCGAACGCCTCGCGGAGATAGTACACGTCCGTCTGGGCGCTCTTGGCCGTCTTGCGGGTGCGGATGTGGTCGACGTACCGGCCAACGATATCCGCGATAGGCGTGCGGCTTGGCAGCGAGGAATTTCCGCTCTGAGCCTGGGCGGATTCAAACTGCCGAAGCTTTTCCTTCGCCAGCTGGTAATTATCGGTGCCGGTCGATCGCCTGCGGGCTTTGCCCGAGACACAGACCTGAATGTAGTACGTTCCGTTGCGCTGAATGAGACTCGCCATAGCAACCTCCGAGGTGCTTTGAAGTAGTGCTGCGAGTTCAATTTTTGTGTACAGCTTTGTGTACAAATGGCCGAAATTCGGCCAACAAAAAAGGACTCGCATTGCTGCAAGTCCTTTCCGTTCAAACAGTAGCGGGGGGAGGATTCGAACCTCCGACCTCCGGGTTATGAGCCCGACGAGCTACCAGGCTGCTCTACCCCGCGATTGAGTTCGGCAATGATAACAGAGCCTTAACAGGTGTCAAGCTGAAGAGCCACACGTACAATCGGCGGCATGGCTGAGTTGTTTGCTACGCTTGTGGACGAAGTACATCGCGGCGGGCGGGCGGCGTTGTGCGTGGTGGTGGCGGCGCGGGGGAGTACGCCGCAGGAGGCGGGGGCGAAGATGATTGTCACGCGCGACGGGCGGACGATCGGCACGCTCGGCGGTGGGTGTGTGGAGGCGGAGGTTCGGCGGGTCACGTTGGAACAACTGGCGAAGGGAGAATCCAAACTTCTCAGCTTCAATCTCGATCACGATTACGGGTGGGACGACGGCCTGATCTGCGGCGGGGTGATGGATATTCTGGTGCACATTGTGGACGGGGCCGATCAGGCCAAACCGTTCGCGGAGATTGCCGAAGCGGTAGCGGCGGGGCGATCGGCGCATTTGCGACTGGCGGTGCCGGGGGTCGCAAGGGTGTATGAGGAGGATCTCGGTCCGCCGCCGGTATTGGTGGTCGCGGGGGCGGGGCATGTCGGGCAGGCGCTGGCGGCGACGGCGGCCGGGATGGGGTTCGTGGTTGATGTGGTGGATGATCGACCCGAATATGCGTCGGCGGAGCGGTTCCCGGCGGCTCGGCGGGTGATCGTTGCGGAGATCGAACACGCACTTCGCGATTACCCGGCTGATGAGCAGACGTATTTCGTCATCGTGACACGCGGGCATCGCAATGACGGGCGTGCCTTGGCGGCGGTGATCAATGGCCCGGCTCGGTACGTCGGATTGATCGGGTCAAAGAGCAAAATCAAGCAGATTTTTGATGATCTGCATCAAAACGGCGTGCCCGTTGATCGGTTGGCGCAGGTGCATGCTCCGATCGGGCTCAACATCGGTTCCGTCACACCGGCGGAGATTGCGATCAGCATCGCGGCGGAGTTGGTGGCAACCCGGCGCGGGCGCGCGGGTCAGCCGGCCTCGGCCATGAAGATGGACGAGACGCAACTCAAACAGTGGTTAAATCGCCATAAAACCTAGTGCGGGTTTTCACCTTTTCACACGTTGGATCGATGGTTACACTTGCCGATGAATTTTGAGTGTTTGCACAAGCCGTTGGGCAATGGAGTGCCGCATGCCTGGTGAAACCGATCTGCATAAAACGCTGAAGAAAGAAGCCTGCCGATGGCTTTTTCGCAATGGGTATCGCTGCATCGCCGCCGAGGTGCGGCTGCGGCCGTTGGGGATTATCGATGCGGTTGGTACGGGGGTTTTTCGGCCGTTCACTAATTATCTCGCATTGCCTTGCGATGTGCCGCAGGTTTGTTTTGTTGAATGCAAAGCATCGCGGTCTGATTTTCTTCGCGATCTGTCGAGTGACGGGCAGATGAGCTTTTGCATGATGGAGCGCGAACGCAATCGCAAGAGCCGCTCGCGGCGCAGACGGCCATACCGGCAGTCGATCGGGCTGGGAAAATTCGCCGCCTGTCTGCTGCAGCCGATGGCGAACATCCATTACATCCTGGCACCATCCGGTGTGGTGAAAAAGACCGATCTTCCGCCGCGATGGGGATTGCTCACACTCGGCGAAGGGGGAATCAGCGTGGTGGCAAAGGCATTGTGGCAGGAAAACGCCCGATGTGAGTATGTGGAATCGGCGATCGCCAGAACGTTGACCGGCGATATTTACCGGGCCGACGATCGGGCGATCAATTCCGTGAATCGAGAGATCTTTGCTCAGCAGGAGGCGCTATCCAAGCGCATCCGCACGATCAAACCGGTGCTTGTACCGACTGAGTGAATCACGCCGCGTTGATATAGTAATAACGCAACCCGTCCTGGATGTCTTTCGCATCGGCGACGACGAACTTCACTGTGCAGCCCAACGCCTGCGAAAGCTCGGATGAGAGTTCTGCGGTGGGTTTCTGATCGACGGCAAACAGGATCTGATTCTCAAAGACGCGCATCGGCAACACGCCCAGTCGCTCAGCCAATTGCCGCGGAACCATCGACACAGCCCGCGAGTCGACACCGATTTTGGCAAGCTTGACCGTCGGCGCCGTCGTGGAAAGCTGTTCGAACCACGCCCGCCAAAGATCCTCAGGTTGAACCAAGCCCCACTGCAGGGCGATCTGCCCGAACGGCTTGCGCGTGGAAACTTGTTCGGCCAGAATCTCCTGAACATCGTGCGTGGTGAGATGAGCCTGTTGCGAGAGCAATTCACCGATACGTGTTGACTGCATAACCTTAACCCTCTTTCCTTCCTCTTAACCCTGCTTGAACGTACGATTCAGAATCCCGAAGGGCAAAAAAATCTAATTGCCGCACGAGGCCGATAATGTCGAAGCCCCGTTCCGACGAATCGGGGCATCAACTGTGAGGTGTGTGACGATTATGCGGATTGTAAGTTACAATATTCTCGATGGCGGTGAAGGCCGGGCCGATCCTCTCGCGGAAGTCATCGAAGCTCAGCGGCCGGACGTGGTGGCGCTGGTGGAAGCAGGCAATCTTGATGTCGTTGAGCGGATCGCTCGCCGGCTTAAGATGGACTACATTCACGCACCGGGGGCCCGACATTCGGGGGCGATTCTCAGTCGGTTCACTATTAAATCGACGATCAACCATGCGTTGCTGGCAGGCGATCGATTCAATTCGTTTGTGGAAGCGCGCATCATTGACCCAGCTGGAGCTGAGTGGCCAATCATTGCGCTGCACTTGGCGGCACGCGCCTCGGAAGAGCGAGAGCATGAACGTGAACGGCAAATCAAGATCGTGATGGATCGACTAGCCAATCTTCGCGGCCGGCCACACATATTGGCGGGCGATTTCAATGCCAACTCACCTATTCAGCAGATCGACGTCGCCAAATGCAAGTGGAAAACACAGCAGGAGTGGAAGGATAATGGCGACATGATTCCCCGGCGGGTGATTCAGTCGCTACTGGATTCAGGTTACACCGATACGCTGCACGCCGCCTCGCCCGAGGTTGCGATGACCGCGGGCACCTCCAGCACTCAGTTTCCGGGACAACGGATCGACTACATCTTTATGCACGGCATGGATCGAACAAGGATTAAATCCGCCCGTATCGAGACCGACCGGCTGGCCAAATACGCCAGCGACCACTTTCCCGTCTTCGCCGAGCTAGAATAGTCATGGCGAGAAAGACGTGGCGCAACTTCGCGGATTGGGCCAAGCGGAAAGACGTCGCCCTGCGGGTGGCCGACCGGCTCGGTCGCGGCAGGGGGCGGTTGCGGTTTTTGGATCAGCTGGTTCGGCCCAAGCCTGCCCCTTTCAAACCAATGCTCGATGGTTGGGAGCGTCGCGACCTATCTGCCGTGTGGATCGGCCATGCGACAGTACTGCTGCGCGTCGGCGGGATGACGATCATCACCGATCCGGTTTTGTCCCGCCGAATCGGCTTGGGATTGGGACTGGCGACCGCGGGGCCGGCCCGAATGGTGCTGCCGGCGATATCGCTGAAGCGACTGCCGCCGATCGATCTGATCCTTCTATCGCACGCGCACTTCGATCACCTCGACCGCCCAACCCTCGTCCGGCTGAACAAACGCACGCCTGTTGTAACAGCGATGCACAATGCCGATCTCGTCCGCGACTTGGGCTATCGCAACACCCATGAGATCGGCTGGGGCCAATCAGTCACCATCCACGGCGTGACAATCACCGGGCACGAAGTAGCGCACTGGGGCGCTCGCACGTTCCGCGATGCGCACCGCGGCTATAACGCGTACCTGATCGAGTCGTCGAGTCGCCGCATTCTGTACGGTGGCGATACCGCCTATTACGACGGATTCAGCGATGTATCGCCGGTGGACCTGGCCATCCTCGGCATCGGCGCGTACAACCCTTACCTGGCCGCCCATGCTACGCCGGAGCAGGCGTGGTCGATGGCCAAGCAAATGGATGCCAGGTGCCTCTTGCCGATTCATCACAGCACGTTCAAATTGAGTTACGAGCCGATCGACGAACCGATGCAACGGCTGATCGCCACTGCCGGCGACGAACGCGATCGAATCGTATGTGAACAGATCGGCCAAGAGTGGATCGCGACTGATTAGGGTGTGAGCGTATGTCTCGTAAGCTGGTTCGATCCATCAAATTCGCGATCGGAGGCGTTGCTTACACATTGCGCACGCAGCGAAACGCGCAGATCGAGGTCGTCATCGGCATTTTGGTGATCGCCGTTGCGTCGTGGCTGCGGGTGAATGCTACGGAGTGGGCGGTGCTTTTGCTGACGATCGCCGCGGTACTGGCGGTGGAGACATTCAATACGGCGATCGAGCAAGCGGTCGATCTGCTTTCCCCAGAACGAAAAGAATCCGCCAAACGCGCCAAAGACGCCGCCGCCGGTGCGGTGTTGATCGTCTCCATTGCCGCTGCCGTCGTGGGATTCATCATCTTGGGACCGCCGCTGATCGAACATTTGCGGCGCTAGAGCATTCTCACGTTCAGTCAAAGCGCTATCCCGAGGTACTCCTAGATTGTTATGAAAGCCTTTTGCTCCCGTCGGGAGCCCATTTAATGTTCGAGCATCTCGAACAGGAGCAACAGGATCACTACTGTCCGGTTATTAATCGAATAGCCATAACGAGTTATGATCTTGCGTCGCGGTTTTCATCCTCGGTTCTTTCGAAAACACCTGATTTACTGCCGTTTTCTCGAACATCATCAGGCTCAGCACTTGCAGGATTTCTCCCATCGACGGCTCCAAGTTCAACTCGCCCATGGCAATCGCCTCGCCGGCGTAGAGCTGGCGGGCCCGGGCGATCAGGATCATCGCCAGGTCGGCC
>JANMES010000035.1:0-8061 GCA_031377185.1 Phycisphaerae bacterium
GGTTGAGCAATCACACGATCCATAAAGCCTCCTTGCACAAAACATCAGCGCCACCGGCCAAGATAACCGGGTACAATCGATAAGCATCAAAAACGAGGCCAGTTATTCAGAGGTCTCAATTCTGTTTATTTTTTTGAATTATGTTTCTGAATGGAATACATCTTGGCTTCTTCCAAGGTCATTAGCTTGGGTGGATTCCGATCCTCTTCGATCTTTTTGACCATGTCTTGCCAAGGTTTCGCGAAACGTCCCTTTTCGATGTCTTTGAGACGCGGGTCGTTCTTCAGTTTTTCGACCACGGGTTTCGCATTGCCGCCGTACTTTGGCAACACATTCATCAACATCTTGATCTTGAACGAGCCCTTGCCGGTTTCCAGATCCAAGGTTTCCGGCAAGTACTGCAGTCCCTCAGCAATATTGAGGTTGACCAACACGGTTATGGCTCCGCCGCGCGCTTCTTGATTGTGGTACGAATGGTAAGTCCGGTCCTGGTCGGCAATGATGTACTGAATTTTGTCGGCCACGAAACGGAAATCTTCCAGTGGCATCTCGGCAACCATCCGAAGACCTTCCGCTCGCGTATTCTGTCTCTTGTGGTCCATCAACTTCAGGGCAGCGGAATAGAAAAGATCCTTGTCCTTGACCAGTCCCGCCGTAAACGGATTTTCACACAAGGCATTGAGGCTCCTTCCAAGGGATTCGTCTGCAGCGCCGAAAATATCACCGGGTTTGGCCGCGACGACCAGCTTTAACATGTCCTGGTAATAGGAATAGACCGGCTCACCGAGAGAGCTGAGCGTGCTTGCAGCGGCGGTCCTCACTTCCGGATCCTCCTTGCTGTCGCGCAAGATCGCGCCCAGTTTGTCGAGTTGGGTAAGAGCCACTTCGTTCGGGCAGCCGTAGCCGAAGTAACGGAGGGCGTTCATCCTTTCGATTTTTGACCCGGTCTGCATCAGCTTCACAAGCCTGGGAATGAAATCGCCCTCTTTCTTGCGAAGAGCATCGACTGCAGGGATGGTGACTTGTGGAAACGGACTCCCTAAATATCCCAATAGTTCCTCAGGTGTTTTCGTCTCAAACTTGATCTGACTGAGCTGGATCGTATCGCTCGCTTCCTTGCCCTTCTGCCAAAGGGATTCGTCCGCGCCCTTGCCCGTGATGTAAAGGGCGTGACGCGGTAGGCAATAGGCCAGCAAATGCGCCCCTGTACTGTTGCCCTCTTTGGATTCACTGCCATCATGCGTGAACCTGCCGTCCCAACTCCGGTACAACGTCTGCAGCCAGCGCGACTGTTTGAAAAACTGCTGTGTAACATCCGGCCCGGCCACGTTGGCACCCAGCGGTGTCCAAAGAACGTTGAAGTAATACGTCGCATGACCGGTCTCCAGCCGGTCGTAAGAAGCCGCTGAACAGCGGGAGAAAAACGCCGCCGACTCCCGATTCCCATAAAGAGACATGCACAGTGCTGCCGTCGCGCTCATGCCGTTGTTGTTGAAATCCCTGCTCTTGGGATCATGAACGCCATAGGGGAAAGTACCGCGACCGGTATAGCTGTTGAAAAAAGCGTGCGACCGGTTGATCGCGCCATCAACCTCGGGATTCTTCACGCCGCATTTTTTAGCCAACAGCAAGCCCATGAAACACGTCAGGCTGGGCTGGTTCATCTGCCCATAGCCAATGCATCGCCCGTGCGGCTGGCCGTTGTTCTTGTTCCAAATCGCCATCCGATGGCTCCAGAGCCCGGCGGCGTCCTGTCCCATCGCCAGCGCCTCGGCGTAGGCTTCAATCGCGGGCAGAACCGACTTATCTCCCGTCAGCAAGTGGTATTCGGCGAGAGTGATCAGACGGTATCCCCAATACCAGCCGACATAACCGGCGTCCTTATCGCCTCGGACAACGGCCATCAACTCGTCCCGGGTGGGCCGGGCCCACTCCTGAAGGGGTAGATTCTGTCTCACAATGTCGATGTACTTCTGCTCACCGGTGGCCATCAAACCCAGCCAGCCGGTCTGAAGCCCGCCTTTTGCTGCGTTGAACTGCGGGGCTTTCCCTTTCGCCTCTGTGGATTGGGCGAGATACTCCGCTGCCTGCCGGAGAATGGCATCCGTCTTAGGGCAATTGTAGGGAGCGGTATCGCTGTAGCGGCCCAGCACCTTCAATTGCAGGTCGACCTTCTGGTCCCCCTTGAGAATCAGCGTCAGTTTCCCGCCTGCTTCTTCGGTTTCCGCCTCGTCGATGGCATCCGCGAATTGGTGCCGGGCATCCTTCCTGAACTTGCCCTTGCCAACGCCGACGATGCTGTCGCCCACACGAATCTTACCATCGGCAGGCGAGCCTTTTTCCACCTTTGTGATGGTGATCCCGCTCTTGTCTGACTCTCCCAGCAAACCAGTGGGTCCAAACTGATTTTCACTGTCCTTGGAGCCCGCCATGACCGAACCTGCCAACAGCATGACCACCAACTGAACCGCTGCACGCCGTAGAATTCGCATAATCTCTGACTCCTGTAGTAAGGAAGCTCCCGCCTACTTCCTAAAAGCTTCCTCCTTGACCCACACAGCATCCTATTCTAATCCATGATAAGCCCGGGCCAGCACAGCAATGCTCCGGTCGTCACTCTCTAGTTCGGCCACCGGCCTAGAGAGAATCTTGTCCAGCGACCCTCTCCCCAACTCTGGTCCAACCTAAATGTGAAAAGCCTGCTTCAATTTGGCCTGCTTGTCCTGGCTCAGTGTTACGAACTTGAGTCTGCCCCCAAAGTGGGTCCATTCATAACGAAAATTTTCAGACTCGTTCAGGCCTCTTCGCCGCTTGGCCGATTCGGGCGAACTCGCTGGGAGCCCCTGTTACGACGGGCCCACTAAGCCGGTACTGAAAACCGAAATTGTCCAACCAGCCCGTCCACGATCAGCGTCTGCATGCCGATCGACAGGATCGAGAAATAGATGATGACCTTCTGGCTGGCCACCTGAACCACCCCGCCCGTGGGCGTGCTCATGCTCTGGCCGCACTTCAGCAGCGGAATGTAGCCCGCCAGCAACAGGCCAAACCCCGCGAAAATCCACAGACATGTTCGTAGTGTATCACGATCCAGCCCCAGCGCCACGCTGTCGACCGCCAGCAGCAGAATCCGGAATGAGATATTCGCACCAATCCAGTGCATGTAAGGCCATAGGTTACAAGAGGTGAACCCGACGCCGGCGAATCCGATGGCACTGAAAATACCCGGGACCGCCGCGATATTCCCCAGCGCCCTGCCTCGCCAGGTCCTTGCGAGGAGCAAACGGAAGACGAAGAAGAACCCCGCCACGGCCAGGCCGGCGACTAACAACCCGAGCAAATAAACTTGACTCCTGCGGCCGCGAAGAGGTAGGGGATAGTACGTCCTGCGTGCTGGACAGAACGTCGGTCGTCGAGCAAGTCAAGCAGCGACAGGACTGCCGCACACAACAAAGCGGCCCGCCGGGGAACAACTGCCGGCGGGCCGCGGATTGCGTAACTTCACGCCAGATCGGTTACGCCTTGGTCACCGTCAGGGTTCCCGGAATGCCCGAGAAGCTGAGAGTAACCGTCATCGGCTGACCGGCGGATACGACCACGCCGGTGCCCGTACCGCTCAGCGATCCGCCGGAGTGAGACGTACCAGGCGGAATGTCGAGATTCATTGAAAAGCTTCCGTTAGCCGCCATCTTGCCGGAGACCACAACCATGACCGACCCGGAGGTCAGCGAACCGGTGAACGACCCGTCAGCGCCTTGCGCGTCGATCTGCAGGACGGCCGTCTTGTTATGACCGACTGCCGGGATCACCAGCTTGCCGTTGTAGGTGCCAACGAAGTTGGGGATGGTCGGCGCCACCGGGGTGAGGTTGATGGTAAACGTCTGCGAAGCCGACGTGTCCACACCGCCGTTAGCCGTTCCGCCGTTGTCGCGGAGTTTGACGGTCACCGTGACCGACCCGGTTGCACCGGCGGCTGGGGTGTAGGTGAGCGCCCCGTTCGGCGCTACCGACGGGGTGACCGCGAACAACGCATCGTTATTGGTGCTGGTCAGGAACGTCAGCGATTGTGCTGCCTCGCTGGCCGGACCGGCGGAGATGTTGGTCGCCCAATTGGCGACGGTCTGAGCACCGGAATCCTGCGGCACCGACTGGTTCGCGCCCTTGGTAAAGCTGGGTGCCTGGTTCACGACCACAACCTGTCCGGTCTTGACTTCGATCGTAAACGTCTGCGCCGCCGATGTATCCACACCGCCGTTGGCGGTACCGCCGGAGTCTTTCAGTGTGACTGTCACGTTTGCGATTCCAGTCACGCCCGGGGCGGCCGCGTAGGTGAGCGTGCCGTTGGATGAAATCGCCGGCAGTGTGGCGAACAGAGCGTCGTTGTCGGTGCTGGTTACGAAAGTGAGTTTCTGACCAGCCTCACTGGCCGGGCCGGCGGAGATGTTGGTCGCCCAGTTGGCGACGGTCATCGGGCCGGAATCCTGGACGACAGTCTGGTTCGCACCCTTCTTGAAGCTGGGCGACTGGTTCACGACCACGACCTGACCGGCCGTCACGTCGATCTTAAACGTCTGCGCCGCCGACGTATCCTTGCCGCCGTTGGCCGTGCCACCACTGTCCTTGAGAGTGACGGTTACGTTAGCTGTGCCGGTCTTGCCCGGCGCGGATGCATAGGTAAGCGTGCCATCGGACGAGATTGCCGGTAGCGTCGCGAACAATGCGTTGTTATCAGTGCTGGTGACAAATGTGAGTTTCTGACCAGCCTCGCTGGCCGGACCGGCAGAGATGTTGGTCGCCCAGTTGGCGACCGTCATCGGGCCGGAGTCCTGAACGACAGTCTGGCTAGGACCGGCAGTGAAGCTCGGTGCGACATTGGCAATAATAGTCCCGCCTCCACCGCCATCCTCATCCTCGTTGTCTTCTTGCTCGTGGCCTTGGTGTTCTCCCGAGTGATGCTCGGAATGCTCATGGTGCCGGCCGGATCGCTTCCCTTCACGGCCCTCCCTCTCGACCGAATCGCGGTTGGCGAACGTTGCAGCGTGCGAGCGATGATGCCCTTCCGCGATCTCCGCTCCGAACGTTGACACGGACAGAAACTGACGCTGTTCGAGCATCTCAAAAATCGGCTTCGACATAAAACCTCTCCTCTGGTGAGTAAGTGTCCCCATTTCGACCAATGAGTTCCGCATCGAGGCTCGTTTATTCCCTCCAAAAAATCCGCTCAGCAGAATATTTTCGATCCCAGTCGGACTGTCATCCAACATCAATGAGCAACTGAGCGTGGATCCGACCGATCGTTTGACACACGTCAAAGTATTGGAACGCGACGCAATCGCGATCCTCGCCGAACGCACTCGGCCTTAACAGGTTCGTCGCTCGGGAAGCATCGGATTAGTTAAAACCACTCGGGTTTACCTTGAACCGATCCAGCAATAACCATGACGGACGCTCACAGTCGGCGCCGACTGTTCACTCCGCATAAACGCTGCAAAAACTTTTTTTGCGAAACATCATTTCTTTGGCGCAATCTATAACGCGCGTGTGGTATAGCTGGCCTGGACGGAATAGACGGGGCGCTAGCGGGCTGTGGAGGATGCGTGCCGTGACAGACCTGGAATTACTGCAAGCCGCCGCCCGCAAGGACGGCCGCGCGTTCGAAACACTGGTCCACCGCCACGGCCCGGCGTTGCTTCGCCTGGCTCGCTGCCTGGTGGGACATCACTCGGACGCGGAAGACGCCCTGCAGGAGACTTTTGCCGGTGCCTTTCGCGCGGCCGGTTCATTCGCAGGCAACTCTTCTGTAAAGACCTGGCTGACGGGCATCCTGATCCGCCAGGCCATCAAGATCCGCTCCAACCGTCAAAAACATCGAGGAATTGGCTCTCTCGGCTCGGCCGGCATGGGCGAGGCGTCGATCGACAATCCTGCGATGGGATCGTCGCCTACGACGGGCATTGAGCTTCGTATCGACGTCGCCGCCATGCTCGACAGGCTCCCGGACGAACACAGGGAAGTCATGCTTCTCCGCGAAGTAGCAGGGTTTTCCTACGAGGAAATCGCCGAGGTGCTGATCGTCCCCAAGGGTACGGTCGAATCCCGCCTGCACCGCGCAAGGGCGACCATGCGATCAAAACTGAGGGTTTATCGATGATCCGCTTCGGCGTACTTCATCAAAGGTGTCCAACATCAACGCCATTCGTGCAACTTAACCACGGGCTTGCCGGACGACACCAAGATTGCATCGAGGTGGGCGATCGGCAATTTTTGCCGATCGGCGACGCTGGGATTGCGCCGCAGTCGCAATCAGCTCCGCGAAATCTGTAAGTTCTGTTACGCCGATCGCATTTGTACGAACTGTTCCAAGTTCTCATCGTACCCAGTTTATTCGCCCGGCGATTTTGTGTTCCATCGCGTCATCAGCAATTCTTTATTAATCGGCACTAATACTATTGACCGATTTAATATAGAGGACCACAATCGCTGAGATCAGGATGATCAATGTTTTTTCTAATCATCCGGGGTGGCCCATGGCAATGGGCATTGTGGTGTTGTTCGGACTCTTCTGGCTTGCCTTTTCCGTTCGCAAACTCCGGGTTCAGGAAAATGCTAAAACCCATCGTTCACTGAATGAGGCTCGGGAGCGCGGCAGTCACGCGGCGAGACTTCAGTATCCGGCCATTGATCTGAGCCAGTGCATCGGCTGCGGTTCTTGCGTACGCGCGTGTCCGGAGGAGGGCGTGCTGGCGATGTTGTACGGCCAGGCAGCCATCGTCCATGGGGCGAGATGCGTCGGGCATGGGTTATGCGCAGCGGCCTGTCCTACCGCGGCGATCTCGCTCACACTGGGTGATTTAAGCAACCGTCGCGACATGCCCGCGATCACGCCAGATCTGCAGGCGGCCGGCGTGCCGGGTTTATTCATTGCCGGGGAACTCAGCGGGTTTGCATTGGTTCGAACCGCAGTCGGACACGGTGTGGCGGTGGCGGATGCGGTGGCAGAACGCGTCAGCGCTGCCCCGTTGATCCTGCGATCATCAAACGGCGGATCGACCGCGACACTGACGGCCGACGAAGACGTGCTCGATCTTCTGGTCGTCGGCGCTGGACCAGGCGGGCTCGCCTGCTCGCTCCGCTCTCTCGAGATCGGATTGCGGTTCCTAACCATCGACCAGGAACCCCGTCTCGGCGGAACCGTCGCTGCTTACCCGCGAAAAAAGCTGGTGATGACCCAGCCGATGGAACTCCCCCTCTATGGAAAACTCAAGAAACTCTCGTACGAAAAAGAGGAACTCATCGCACTATGGAACGAAATCACGGCCAAACATGATCTGCCGATCCATACCGGCGTGAAACTGGACGACCTTTCACGCGATGAAGACGGTATCTTCGAGGCCAAAACCAACAAAGGTGTGATCCGTGCCCGCAACGTTTGCCTGGCCATCGGTCGGCGTGGCTCACCGCGCCGACTGAATGTACCCGGCGAGGAGTTATCCAAGGTCTCCTACAACCTGCTCGACGCCGCGTCTTATCAGAAACGTAAGATCCTCGTCGTCGGCGGCGGCGACAGCGCCGTGGAGGCGGCGTTGGGGCTGGCCGAGCAGGAGGGCAATGCAGTCACCATCTCCTATCGCAAAGAAGCGTTCTTCCGACTCAAGGCCCGGAATGATTCGCGGATTAACAAAGCGATTCATGAGAATCGGCTTACCGCGATGTTCGGCAGTGAGGTTGAATCGATCGAGCCGGACGTGGTCACCCTCCGGATCGCCGACGGAAAAATCGCCCGAATAAAGAACGATGACGTTTTCATCCTTGCCGGCGGCGAGCCCCCTTTCGCCTTGCTCGAACGAGCGGGCGTTTCGTTCGATCCGGCCGATCGACCGACGACCGAAGTTGCGGTCGTGTCGCGCGACAGCGGCTTGCCGTAACTGTTTACCGTCCCGTCATGGATTTTGTAACTGCTTACCGTCCCGTGGAATTTTATTGAGTGCAGGGGGCGCGCCCGGCGAGGGGATTTGGTAACTTCTGCTCCGGCATGGACGCCCGGGAACTGAAACAATACGA
>JANMES010000064.1:0-5201 GCA_031377185.1 Phycisphaerae bacterium
GCCGTCGAATTGGAGGCCTATCGTCAACATATGAGGCAACGCAGCCCGAAGTGGGAGACGGTCGCCTTGTCCGCGGAAGATTTTAGATCGCTTGCCCGGCCGATGAGCGAATGGTTATGATGTCGCCTATGAACTTGAAACATCACGGTTTACGCGTTTACGCCCGAGTCGCGACGGCGGTCATCCCGCTGCTGCTGCCCGCCTTGGCGCTGGCCAAGCCCACTGAGGAGGATTCAGCCTTTCTCGAGGGTCGATTCGATGGCTATGCAACGCCCGTCCGTCTCACCGATGCCGGCACCAGCGGGCTGACGTGGATGATGTTCATCTTCGTCTCAATGATCGCGCTGGCGGTACTGTTTAAGGACGCCAAACGCAGTCACCTGGATTAACACTTTAGACTCTTTACCTCTTGAAGGAGCGCTCCATGAAATCCACCGTCATCTGGTCCCTGGTGGGACTCAACTTGTTACTGGCGGCCATCGTGGTCGCACGATCCGTTCCGATTAACTCGGCCCAGGCGCAAGCCCGCAGGCCAAGCGAATACCTGATGATCCCCGGCAGAGTGAACGGGCTTCCCTACACCGTGGTCTATGTGGTTGACACCACTAATGGCTCGCTCGGTGCGATGGCGTATGACGATTCGCGAAAGCGCATGGAAACGATGGCCTCGATCGATCTTAACCGCATCTACAGCGGTGGATCGTCGCTGCCGGGTGGTGGCACCCCGAACAAGGGCGGCTACAAGTAAGTCGCGCTATAAACCAGACGTTTCAACTGACCCATGGAATCAACCGAATCGATGTGTGCTATGAAAAATAACAAGATCAATACTGCCACAATCTTTGCCCTGACCTGCTCCGCGATGGCGCTTCTGGCGGTGGTGTTCTTCGTCAACCCCTCGCCCGCGCCGGCCGACTTCGCTGTGAAGGACCGCGACTACCAGGTCGTGAGCGCCTCTGTCACCAGCGGCAGCGACGGACTGTACATTCTCGACAACCGCACCGGCCTGATCGCCGTGTTCCTCTACGAAGCCGGCAAGGGCCTGCAAGTAAAAGGCACTCAGCCGATCGCCGGGGCGTTTGGGCAGAAATAATTCTGGTAGGACAGACATTCCCCTCTGTCATGAGACGAGGTACTCCTCGGCTCATACCGCTCGGCCAGGCATCGATTGATTGGACGGATGAGTACGTCTGTCCATGACAGACAGGAATGTCTATCCTACCCGTTCCAGGGAAGTGAGAGAGAAGAAAATGCCCGAAGCGATTCGTCACGACTGGACCCGCGAAGAGATTAAAGCCATCTACGACACGCCGTTGCTCGACCTGGTGTTCCGCGCCGCCGAGGTACACCGCAGGTTCAACGACGCGCGCGAAGTGCAGGTCTGCAAGCTGATCAACATCAAAACGGGCGCCTGCCCGGAAGACTGCAGCTACTGCAGCCAATCCAGCCGGTATCAGACCGAAGTGAAGCCGACCGCACTGATGGACAAGTGCGAGGTGCTGGAGATCGCCCAGCGCGCCAAGGACACCGGCGTCACCCGCGTTTGTATGGGCGCTGCCTGGCGGGAAGTCAAAGACAACAGCCAGTTCGACAAAGTTTTGGACATGGTCAAGGACGTCAACGCCATGGGTCTCGAAGTCTGCTGCACGCTCGGCATGCTGACCGAAGACCAGGCCAAGAAGCTCGATGAAGCCGGCCTGTACGCCTACAACCACAACCTCGACACCAGCGAGGAATACTACGAAACCATCATCACCAGCCGCACATATCAGGACCGCCTGAACACGATCGAAAACGTGCGGAAGACCAACGTCACCGTCTGCTCCGGCGGGATCATCGGCCTCGGCGAATCCCACGACGACCGCGTCAGCATGCTGCACACGCTGGCCACAATGAACCCGCACCCCGAGAGCGTGCCGGTCAACATCCTGAGCAAAGTCCCCGGCACACCGCTGGCGAACAACCCCGACGTCCCCGCGTGGGACATCATCCGCATGGTCGCGACGACCCGGATCGTCTTCCCCGCCAGCATGGTGCGACTGTCGGCGGGGCGGGTGAAACTCAGCGAAGCCGAGCAGGCGCTCTGCTTCCTGGCCGGCGCGAACAGCATCTTCAGCAGCGAAACCAAGATCATGCTGACCAAAGCCGTCGGCTCGCCGGCGTATGACGAAGACAAGGCGATGCTCCACACGCTGGGTCTGGCGATGCGGCCGCCGTTTAAGGATGAGAAAGCGGACAGTATGACAAAACACCTCGAAGCAACTTCCGTTTAGGACGTTTTGCCATGGTAAAACGTGAGGCGGACATCTCGCCCTATCCTAAATATCAATATTTTCCCAGCACAGAGCCGCCGCCAACTTTCGCTGCGCAAATTGCTGCCGTGTTTTTACGGTATCGTCCACAAATCGACACCGTTGCACTCAAGAAAGGACTCACGAGTAATGAGGTCCTCGCCGTAGTTCGCGACGAATTAGTCGCGTTGGGATTTCACGTCGAAGCTGGTAAGGCATCGGCCGACAAATTGAAGCGGCCGGTATATTTTGGGCTTCAAGGTGAGGCCACACGGAAATACGAGATCGACGCATATCAACCGGAATGGCGATGCGGTCTGGAAATCGAAGCGGGGCGGGCTTGGATGGGAAACGCGGTTTACCGGGATTTGGTTCAGGCGATGGTGATGGTAGATGTTGATATTCTCATTCTGGCGGCTCCCATCACTTACAAGTTCAATAGCACAGGTAGAAATACTTCGAGCAACGACTTCGACAATACCCTTTCAGTTGTGTCTGCCATCTACGGGCATTCACGTGTTAAAATACCGTACAAGCTCCTGCTTATCGGATACTGAACTGGGCTCTCCCCGATTCCTGTGCTACAACCCACGGTTGCATGAACGACGCCTCGGACATTGTGATCACCGGTGTGGGATTGGCGACGCCGGTGGGGGAGTCGGCGGCGGCAACGTGGGCGGCGCTGCTGGCGGGGGCGTCTATTCGCGATCACAGCCGGGCCATAACTCCCTCTCCCCAGCGGGGAGGAGGCAGCGGCCTCGCGGGGCGGGGTGAGGGGGGAAACGTTCAATCTCAAGCGGGTTTAAGCAGCCAAAAACGCAGACGCCTCGGCTCTTCGTGCGGTATCAGTCGCACTGCGGTTCTCCCCACATCCCCGCCTTCTCCCCGCAGGGGAGAAGGAGTGAGCGTCTCGGCCATCGAGCGGTTGATTGAGTTCGGCACGCGCGTCGCGCAGGAAGCACTCGACGGGCGCGACTGGTCGAATAATGCGCGGACCGCACTCGTCGTCGGCACCAGCAAAGGACCCGCGGACGACTGGCTTGTTCCCGTTAACCGATTGTCCACGCCGTCCGCTGTGCGGACGGATCCGTCCGCACAGCGACCGGCGTGGGAGAAAAGTCGCCCCCCTACGTCCGATAAACCCTCGAATCCCGAATGTGAAGATGTAACGCCTAGTCCGTTTATTCCGACATGTGAAGATGTAACGTCTGTCCCAAATAACCGGCCTGCAACGACTTTATCGATCGTATCAACGCCCGAATATGGCTTGGCGATGCTGCAAACGGCGTTAGCCGCGAAACTCGGGATCACCGGCCCGAGGCTGACACTCAGTGCCGCATGTGCGTCCAGCCTGCACGCGTTGATCCGCGCAACCATGATGCTGCAACTCGGCGAGGCTGATCGGGTGATCGTCGTGGGTGTCGAATCATCGCTGCACCCGGCGTTCATCGAAAGCTTCAAGCGACTGGGCGTGATCGCCAACGCCGGCGAGCCTTGCCGGCCGATGGATATGCACCGCAGCGGGTTCCTCATCAGCGAAGCCGCCGCCGCAGTCTGCCTGGAGCGGCGAAAAGCCGTCGCGGGGGAAATCACGATCGACGGATTTGCCATCGGCTCGGATGCATCGCATCTCACGCACACGAACCCAGCCGCGGACACACTGAAATATTGCCTCAAGCGTGTGATCGCCGCCCGCCCGGTAGATCTGGTTCACACTCACGCTACGGGCACGGTGTCGAACGACGTGATCGAGCTGGCTGCGATCGAATCAGCTAGCGCAAACACCCTACCCGGCGGCCCGATTTTTTATAGCCATAAGGGCGCGATCGGCCACAGCCTGGGTGCATCGGGGCTGGTAGGAACGGTTTTAAGCGTGATGAGCCACCGGAACGGATTGGTACCCGGAAATGTGAATACGCCAAATCCGATGGCGACAAAGACCGGCCGGATCAGCCAGCAGCCGATCGAACAATCCATCCGCCGAAGCATCGTGATCGCGGCGGGTTTTGGTGGCGCGACCGGGGTGATCGGGCTTAGCTCAGCAAGTCCACCTGACCGCCTGTAGCAACGCCACCGCGGGTAGGCCTGCCGTAGGCGTCGTATTGAATGTAACCGGAACCGGAAACAGCGTCTTTCAAAGCGTCGCCGGGCTCCATGCGGGCACCCATGGCAGCGAACATCGCCACGAGGCTACTACGAGGCAAGGCAGGCCGGGCAGCGGCGATTGCTCGTGGGGAGACGGCGGTTGCAGCGCGAATGATGTCCATGGCTTCCTTCCAAGTAGCGTTCCAGCCAAGACGTACGATTGGTTCGCCACCCAGGCAAACGAGCCGGGAAAAGCCCGGTTTTAGGGAAACCGGCCTATTCAATCGCCGTCCCCGTATCGAGTTATACATAACATAGATTATAGGACGTAAGAGGGGAGTGAAATCTCGGGCTTAGATCGGGCCTCGCCCGGGTGGTTCCAGCGGGATGCCATGATGGACGACTCGTTACTGTTGCGAGTCAGCACGTGCTTTTCGGGCGCTGGTCGTGATTCGGAATCGCTTGGGATCGGGTTGACGGCGGCGGGTTCCGATGAACGAGCTATTTCTTCTTGGTCGATGCTGCGGCCAGTTCGTCGATCCGCTGGTCGATGGCCTTACAGGCGGCCATCGCGTCGAAGGGCTTGAGGATCTTGGCAACCTCGGCCTTGTAGCCGGTGGGTTTCTCGATGTACCAGACGTCTTGAATACGGCTGGCAAGGGTGTCCGGGTCGGCCGGATCGTACATGCACGAACTGTGCATCTTCTTAGGGAGCAGTTCCGTATAAACCCCGCCGCGCGGCACGATCGGCCAGGTGTCGGCCATCAGCGCACGGATGGCATGCAGGTCACAGGTGGTTTTGGGCTTGGCGCTCAGGTAGACGGC
>JANMES010000103.1:0-38683 GCA_031377185.1 Phycisphaerae bacterium
GGATGACTGGGGTTCGGGTTACGGGGGCCGGGGTTCGGGGTAAACCCACTATGATCTTTCTTCACGGAACCCGGAACCCGTAACCCGGAACCCACTTCTGCCCCCCGCCTACGCCATCGTCCACCCGCGGCTGCCGCGCGAGGACGGCGGGGTGTATCCGAACGGCAATCTCTGCGGCGCCGGAGTGGCGTTTAAGCTCGCGTGGGGCATTGGACAAGCCGTCAACGGCGCGGCCAAGGTAAGCGATGCGTTCCGCGGATTTCTGGTGGAAGCGACGGCGCTGGCGGCGCTGGGGACGATCGCCGACGTCGTGCCGCTGGTCGGCGAGAACCGCGTGCTGGCGCACTTCGGGCTCAGCGGGCTGAAGGCGAGCAAGCTGACGGGCATTCGGGCGCTGATCGAGTCGGCCAATCTCACCGGGCAGACCCTGGACAGCTTCCACGTCGGCTTTCTGCTCGGCCCGCGGCTCAACGCTTGCGGGCGGATGGGCCACGCGGCGCTGGCGGTGGAGATGCTGACTGTGGCCGATGAGGGACGGGCGATCGAGATCGCGACGTACCTCGAACAGCAAAACCGCGAGCGACAGGCGATGGAGAAGACGATCCTGAACGCTGCGATCGAGCAGATTTCTGCTTGCGGCTACGCGAGTGATGACCGCTACGCAATGGTCGTCGCCGGGCAAGGGTGGCATCCGGGCGTGATCGGTATTGTGGCGTCGCGGCTGGTCGAGCGGTACCACCGCCCGACGGTGATGATCGCCATCCACGACGACGGCCTCGGCCAGGGCAGCGCGCGGTCGATCGCCGGCTTCCACCTGGCCGACGCATTCACCGCCTGCGGCAGCCACCTGATCAGCTTCGGCGGTCACGAGATGGCGGCAGGCCTAAAGGTAAACGCGCCGAACATCGACGCCTTCCGCGAGGCATTCTGCACCGTCGCCAAATCCAAGCTCACACCCGAGCAGATGGTGCCCCAAGTGTATCTCGACGCCGACAGCAGTCTCGGCCAAATCAACCACGCCCTGGTGAACGACCTCAAACGCCTCGGCCCGTTCGGCCAGGGCAATCGCAAGCCGCTGCTCTGCTGCCGCAACCTGACGCTGGCGCTCCCGCCCCGGCGCGTCGGCAAGACCGGCGATCATCTGCAACTCACGCTCAAGCAGGGACCCACCAGCATCAAGGCCATCGCCTTCAATGGCGGCAAGTGGTTCGACCAACTGCAGGCCGGGAAGACGGTGGATTTAGCCGTCGAGCCGACGGTGAACGAATGGAACGGGCGGGTGAGCGTGGAGTTGGAAGTGAAGGACCTGCAAATCCAATAAGTAATTTTTGCCGCAGATAAACACAGATCAACACAGATAAGAATTGGATTCCGCGCATTTATCTGTGCTCATCTGTGTTCATCTGTGGCTAACTCTTCTTCTTTACACGCTACAATTGGCTGATGGCGATCGATGGCGACATCGAAACGGCAACCCAGCAGATCGGCCGGCGTCTGCTGGCGGATTTGTGGCGGCGGGTGCCGCATCGGCCGATGGATTGGGTGGAAGATCGGCTGCTGTCGTTCGTCACCGGGCGCGATCGGCTGAAGGTCGAGCTGTTCCGCTTCGTCGATGCCCTGCCGGCGCTCGCTTCGCCCGACGCCATCACGCGACATCTTCGCGAGTACCTCGATCAGCCGGGCGTACAACTTCCCCTGAGTGCCCAGCGGTGGATGCACCGGCTGCCGCGATCTCCGTTCGCCGAACAACAACTGGCGAGGTTGACCCAATGGGGCGCGAAAAAAATGGCCCGCCGGTTCATCGCCGGAGCCAACGCCGCCGAAGCCACCGCCGTCATCACGCGGATGCGGCAACAGAATTTGGGCTTCACGCTCGACCTGCTCGGCGAGTTCGTCACCAGCCCGGCAGATGCGGCGCGGTATCAGCAGCAGTACATCGACCTGATCGGCGAGATGTCCGCCAAAGCCGCTACGTGGCGGGCGTTGCCGCGGTTGGAGGAATCGCCGTTCGGGTCGATCCCGCGGGTGAACGTGAGCGTGAAGCTGTCGGCGCTCGACGCGGGGTTCGACCCACTGGCGGCGGACCACACGGCCCAGGCCGTCAAGCAGCGGCTGCGGCCGATCCTCTTGCTGGCGCGGCAGACTGGCACGTTCATCAACTTCGACATGGAGCAGCACGATTATCGCTCGCTCACCCGGCGGATCTTTGATGAAGTACTGATGGAAGACGCCTACCGCGATTGGCCGGATGTGGGCATCGTGGTGCAGGCGTACCTGCGCGACTCGGCCGATGATCTCTCGCGGCTGATCAGCTGGGCCAAACGCCGCGGCTCGCCGGTGTGGGTGCGGCTGGTGAAGGGGGCGTACTGGGATTACGAAACGATCCTCGCCGCCCAGCGGGGATTACCGTCGCCGGTGTTCGATCACAAGCATGAAACCGACGCCAACTACGAAGCCCTCACCCGAACACTGCTGGCGAACTGGCAGACGGTGCGGCCCGCGATCGCGACGCACAACGTCCGCTCGGCCGCTCATGCGCTGGCGACGGCAGAGGACTTGAGACTGCCGCGCGGCGCGATGGAGTTTCAGGTGTTGCTTGGCATGGGCGAGCCGATCGCGCGGGCCCTCTCGCGTCGCGGCCAGCGGGTTCGCGTCTACACGCCGTTCGGGCAGCTGCTGCCCGGCATGGCGTACCTCGTCCGCCGGCTGCTGGAGAACACGAGCAACGATTCGTTCGTGCGTCACCTTGGCGGGCATGAGAGTGCGACGGATTTGCTTAAACGTCCCACACCACGACGCGACGATCTGGCCCCCTCGCCCGGTACTCCGGGAGAGGGTTTGGGTGAGGGTTCTGCCTCACCTCGCGCAAATCGAGACATTACCGAGCACGACGTATCACCAAATCCGGATCCCGATCGACCCTCCGAAAGAACCCTCACCCTGCCCTCTCCCGGCGTACCGGGAGAGGAGAAGGAGCCCGACGTGCTTTACTCCACGCCTCTCTCCACCTTCCGCAACGAGTCCGAGACCGATTTCTCCCTCGAGATCAACCAGCAAGCCATGCGGTCTGCGGTCGCCGTCGTCGGCGGGACGCTGGGGAAGATCGTGCCGATCGTCATCGACGGGCGGAACGAGATTTCCGATGAGCTGGTCGATCGCGTCGATCCGTCGGACACGTCGCGGGTCGTCTCGCAAGTCCACTACGCCAGCGCCGAGCAGGCGAAGCGCGCGGTCGACGTCGCAGCGGCGGCGTTTCCGGCGTGGCGCGACACGCCGGTCGAGAAACGCGCCGCCGCCCTCCGCCGTGTCGCCAGTTTTTTCCGCGAACGTCGTTTCCACATCGCCGCGTGGCAGGTGTACGAAGTCGGCAAACCCTGGCGGGAGGCCGACGCGGATGTCGCCGAGGCGATCGACTTTTGCCACTACTACGCCGACCAGATTCAGCACTTGAACCGGCCACGGCCGCGGAACGTGCCGGGAGAATGGAACGACTACTTCTACGAACCTCGCGGCGTGTGCGCGGTGATCGCGCCGTGGAATTTCCCACTGGCGATCCTCACCGGCATGACGGCGGCGGCGCTGGCAGCGGGGAATACCGTCGTGATCAAGCCGGCTGAGCAATCATCTCGCGTGGGGCTTTTTCTGATGGAAGCGCTGCAGGCAGCCGAAATCCCTTCGGGGGTTGCGAGCTTCCTGCCCGGCGCGGGAGAAACCGTCGGCCCGGTGCTGGTGAGCGATCCGCGTGTATCGACGATCGCCTTCACCGGAAGCCGGGCGGTCGGGCTGTCGATCCTCCGCGACGCCTCGGTCGTTCAGCCGGGGCAGCGGGATGTCAAACGTGTGATCGCCGAGATGGGCGGGAAGAACGCCATCCTCGTCGATGACGACGCCGATTTGGACGAAGCTGTCGTCGGCGTTCTGGTGTCGGCAACCGGATTTGCGGGGCAGAAATGCTCGGCCTGCTCGCGCGTGATCGCGATCGGGTCAGCCTATGAGCCGTTTGTCGCCAAGCTCAAAGAGGCGATCGGCGCGCTGCGGATCGGTCCTGCGGAAGATCCCGCAACAACGGTCGGTCCGGTTGTGGACGCAGACGCCCGCGATCGCGTGCTGCGGTACATTGAAACGGGCAGAACCTCCGCGAAGGCATGCGCGATTGTCGAGCCTTCTGCAGCGTTGGCGAGTCGCGGGTATTTCGTTCCCGTCGCAGTGTTTGAAATGGACGATCCGCGCCATGCGTTGTGTCAGGAGGAGATTTTTGGTCCGGTGCTGTCGGTGCTGCGCGCGAAGGATTTGTCCGAAGCACTGGCGATCGCGGAGGATTCACCCTACGCGCTCACCGGCGGGTTCTATTCGCGATCGCCGGTGAACATCGCTCGGGTTCGTCGCGAGTTCCGGGTCGGCAACCTGTACGTCAACCGCAAGATCACCGGCGCGCTGGTCGATCGCCAGCCGTTCGGCGGATCGCGCCTCAGCGGCGTGGGGGCCAAAGCGGGTGGGCCGGACTATCTGCTGCAATTCCTTACGCCGCGGACGATCACCGAATCGGTTATGCGCCGCGGATTTGCGCCGAATGAGTGAACGAGGGCACGCATGACTTGCAAATTTCTCTGGAGGGCGGCCGTCCTCAGCCGCCGCGTATTCCGGCAGACTCGGCGGGTGAGGACACCCGCCCTCCAGCAGAGTCACAATTCAGCCTGATTCGCACCAGAGGCCGTTGCAAACGGTTACAAGCCCTCAGTCCGTTTATAAACCCCATAAAACCGGCCGGGAATCAGCCATTCACGGACTAACGTTTGGCCCTACAGATGGTCTACTGTCCTGTTAGACGGAGGTTTGTATGCGATCCATTCATGCTGCCGTTGTGGCCGCCGCTTTGGCGGGGTTGTCGGTGTCCGGTTGCACGCATTACGAACCCGAGCGGGTGACTGAGCGGGTGGTGTACGTTCAGCAGGCACAGCCGATTGCGCCGGTCAGTAAGCCGATTCCCGCCGACGAGTCGGCGGCTAAACCGATGCCGGGCGACGCACCGCAGGGTTATGTGTATGGTCCGCCTGCGCCGCGGCAAGTAGAGGCGCCGCGAACCGCGCCGGTGTACGAAATGCCACCCGCCGGGCCGGTGTATCAACCCGCGCCGTCGGCGGTGGTTGAGCAGCCGGCGGAGTATCCGCCGATGGCGACGCAGTCGACCACGGTGATCGAGCGGGAAGTGTACGTCGATCGCCCGGTATACGTGGAGTCACCGGTGTATCAGCCTTACCCGGTATACGTTGGCTATCGCGGCTGGTACGGGCAAGATCATTGCGACGACCGGTGGTACGATCATCGACCCACTCATCACGACAACGATCAGCGGAATGACAACCACCACATCGTCAACACGCATCCGGGCCCGGTCAGTAACGTGCCGACGTTGAAGAAGGAGTATCCGACCACGCCGGACAGCGGCCAGATCACCCCGCTGGTATCACCGCCGACCCCGACAGAGGCCAAGCAGACGATCCCGATCAAGCCAGCCAAGGGTGGCGCGCCCGTGGTGCCTGCACCGCAAAAGAACAACCCCTCGTTCCACCACATACCGGCTCCCGCGCCCAAGCCGGCACCGGTGGCACCGAAAGCGCCTGTCACGCCCAAGCAGCCGAAGCAGATTGATTCGGGCAAGAACTCCAAAAGCTCGGATTCCAAGTCGTCGCAGCAGGATTCTCAACTGCCACCGAAATTTCGCAGGAACTGAGGAAGGACCAGTGATGAAGGCGGAAGGATGAAAAAGGAAGCATGCATTTGCTGCTTTTTCATCCTTCATCCTTCCGCCTTCAACCTGCTGCCCCGGATTTTCTCTCGATTCTTCGCAATTCCTCACAGACTCACGCACCGCAGCAAGATATAATGACCCGTCCGACGGTGCGCGGCATCTCGGCAGATTGAAGGCACTCACGAGGTCGTTATGTCTCTCCGTTCTCTCATCGCCAGCGGCACGAAATTGTGGCTCGATT
Organism: Phycisphaerae bacterium; assembly: GCA_031377185.1. Classification (GTDB taxonomy): domain Bacteria; phylum Planctomycetota; class Phycisphaerae; order Tepidisphaerales; family Tepidisphaeraceae; genus JANMES01. Next base: position 5,991 of record JANMES010000103.1, read on the forward strand.
CCATCGATCCCGCATTGGTCCAAAAAAATCGCGGCTTGGGCGCCACCGGCGCCACCAGCAACCCCATCATCATTTCCGACCTGATCAAGACCGGCCGATTCGATGAAGAGATGAACGAATTCTTCGATGAAGGTGGCGACGACAACGAGGTCGCCTGGCTGATGACCGATCACCTGGTCCATGACGCCCAGGAGGTGTTTTTCCCAGTGTGGCAGCAAACCAAGGGAAACGACGGCTACGTCAGCTTTGAGCTTGATCCGCTGCTGGAAGACTCCGCCACCACGCTCTCGCACGCCGAACGGGTGGCAAAGTACATCGAACTGGGCAAGGAATGGTCGCGCGGGCATCAGAACCGCATGATCAAAGTCCCCGCCACGCCGGCTGGCTTGGATGCACTGGAAGAACTGGCGGCCGCAGGAATTACGCTGAATGTGACGCTGATTTTCTCGGAGCGTCAGTACAAGATCGCCCGCGACAACGTGTGGCGCGGAGCGCAGCGTCGCAAGAGCGGGCTGGATGGGTTTAAGAGCGTCTACAGCATCTTCGTCAGCCGGGTGGACGTGTACACCGAAAAAGCCATCCCCACGCTCAGCCCGGCGGCGCAGGGCATGGTGGGCATCGTCAACGTCAAACGGCTGTGGAAGCTGAACCAGAAGTTCTGGGCCGACAAGGGGCTACTACTGCAGCAGGAGATCATTTTCGCCAGCACGGGGACCAAGAAGCCCAACGACCCGCCGGACAAGTACGTCGAAGCCCTGGCCGGCAGCGATATCCAGACCAACCCGCCTGCCACCAACGACGCGGTGGAGAAGCTGAACAAGCAGTACACCCGCAAGGTCGATCAGATGCCTCCTCAGCCGGTGCTGGATGAGATCGACGCGTTTGTGGATCAGGCGAAGATGGAGCAAACCCTGATGAGCGAGGGAACGGCCAAGTTCGCCGACCCGTTCAAGGCGTTGCTTAAGCTGATCGCCGAAAAACGGGCTGCACTAACGACGGCGAAGTAATCCGGCGGATTCATTTTTATTCAGTAGGACAGACATTCTTGTCTGTCACGCCTGAATGTACTCGTTCAGGCGTACACGATGGGCCGCGGCGTACCGCGTCCCATGACAGACAGGAATGTCTGTCCTACCAATTCCCCGCGAAAGCCGATCAGGCCAGGAAGTTCCCCCACGCGGTCGCCCAGCGGCCGTCTTCGTTGCTGGTGCCTAGAAGCGTACCGCGGGTGGAGGCGTATTCGCCAAAGACCCAGAATGTCAGGTCGTCGCTCGGATCAACTCCGATGGCGCTGTAGTCGCCCCAGCGGTTGTCGGTGCCGCTGAGCGTGCGGACGTAGTAGTCCTGCCCCGCCGCGATCACGCCCGTGGCCGACAGAGCGCCGGCCGACGATCGGACCGCGTAGTAGCTGCCGACGTACAGGCTCGAAGACGACGCCGCGAAGCCGATTCCCAGGCTGCCGTTCTTGTCCACCGCAACGGCCGGGTAGTACGTCGCCGTGCCTGTGCCCAAGTCCTCAGCACCCACATTACCCTGCGATGCGAGCGAGATCGTACCCGAGAACGGCGCATTGACTTTGTACCAGTGGACGGTGGCTTGGCCGCTATCGGCACCGCTGGTGGGGCTGATCGTGCTGGCAGTCCATAGCACGCCGTCGCGCCAGACGGCGTTGGCGGCGCGGGTGTCGCCTGCGTCGATGGTCTTTGCGCCACCCAATTGGGTAGCGGCCGGAACCGTGCCGGAGGTGATGTTGCCCAGCGTCACGTACGTGTTGGAGAACGTCGCAGTCGTCAGCGGGCTGCTGACCTTGATGACACTGAGGAAATCGTTCCCTTTTTTATCGGTAAAGCCGGTGCTGACCAGAAACGTCCCGCTGGCCGAGCCGTAGACCTGCGCCGGTGCCATCGAGAAAGCGTTGGTGCCCAAACCGGTCGTCGCGCCGGGGTCGTAGATTTTGCTAGACAACGTGGACTGGTTGATGATCCACAAGCGCGATCCGCCATACCCGCCTCGGAAGCCGAACAGGTTCCCGGTCACATAGACCGCCGATCCGTCGCTGGCGACGTTGGGAAAATCGGTCCAGTAAGCTTTGCCCTTGAGTGTGATGGCGGAGTTGATGGCGATGGTGTTCCATCCGCCGTTCGGATCGGAAGTCTTGGAGATCGCCACGTCGATGCGCGAGGTCTTGTTGGTGTCGTTCTGTTCCAGCGCAACGACGATGAACTTGCCGCTGCGGGCGTCGTAGATGACGCGCGGGTCAAACACATCGTTGTTCGAAGCATTGAGGCTCGTGAAGAAATCGCCCAACGGTTTGGTGACCTTGCCCGTGCCATCCTTCTTGCTCCACTGCACGATACAGTTGACGGCCGACACCAGATGGTTCGGACCGACAGCGCCGGTGGGGTCAGGCGGAACGGTGTGATAGCCGTTGATGGTCTGGTTGTCATCGAAGTTCGGGCCCTGCAGCACGTTGCCCGCCTGCACCGGCGATGCGGCAGAGGCAGCCTCGGCCACGGCGTTTTCGATCACAATGTCCGGGCCGGTCTCGTCGTTCTTACGCAGCGATTTGACGATGATCGGATCCAAAAAGATGCCCGACTGCCCATGAAATAACACGCGTCCTTCCAGAAGTTCAATCTGCATTTTCTTTCTCCCAATTAAATCAGACAGGATTCTGCACTCCTCAAGTGCGAATGACATGCTATTGTTGTGGGCGGATGACGGCAAGACGCTGCTATTTCCAGAACCTGAATCGCAGAAGTCGATGAGAATAAGCTGAGAACAGATCGACACCCAGCCCCATGCAATGGCTGATCAGCCGAATTACAATCGTGAACTCCATGGATATACGCCCTACCCATCTGCAACGGTTGAAAGAGCAAGGGTTTGTAGTCATCCCGAGCTTCCTCTCATCGCGTGAGTTGAAACGGGCGCGGACGGGCATCAACCGGTATTTCCCTTCGGTGGATGAACTGGAAGCCACGCCCGAACGCTACGGGTTCATCTACGATGACCCGGATAACCTGCAGGTGGAATTCCCGTTCGCCAGTGAAGAGCTGAACGACCTGGCAACTAACGCACGGCTGATCAAGGCCGTCGAGACGCTGCTGGGGACGCGCGATATCCGCTTGTCTCAGTCGGCGGTCTGGGCGAAGTACGCGGGGCTGGGAAGCTACGAGCAGGGACTTCATCTGGATTACCAGGGCAACACGCTGGTAGTACCCCGTGATGACGGGGATTACCGACAAGTCAACATGATCTTGTATTACACCGATGTGACGCTCGATCTCGGGCCGACGCATGTCGTGCCGCAGACCAAGACCGGTGACTTGCCGCTCTGGCCGACACATCGCTGGCGGAAGACTTCGCCGGCGCTGTACGAAGCGGAGCAGCCTGTCCTGGCCAAAGCAGGGTCGCTGCTATTTTTCTCGATGCGCACCTGGCACCGCGCCAGCGCGATGACCGCCGAGCGCGGCGTACGGTTCAGCCACCACTATGTGTGGCGATCAGCCGCGCACGATTTTCAGGGATATCACCAGTACTCCAAACACGGCGAAGACGAGAATCTGCAAGATTTCATTTCCCGCGCCACGCCGCGACAGCGCGAGGTGCTGGGTTTCCCCAAACCCGGCGATCCGTACTGGACGCCCCAGACACTGTCGGCGGTGGCGTTACGGTATCCCGAATTGGACATGACCCCCTATTTGCAGAGACAATCCACGGGTCATGTCTCAAAACCATCCGGCCGAAATCGGGGTTAGTAGTTTCGCGCCGGTGGATTTACGAGTGGTCGGTCAATTGCACCGGGCATCACTCATCAGCGCGATGGTGGCCTGCGCGATCCCCGCGATGGTGCTGATCGGCTGGTTCGGCCATATCCCGCGGTTGACCTATTTGGTTGAGGGCTTTGCGACGATGAAGGTGAACACCTCCGTCTCACTGCTGTGCTGCGCAATGGCCATGCTGCTGAGGATTGAGTTTCCTCGGCGCGTCTGGTCCGCCCGCCTGGCCGACCTGCTGCCGGTGATCGCGTTTGTCATTACCGGGTTGACCCTCGCGCAGTACATCACCGGCCAAAACCTTGGGATCGATCATCTGTTCCTATATGACCCTGCGATCCCCCCCCACGGATATCCGGGGCGAATGTCAGTCGCGACGGCAACCGCCATCATCTGCACTGCCATCGGAATTCTCCTGCTCGATCGAGCGATTCGCGTCAGTCAACTCTTCAGCTTCGCCGCCACGCTGATCGCGATGCTGAATCTGATCGGGTACTTGTACAGTGTTCGCTCGTTGTACGCGGTGTTTGTCTATTCCAGCATGGCGATTCACACCTCGTCCACGCTGTGCTTGCTGGGCCTTTCGCACTTCACTTTTCGACCGAGACGGTCGGTAAACCACCTTCTGATCAGCACCACGCTTGGCGGAAGGTTGATGCGGCGAATGCTGCCGATCACCATCCTGGTCCCGATGGTCGTGGGATGGATCCGCCTCAAGGGGCAGCAATGGGGTTACTACGATACCGAGTTCGGGCTGGCGCTGTTTGTGACATCGAACATCATCATCATCACCTCGGTCATGTGGTGGAACGCCTTGATGCTCGACCGGGAGGAAATCAACCGCCGGCGCATCGAGGCCGACCGCGACGCATTGCTCGTGCTGGAGACGGCGGCCCGTGCCCGCGCTGAAAAGGCGCTGGTGGCGCGAGATCAACTGCTCGCCGTCGTCAGCCACGAACTGCGCACCCCGTTGACCCCCGCCCTGCTGACCGCCAATGCCCTGACCCAACGGCAGAATCTACCGGCCGACGTGCTGGAGGACGTGCAACTGATTCAAGAGCAAATTCAGATCGAAGCCGACCTGATTGACGAACTGCTGGTCCTGACCGGACTGAAGCAGGGGAAAATCTCTCTCAAGTGGCAGGATGCGGACATCCACCAGATCATCCGTACGATCGCCGCGGCGACGGGGAAAAACATCGCGGATCAGAAGCTGGAGCTTTCGCTGGAATTGACCAGCCAGCATCCGATGATCCACTGCGACGCGAAAAGGATGGGACAGGTGATCGCCAAGCTGCTGGGAAACGCGATCAAATTCACGCCCGCCGGCGGGACCATCCGCATCCGAACCTCCGACTCGCCGGGCGGCGATCTGCGGGTCGAAATGATCGACACCGGCGCGGGGTTCGATCCCGACATCGCCGCGCGTTTTTTCGAGCCCTTCGAACAAGCCGATCCCAAAACGACTCGCCGGCATGGCGGGCTGGGCGTGGGACTGACGATCGCCAATCTACTGGTACAGTTGCACGGCGCATCCCTGACCGCTTGCAGCTCAGGGCCGAACAAAGGGGCGTGCTTTGTTATACAAATGCCTCGCGCTGCGCCTTTTGTCGTTCAACAGAATCCGCCCGCACAGCCGCTGGCGTGACATGCGATGAGAGGTCGATAGAATTTCATTTCCAACAGGCACTTTTTACGGGGATGCACGTTCATGGGCGAACAATGGCACTACACGCGTAACGGGGAATCGGCCGGCCCGGTGACAACGGAAGAGCTCAAACAAAGGATGTTGACCGGTCAAATCAGGCCCGACGACCTGGTGTGGAAGATGGGAATGGCGGAATGGCTGCCGGCTGGGAAGATCAATGGCCTGCTCCCCGCTGCGCCGGTCGCAACCGCCTCGGCTGCGCGACCCGTTCCGGCGATGTTCGCTTCGCCTGCGGCGGTGCAGCCAATGGCGGCCGAGGCAGCGCCGATCGGCTACTTCTCCACCACCAGCGGCCTGCCGGCTCGCACGGCCAATACGCTCAAGGGTTACGCCCCCGCCACCGGCGACTGCGGCGATTGGCCGCTCAGCGATCAGCACATGGTTCATCTGAAGGCGGCCGGCGCGATCAGAAAGAAAATCCGCAACTGCGCACTGCTCTACAAATCGCTTTTCGCACTCTCGCTTATCGGAGTCGTGTGCATCGGCATTTCCCTGCTGATCACTTTGGCCTCGGGACCGCGCGGCGGAGGCGCCAGGAGCATGGCCATTTTCGGAACGATTGTCGCATTTCTTCTCGGGTTTACCCTGCTCTACTACTTCTGCTGGCGGGCAACGATGAAGTGCCAGCGGTGGGCGCCGCTCACCATGTTCATCATCTTCATGCTCGGCATCGCGTTCAACCTGCTGGGAATCGTGGTGGCGTCGATGTCCACCCGCGCCGGCGCGGAAGAAATGATCGGTCCTATCGTCGGCATCATCCTGCCGGCGATCTTTTCCGTGACTTCGTGGAGAGCGTATTCCGCGATCCCCCAATTCCTCAGCCAACCCATGTGGAGCCAGGAAGTCCTTGTGGACGTAGGCTTGTAGCCCCTTCTTCTTTTTCATGATGAAGAGTTTATGACCAGCCTGAGCAAATCAGAGCGAAGGGCCGCTCACGGCAGCTTGAAGGTGCGAGGCGAATGTGGTGTTCCGGTGTTGGTGGTGGCTGCTACTCGCCCTTTAGCCGGCGCACTTCGGCTTCCAATTCTGCGATGCGGCCTTGCATCTGCTCAATGACCGGAGCTACCTGCTTCTCCGAGTACCGCTTGTGGATGTGCTGCGGGCAATTCATGTCCCATGCCTCGATCTGGAAGAGGATGGCTCGTTCCACCTTACCGGGATAGTCAGAATCACGCAGTTTTTCGAGCAAGGCCGGATCGTTTTCAACAACGCGGGCATTGCCCCAAAGCTTGACGCGCCGGCTACGGGCATAGTCCATCAGGAAGATGAACGCCTTGGGGTTCTCCGACAAATTACCGAGCGTGATGTACTGGCGATTCCCGCCGAAGTCGGCAAAGCCCAGCGTCTTTTCGTCTACCGTTTTGAGGAAGCCGGGAGAGCCTCCCCGGTACTGGATGTAGGGCTGACCGTCGGCGTTCGCCGTCCCCAGATAGAACATATCCAGTTCGGACAAGAACGTCTTCAGTTCCGGAGTGACAGTGGTTTCCCAACCCGTTCCGCGCTCCATCCGGGCGTAGCCGGTTCGTGATCCTTTGCCCGATTGAATGGCCTTGACGGAGGGAGTGAACGCAATGTCGCTGGCAAACTGTCGCATGGGATTACTCCTCAAAATTCCGGTCCGTTCGAGATCATGATGTACGTAATGAAACCGGGTGCCTGGTCTGGCCAAGCACCCGGTTCAATCGCATTCCGATCAATGGCTGGAGCAGGCAGAAGTCCCGCAGGCCGCGGCCGTTTGGGCGTCGACAGGCTCGGCCTTGGGAATGTCGAGTTCCGTGTCGGCCACGTTGTTTAGGAAGTTTGTGAAGCAGCCCAACACCACGCTGGCGACGATCTCCACGATTTCGGCCTCGCCGAACCCGGCAATCCGCACAGCCGCGAGTTGCTGATTGCTGACCTTGCCGCGGCTTTCCAGCACGTTGTTGGCGAACGCCAGAGCCGCCTTGGTGCGACGATCGTCGGCGTTGCCAGTGCGACCTGCAAGAATGTCGGCGGCGGACAAGCCCGCGGAAGGAGCTATCGCACTCAGGATGGACGTGCAGTAGTCGCAGGAGTTGGTTTCACTGGTGATGAGCTTCACCTGGTTATGCAGCTTCGCGCCGATTTTGGCCGCGCCCATTGCCGTACTGAAGGCGAGGAAGCTGTCTAAGACAGCGGGTGAGTTTGCCATCATCCTGGCGGTGTTGGGAATAACACCGAAGGCTTGCTGTACGGTTTCCAGCAGTTCCTTGGTACGGCCTTGAGCCTTGCTCGGTTCGATGGATTGGATGCGTTGCATTGGGATATCTCCTATGTTTTTAGAAACCGGCTGCTGGCCGACTCGCCGAATTGGCTCGCCTTTTTAGCTCGCAGCCTTCAGTCTTCATTCGCAATACAGACAGGTCTGTCTATTTATTTCCAAAAAAAAAAGAAAAGGGTTATTCGCCCCCGGCATCGGCCACCATTTTCAAGGCAGCTCCACGAGCCACATCCACGGCGTCGGGCGACCCCTGAATCACCGCAGTCACGATGGCCCCTTCCACGAGCAGCCCGACCGCGGGGGCGACTTTCGCAGCACCCTTGCCGATCGATTCCTCCACTAAACCAGCAAGCAGCCCTTGGAATCGGCGCTTATGAGCCTTTGCGAACTGCGCCCCCGCGTGTGAGGGGTCGGCCAGTTCCACGGCAGCGTTTTGGAATGCACATCCCCGAAAGCCCGGACTCTCGAACCAATCCTTGAGGGCTGCGAAAAAGCACCGCAGATGGTCTTTGGTCCGTTTGCCGTGTCGTTCCATCGCGGTCTGGAAAAACTCCAGGACTTTTTCCTCCCGATACTTCAGGACGGCCAGAATCAGGTCGTCTTTTGACGGGAAGTGCTTATAGAGGCTCATCTTGGCAACCCCGGCCTCGGCGATGATCCGGTCAATACCGACGGCCCGCAGGCCTTCCTGGTAAAACAGCCGATCGGCGGTTTCCAAGACTCGCCGGCGGGCTTCGGAAGCAGCTTTGGGTTGTTCCATGACCAGAAGTATACAGACCTGTCTGTTTTAGTCAAGGGTTTGGGTGGATTTTCATGCTTATTGACGAAGCCCGGCGGCGCTCGCCCGGGCGGCACGCCTCAGCTTCGCCGGTCATGCGATAAACGCACATTTTTTTAACGTGGTCAAACTTTCTTCATGATGAACAGGTAGTTAAACCCGCGCAGATAAAAGTTCTGCTCGTCCGCGGCCTTGCGGTAGTTGCCCATTTCCAGCGTTTTGTTGTGGCGGACGACGCTGATGATGTCGACCGGCTGCAGCAGCTTGCGCATGATGGCAAACAGCTCAAACCCCAGCGGGTAAAACGCCTGCCCGTGGACGTAACTGTCGCTGACGTACAGCCCCATGTGCCCGCCGGGGCGCAGGACGCGGTGGATTTCGGAGATGACCTGCTCCATGGCCTTGTAGTATTCGCCGGTCTTGGCGTCGAGCTTGCCGATGTCGCGCGGGTCGGGGCCGTAATCCAGGTGGGTGCTGTACGGCGGATCAATGAAGACGAAATCCACCTTGTTCGTCAGCTCGGGCGGAAGCTTGCGGGCATCGACGCGGAAGATGTCTTTCCGCGTCGGATGTACGTCGTACCCGAGCGCCTTGCGGTTGAGATCGCGGGCCACGTCCAGCGTCGTGCCGCTGCCGCAGCACGGGTCGATGACCAGATCTTTTTCCTTGGTGTACCGCTGCAGGAGGTTCCAGATGATGTAGCTGGGCGTCGCGCCTTTGTACCCGGCGATGCCTTGCTGGCCTTCGCCGTAGTCCTGCGACGGATAATCCCAAAGAGTCGTCACCTGCGGGCGGAGTGGCGGGCGTTTGTATTTCATCGCGAGTGGGTGATACCGCTTGCAGACTCGTTTGTCATGGGGCGGAGGTGGTAGATCAAGAGTTCTGCCACCAGCAGCCCGGCGCCGATGACCATGAACCACCAGCCGAATTGCATCATGGGGAAAAAGCCGACACCCACCATGTACGCGTTGGTGCAGTAAGCTCCAATCAGCCCAGCGAGGGAAGCCATGGCCAACCGGCGGCGTATGGTCAGAAACACTGTCCAAAATGTGCCGGCCAATGACACTACGCAGCCACCGAGCATTATCACGATCTGTTCCACATCGAATTGATTGTTTTCAAGCCAGATGGCACCGAGCAAGTAATCTGAAGCCGCAAAGCTGCCCAACGCAGTCAACAGAAGTACCCAACATTCCCACGCGGTCACGCGTGAGGCAACCAACATTCGTATCTGAAATATCAGCAGCAACCATGGACAGAAGAACGGCGCGACAAGCAGCAACACCATCGGATCGCTTCTATACACGTAGTTGTCCTGCAAAACGCTCATGGGTGAAACGTAGCCCGCAATCGGCGTAAACATGGCGACGGCCGATGGAACCGTCATCAGAACCATCAACCCCCGCCGCCAGCGCGGCCAAGGCGATTGGAGCGACGGCGATGCGTACTGAAGTTGGATCGGCGGCTGGGTCATCAGCTCACTACGGATGGCTTGGCTGCGTGGCGATGGCGTGCTCTGTCACTGGGATGTAGAAAAACACCACCGCTAAGATCGCGTACAACGCCAGCAGTAGCACGCCTTCAAACCAGTTCGATTCGCCGTTGATTGAGAGGACGATCACCGTCAGTACGGCCAGGATCACCGCAACCACTTCCAGAGGCGAAAACACCAAATCCAGCGGGTGAGCGGCCGGAGCGCCCAGCGCCACGATCAGCCAGCTTATGAATACCAGCACCGGCGTGGCGAATAGCGCAATCTGCAGGCTCGACTGGTTGGTAATCGTCATCGCCGTGTTCATATCGTTCTTCAGCGCCAGCATGACGGCCGTCGAGTGTTCGGCTGCGTTGCCGACGATCGCCAGCAGGATCACACCCACAAACACCGAATTCCACCCCAGGTTGTGCGCCACCTGCTCGGCCGAACCGACCAGCAGCTCCGCCACGATGCCGATACCGGCCGACGCGATCAGGAGCATGATGACCGATTTTTTCACCGACCAGCTTTCGCCATGAGCGGCGGTTCCATCGTCATCCGGGTGGCTGGGCTCGACGGTGAACAGGTGCTTGTGCGTCCGCAGCGTGAAGACCAGCCCCAGCACGTACGTCGCGATCAACACCACGCTGGTAGCAATCGAGACAGCGTGCTCGTGCTCAGCACGATGTACGTCGTGCAGCCGCTCGGCGGTGTAGTGGAAAATCGCCGGCAGTAGCATGGCGGCGGTGGCGATCAGCAGCATGCCGCCGCTGGCTTCGGCGGCGGCCTTGGAGAACTTCTGCGTCGGACGCTTCCACCCGCCGGCCAGCATCGCCGCGCCAGCGACCAGCAGCAGGTTGCCGAGGATCGAGCCGGTCAGCGAGGCTTTGACGATTTCGTTCAGCCCCTTGGTTAGCGCAATGATCGCGATGATCAGTTCGGCCGCATTGCCGAACGTGGCGTTGAGCAGCCCGCCCCAAGTTGGACCGGCTTTTTCGCTCAGAGCCTCGGTCGCTTCGCCCATCAGATGAGCCAGCGGGATCACGCCGAGTGCCGCGAGGAGGAATGTAGCGATCGGCTCCCAACTCGCGCCCTGCCCCAACACGTAATGGACGATATAGGCGAGCGGGATCGCCACGTAACCGGCGTAGTTGAGATATTTCATCGGGCGCGATTGTGTGGCCGGCAGGCGCGCCGGTCAACCCTGGTTCGCAGTTCGTGCGGCACACTTTTGATGTCCCGGCGGTCAAACTGCACGCCGCGCGATTGCGAGCGCTTACTGCACGCCCAAAATGATCTCCGCCGTCAGTTGATCAAGCCGTTCGTAGGGCAGACTGGCCTTGGCCAGTTCCACGCGGTCCAACGGGGCGGTCAGCAGTTTCTTGGCGTTGGCGGGGCTGAACTTCTTGGTCAGCTTGGCGTATTCGCTGCCGGCGTTGATTTCTTTGACCAACGACTGGATTTCCTTATCCGCGTTCCAGCGCTTGGCCTTCTCGGCCAGGATCATGTAGGTCCGCATGGATCCCTTGGCGAACTCCAGCACGTCTTTTGAATCCGACTGCCGGTACGCGTGACTGTCGAAGTGACGCGGACCGTTGTAGCCGTTGTCTTCCAGCAGTTTGACGAGGAAGAACGCGGCCTTGTAGTTGCTGCTGCCGAAGCGAAAGTCCTGGTCGTAGCGGCCCATGTCCTGGTCATTCAGATCGACGTGGAACAGCTTCTTCATCTCGATCGCCTGGGCGACGTGGTGGACGAAGTTCAGGCCGGCCATCGTCTCGTGGGCGAATTCGGGGTTCACGCCGCACATTTCGGGGTGGTCGAGCGTGGGGATCAGCGCCAGGTAGCTGCCGGTGACGGCGAAGTACATGTGCCCGCGCGGTTCGTTCGGCTTGGCTTCGAAGGCGAACTTGTAGCCGTAGCCTTGGCTGATGCTGTATTCGCAGAGGAAGTTGATCGCCTCGCGGAACCGCTTGACGGCTTCCACCGGGTTCTTGGTCGCGTCCGACTCAGCGCCTTCGCGGCCGCCCCAGAAGACGTAGATCTTAGCGCCGAACTCGGCGCCCAGGTCCATCGCCCGCATCGTTTTCTGGATCGCGTAAGAGCGAATACCGGCGTTGTTGCTGGTGAACGCTCCGTCCTTAAAGACCGGATCGCCGAAGAGATTCGTCGTCGCCATCGGCACGACGAGGCCGTTGTTCTTTAGCGCCTTCTTAAAATCCTTCTTAATCGTCGCGGCCTCGGCGGCGGTGGCGTCGATGGGGATCAGGTCGTTGTCATGAAAATTCACGCCATACGCGCCAGCCTTGCCGAGCACGTCGGCGATCTGCGGCGGGGAGATCGGCTCACGCGTCGGCATCCCGAACGGATCGCGCCCGGGGTTGCCGACCGTCCATAGGCCGAAGGTGAACTTGAATTTCTTATCCGGTGAAAAGCGGTCTGCCATGAAGGTTCCTTGTTACTAAGTAATTGGGTCGCGAAGTTTCCTCGAAACTATCGGCTCGATCAAGGCTTCAACGCGTTCTTGTCCCTAAGGCCTTGCGTCAACCGTGGCGACGGTGAACCAATCCTATTTGCCTCATGGGTGGATCGATTTTCATGGCTTTTGAGAGCCGCGTGCCGGCGCGAACCAGATTTAAGGGGCTTTCCTGGCGGGATTCCGGTGATATTTCAGCAGTGTCACGCTGGCCGGAGGAACCTCAATTGAACCCCGCGTTGGAAGTGGTGAAAGCGTCGGCCGGGGGTCGTCGATGCCTTGGCCGCTCAAGCAGGTAATCTCGTTCAGCGTCCAATCGCCGGTTTCGATGGTTAGCGACAGCGGGTTGGACGTGTAGTCCTTGTTCAGCACAAAGACGTTTAAGAAATGCCCATCGCCTGACCGCGTGGCCCAGGTGAGAACGTGATCGCCGGTGCTGGTGGCGGAGATGAATTCGTCCAACAGGTTGCGACCCCAGAGCGATAGCGCCAGACCATTCGCCGCCAGCGAACCGTCCTGGCGGACGGCATTGAAAACCGACGCGTCGTCGCTTCGGACGGTCCAATGCGGGTTATTCCACTGCATCGTCCAGTGGATTGCCAGTTTGATCCGCGGGTTGCTCATCGCCTCGCCGGCCTGCTGGAAGACGCACAGGGCGTGACCGAGATCGTTGGTGTTCGGCCATCGCCCGTCCCAGTCGATCGCGTTGAACTCCGAGATCACGATCCCGATCCGGCTGCGCGTGGGAGCATCCAATTCATCAAGCGCACGCAACAAATCGACATACTCTTGGCTGCGGCTGAGCAGCGAGTTGGTTCGGCGAAAATCGTCGTAGCCCTCGATGGAGGGCGGTAAGTACCAGCTAAAGCAAATGTCGTCGATCTGCGGCGCGGCGGTCAGCAGTTGTCGGTACCAGCCCAGCTTATTTCCGCTGAGCATCACTCGGATCGTCGGATCGACTTGCTTCATTCGCGGCACGAGTACCTTCAGATCGGCCGCCACTTCAGCCGCGGTATGAACGCCGCCTTCCTTGGGGTTCCATAGTTCGTTACCGATTTCCCAATAGGTGATTCTGTATTTTTTCGCCAGGTTGGCGTAGCGCACTTGCTCCACGGTGGCGCGAAAAAATGCTTCCTTGGGCGGCGTCACAACGCCGGCCTTGGCGGGCGCGTTCCAGCCGTTGTACGACGTAATCACGAGCGGCAGGCTGCCGGTTGCCTTGGCCAGCGCCATGTACTGATCGAAATCGGTTGTGCGGTCCGGCCTAAAATGAATGCCGTCGGGCTGAACCCATTCACGTTCGCCCGCCGGCCAAGCCCGCGGGCCGCGCTGGATTGTCACGGGCTTGGCGCTATTCCACGGCGGTTCCGACCAGAACGAGTACCGTTGATCACCGAACCGCAGATAACGCGTCCCCAACTGGGCAACCGCCGCTGCGGTTTTGGCTTGATCGGTTACCAGCAGCGGCGGAGTCGTACCCAGCGGGTGATTGCGGACGTCCTTGATAACGACGTCTGGATCGATGCTGATTTCGACCCGGCTGGATTGGCAACCTACGCCGGCGGCAACCGATAGCAGCAGCGGAAGTAGGCATTTAACGAGATGGGTTAATCTTAGAGGATTCATGCCCTTAATGAAGTACGGTAACAGGTCGGCCGGACGATTTGTATCCAAGGCAAGGTGCGGTCGTCCAGGAAACTCAACCCCGCATCCCAACATCGGCAACATGCCGTTCCGCTGGACATCCAGCGTCGCTCATCGTCCAATCCCCGACATGGCCGGCGAACGACCTACGGTAAGCGTGGATCTTGCTCGCGTTCGGAAGAACGTGCAGGCGATCGCCCGTGCGACGGGCGTGGGCGTGATCGCGGTCGTCAAAGCCGATGCCTATGGGCTGGGCGCGACCCGAGTCGCCGGCGCGATCGCGCAGGACGTTGCGGCTTTTTACACGTTTGACCTGCGCGAAGCGATCGACGCCGGTTTGTCCAAGCTCGGCAAGCCCATCATCGTGCTGCGAGGCGACCTGAATACCGCGGGCGAATTTCTCGCCGCCCGCGCCAGGCCCGTGGTGTGGGATGTGGAATCCGCCAAAGCGCTTCAAGCCGCCCGACCGGTACTGGCGGTCGATACCGGCCAGCAGCGGTTCGCCGCAGCGGCGAAGGACGTGCCGGCGATCATCCAGGCCGGGAAGATCGACGAAGCGTTCACGCACGCCACGAAGCTTGAACACGCAGTGACGTTTGAAGCGATCACGCGCGGGTTCCCCTTGCGTCGCCACGCCGCGGGATCGGCGCTGCTGAGCGAACCGGCGGCGCGGTTCGACGCGGTCCGCCCGGGCCTGGCGATTTACGACGGCGCGGTCACCGTCACCGCCCCGCTGATCGACGCCCGCAACAGCACCGGCCCGGCCGGCTACAGCGGGTTCAGCGTCCCGCGGTTCGGCCTGATCAGCGCCGGCTACTCGCATGGCCTGCGCCCCGGCCCCGCTTCGATCCATGGCCGGCCGACTCGCATCCTCGAAGTCGGTATGCAGACGAGCTTCGTGGAACTTGCTGCGGTCGATCGGATCGGCGATTCCGTTACCCTGCTAGGCGACGACGTACCGCTCTCGATGATCGCGCCGGTGTGGGGATGTTCGATGCAACAGGCGATGGTGAATCTTTGTCGATTGGGGATTAGAGAATACCAGTGAAAAGTGGAAAGCGATGAGCGATGAGTGACACTCGTCGCTCATCGCTTTTCACTTTCTACTCAGTAATCAAACGAATCCTTCGCCATGATCAACGGCCTGTTCTGCCCGATGTTCAGCAGCAATCCGATCGACAAAAAGCTCGCCAGCAAGCTGCTCCCGCCGTAGCTGACGAACGGCAAGGTGATACCGGTCACGGGCATCAGGCGGGTAACCACCATCAGGTTGATAAACGCCTGCCCCGCCATCAGCGCCACGATGCCGACAGCCGCCAGTTTGCCGAAGGGTTCGCGCGTGGCGGCGCTGATTTCAATACCGGCCGCGAAGAGCACCACGTACGCCACCAGCACCACCATCGATCCGACGAAGCCGAACTGCTCGCCGATGATGGCGAAGATCATGTCGTTGTGGGCCTCGGGCAATCGCACGCCGACGGGGATTTTGCCGAATCCCTTGCCGGTGAGCCCGCCGGTGCCCATCGCCATCTGCGCCATCAGCGGCTGGTAGTTAATGTCCTTGTTGGCTTCGCTGTTGCTCATCAGGCCGTACACGCGCTCGCGTTGGTAGTCCTTCACGAGCTTGGGCAGGTGCTTGAACACCGGGACATCAGTGCCGCTGAGCCAGACGATCGGCACCAGCGCCACGCCCAAAGCCATGATGGCGAACAAGTGCCGCCATTTCGCCCCGGCGACGAAGACCATTGCAAACAGCGCCGGGATGAACGTCAGACCCGTACCCAAATCCGGTTGCTTGAGGATCAGCCCCAGCGGCACGACGGCGAGCAGGAACGGTGCCATCAGCCCTTTGAACGTGCGGTAGTTGTCACGGTAGCGCAGATAATGCGCCATCACCATGATGAACGACAGCTTGGTCAGCTCCGCCGGCTGCAAGCCGATCGGGCCGATCTTGATCCACGCGTACGCTCCGTTGATGTTATAGACCAGTGGGAGCGGGTTATTTCCGTTCTGCCCATTGCCGATGATCGCGCCCAGCACGGTGTATGCGACCGGCACGAGGCTCAGCAGGTAAAACCCCCACGCGAAACGGGCAAACACCTGGTAATTCACGGTTTGGATCGCAATCAGCAGCACCAGCCCGACGACCGCGAAGACGATCTGCTTCCCGCCGTCGCCGGCGTCGTGGGCGTAGATGCTGATCGTGCCAAACGACGTCAACACCGCCACCGCCACCAGCACCGGCCAGTTGGTCGCGATCGCGAGTTGTCGCCAGAGAGAATTCATAGAAATTCTGAATGCTGAATTCTAACTGCTGAAAAAAAGAGAATACTGCAATGTTTCAGAATTCAGAATTCAGCATTTAGAATTCGTCCGTTCGCTCCTCATACCACGCCGCCGCTAACGGCCGGCCGGGCTTGGTGGGGAGGATGAGTTTGATCGATTCACCTTCTGCTAGCCCCGCCAGCGCCGGCGGGACGACCACTTCAAACGTCCGCCCGCCCGACGCGATGGAGGCGGTGATGGCGCGGGATCTGGGCGCGAGCGGCGTTTGCTTGTTGCCGATGACGATCGCTTCAACTGCCTGCCCGTGTTCGTACGTTTTCAGCACGGTCGATCGGGCCAGCAACGCTAGCAACAGCGCGATCGCTGCGACGGGCAACACCAGAATCGTTCCGGTCATCGCGACGCCCAGGGCGGGCACGATGTTGCGGGCGGTCCAGTTGTCCGGATCGGCTGGGTCGATATGCAGCGGGACCGCGTCACCCACGCGGGCCGATCCGGTCATTCCCGAGAGCGTGCCTTCTTTTTGGTACGTTTTGCCTTGGTAGTCGTAAGTAATGACAACCGGTGCCCCGGCCGACACGCTTTTGCCTTTTCGGCCGTCGCCTTCCACTGCCAGCACCGTCGCCGGCACGGTCACGCCGCTGCTGATCGCGCGGTTAAGTCGTGACCAGTCGAAGTATTGCGTCACGCCGAGATAAACCCCCAGCACCGCCAGCACGATCGCCAGCAGCCACCAGCCACGCACGCGCGGCTCAGCCCAGGCGCGGCGGCGGACGAAGGGGGTGATCTCTCGGGGTGGTGATTCGATCATGCGTGGTCTTTCGTACCACGGGCTTCCAGCCCGTGAGGCGTGTACTCACGCCGGATGCGTCGTACTCGATGCATGAGGCAATCGCGTTAGCGACGTGAGTGCGAGTTAGAAGCAAAAAATCGCTGCGCTCTTGCCTCATCGGTCGAGTACGCCCGATCGCTTGCGAGTCCGCAAGCCACGGGCCAGAGGCCCGTGCTACTGTAGATACCCGTGTTTCACGCACGCCGCCAGTACGTCGTGCGCCACTGCCGCGGCCGTGATCCCGCCGCTGCCGCCGTATTCGACCAGGACCACGAACGCGATCTTCGGATTTTCACGCGGCGCAAAACCCATGTACCAAGCGTGGGCGACGTCG
The DNA here is from genome assembly GCA_031377185.1 of Phycisphaerae bacterium. Taxonomy (GTDB): domain Bacteria; phylum Planctomycetota; class Phycisphaerae; order Tepidisphaerales; family Tepidisphaeraceae; genus JANMES01. The sequence continues at coordinate 23,538 of JANMES010000103.1, forward strand.
GTCCCGCTCCGGCCGCTGCCCTGATACCACGGTGCGACGGGATTCGGCGCCGCCTCCGTGCCCAGTTCCAGCGGAACCATCACGGGAACGGTGCGCCCGTATTTGTTGACGATCGGTTTGCCACTGGCGTCGAGCTTGGGAATCGGCCGGCCGTCAGAATCAAGCTGCGGGACCATGAACCTGGCGGCCTGGGCGGTACCGGTTTTGCCGTACACGCCGACTTCGGGAAAATCCAATTGCTTTCCCGTGCCGGCCGACCCGTGGACGACGTTCCACATCCCCTGGTGCGCCTGGGCGATGGCTTCGGGCGGGATTCCCAGATCAACCCTCGCCGGTCGGGTTGACGGGACTGCCGGGCGGAGCTGCGACGGATCGATCGCGTCGGCCAGCAGCGTCGGGCGCAGCCACACCCCGCCGCGCGCGATCGCCGACACCACGCCGGCCATCTGGATCGGCGTAGCGCCGACCTGTCCCTGCCCGATGCCTGCCGACCAGAGCGAATCCAGCGGGTTGGGGCCACGGTACGAATCGGGCAAGCGCCCGATTCGCTCGGCGATGCCGATGCCCGTCGGCTGGCCAAGTCCGAACGCCTTGAACCCCTCGGTCAGCCTCGCAACACCCAGGCGATTGGCGATCTCTTCGTGGAACGGGTTGCAGCTTCGCTCCAGCGCATCGACAAACGACAAATCGCGATTCAGCGGCGCGGCAGACGGGACGGGGTGGTTGATCGTCGTCATGTGCAGGCTGGCCAATTCAGCGGCAAAGCGCTGCGCGACCCAGCATCGGCCGGTGGGCATTTTCTGGCCCTTGTACATCATGTAGCCCGTGCATTGAATCTGCTCGTTGATCCCCAGCACGCCGCTCTTCATGCCCCACAGCCCCACCATCGGCTTGACCGTGCTGCCGGGTTCCAGGACGTCCATGGTGGCGCGGTTGAGCAGCGGTTTTTCAAGCTCGTTGGTGCTGAGAGAGGCGTAGTTTTCGCTGAGCTTGTTCGGATCGAACGTCGGATAGCTGGCCATCGCGCGAACCTGCCCACTGGCGAGGTCGATGACGACGGCGGCCCCGTGAAACTGGCGGACGACCGGCGGAGTGTCGCGGTCTTTTACCGTGCAGGACGGGAAGATGTTTTGAACGTCGCGCTGGAGTTCGATATCGACGCTGCTGCGTATGTCCTGGCCGGGCAAGGCTTTTTGATCGTCAAGCACTTCACCCGAGCCGATCTTACGCGAGATAATCCCCCGCCGCCCGCGCAACACCGGCTCGGCCAGTGCTTCCAATCCACTGCGGCCGATGAGGTCGGCGTAGTCGTAGCGCAGCAGCCGGTTCTCAAAATTGGGGTCGCTCTCCCGCTCTTCCTTGCTGACCGGCGCGAGGTTGCCGATCCAATGGCAGCCGGCCTCCTTGTACGGGTAATACCGATGCGTGCTCGGCTGCAGAGACAACCCGGGAAACTTGCCTAAGAACTTTCCCAGTTGCGTGATCGTCTCCGGCTCCAGCGCCGGAACGATCGTGTACGGGATCAACTCATCCCCCACCGTCACCTTGAATGAATCCAATTCCGGCGGCTTATTGTCATCAAACAGCCAGCGCGTGATCCAAGGCCCGGGCTTGGCGTTTTCGTGCGCCTTCACGGCCAACTCGTAACTTCTATACCAAATCCATCTTGCGCGAAATTCCACCTTGCGAACGATGTCCTGACGCACTTCATCCAGACGATCGGGCGTCATCCCCTGGGTATGCCCGAGCATGTCCCACATCGCGTCGATATCAGCTTTGACGACGTCGATTTCCGCGTCGGCCTGCTCTTTCCGCTTAGCCCGGCTGGATTTGGTGTATTCGTCCCCCAGCCGGCGAATGAGCCGACCGACGGCGATGTCGCGGACCCATTTTTCGTCCGGCTCACGCGGAATGGCCCGGTAATCGACCATCGCATCGATGCAGGGCACATCCTGAGCGATGATTCGTCCCTTGAAATCCAGAATCTTGCCACGCACGGTCTCGATGTACGTGTCCTTGGTCATCGATTTATCCGCAATCGACGACCATGACTCGTGCTGAACGATCTGAATGTACGCCGCCCGCGCCGCCAGCACGAGTGTGAAGACAAAGATCATCGCGAGGAAGATTTTTAAGCGGCGGTCGAACATGGGAGTTGGGATTCGGGGTTCAGGGTTAGGGGTTCAGGAGAGGAAAAACGTACAACGTATTTTTTTTCCTGAACCCCGAACCCTAGCTTCAATACCTTCTCCTCTCCACCTTAAACGCAAACACCCGCTTGAACTTCTGCAGAATGCCAAGCACCAACGGTGCTGCGACTGCAGTGAGGATGGCGGAGATGAATGGGCCTTTCAGCGGAGCACTGACATGCAGCCAAGGGGCGCTGGCGTGGAGCACTAATACCACCGCAGTGCTGATCCCGGTCACCAAACCCAGCGTGAAGTGCGTCAGCGGGTGTTCGCGGTAGACCACTTCCTGCGTGCTGATGGTGAACATCGCCGCCAGACCGTAGCTGAAGGCGTAGACGCCCAGGCCTTGCGTGCTCATCAAATCCTGCAGCATGCCCAGCATGAACGCCCCCAGCAACGCAGGCTCGCGCGGGGCGTTGATCGCGATGAAGATCACTGCCAGCAACACAAAATTAGGCGACGCCCCGTTCCAAACCAAAAACGGCGCGAGCCCGGCCTGCAGGCCGATCGCGATGTAGGCGAGAATGAAGTAGACGATCCAACGCATGCGAATAAGTTGTTAGTTGCCAGTTGCTAGTTGCCAGTAAAGGCAAAAACTAGCAACTAACAACTAACAACTGGCAACTTACTCCTCATTTCACCACCACGCTCACATCCTTCAGCATCTTCAAATCCTGTGACGGCTGGATGGTGATCTTGGCGAACAGCGGGGAATCGGGACGGGGTTCCTTGGAAACGACCCTGCCGATCTTGTATCCCTGCAGGTTGGCCGGCCAATCACTGTCGGCCAGGATCAGGGTGTCACCAAGCTGAACCGCCGTCGCATCGTCCAATGTCAGGGTGTTCACCACCAGCGAGTTGCTCCCCGCCCCGCGGACCAGCACCGAGGCGGATTTCCCGATTTTCAGGTGTACAAATTCCACACGTTTGTCTTCGCCTTCCTGGAAGCGCCCGAACGTGCCGTTCATCGGGGTGGCCGACGGGTCGGTGATGAGCGTGATTTTAGCCCCCGCAACGCCTGCTTGCGTGATCCTGCCGACCAGCCCGCCGAGAAAAATCACCGGCTGACCGGTCTTCAGCCCGTCGAGCGTCGATCCGCCGATCTGCAGCGACAGCCGGCCCCCTGCATCACCACCGGTGACGGCGTAAGTGCGGGAGAGCTTGCGAACATCGCCGAGCAGGTCGCGGTCACGGTTGAGGACTTTCAGTGCATCCAACTGCGCCATCAGCGACGCGTTGGCGACGCGGAGGCTCTCGTTCTCGTCCAAAACCGCCTGAGTAGACCGAGGATCAACATTCTTCTGCGGATGCAGTCGGGCATGAATCATCCGCCCCAGCGACGACGCCGGCTGAGAGATCGGCGCAAACAACGTCTGAATCTGCGGGGTTAATTTCGCGGATCGTTCAGGACTGAGTGTAAAGGCGCTAACCAACGCCAGCAGCATGAGGAGGAAAAAGACGTGATGGAAACGAAGGGCAGACATCCGTGTCAGTTCCGACATAAGGAAACCCGAATGACGAAACCCGAAATCCGAATGACGAAACCCGAAGGGACTAATTCCTTCTTTTTCGTCATTCGGATTTCGTCATTCGTCATTCATTCGGATTTCGGGTTTCGTCATTCGGGTTTGTTTTTCAGGTTTCGTCATTCGGATTTCCGATCAAAGGTCGTCCGCATCACTCTCCATCGTATCCTTCCAGAGTTCCAGGTTCTCCAGATAGACCGATGTGCCGCGGGCGACGCAGGTGAGCGGATCCTCCGCTAACTTCACGTCCAGGCCCGTGGCGTGGCTGATAACGGTGGTCAGGCCGCGCAGCAGGCTGCTCCCGCCGGCCATGGTGATGCCGTTGTCGACCAGGTCGGCTGCAAGTTCAGGTTCTGCAAGCTCGAGCGTGCGGGTGACGGCTTCGATGATCGCGGTGACCGGCTCCTGCAGGGCTTCGCGGATTTCAGCGCTGGTGGTGGTGACCTTGCGGGGGAGACCCGAAATCATATCGCGGCCGCGGACTTCCATGGTCGGCTCGTGGTCGTCGTACTGGCTGGCAGAGCCGATCTCGATCTTGATCCGCTCGGCCATCTGCTCGCCGATGGCCATGTTGTAGGTCTTCTTCATGTGGTTGACGATCGCTTCGTCAAAATCGTCGCCGGCGACGCGGACGGATTCGCACACAGAAATATCGGCCAGAGAGATGATCGCGACTTCCGTCGTCCCGCCGCCGATATCGACGATCATGGAGGCGGTCGGTTCGGTGACGGGCAACCCCGCCCCGATCGCGGCGGCCATTGGTTCTTCGACGAGGAACACACGACGGGCGCCGGCACGCTCCGCACTCTGCAGCACCGCGCGTTTCTCCACCGCCGTGATGCCCGATGGGATCGCGATCACCACCCGCGGACGGATCATCAATTTATTGCCATGCACCCGGCGGATGAAATACTTCAGCATCGCCTCGGTGACTTCGAAGTCACTGATGACGCCGTCTTTGAGAGGACGAATCGCGGTAATCGAGCCAGGCGTTTTCCCGAGCATTTCCTTGGCGACCAGCCCCACCGCGTTGCCGTTCTGCAGAACCCGATTGGTGCCCTTTTTGACGGCGACGACGCTCGGCTCGTTCAGAACGATGCCTTCGCCTTTGACACAAACCAGGGTGTTGCAGGTTCCCAGGTCAATGCCCATGTCGAGGCTGAACATGCCCAGAAAAGAATCAAAGATCACGCGTCGCACTCCTTTGGCCAGCACCGTGATGGAAGAACCCGATCCATCGGGCTGACGCCTCGTCCACCGGTCATGCCCGGACGAGACGGCTCTGGGCGCGTAAAGTACCTGTTTTATCGGACGTGTGCAAACGGGGGATATTGGGGGCGGGGTTAAGGGTTCGGGGTGCGGGGTGGCACGCCAGTCAATGCGCTGTTTCGCCCGGGAATAGCGACTAGGACACTTGCAGAGAAGACCATCCGGCTCTCGATCCGGGTTGCCCAATTTTGCGGATAGGTGGCAAACTTACCGGTTTGCAGATTCCCCGAGAATCGGAAGCTGTACTTTCACGCTTCGATCCGAACCGTCATCGATCCCGGGCGCAGCGCCGATAAACTGCTTGTCGATCTGCTTCACCTCGCGCATCGGAGGATGTTCCACGGGAACCAAGTCGGGGGCATCGGGACCGTCGTGGCGTTTCAGGACGTGGTAATACTGATCGCGCTGCGCTGGAATCCAGCCCGCATCGCGGATCAAACGACAGATCTCACGCGCCTCCAGCTTGTACGTCGTGCCTGCAGCGCTCACGACGTTTTCCTCCATCATCACGCTCCCCATATCGTTGGCACCGAAGAACAGCGCCAGCTGCCCGATCTTCGGGCCCATCGTCACCCAACTGGCCTGAAGGGACGGGATGTTGTCAAAGTACAGCCGCGAAATCGCCAGCATCCGCAAATACTCATCCGCTCCGGCCATGCGGACGATTCGGCCCTTTTGAACGCCCTCGTTCGTCGAATCATCGAACGGCCCGTGCTTTTCGGGATCCCATTCCTCGGCGCGGCCGAGCGAGGTGTTCTCGCGTTGGAACGGCCAGTGGATGAACGCGGTGTAAGAACCGGGGTTCGGCGTTCGGGGTTCGGGGTTCGGGAAAGACTTGGCAAACACGCCGGGCCAGCGAGCTTGAATACGGTTCGCAGTGTCGTCTGCGCTTTCACCCTGTACCCCGAACCCCGAACCCTGAACCCCGCGCAGCGCGTAGTCCTGCATATCCCGCAGCGCACTCATATGCTCGATGCGTTCCCGGACAAACTCGATATGCCCGATCAGCATCGTGCAACTGGTGTTCATCCCCTCTTCGTGCGCCACCCGCATCACGCGCAGCCAGTCGTCGCCGCTGCATTTACCGATGCCGATTTTCTTGCGGACGCGGGAGGCAAAGATTTCGCCTCCGCCGCCCGGGATGGTTTGCAGGCCCGCGGCTTTGAATCGCCGGATGATGTCCCGCACGTCCATGTTGAAGAACCGCTCGAACTCCACAAATTCAGGAGGCGAGAATGCGTGAATGTGCACCGTCGGGAAATTCGTACGGATGTACGACAGCAGCCCTTCGTACCACTCGATCGGCAGCTTGTCGTTCATGCCGCCCTGCATCAGGATTTGCGTGCCGTTGATGCTCACGAGTTCTTTGATCTTCTCGCCAATGGTCTCGTAGCTCAGCGTGTACTGGTCGGCGTCCTCGTGATCACGCCGGAAGGCGCAGAACGTGCAGTGAGCAGTACATACGTTGGTGTAGTTGATGTTCCGGTCGATGACGTAGGTGCGGTAGTCCTCCGGATGCATCCGCAGCGTGACGGCGTGCGCCCATTGGCCAAGGTCGTGCAGGGACGCATTGGCGTGCAATTCCATCGCCTGCGCGTCGGTCAAGCGGGCCTTTCCCGCGATTACATCATCGATATTGAAGCTCAAACTGCCCATGCCCGTATTTTAGGGGTTTTCAGAAGCGGGGAAAACAACGGACAGGGTTTCAGGGGAATTGAAACGGGGAGATGGTGATTGGTGCGTGACTTTCACCTGCTAACGCACCAATCACCATTTACATTTCCCGCGATAAGACTAAATCTGGTTGGACCCTATGAACCGCAACATCGAGATCAAAGCCAAGCTCCCCAACCGCCCACAGGTCGAAGCCCTCGTCGTCACGATGGCCGACGAAGGGCCGGTCGTGCTGGAGCAGGAGGACGTGTTTTTCCACTCCCGCGCCGGGCGTTTGAAGCTGCGGACCATCAACCAAGCCCAAAGCGAGTTGATCTATTACGAGCGGGACGACTCGCCCGAGCCCAAGCCGTCGAACTACATTGTCACGCCGATCCCCGACCCCGTCGCGTTGCGATCGATTCTCGCCCAGTCCGCCGGTGAGCGGGGCATCGTCCGCAAGCGACGCACGCTTTACCTGATCGGACCCGCGCGCGTGCATCTGGACGAAGTGGAGGGTTTGGGCCATTTCCTGGAGCTGGAAGTCGTCCTGACGCCCGACCAGACCCTCGAGCAAGGCCAGGACGTGGCCGAGGATTTGATGGCGATGATTGGCATCGAGCCGGGCTGGCTGTTGAGCGGCGCTTACCTGGATATGAAGTAGCCCGCCTCTGCCGGTATACTGCCGGCTATGAACGATCTCAACGAAGACCAGAAAAAAGCCCTCAAAGCCTTCAAAAAGCGAATGAAGATTCAGCAGCTGGATGATGATTCGCGCCTGGGCCACAGCCCGCTCACGGGAGCTCGCAGCAAGATCGTCGCCATTCAGCCGCCCAGCGGGTTCGGGCGCGACGTGTGGGAGCAGCTGGCCGATCTGGGCTACCTCAAGCGCGACAGCGGCGGGTTTTACGAACTGGTGGCGGGTAAATAGCCCCGCCGGGGGAGTCGGCATGTCGATCCAAATTTCATGCAGCGTCTGCGGCACGAGCTACAACGTCAACCCGACGGTGATCGGCAAGCGTCTCAAGTGCAAGGATTGCGGGCAGGCGTTCGTGGCCACCACGAGTCAGCCGTTGCCGACCAACGTCCCTCCGCCATTACCGCCACCGATTCCGATCGCCAGGACCGCGCATTTCGCACCCCCGCCGCTACCGGTGATCCCCATTACAGCGGATTCACAGGATGCCGGCGCTGCCCCGGTTTCGCTGATCAACTGGCTGTTGGGCGTCAACCTGTTCGAGCAGATTTCCGTCGGCGTGTCGATCGGGTTGATGGTGATCGCCCTGCTCATCGGAGGTGATATCGGCATGGTTATCGGCGGGGTGATCTCGACACTGATTCTTCTCTACTTTGCCTTCGCCGCGTACCTGATGGCCCGCACAGCCGGGCGGAACGGGTATGGCATTGTGCAGATGCTCATTCCGTTCTACATCATCCCGTTTTCGATCGGCCACTGGCCGGTGATGAAATGGCCGGTCGCGCGGATGGCGCGGGTGGGCGGGCTGATCGTGCTGGTGGTGCTGGTGTTCATCCGCACGGGCACGGACGGCGGGAAGCTAGGCCAGCGAGGCTCAATCGCGTCGGCCAACAACGTTCGCGGGGGCAACTTATCTTCTGTTGCGGTCACTCCCAAGCCGCCGAAGAAATCGCCGCCCAGAGCCACGCCGGGAGGCAACGGCAATTCGTCGGTTTCCCCGCCACCGGTGATGGTGGAAAAGCCCTCGGCCGCCGACAAGTCGGCCGACTCGCTCGCCCGGGCGGAGGAGGCGCGACGGCAAGCCGAAGCCCGTCGTTTGGCGTTGCTGAATGACCCCAACGCTCCTCCCGTGCCGATCGAAGCCGCCATCGCCGGCCCGGTTCGCCCGCCAAACCCCAATCGCAACTTCAAGAACCCGCCCAGCACCGTCATCGTCGGCCCGATGAGGCTGACGGTCCCCGAGGCGCGGGTTTCGTCGGCGGGCAGGAGTAAGGACTGGGGCTTTTACCGATTCACCCCCACCGGCCAGGACACCTCGTTTCAGATCTACGCCGAATCCTCCAAAGAAGACGCCAACGGCGCAACGGTTCCCAAGCTGGAGCCCGGCAGCATCGTCGGGCGACAGCCGAAATTTACGCTCGGGGAGTCTTCGCAAATCGACCAGGTTGAGATCAACGACAAGACCTTCACCCGCGTGCGCGAGAACAATGTTGACCGGTGCTACAGCGGATACATCAACGGCTACCGAATCACTATTTTCTACGCCGGGCCGACCTCCACCACCGCCGGACAGTCACTTCGTCTGATGCTGGAAACGATGCAACCGGTCAATACGCCCAGATGATGCTGTTTCCAAATGCAATCCTGCTTTTGCGTTCCAATCAACCCGCGACATAAAAAAACCCGGCGACGCTGGGAAGGCGTCGCCGGGCGGGAAGGAGGAAGTACGGACTCTCCTGAATGCTGTTAACTGCTGATTACACCGCGCCGATCGCGAGGCCGATCAGCGCATTCTTCGCTTGGGCGGCGGTGAGGGTGACGTAGCCGTCGTTGGCCCCGTCGTTGCCGGCTCCATCCACGCCCCACGGGTTGCGGAGAGTGATCGACACCAGGTTGCCCTGTGCGTCAGCATTCACGCGATCGACCATGTAAGCATGGTTGCCGATCAGCGGTGCCCCGTCGGTCGGGGCGTATGCGCCATAAGTGACGCTCTTGCCCTGATCGAGCGCGGTCTTGATCACGCTCAACAGGCTGGCCGGAGTGCTGGCAGAAAAAACGTTCGTGCTGGCTTTGCCCAACGCGGAGTACACTTCGCTCATCCAGCCGGCTTCGATCGAAGCATACGTGCCGGCCCCGGTGCGGAAGAAGGCAAACGCCTTTTCCATGATCGCAACCCAAACGCTGTTCTGAGTACCGGTCTTGGCGTAAGCCAGAGCACCATTGCCCCAGGTCGGGAGTTGGCCGTCCACGCGGAAATAGAGTTCAGCACCGTTCCTTACGAACTTCACCGCGTAGGTCCCGTCGCCGAGTTCAACGACCGACTGCTTGATGGTGTTGGCGTTGGTCTTGGCGGTGCTCGCGAGAGTCGCCAGGAAATAGCAATCTCCGAGGTAGCCCTGGTTCACGTCATCAGCCACCGGGCCGTTATCGGCAAACAGGGGCTTGTTCGAAAAACTGCGGTAGATCATTCCAGCGCCGGCGGTCGGGTCGATCAGGTTGTCACCGTTCAGTTCAGAAGAGACCTTGGTGATGGTCACTTTGGCGCTCTTACCCGAACCGGTGGTGGTTTTGATGCTTTCGAAGGCCGCCACTTTGTGGACATAGCCGTTACTGTTTTCAATGGCAGAAGCGTCAGTGATGACATCGGACTTATCGGCCCAGATCGAGTCATTGCCGACCCGGCCGGTCACGGTGTCCTTGCCGCCGCCGATCGTCACGAAAGTATCGTCACCGCTGCCGCCCACGAGTGAGTCATTGCCCGCCCCGCCGTAGATCATCGCTTTATTGGTCACCGAAGCGTCAACCGTCACCGAGTCATTGCCGGCATTGCCGTAGATGCGAATGTTCTTGTAGTTGCCCGAAACCGTCTGGCTCCACCCGCCGGTGTTACCAATCACCAGGCCAGCGTCGGTCTTGGTCACGGTGATTTGATCATTGAGGGCCGAACCGTTGATCACCAGGTCCGAACCGTTGGTCGTGATGCTGAGGGCGATCGGAGCAGCCGCTTTGAGGGCATGACCGGCGCACAGCGTGCGGCCTTCAAGGGCTTCGATCATCGACTGATTGTTCTTGCTCTTGGTCATTGGCTTCCTCTTTCCGTTGGCGACTGTTGCTGACGAAAGAGATATCCAATTCAGATTTCTGACAGGCAAATCGGAAATGTGAATTTCGGTAAGAACAGGAGTTATTGGACCGTCCCTCGCTCAGGGAGAGTGCGAAGCCGCAAGCGAAGTGGGAACTCCGCTTGCGGTTTCGCACGATTTGAAGATTCCAACCGTTAAATCGGGATACTTCTAAACCCCTGATTGGAATCGACTTAAGATCAAACACCCTCACTGCTAAAATGTCAATTTAGTTAATCTTGGTAAAATGGATAAAGAAAAAAGAGTGGCCTCTCCGATCTAAGGGGTGTAAGTTATCCAGATTATCTGGTTTAACCAAATTAACAACGATCGCAGGGACGCGATCGTCATACAGAATGAATCGCTGGGTGCAGACGGAACCGCCCCACCGCTTCGGAGATGACGACTATGTCCCAGCAGACCTCCCCCACCGTCGATGCCGCTCTGACCCAGACCTATCTCGAGCCGCTGCTCGCTGGCGATCGGACGGTGGCCCGCCTGGTGATCGACCGCGCTCTGGATCGTGGGTACAGCGCCTTCAACCTGCTGACCCAGTTGGTCTGGCCAACGATGGAGATGCTGCAGGATCTGTATCGCGACGACCGCATCGGCGTGAGCGCGATGAACCTGGCGACCCGGCTGAACCGCTCGATCACTGACCAACTCTGCTCCAAGCTCGGCCGCAAAGCCGCCAACGGCAAGAAAGTCCTGATCTTCTGCGGCAACGACGAGCCCGAAGAACTCGGCGGGCAGATCTGCGCCGAGCTGTTCGAATGCGACGGTTACACCGTGAAATTCGCCGGCGGAGGCGTGCCGGACGACGAAGTGCTCAAGCTGATCGGCGACGTCCGCCCGGACTTGCTGGTGATGTTCGCCACCCGCCCCAGCGGCATGCCGGCGGTACGGCAGCTCTTTGACTACCTCCGCGAAGTGAACAGCTGCCCGGACATGCAGATCATGTGCTGCGGCGGGATCTACAAGCGGGCCGAAGGCCTGGCCGAGGAAATCGGCGCCGACCTGTACGCCCCCGACGCGGTGGACGCGGTGCAAGTCGCCAACAGCCACCCGACCCGCCGGGCCACGGTGGATCAGCAGACCGTCGGCCGCACCCGCCGGATCCGCAAGGCTGAAGCCCGCAAATCGACCGCCGATGCCAAGAAACAAGCCATCGCCGACGCCGCCTAAAAACGGGGTCCGGTAAGGCAATCGATGAGGCACGAGTCACGAGGGCGCGGAGCGCCTCGTGACTCGTTTTTTTGGGCTTCTCGTGGTTATCCGGAAAACCCCACCCAAATTCCATAAAGTCCGCGAAAATTGCTGATTTCGGGCTGTCGTCAGGGGTTCCCGGATGACGTGAAATTGCTGTCGCGAGTTATTATCACCGCAGCAATGAAGCGGAAGTATTTAGGTTATCTGTCCTTGGCGTTTTTTTCCGGCATCCACGGATTCGCCCTCTTCGCGCCCTACGCGGCGGTGGTGATGGCGGTGGATCTGACGATGCGTAAGCTCAAGCCGGCGAAGTTATCGGACGTGATCGAGCGCGCCACGGAAGCCGACGACGACGAAACGCTTCTCAACTCTGCTGTGTAAAGCCCTCATCCCGCCTTGGCAACCTTCACGGGAACCAGCTTCGGCTTCAGATACTCCGCCGTGTAACTCCCCTTCACTTTGACCACCTGCTCCGGCGTGCCTTGGGCCATCACCGTTCCGCCGCCGCTGCCACCTTCGGGGCCCATGTCGATGAGCCAGTCGGCACACTTGATGACGTCGAGGTTGTGCTCGATTACCAGCACCGTATTGCCCAGATCGGCTAAGCGGTTGAGCACCGTCAGCAGGTTGTTGATGTCGGCGAAGTGCAGACCCGTGGTCGGTTCATCCAGCACATACAGCGTATGGCCGGTGGGGTTCTTGCCGAGTTCGCTGGCGAGTTTGACGCGCTGGGCTTCGCCGCCGGATAGTTGCGTGCTGGGTTGGCCGAGCTTGATGTAGCTGAGTCCGACGTCGTTGACGGCCTTGAGCATGCGGTGGATGCCGGGGAAGTTTTCGAAGAAGGCTAACGCCTCTTCCACCGTCATGTTCAGCACATCCGAAATGCTCTTGCCGCGGTAGTGGATTTCCAGCGTCTCGGCGTTGTAGCGCTTGCCGTGGCAGACTTCGCAGTTGACGAAGACGTCGGGCAGGAAGTGCATCTCGATGACTTTGGTCCCGCCGCCCTGGCAGGCTTCGCAGCGGCCGCCTTTGACGTTGAAGCTGAATCGCCCGGCTTCGTAGCCGCGGATTTTGGCTTCGCGGGTTTTGGCGAACACCTGGCGGATTTCGTCAAACACGCCGGTGTAGGTGGCCGGGTTGCTGCGCGGCGTTCGGCCGATGGGGGATTGGTCGATCTCGATCACTTTGTCGATGTTCTTCACGCCGTTGAGCACCTTGTGCTCGCCGGCCTTTACCTTGCTCGAATAGATCTTGCGCTTGAGCGCGGGCAGAAGCGTCTGGTTGATCAACGTGGATTTGCCCGATCCGCTGACGCCCGTCACGCAGATCAACCCGCCGAGCGGGATGCGCACGTCGACGTCTTTAAGGTTATTCGCATTACACCCCTTCAGCTCCAGGCACGATCTGCCCGGATCCACCGGCCGGCGCTTCTCCGGACCGTGGATCGCCAGTTCGCCGGTGAGGTATTTGATCGTGATGCTCTGCGTCTGGCTCAGCACATCGGGCAGTGGCCCGTGGGCGATCAGGTTCCCGCCGTGCGCGCCGGCCCCGGGGCCGATGTCGATCAGGTAATCGCTCTCGCGGATGCAGTCTTCATCGTGCTCCACCATCAACACGGTGTTACCGATATCCCGCAGGCGTTTGAGCGTGCGGATCAGCCGCGTGTTGTCGCGCTGGTGCAGGCCGATTGTCGGTTCATCGAGCACGTAGCAGACGCCGACGAGTCCGGAGCCGACCTGTGTCGCCAGGCGGATGCGCTGCGCCTCGCCGCCGGAGAGCGTGGCGGTTTTGCGGTCGAGCGTCAGATACGCCAGGCCGACGTCGAACATGAAGCCGAGTCGTGAGGAGATTTCCTTGATGATCGGCTCGGCGATCTGCACGCCTTCGCCGGAGAGTTCGAGTTGCTCGAAAAACGCCTTGGCGTTTTCGACGGTCATCGTGGCGACATCGTGAATGGAATAGCCGGGAAGGTCGACCGTACCACGGGCCTCTGGCCCGTGCTTTGTACTTTTGGATTTGGAAACGTTCGGTTTTTCAGTCTGCACCTCGCTCGGCACGGGCCGGAGACCCGTGGTACAAAAGGCATTTTTGATCTGCAACCGCACCGCCAGCGCCGATTCGCGAAGTCGCGTGCCGTGGCAGACGTCGCAGGGTTGCTCGCTGCGATAGGACATCAGCCGGGTTTTGACGAACTCGCTTTCGGTGTTTTCGAACCGGCGTTCGAGGTGCGGGATGATGCCTTCAAACTCGGTGCCCGTGCCGAGATCGCCCTTGGCATCCGTACCGTACATCAGAACGTCGCGGGTTTTCTTTGGGATGTCTTTGTACGGCCCGCTGTAGTCCACGCCGAAATCGCGACAGAAGGTTCGTAAAATCCGGCTGTACCAGATGTTCATCCGCTTACCGCTCTTGCGCCAGGCTTCAATCGCGCCCTTTTCCATCGACAGGCTTTCATCGGGCACGACCAGTTCCGCGTCGAACTCGCTGTTGTTGCCCAAGCCGTGACACTTGGGGCACGCCCCGTGCGGGCTGTTAAAGCTGAACAGCCGCGGCTCGAGTTCCGGCAGGCTGACTTGCGGATGCTCCGGGCAGGCGAATCGCTCGCTGTACACCTGATCGATCCATTTGTCGCCGTCGGCGGTCGAGACGATCACCAAACCTTCGGACAGCTTGCACGCGGTTTCGATTGAATCCGCAAGGCGCGAGCGGATTTCGGGCTTGATCACGATGCGGTCGACGACGGCTTCGATGGTGTGGGTGAAGGTTTTTTTCAGTGCGGGGAATTTGTCTGCTGATTGCAGCTCGACCAGCTCGCCATCCACGCGAGCGCGAACGAAGCCCTGCTTGTTGATCGCCTGAAAAGTTTCCTTGTGCTCCCCCTTCTGCGACCGCACCAATGGCGACAAAATCATCACCTTTGAGCCCACGGGCAGCTTCATCACCGAATCCACGATCATGCTCGGCGTCTGGCTGGCGATCACCCGCCCGCACACCCAGCAGTGCGGCGTGCCGGCCCGGGCGAACAGCACGCGCAGGTAGTCGTAAATCTCGGTGGTGGTGGCCACGGTCGACCGCGGGTTGTGGCTGTCTTTGCAGCCAGTAGATCCAGACAACGGTTGTAAATCCTCCCGGGTGATCTTGATAATACCAGATACAGTAAAAATTTCCGGCAAGCAGGAAAACAAAAGAAGGGTTAGCGAAATATTTTTTAAGCATAATAATTGTCTGGCCGCTATGCAGCGTTCCTGAACAGCATAGTTTTTAAAAGCAGCAAAGCTTTTTAATTTAAACAGTAATTGCGGTGGCCTGACAAGTAATTAAAACTCCGCACTTTTCGGGTACCTGGGAAATGGAATCACATCTCTTATATTTCCCATACCCGTTACAAATTGTACCAGCCGCTCAAAACCAAGCCCAAAGCCGGCATGTGGACAAGCGCCAAATCTTCTTGTATCTAAATACCACCATAATTCTTCGGCAG
>JANMES010000158.1:0-95744 GCA_031377185.1 Phycisphaerae bacterium
GATTGCGGCCTCCACGTTCGGTGAGGTCGACGCGTCTCGCGTTGCTCTGTACCGGGCCGGCAAGACGCCATTGCCATCATGGTATGACATCACCGGATTGCTCCGCCAATGCGGACTCACGCCCACCGACATCGGTCAAAATTCCCGTCAGATCACGAGCTAAGCCCGTCGAACACAAGTGACGCCGCATCAAGCCAGTCCGCAAGACTGGCTTTTTTGATGACACAATGATGCATTAATCTTCATTCGATTCCATTGTAGTCGACAAATCTTTCAATTCCGAGAGGAGAGGATGGATGACAGCCCGGGTGCTTCCAGAAGAGAATCGCGATAATCGACAGGTCTCATTCAGATCGAGCCCAGGGTATTCGCGAGTCCATTGATCGTCGTCATCCACGCCTGCGAAGCAATCGGCGGATTGTTGGTGATGAAACGGATTCATCGTAACACACCGCAATTTGTTGCGCACGCGGCGGTGGTACTGCGTGGGCCGCGTGACGAACCGATGATTAACGTTCTATAATGCAGGAACTCCTGCTCGACCTTCTCCTCCCTTACGGCTGGCGGATGGACACGTCCCCATTACCTCGGCGGTTCAAGACAAGACGATGCCGCCGATCGCGCGATGAGCTCTCCGCATATTCGACGACCGGAGAGGTCTTGCGCTTCGGAGTGGGGACTTGTCTGCACGCCTGCATGGCGGCAGCGGCATGGACGACATGGCATACATCGGAAAAAGACAGGTCTGGGGCGGGGAACAGCCGTTCGGCTTTTCGCCTGACGACCGCCGCCAGCATTGCTATGTGATCGGCAAGACCGGCACGGGCAAATCGACCCTGCTCAAAAATCTCATTCTGCAGGATATCCACGCCGGCCGGGGCGTGGGACTGATCGACCCGCATGGGGATTTGGCCCAGGACATTCTCGACCACTTCCCGCCGTCGCGGGCGGACGACCTGGTCTACTTCCACCCAGGCGATCTGGAGCACCCGGTCGCGTTCAATCTGCTGGCGAACGTGCCGAAGGATAGCCGGCATCTTGCCGCCTCCGGCATTGTCGGTGCCCTCAAGTCGATCTGGCGGGAGAGTTTCGGGCCCCGCATGGAATACATACTGTATGCCGCCGTCGCGGTGCTGCTCGACTGCGAGTGCCCGAACATCACGCTACTCAGCCTCCAGCGGATGTTGTCCGATCATCGCTACCGCCGGTGGATCGTCCGGCACGCCAAAGACCCGGTGGTGAAATCATTCTGGCGGGATGAGTACGAGGAATACGACGAGCGGTTCCGCAAGGAAGCGGTGGCGCCGATCCAAAACAAGGTCGGGCAGATTCTGATGTCCCCACCGATCCGCAACATCTTCGGGCAGGTGAAGTCCAAGATCGATCTGCGGTACATGATGGACAATCGGAAGGTGCTCATTGCCAACCTGAGCAAAGGTTTACTCGGGGAGGACAAGAGCAATTTGATGGGCGCCTTGCTGGTCTCCCAGTTCCAGCAGGCGGCGATGAGCCGGTCGAACATGCCCGAATCCGATCGCACGCCATTTTACCTGTACATCGACGAGTTCCAGAACTTCACCACCGACAGTTTCACGTCCATCCTGTCAGAATGCCGCAAATATGGGATATCGCTCACGATCGGCCATCAATACCTCGATCAGGTTCGTCCCGAAATCCGCGACGCCGTGTTCGGTAACATTGGCAATCTTATCGCCTTCCGGGTCGGCGAGTCCGACGCTGCTAATTTGGCCCGCGAGTTCGGCCAAGCTTTCGCCCCGGAGCAGTTCACTGATCTGCCCAACCATCACATCCTCGTGAGAAATCTGCGTCTAGACGATGTTGCCGCTCCCTTTCGTGGGATAACCGTTCCGTCCGCCGCCGTGCGTAACGGCCGCCGGGGCAAGCTGATCGACCGCTCGCGAGAGCGTTACACGGTGCCTCGGGCCATCGTGGAAGACCGGATTGCCCGCTGGCTCAGGCAAGGGAATCATGGCTGAACAATCCACACCCCCTCTGTCGCCGGAAGCCCGGATTCTGCAACTCCGGAGCGAAGAGCCTCTCCGCCGGTTCGGCGGGCCGCTGGTGTTCTTCGGAGTCGTCGACGCGATTGTCATTGGAATCGTCGTCTGCAATGTGCCGTTCCCGCCGCTGGCGATCTTGCTGGTCGCATCAACCTTGGCGATGAGCGGTTTTTTCGTGAACTGCCTATGGACGGACCCGATCCATTTCGACTGCCCGCACTGCGGGTGATTGATCAGCAATCTGGTGGAATGGGCCTGCGGATACTGCCGCAAGGTCCATCCGCGACCGGACTATGGCTGGGTGGGATCCTTCCTCGGCCAGTGTGCCAAGTGCGGCAGTTCCCCCAAGGCCTACCGGTGCGTTCACTGCGGGGCGACCATTCGCCTGCAACTGGGCGGGGATTTGGCCCGCCACGCCTACACGCCGAACCGGCCCGCTCCCAAGGAACCCCAACCAGCAGAACCCGCACCGCCGGCGGCGGTGGAAGAGTCGCCGATCGCCAAGATGCTCCGCCCGATTCAGGATCGCCAGCAACGGCGAGAGGCTCTGATGCAGTACGAACGTCAGACTCGGCGTGAGATTCAAGACCGCAAGGATCTGAGCGATCTGGAGAAGGAAGAACTATTGAACGAACTGGCGATGGACATCGAACAGGCCCGGATGATGGACGACGGATGATGAAAAGGAACCTTCTGCAAGGTTCCTGAGGATCGCCTACGTGTCAAACAACGATGTTCTGAACGGAAGCGTTTCGAACGTGACCGATGATGGGCTTGGTCCAGAAAGGGGAACATCGTGCTCTGCAGAATCGTCAGGCGGTGTCGCAAGACAGGTTTCGAACAGCAGGCCGATGTGGATAAAATCTCGGGCGAGCATGCACTGGATGGCCAATCGCTCGCGTTCAGGCAACCGCGACAACCCATGCGACAAGTTCGCGGCGTGCGCGACGAGCATGGCTTGCCGCTTTATCAGCGTTTCCTTCAACTCATTCACCGACAGCAGCAGGTAGTCATCCCATTCCTGCTTCACCCATCTGGATTCCTCGTCGAGCATCGGCTGACTGACGCCGAATCGGGGTTCAAACCGTCTGAGTCGTTTCGTGCCGGGCATGGCGTTCTCCTGTGATAGACACGGGGAACCCGTCTCCCGATGAGACGGGCTTCCTCGTATCCACCAGCAGCGGGCCGGCCGGATGACTCTCACAGCCAATGGGTTCATCTGTTCACACATTAGCACGCCAGAACAATCGCGCCAGAGCGGTGCATAACACCGCTTGCGCACCGCCGCGTAGTGTGCTTTGCTGACGGCAGAGTCTTTTCACCGTTCTTTCCCATGTCCATCAGCCGCCCTTGTCGCACAAGGGCAGGAGGTTCTCATGCGCGCATCGACTGCTGCCAACAACGTGCAAGTCCATCCCGACTGGTCCAAGATTCTGATCGACGCCGTCAACCGGCCCGGCGTCATCAGCACGGCCTATTCTGCATTCTGGAATTATTCGACTGGCAACCAATTGTTAGCCCTGTTCGAGTGCCTTGTGCGGAAGATCGAGCCCGGTCCGATTCACACCTTCAAAGGGTGGCTCAAGCTCGATCGTCATGTTCGCAAGGGCGAGAAGGCGATCACGCTCTGCATGCCGGTGTCATGGGTCGATCCGGTGGATCCGAAGAAATACCTTCCATCGGGCGAAGACCCGGCCGATCACCAGCAGGTGGTCATCCGCCGGCGGTTCGTCTACCGGCCCAACTGGTTCGTCCTGAGCCAGACCGACGGAGATCCGTACGTTCCGATAGCGATTCCCGAGTGGGAAGAGCGGCGGGCCTGTCATGTGCTCATGATCGACCGGGTTCCGTTCCACCACATCAATGGCAACTGCCAGGGTTATGCCGAGGGACGCTCGTTCGCCGTCTCGCCGGTGGCGTTCCTGCCACACCGCACGATGTTCCATGAAATGGCACATGTCGTGCTTGGACACACCGCCGAGTCGATCGGGTTGAGTGACACTGACGAACGCACGCCCCGCGACGTTCGCGAAGTCGAGGCCGAAGCGGCTGCACTGATTTGCTGTCAAAGCCTGGGGTTGCCGGGGGAGGAGTTTTCCCGCGGCTACCTCCAGCATTGGCTGGGGCAGCAGAAGATCGAGGAGCGTACCGCTCAGCGGATCTTCCACGCCGCCGACACGATTCTTCGCGCCGGCCGGCCGCACGAAGCCAACCCCGATTCCCACGATGTAGTCTGACTATGGGGCCCATGTCCATGTTCGTGAGAATTCCGCACCGAATCGTTCGATCTCGCCCCGCCTTTTCTATCCTTCACCTGTTGATTCAACGAAAGGAGGCCAGTCATGGCCAAGTCCACGCAGTCCGCGTCCCGATCTCAGCCGGCGCCGCAATCGCCGGAGCGGTCGACCAACGCCCCCGTCTTCACCACCCGTCACCGCGCCCTCAAGGCCGCCGTGTGGCGGAACGAGACGGACAACGGCCCGATGTACAACACCACGCTCACCCGTTCCTACAAGGACGGGGACGATTGGAAGGAGTCCGGCAGTTTTGGCTACGACGACGTGCTGATCGTGGCCGAACTGCTCCGCACCTGCCACGGCTTCATCTGCCGCGAATTGGCCAAGAACGGTCAAGAAGGGAGGGAATGAACCGATTTACATCGTGTTCCGTCACCGCCAGTCCAACCATGGGCTGGCTTTTTTATTGCGCAATACGCGCTATGTCCGACCTGATTGCGTAAGAGATAAAACGGCTAGCCGATGATCCGCGTCGATCGGCTGCGGTACTCCGCCGTCTTGATCCCGCGAAGAATCAACTCGGCGTACGGCTGGCGGATGGAGAGGGGGAACATATAATCTTTATCGGCTAAAAGTGGACACGCGCGTATAGTGGGGCCACCGGTGTCGCAATTGTTTCGAGACAAATATGCTCTCATTTGCAACCGAATTTCCTATTTCCAACGCACGGACGTCAGCCGATTTTCTTGAGTCGGTGAGGAGTTGGATTCTCGGGTCGCCGCACACGAAACTAACATCTGCACTTCTGGACAATCTGCCATCTGACGATGAGTTCTCGGTCGAAGAACAGGGCGAGCGTTTGGAGTCATTGCGTATTGTTTCAGGTTCGGTTGAATCCTCGGCGATTCGCTATACAAAGCGCGACACTTCGTTGGAATGGGTAACAACTGTAAGTTTTTCCCGACAACAGACGGATAGTTGGATTGGCATTCGCACAACGTGTGAATCGCGGCATCCATCTGCCCACCTTCCGCCGGCAAAAAAACCGGTCCTGGTTCGCACCATTCTGAATTCACTTGGCGCTGGATATGATGGACCGCTGTTGGTTCAGGCACAGCCGCACCTTCTTGCTGATGCCGACATCGATATTGCTGCCCGGTTAATCACAGGTGCTGCTGCATATCGGCTGCCAGTCGTCTATGTAAGTGCAAATTTCCTTGCAGCCCCGATAGTCGACGTGAATGCCCTCGCAAAAGCCCTGGCAGGAATGGCGCACGTCGTCGTGGAGCCCAATCGTCCATTTTCGGTACGCCTCAAAGACGAAGTACAATCACAAAATGTATATGGCGGAACGTGCGGGATTTATTGGCCTGACGGCGGTGGCCGTCGTTCATTCTTTCTTGGGCAAGATTTCATCTCGGGGCAGGACATCGAAATTGCGATCATTGTCGAAATTACCGACGCACTTGCTAACCGAAGACCGCTAGCACGTTGCACTTGGTCTTCCGTCCAAGATTTGGCGTCAAAGCGCTCTTATCAAGTGCTGAGAGATGCTGGATCAACAAATCTGGATGACTATTCTAAAGAGTTCGACAAAGAGCTTAAGACGAAGAATGAAGAGTTGGCAGACGCGGAGCGCGAAATTAGCCGCCTGCAAGCAGAAATTCGCAAATACGAAGCAAAAGTGGCGGTGAATTCGGGCATCACTTTGCATTCGGGGACGGAGCAAGATCTCTATGAAAATGAGGTCCGCAGCATCCTTCGTGATGCACTCGAAGGCGCACCCGAGCGGTTGACTGTGGACAGCCGTCGCCGACACGTCCTCGAATCAATCTGTCACGCAAACCCCGTTATCGATGCGGGGAAGGCTCGACGTGAACAGCTGAAGGAAATTCTTCGCGGCTACACATCTATGGATTCTAAGATCAAGAAGTCGCTGAATGAACTCGGGTTTGAGGTTTCCGAGGAGGGTAAACATTTCAAACTTACCTTTCAAAGTGATGATCGGTACACCTTTACCCTGCCCAAGAGTGGCAGCGATTATCGGGGTGGACTAAATGCCGCTAGTGATATTTCCCGTTTGCTTTTCTAAAGGGGATAACGGCTGATAGAGGGGCTCACCATTGAATTGAACACGACTGTCGACTATGGGCGCCCGGGACTTGGAGGTAGAAAACTTCGCTGCGCGCGAACGCGGAGGCAACGATGTACGCGGGTGGCACGGGTCAGCGTACTCGCAGAACCCAAAACGATGTTCGTCAATATTCGAGGATATCTATGAGCACAACCACACCAGACGTCTTCATCATCGAATCGCTCGGTTTAAAGGACGAGGAGAAAGATCGTCCGGAAGGCAGGCGTATCGCCGACATGCTCAAGCTGGGTCGAAAGAGTTGTCGTTACTACTATGTCAGAACAGAGAGAGAGTTAACGGAAATCTTGAAGGTCTTCAAAGCGAGTAATTACCGCTATCTGCACTTGTCAACGCATGGTGTAGTCGACGAAAATGAAAAACTCCTAGGTCTGGCTACAACGTTCGACCAAATTCCGACCGGCGACTTGGGAAAATTGTTGAGGCCGTACATCAATGACCGGCGCGTGTTTCTATCTGCTTGTAACGCTGGCGCGAAGTCAATGGCAAACGCTTTGCTCCACTTTACAAGTTGTCATTCCATTATGGCACCATGCAAGTCCGTCCAGTTCGGGGATATGGCAATATTCTGGGTAGCGTTCTACTACGCCATGTTTCAACAAGACACGGCAAAAATGAATAATGCTCGCATCGAAGAGACTGGAACTGCGGCGGCGCGGCTCTTTAAGATGCACATGAAGCTCTTTATGAAGAAAAACGGGTTGATTGAATCGATTGATCTGAGATGAGTATGGTGCCCGATCGTTCGTACCTCCACTATATTTGCTGAACCCATTTAATGAAACCTGACTTGGGGCGCTTTCTTACCTTCACCACGGCCCCGCATTTGAAGGATGTACTGCCCCTGACCGGCATTTTAACCGGCACCACCGGCCTTGCGCTTAGTTGCATTCCGTGCTTAGCTCAAGAGTGAAGGGGCATTCGACCCCGGTTCCTTTCCACGTAAATCCCGGAGGCGATCCATGCAATACCCGCAAGCGGTATTCGATCGATACGTGTATCCCACATGGAAAAGTAGAGTCGGCCAATGCCGGCCGGTGCGCCCACGTCATACCAACGGACACTGACTCAATGAAAGGAGGTTCCGATGTCCACGCCGCTTTTTGCGCTGGGACAGACGGTGATTACGCGCCATGCGCTCGATGTTTTGCACCCGGCCGACGTGAAGTCGGCCATGCATCGTCACCAGGCTGGGGATTGGGGCGATCTCTGCCCGGAAGACTGGAAACAGAATGAGGTGGCCCTGCAGCAGGAACTGCGTCTGTTCTCGGTCTACTGCGACCGGGCCGGGCAGAAGTTCTACATCATCACAGAGCACGATAGGTCGATCACCACAACATTGCTGCCCGAGGATTACTGAAGGCAGCAGGCCGGACAACCACGTCCGGCTTTTTCATACATTATAGATATAGGGCAGCGGGTGAGAAATTCGCGCCGATCGGCATGGAATCGGTTGAACCTGCCCATGCTGTCGGCATGACATCACGACCCCTGCATTCCAACAAAAAAGGTCTGGCACGTTCGGTCGTGCCAGACCTGTCTGCGATCGTCCATGATGACCTTCTCATACACGCCCTGACGCTTCCGCGTTCAATCCCTCTTGGAGTTGAGATTGAAGATGGCGTTGTTTTCTGCCTTCTCCTGGCTGCGTCCCATCCCTTCGGCGCTGTTGCCGCGGCTGTCGGTCGCCGTAACGCGGTGAACGTCCGACCCTTCGATGGCGCGGTCGAGGAAACTGGTCGTGTCGGTGACCTTCACCGGCTCTCCGGAAACGATACGTACGTTGCTGCCCATGATTGCAGCACTCCTTTCTACAGGTGTGCGGCAATGCCGCCGCACGGGCATCGCTCGGCGAACGCCGGCGACAGCTCTTAACGTAGCAATTCAAGATCGCACTGCGAGCAAAAAGTCGCTGCTTTTTCCAGTGCAAAACCCCCGCGCGATCCGCGCGGCACGCGCGCGATTGGAGTTATGAAACGCAAAATATTTTTCATGCTGCTCCGCCATCAATCACCGCGCGACGAGCGACGCCGGAGGAAGCTTGCGCGCGGCCGGGAAGTGTGACAGGCTGAGGCCAGAAGTCAGCCTAACACCTTTTGAAAGGAGGCCAGCCATGCCGGCCCATTGGATCGACTTTAAGCAGCTTCGCGCGAAGTTGCGGTTCCAGGACGTATTGAGTCACTACCGTATCGAGGCTAAGAGCAAGGGGGATCGTGCCACGGCGCTCTGCTCGTTGCCGGGCCATCCGTCGCGGAACGACGGCAAGAAGCGAACTCCCAGCCTGAGCATTCATCTGGGCAAGGGGATCTGGCGCTGCTTCGGTTGTGGCCAGTCGGGGAACGTGCTGGATTTCGTGTCGCGGATGGAAGGGTTGGATCCCGACGATCCACAAGACCTTCGCCAGGCTGCGCTGAAGGCCATCGAACTGTTCCATGTCGGCGATTCGACTCGGCCGGCGCAACCGAAGAAGAGCGAGGCGAAGGTCGTCGAGCCGGAACAGCCGAACTCTGACGCGGTGCCATTGCCGGTCGTCGTCAATGCTCCGTTGGACTTCGAACTGAAGCACCTGGAGCCGAATCATCCGTACCTGCTCAAACGTGGGTTCGCGGCGGAGACTATCGCTCACTTCGGATTGGGGTTCTGTGCCAAGGGGATGATGAAGGATCGGATCGCGATCCCGATTCACGACCAGACCGCTCAACTGGTCGGATACGCCGGACGCCTCGCCGACGATGACCACGTCGACGGGGACACGCCGAAGTATTTGTTCCCAGGCTCGCGCGAGCGGAACGGGGTGAAGTACGAATTTCACAAGGCGGAACTGCTGTATAACGCCCACCGGCAGAAGGTGAGTAAAGAATTGATCGTCGTGGAGGGATTCGCGTCGGTCTGGTGGTTGCACCAGAACGGATTCCCCAACGTCGTCGCGGCCATGGGCAGCAGCATCTCCGAGCGTCAAACGCAGTTGATCGTTGATTTGGTCGAGGAGGACGGCCGGGTGTGGATCCTGCCGGATGCCGACCCGGCCGGCCAGGAACTCGCCGCTGCGGCGCTGCGATCCCTCTCTGTGTCACGATGGTGCCGGTGGGTGCGATTCGATCAGGCGACCCAGCCGACGGATCTATCCGCCGACGAACTGACTGCATTGCTGCAATCCTGATTGCAGCAGACCGACCCGACGGGCCGGTCTTTTTTCTATTCGCTTGCTGACTTTGAGTTCACCGGAAGGCATTTTCCTCGGGGGTGGGTGGGAGCCCCGCCGAAGCGGAGCGCGGCGTTACCACGATGCCGCGATTTCAACCGGCTGGCCTGTCTTGCGTTCCATCCGCTCGCACAGTTCCACGAACGCGGTGTAGCTGTCGAGGACGGGCTGAATCTCCTCCGGCGTGGTGGCGTCATAAATCTGACGCTGCCGGATTTCAGCAAGGCGGAGGGTCTCGGGGAGACGCTCCCGCAGGGTTGCGGCCGGGATGCGAGCCCGGCTCTCGTTCTCGAACGCCTCGGGCATGAGGTGCTGCGTGGCGTAGGGCTCGCCGTGATAGGCTTCCCTGAGATACCCGCAGTGACCGGCTGCCGCCGAAGTCCATACCTCGTGCTGCTCGTCTCGCTCCTGTTCGGTCTGTCCCTTCCAGTGGGCGTAAATGTCGATTCCCATGGTGTTGGTTTGATTGGCGAATAAAGTCGACCCCGCCAGCGTCTGCCGGCGATGCAGGTGACCCACAGGCGGGTTCCCTTCGGCGGTCAACGCCCTTGCGGCTTGACGGCCGAAGGGTGCCTGTACAATGGAACCTGAGCCGGACGACGCGGCGTCTTTGGCCGGGGCGGGGGAAAAGCAGGAATGCCTTCCGGTAATACAAACGAAACAGCGATTCGACCTTGAATCGCTTCCAATGCGGACGGTTTGGCGGTTGGACTAAATAAGAGGCTGCTTGGCGATGATCCGCTCGACGTGCTCGTCGCGTTCACTCTGACGCCGATAGCCTGAGTCGGTAGGATGCGACACGTCGAACGTGGTATCGCGCACGGCGTCGCGGTAATCCTTCGGCCGGATCCAGATGGCGCCCATCGGATCGGCGACCAACTCCTGCATCGTCGTCATCCACGCCTGAGTCAGGACCGGCGGATTGTTCACGATAAAGGCGGCCGCGGCGTTGTTGCGGCGTTCGGCGTTGCGGAACACCCACAGGACGCGAAAGGCATACTGCCGAAAATCATCACGCTTGCCGCCGAGCCGAACAGCCATGCCGCCGGATTGGAAATGGTCGAGGTAACCGGCGGCCTTGCGGCAGAGTACGGTAAGTGACTCCGTACTCCGATCCACTTCGACATAGAACAACTGCTCACTGACGCCGTCGGCGTCCCGTTCGCGCAAGCGGACGAAGGCGTCGGGGCTCAGCCAGGCCATGCGGCCCGACGGGGAGCGAACCCGAAACCGAAACAGGATCGGCCATGTGCTGAACTCCGCGACCTGCAGGGTAGGTCGCTGGCGGGCTCCGGAAAAGATCGCGGCCTTGACGTCCATCACGGCCAGTTCATGGGCCAGCGTCAAGGGCGAAACGTCAACCCGACGTTTGAAGCTGGCGTAGCCCAGCTTCGGATAGTCCGCGATCCGCCCGGTTTCATTCAGCAGGTCATACCCGCGCTTGCGCAGGTAGTGGAGCTTGGGTTCGTCCGGCCGGCGGGGACGATCGCCGATCAGGCCGTCCGCCGCCAGCTTCTGCAGGCGCTTCTTGGCCATGCGGTCATGGCCGCCGAAGTGGATCGCCGCAAGGTGGACGCGGGTCATCAGTCGCGACTCGAATAGGCTTCGCAGGATCGCATAGTCGCGTTCGGTATAGACTTGCTGTAGCAGGGGCGGCATGACGGGAAATACTCCAGTTTAGCACGACTCGGGAACTTTCCGTCGAAGCAGGATCGGTTCATCGGCATCGCTGCCGTCGTCGACCACGATCTCGTTCAGTAGGGTCTTTTCCCGTTCGATCATGCGGCGCAGCGCTTCGCCTTGGGTTACGGCATAGGGGAGCTTCGCCAGAAGCTCCTGCCGATACTGTTCGACGCGCTTGGGCGGTATGACTGCTGATTTAACATGCGGCACCTGGAGCGACACCGGAGCTTTCATCCCCGCCAGCCGAACGACGCAATGTCGCTGTTGCTGGTCGAAGAGGGCTGCCATCGACCGGAACATCTGCTCGTCGAGGGAGCGGTACTGCACGTGCGACAACTCCTTGCCGAGTTCCGGAATGAGCACGGTCTGCTCGGACTCGCTCCAGCCGGAACTGTCCGACCACGATTCGGAATCCGAATCGGTTTCGTTGGACGATTCATTCGTCGATTCACTGCCGGCCTCGTCGTCGTCGACATCGGTCATCCGCACCGAGCGGCCACGCCCGCTGCCCGAACCGCTGGTGCGACTGCTGCCGCCGCCGCGGCTGCTGGACTCGTTCCAACTGCGGCTGGTGCGAAGTTCTTCCCGATATCCCATGACCTTCGTCGAGTACATCGCCAGCTTCACCTCGTCCGGATTCATCACGCCCCTGTACAGCCACTGGGCCAGGGGACGCAGATTGTCTTCGTGAGACAGGCGGAACACGGCCTTGCTGGAGGCGTTCTCCATGACCGAGTTGTAGAGCTGTTTGCCGGCGTCGCCGCGGTCGAGGAACTGGCCGGGGAATTGGTTGGCGATGGTGAAGTGGAGACCGAAGCCGCGGGCCTCGTCTAGGGATTCGGCGATCGACGGCGTCACGAACCGCTGGGCCTCGTCCATGAAGACGTAGAACGGGCGAAGTCCGTCGCGTTTTCCGCGTTCCCTCGCCGATTCCACCAGGTCGGTCAGCAGCAGCGTGCCGTAGAGGTCAGCGTTCTCCTTCGATACCACGCTCCCCTCCGTCGCCAGCGACGCGAGGATGATGGCTCCGTCGTCCAACGCCGACCGTAGGTCGAGCGAGGCATGGTTCTGTCCGAAGATCAGGCGCATCGACTCGTTCCGCAGGAACCGCTGCAGCCGGTTCATTGTGCTGCCGAGTTGCGCCTCGAAATCCTTTTGGCTGAGGCCCGCGGCCCGCTTCCAGTCGGCCCCCGTGAGGGGGTCTTCTATATTAGATGTCAGAGCGGCCTGCACCGCCTGGTCACGCAATAGCGGGATCGCCTCCACCAGTGTGAGGTTTCGCTCATACAGGGCTTGAAAAACATTCGCCGCCCAGCGGGCGAGGAGGGGAGTCTGGTCTGTGCCGCTGGCGCCCCAGACGTACGCCATCGCCTGCACCAAGGCGTCGATCACGACCGAAGAACTGGCGGCGGGGCGGTGACGCAGGACGTTGTAACCGAGAACCCAGTCGCCTTTGCGCAGGTCGATCGGAACGATCGGCCGGTTCAGCCGGTGCCTTGCGCACCAGGCGAGGACCGTATCCGTGACCGACCCGTGAGGGTCGAGCAGGATCATGCCGCAGCGGTGACGCGGCCAGTCCCGGATGTGCTGGCGGATCATGTGCTCCAGCAGCTTGCTCTTGCCGACGCCGGTGGAACCGGGGATGTACATATGCATTGAGCGGATCAGGCGTGGCAAGACAAGCTTCGTATCGGTGCCCGCGATCGTGCCGAGCGTGAGGTCGTGGCCGTGTTGATAGCGTGGCATAAAAAATGACCTTTCAGGATGGGCACGGCTGCTGGCCGTGCAGCCGGGGATGGCAGGAGATAAGCAGGGCCATCCCCGGCCGGACTTATACGTCCGGCCATCGTGAAAGGAGCGACACCGTGTATTTTTCTCAGTCCCCGTAACAGCTTCTGTTACGGGGCGACCCGGTTGCCGGCACGGCAACGGTGACGGGATGTCGCACGGCCAGTAGGCCGATAGGCCTCGGCCGTCCGCCGAGTCGGTTCGCGGGGGTGGCGGTCGCGCTAGCGCGCGACACCCGGTCATGGCCGCCGCTAGGCCGGCGGCCGCGGGTCGGTTTCCGGTGCGGAGGGCCTGGCCCGACGCCGAGGGGTTCGGGGAGGCGTGAGCCTTCCCGACATAGGGTTGTGTGCTAACGAACAGTGCGGGCCTTGCCCGCTCCGTGCGGGAGGCGATAGCCTCCGTGTGTGCGTGTTGTCGGGGGCCACCAATCGCGTCCCGGCGTACTCGCCGGGACTCCACAGCGCGTGGCCCCGACTTCGGTCGGTTTGCCGAGCACTGGAACGATAGTGAAGCGCACAGAGCGGAGAGCGTGGCCGCGAGTGATAGCGAGCTTAAAGGACACGACCGGAGCGGGCCGGGGGACGTCGCGATAGCAGTCCCACGCCCTTAGGAAACCGACCGAAGTCGGGGGCACCGCACCCCGACAACACGCACACACAACCCGTGTTTCCTGCTCGCGTTGCGAGCATACCACCGGGGTGTCGACGGTCGACACCCCCCACGACACCCCGTCTGACGGGGCGGAAGAGGAACAAAAAGACGCTTCACTCGAAAGGGAGGCGTCGATCGTTCGCGTCTGAACGCGAGCATGTCCTTGATGGAATTTGGTGACGAAGGTCGTCGCCGTGGCAACGGACAATCAGAGGTCTGACTTGACAGATGAGCCGAAACGTGAGGTTTCAATGAAACGCGAGCCGGTTCGATTGGCGCAAGAAAAAGTCGACGGTGGGGTGACGTAGGGGGACGCCACCGAGGATAACGCCGACGTCGGTGAGTTTAACGGTAATGCGATTGAACGCAATGGAATCTTTGTCTCGCGACAGGTGGGGCGGTACGCCGTGTCGCACAACATTTATTTCGCGACGTAAGGTGCGAAATCGGGCTTTGTTGAGCGACAGTTTCAGGCATGGTCGGACGCCTGCGACAATGCTTCTTTTAACGCAGCGATGGTCTGATCGCCGGTCAGTCGCGTCGTCGTGCTTTGCACGATGATCGTGGCTTTGAAGTTGGTATGGAAAACCCGTTTTGGTTTCGGAGTCGCTGACGAAGAGTCCGTTGAGTCCTTCTTCGGCTTGCCTTTGATCTCGTCGATCCGTTCCCGGATCGCCCGGTTGGAAGCGCCGGTGACGATCGCCTCCACCAGTTCCGTCTGTTGCTCCGCGTTGTCGACCCGAGCCACGCGGATCATCGCGTCGTAGCTGACCGATAGTTGGGACGTCCCAACTTTCTGCTGCAGCTCGACTGGCAGCGTCAGGATCTTGAGCATGCCACTCACCCACGTTTTATCCTTTCCAATGAGTTGGGCCAGATCGTCCTGGGTCTTGATCCGGTCGTCTTCGTCCATAAGCGATTGAAGCGCTTCGGCCATTTCGACGGGGCCAACGTCTTCACGCTGGACGTTCGAGATGATGGACTTGACCCGTCGCGTGAGCGCGTCGTCTGGTTCGCGGATGAGCACTTCGATCTGGGTCAGACCCGCAGCCTTGGCTGCTCGAAAACGGCGGTGGCCGGTGATAATCCGATATTTCCCCTCCGGTGTCCCCTCTCTCCCCTGCCCCGTGTCGTCCTCTGGCGTGACGGTGATCGGTTCGATCAACCCGACGTTGCGGATCGACGCAATGAGACCGTCGAGGTTACGGAACGTTTTACGTTCGTTTTTGGGATCTTCAAGCAGGCGGTCGAGGCTGACAATCAGTCGGCCCCGCTTCTTCAGTCCCCCATCGACCAGCCCTTCTCGTACAAGGTCAAGGCGGGTCTTTCCATCAGGCAGCTTGGTCATGGTGTGATTCGTGAATTGATAATGCTCCTTCGGCATTGGTGCCGGCCCGATGTTCGGTGGGATAATCTCCATGGTCGGTGAAGATATCTGGTTCGGGTGCGGAACCTGGCGAAATGGCGCGAATTTCTCCCTCAGCAGGTGAGTTCGCGGCATGTGCCGTTTCCCGGCCAAGCAACTCCAACACTTCCTGCACCAGCAGCGCCATGTCCTCAGCCCCGCGGGAATGAGGGCGGTACTGAAAAATGTTGCCGCCGTTCTCGTCCACCTGTGCGAGCCAGCCACAGGTGTGAATCTCTGTGCGGGCGAGGGCAATGCCGTGCAATGCTGTCGCCTCGATCACGCGTTGCCTTAGCCCCCGCTGGCGAGAAAGGTTGGACATCACGTGCAGCACGCGATGTTCTTCGCCAGGCCTTAGCCGCATGAGCAACTGGAAAAAATTGGCGTAGCTGCGGACGGCTTTGGTTGATTCAAACGGTACGACGAAGGCGTCGGAGGGAAAGATCGCATTCTCCATCACCGGCGAAATCTGGTTCGGCGAGTCGATCACCACGAAGTCGATTGAACGGGTTAAGGAAGAAAGCAAGCCGGTAAAGACCGTGGCGTAGTTCTCCATGTCGGTGATCTGACGGCCGAGGTCTTCGAGTTGCTGACTGGAGGCGATGAACGACAAGTTCTCGAACGCCGTGTTCTGCACGACCGAGTCGAGCGACTGCTGACCTTCCATGGCTGCGACCAATGTGCCGGCCGGCGACAACCCATCCCCCAGGCCGAGCCACTGAGTCACCTGCGCCTGCGGATCCATGTCGATCAGCAGCGTTTGATATCCGCGAAGGGCCACGCCGGCGGCCAGACTCATGGCGATGGTGCTTTTACCGCAACCTCCCTTGGCGTTAATGACGGTGATAATTTGCATGGTGTGTGATTAGTTTCGTTTGTTTTGCAGTCGTTCTCTCGCGTGCCGGATCGCTTCCTCGTAGCTCAACCCAGCCGGCCGGGCGAAGTTGGGACGTCCCAACTTTTCTCCGCCGACAGTCATGGCACTCGGATCGGCCCAGTCCTGGTCGATCGCCGCCCGTAACATACCGAGCCGGTTGGCTTTGATCTTCCGCCGATCGATCCAGTCGATCTGCCGCTGGATCCGCTCCGCCGGATACCTGCTCGTGATCGCCTGAGCGGCACGCTGGTCGAACCCTTCCGCCTTCAATCTTTCCAAAGTTCCAACAGCAGCCGTCTGTTGTTTAAGAATGTTATTTGTTTCTTTTATTTGTATGCCGCTACGCTTTTCGGAGTGGCCAGCCGCTACGGATTTCGGTGTGGTACCGCTGAACTTTTCGGAGTGGTTTTTAACCTCGATTCCGCCCGCTACGCTTTTCGGAGTGGTTGGGGAGAGAAGCCCGGGTTGAGACCACTTAACGGCATAATTCGCCGATCGGCTCAATCGCCCCGCGTTCGGATCGAAATAACCTTCCTCGATCCGCTCGATGTACTGTTTGGCGACTGCTTCGCGAATGGCTTTGCTCAAGACGGTCGGGCTGGAAATCTTGGCGTACCGCTGGATGTCGCGGTAGGAGAGAGCCACCTGCTGCCGGCGGTGGCCGTACTTGTTCTGAAAGCCGATGGAGAATCGGATGACCGAGCCCACCACCTGGATCACGGCCAGTGATTCATGGGGGAGCAGGTGGTCGAAGAACTGGTTAGGGATATAGGTGCGGTTGCCTTCGCCGGCGAAGAACCCGCGAAAGGCCCTGGGATCCTTGACGTACTGGCCGCCCTCGTCCCACGCCAACTCATATTCGGCCGACGTGCCCGAACGGGATCGGCTGCTGGCTTCACCGGGCCGGGTGCAGCGGATGAACCCGCCTTGCTCCGCCTGATCCAGCGCCAGCCGGATCATGCTGTGGCTCAACCCGGCTTTATTCTCTAACTCGTTGTAAGAAATCGAAACGGTTTCATGCTGCGGATTGCCGTGTGTATCACACCAACCGAGCGTCTTTCGGATCATGTAGCCGACCAACCTCACCACGCCACGCGATTGGTGGGGAAGGCCTACATCAAAATATTGGTTGGGCGTGTAAGTCGTGTTGCTGGTCGGCAACGCGAAGCCAGAAAAAGGCGCTGTAGAGGCGTTTTTTAGATCACGGTCGCTGGGCTTGTGGTACATGGAAATGGCGATGGGTGACTACTTGATAACCGCCTCCGTCGACACGGGCGCGGATAAAGCTCCAGACAGGGGAGTGAGATTCTTGTTCTCCATCAGCTTGGCATATTCATACACGATCGTGTTGAGCACCCAACTTCGGCTGGATCGCATCCGCACGGCCAAGTCGTCCAGATACGTCTGGACGTCGGGGTCGAGCGTAACCCCCGTAATAAATCGGCGGCTGATTTTTGCTTTGGTCTTTTGCATTGAAATGAAGGGCTGGGTGAGCGTCGGCCGCATGTGACCGATGCCTACTCATAGTGTATCAAAGGTTGACAACACGCGTGAAGAGCCTGGGTGTGGATAACTTGCTGATCTCCAAGCAACTGGTTTTAGTCGCGACGTTTTAGATTAGGGGTGTTGCTTATTGCGCGCCCCGCAATCTTTTCAGCCTATCGAATAATGCGCTCTTGAAACTCGCTATATGATGATCGTAGTGAAACCATCGAACTAAGCTGGAATCTGGTATGTTCCACGAGCGGACTTTCGGCTACCTTTGCCGGCGCTCCCGGTGACAACTTGGCGAAGTGGCACTGGAGCAATCGTGACATGAGTGCTCCAGTTCAACATGCAACGGTTTCCGCGCGTGCCGATAATATATCGTAAATCTATAATTGATAAGATATTAAGCCCACTTCACTCATCGCCATTTCGGGGCGACGCGGGTTCGTCATTTCCTCGACACGGCGAAGTGACTCGCTACAATGTCTGGATGAAGGCATCCGCACTCCTCCAGGCGCAAGTGTTTTCCGGTCATGAAAGCTTCCCGATTCGTTTCACTTGGCTAACCAAAGCAGTTCGACATTGTGAGCCCATTCAAGATCGTGACCTGTTTAGCCGTGATGATGCGATGGTGACGCTTGGCGTCGGCAAGAATATGGTGCGCTCGATGCGGTCGTGGGGCATATCGACGCGAATGCTTGAGGTCGAAGAAGATGGTGGAAGGATTAGTAGGCTTCGACCGACTGCCCTAGGGGCCATGTTGTTTGGCGCGGACGGGCTCGATCCTTTCATGGAAGACCCGGCAACTGTCTGGCTTGTTCATTGGTCACTCGCTTCAAACCCAAAACTCGCCACTTGGTTTTGGGTGTTCAACGAACTTCGTGAAGCCGAGTTCGAAAAAGGCGCGCTGATAAAGCGACTGCAACGCGTCAGCCGTGAGACATCCGGCCGCAATATTGCCGACGACACAATCGAACGCGATGTGGAATGTTTTTTAAAAAGCTATGTCTCTTCTGCTCCCGATAAACGGCTGTCCCGCGAAGAATTGCTTGACTGCCCTCTAACAGAAATTGGACTGATTCGTCGTAGCGGCACCCCGAATACGTTCGCCTTCGTTCGTGGCCGGCAGCAGTCGCTGCCCAACGAGGTATTTGCCTATTGCCTTTTGCGTTTCTGGAACGAGCGGCCCGTCGCGTCAGGGACACTTCGATTTGACGAAATCGCATTCAGTGCGGGTGGTCCGGGGCAAGTCTTCAAGCTAACTGAAAACGCCATCGTTGATCGACTCCATGCGTTAGCTCAGCTGACTCGCAACAGCATTCGCTATGACGACACTTCGGGACTGCGCCAGGTATTGCGAGATAGAGACGTGGACGCCGAGACATTGTTGAAACGCTATTACGGTCACATGAGTAAGGAGGGACGTCATGCGGGGAAGCATTGAACATCACCGTTCGGCGCCGCCGCGGGCGACTCGTCAGCATCACCGGTCTGTAAGCCTGGAATACGATCATGGTGCCGCCGCTTCGCGCGGGTTCGTAGTCACGGGTTGCGCGAATCGGGCAATTCGACGCATCCTTGCTGGACTCACCACTCCAGACGGTTCTCGCGCCTGGACTCTGACCGGCCCCTTTGGAACGGGCAAGTCGTCTTTTGCATTGTTCCTTTCGCATTTATTCGGGCATCCCACAGAATCCTTTACGCGCAACGCCCGGAAGGAGTTGAAGAATGCCGACAGTGTGTTGTACGGGGAAGTCGAAAAGACTTTGCTTGGCAAACAAGGCTTGGTTCCAATCATCATATCTGGATCGCGAGAGTCATTCGCTACAGCAATTACGCGGGCAATCGCCGTCTCGCTCGAAGCAAGTAACGCAAGAGGAGCCATGCGTCTTGCGCGAGATATCCGCCAGACACTTGGTGACGCCCGGCATAATCCAATCAAGATGCTCGACAAGGCGATCGAATGTCTAACACTTGACGACGCAAACGCTGGCGTTGTGATTGTTGTGGACGAATTGGGCAAGTTACTTGAATATGCCGCTTCGCATCCCAAGCAGACCGATGTGTTTCTTTTGCAGCAGCTCGCAGAGCACGCCGCGCGCGCGAAGTGCCCCACGGTTTTGATCGGTATTCTTCACCAGGACTTTTCGGGATATGCGAACGAATTAAATGAAAATGATCGCCGCGAATGGGAAAAGGTGCGGGGCCGATTCGAAGACATTATTTTCGAACAGTCTGCGGACGACATGCTCAGGCTCATTTCGGAGGCGATGTCCATCGGCCGCCGACCTTCAATGCCTCCATCGAAGGCGAGTTCCCGTTTTACATCACTCTGCAAGATCGCCTGGACGCATAAGCTTGTTCCGCCAGGACTCAACCAATCTAACGGACTATCCCTGCTCGAGAATTGCTATCCACTACATCCAAGTGTCACACTTCTTCTTGGGGCGATTTTTAAGCGTTTCGGGCAAAATGAGCGGTCGGCATTCTCTTTTCTTACCTCAGGAGAACCACATGCGCTTCCTGATTTTCTCAGCCGGTCAGCCGATGACAGTCTTTACTGCATAACAAGCCTCTACGAATACCTCATTGCGGTCTTCGGAGATTCACTCCTGTCGAGCCGGGACGGAAAGCGGTGGGCGGAAGCGTTTAATGTGGAAGCTCAGCACCCGGACTTGAACCGTGACGAATTGCGCCTGCTGCGAACAATCGCCATGTTGGGGATCGTGGGCCGGTGGAATGGTGTGCCACCCACGCCGGCCGTCATTCAGTTTTCAATGGCGCCCGCGATTGATAATGCCGGTTTCGACAAAGCGGTTAAATCGCTCCAAGCGAAGTCGGCGATCGTCTATCGACGTTTCAATGACACCTATAGTCTTTGGGAAGGTAGCGATATCGACGTTGAATCGCGTATCGCGGATACGCGGTCGCAGATAGCGGCAGACGCATCGACCGTCCATCTGCTCGCGACGCATTTTTCGCCGCGGCCATTGCTTGCGCGCCGTCACTCGTATGAGAAAGGCACGTTGCGACACTTTGAGGTCGTATTCGTAAACACGACGACATCGCACGAAGTGGTGGCGAAACTCGATGCGAACGACGAGCGTATTCGGGCTGACGGATTTATTCTCGTTGCGTTACCTGACGCCACACGGGCAAGCAGCACTGCTGAACCGTTACCGAAGATCTACGCGGACAGAGCGGACATCATCGTCTGCGTTCCCAATGGTGCTAACGACCTCGAATCGCTAGCACGCGAGCTTTCAGCAATCGAACGCGTTCAATCTCTGACGACGGATCTACAACATGATGCGACAGCCAGAAGAGAATTGGCTGCACGTCGCGAAGATGTTCACGGACGCATACAGCAGGTAGTTGCATCACTGCTCGTGCCCAACCCATCTGAAAACTTAAAAACGAAGTGGTACCGATGCGGGAAAGCAGAGCCGATTGCGACCGCACGTGCCCTCAATGAATGGTTGTCTAGTGTATGCGACGAACTCTATTGTCACTCTCCACGAATCAATAATGAAATTATTAACCGTCGGGAGCTTCAGTCCTCCGCCGCGGCAGCCCAGGGCAATCTGATCGAGGGCATGATCGAAAAGGGGCATCTTGAAGGACTGGCCATCGAGGGAAATCCTCCCGAAAAAAGTGTCTACCTTTCGGTATTGCGAGCACTCGGGTTACATTCCTTTAGGGATGGACAATGGACTTTTGCCACGGATGAACAGTGCGTCCGACCAGACATTCAAAAGGTGTGCGCCGAGATACGAGGTTTCTTTGATGGCGCAAAGGATGAGGCGAAAGGTCTCGATCAGCTTTTTAGTAAGTTACGGCTCAAGCCATTCGGGTTGCGCAATGGCGTTGTACCCATCTTTGTATGCGCGGCATTGATTGGCAACGAATCAAATGTCGCGATTTACGACGGTGGCGCGTTCGTCCCCCAACTAACGAGTGCCATTTTTGATCAGATCATCAAGACGCCGTCGCGATTCAAGATTCGTCGATGGCATGTTACAGGCCTGCGCTTTGCGGTCTTTGAGCAACTTGCCAAGATGCTCGGTCGCAATCCGGCGGGCAAACAGGCTATGGTCAAGGATCTCCTCGATGTCGTGAAGCCGCTAATGCGATTTGTTCGGCAGCTAAACGATTTTTCTAGGCAAACGAGAGCTTTCGCACCGGCAACATTGGCTGTTCGCGGCGCGATTGCGGACGCGTCGGAGCCAGACGCCCTACTTTTTCACGATTTACCTATTGCGTGCGGATTTGAGCCATTCGACGGATCCAAGAAAGATCGAGCATCGGATGTGGAGCGATTTCTGCGTGCATTGCAAACTGCACTTGCGGAGCTTCAGCGCGGCTACGATTTACTCTTAGAAAACCTGAAGGCCGATCTGGCGGTCGCATTCGAGGTCGCGCCTGACGGGGCCAGACTCCGGGGAATTCTCGAAAAGCGAGCGGACGCCGTCCGCGGAGTTGCGCTGAATCCAGACGTAAAAGTATTTACGGCGCGGCTTGCCGACCAGACTCCTGATGATTCGATTTGGATCGAACAGGTAGCGGCGTTCCTGGCGAGCAAGCATCCAACGATATGGCATGACGACGATCGAGCCAGATTCGCCGTTCGGCTCGCGCAACTGGCGGATGCGTTCAAAGGCTTAGAGTCTCTCGTGTATTCGCGGAGCGCGAATCCGGGGCTTGACTCGGAACACGAGTCAATCAGGATCGCTGTCGTGGGAACGAAATGCGCGCAAACTCAGCAAGTGGTGCACCTAAACCAGCAGGAAGCCATTCAGGTATCCGAACTGCAGTTGCGAATACAGAAGCTATACGAACCATACGCAGTGAATGGCAGCCGTAAACTTGCAATTGCTGCTTTGGCCAAGGCAGCACAAATACTGTTCGACGTTCCAGCCGAAGCATCAGTTACCGGCAAACAAAGGGGGCAATAATGAGCCGACCAGTGCGACACATCGTTGGTTTATCGGGCGGGAAAGACAGTGCGGCTCTCGCTATCTATCTCCGCGACCGGATACCAAACCTTGAATACGTCTTTAGTGACACCGACAAGGAACTTCCAGAAACCTACGCCTATTTGGCGAAAATTGAGGCGTTTTTGGGGAAGAAGATCGTTCGATTACGCGACGAACGCGGCTTTGATTATTGGCTAAATATCTATGGCGGATACCTGCCCTCTCCCCGAATGCGATGGTGCACAAAGATGCTGAAGATCAAACCTTTCGAAACATATGTGGAGTCGCTAGGTGATGTGGACGTGAAGATGTACGTTGGAATTCGTGCCGATGAAAACCGCGGCGGGTACAATCCCAGCAAGGACAACATCCAGCCCGTATATCCGTTTGTCGAAGCCGGCTACTCACTAGACGACATCCATAGAATTCTTGAGCAGAGTGGAGTAGGCGTTCCACCGTACTATTCATGGCGAACACGCTCAGGATGTTTTTTTTGCTTCTATCAGCGTAAGAACGAATGGGTTGGGCTCAAAGAGAACCACCCCGCACTCTTTGAAGAAGCCAAAAAATATGAAAAGCAGAATAATGAAACGGGGGAACGTTATACTTGGAGCGAGCGCGAGTCGCTCGATGAACTTGGCCATCCCGACCGCGTGGCAGAGATAAAGGCCAAACACGCCAAAATGAAGCCCGTTGCGACTAAGAGCGCGAAGTTACTACACATTTTGGATCAGGATGACGACGACGATGAACTACCCTGTTCGTTCTGTCACGTTTAGCGCACAAAACTGAGAAAGAATGCATTACACGCCAAAACTTGGATGACGGGCCATGAACACTTCACAAATCTACGACATCCCGCTCAACGAGATCAAAATTAGTGATGACAACGTTCGAGTCAGCAACTGGAGCCGAGACCTTGAAGAACTTGCAGCCAGCATCAAACGGCACGGTCTCTTGCAGCCCATTGTCCTGCTAGGTCAGTACGGAAAGCCGCCTTACAAGCTCATTTCTGGGCAACGCCGCTACCTTGCCCATGAGAAATTTTTAAAAGCGAAAACCATTCGAGCAGTTTTCATCGGAACACTCAATCGAACGCAGGCCATCGTTCGTTCGTTGGTGGAAAATCTACAACGCGTCGAATTGGAATACGTGGATACAGCAAAGGCAGTGACAGAACTATATACGACTTTCGGTAAAGACGAAGACAAGGTGCAAAAGGAAACGGGCTTGTCAATTCGTCGTATTCGTGAATACATCTTGGTTGACGCCCAAGCAACCCCAAAGATGAAGGGCCTCCTCAAAAAGGGCTTAGTGTCACCAGCCGATGTCAAGCGTGCTCTCCGTGCTGCGCAAGAAAACATTAGGAAGGCAGAGGAAATTCTCGATCTGATTGTGGAATTCAAGCCGACATCGCACCAGAAGAGGCGCATCGTGCAGTATGGCGAGGAACATAAAAGGGCATCAGCCAAAGAGCTCATAGAGGAGGCGCTCAAGCCGCACATAGAGGAAAACATTGTGATCACCATTCCGGATGAATTACGTAGCGCTCTTTTAGCGGCAACAAAGAAGATGTCGATGGAGCCGGAGGAGCTTGCAACGCATATTTTGGCAGATTGGCTATCTTCTCAAGGGTTTGTGAAATAATCGTATCTATTGATGACGTTCAAAATGAAGGATCTGGATCTAGACAAAGCGCTCGCTGTGTTGGTTGCCTCCACAAAGAGCAAGCGGAGGCGCTTTGCCCTAACCGAGATCAGCGAATGGCTAAAGGTCGCTGTTTCGAAGCTCGGCAGTTATCACGCAGTCGCTGATCGCGTTGGAATTACGCCAAAGATGCTTCGCCAGTTCTCGGCAGTTGAACGCACCACCTCATCGGTGAAAAAGCTGTTTAGAGATCGGTCGCTCGATAGCGTCGATGCAGCGACACATCTCGCAATGCTGGCTGCAAGCGATCAGCTACCAGTCGCTAGTGCGCTTGCAAACCGCACTATTGACACGTCGGACGTGCGAGCAACGCTAGAATCGCGCAAACGCAATCCGACCCGTCCGATCGAAGATATTCTTAAAGACGTTCGTCACAGCAAGACGCAAATGCATTACGTAATTGAATTTGTAATTCGAGGGGACATGAGCGCGGCCGCCATCCAACGAAAACTGGAGAAGCGTATCCCCCCAGCAGGAATCGTACGCGTCGAGGCGGAGGGCCCCTTCGGCCGTTTGATCCTGACACGCGATGGGAAAGCACAATTGACCGCTAAGAGCAAGCAGCTCGGCGTTCGTCTAAGGGATGCTGTTCCGACAATTCTTTCTGAAACGTGACGGAAATGAGCAAGTCTTCAAAAAAATCTCCAAAGGGCAGTAGTCCGTTCGGCGCCCATTTAGGCTTCGGGCAATTGTCGGAGCTGGCTACGGAGTTACAGGGGCTGCGTCAAAATCCTCCAAAAATCAGCAGCACGCCTGGCAGTCGAGCTGGAGATATTCTTGGTTTTGTCCGCGGACTCCGAATATCGGCGCGACTAGCATATTTTCTGAGGGACCGGCTTTCGTCATATGCTGCGGTAATAGATGTGAGTTGGGGACATCTACTGGATGACAACGAGAATCTCGCCAGTTGCTCTCCAGAATGTGACATCATTATCCATGCAAAAGGATTTCATCGCCGATGGAACGGCGGTGAGCGGCCTCTCATGGACTTTTGTTTCATCAAGGCATCCGCTGCGCGATCCGTGGTCAGTTGCAAGGCTACGCTTACATCGATCGACAAAAAATACCCTAAAGCAATGAAGGAATTCGGCGTAGCGAAGGTGTTTCTCTTCGCGGAGTGCTGTGAGCAGTCCGCTTTTGCTCGCATGAAAGCCGCAGCACGAAAGGCAGGCTACTCCGGGTTATATTGTCTGTATTTTACAAAAAAAGGTCAGGCTGGGTTCCAGCGCAATGAAAATCTATATGTTGAGTTTGTCGAGGCAATTGAGGGAACAATCCGAGCAAAAGGTGCTAAGCCTTAGTTTCCACTGTCGCAATCTAGTCGTGCAGCAGCACTTCATTACTGTGGTACAAGAATAGCGAAGAAGACCGGTGATGTACGTATGACTAAGCAGACATGCCCACTCGGGTCAGCAGAACGTGTCGCAAAGGCCTGGCCGAATCGACACCCGCAAGCTCTGAGCCACCAGCGAACTGGGCTGGCTCAAGCGTCGGGGGGAGTGGAAGAAGCTGTCCAGCGTCATCGTGGTGGAGTCGATCCGCCGCCAGAACGCCGACCCGCAGCCCACGGTGACCCGACGCTACTACATCAGCAGCCTCAAGGCCGAGAGCGGCCAGAAGTTGGCGGAACTGATCCGCAACCACTGGTCGATCGAGAATAGCCAGCACTGGACGCTGGACGTGGCGTTCAACGAGGATCAGAGCCGGGTCCGCACCAACCATGGCGACCAGAACCTGGCGGTCATGCGTCGCTTGGCGCTGGGCCTGCTGCGACGGGACAAACAGGTCAAAGTGGATGCCAAGAACAAACGCCTCAAGGCCGGCCGAAACCCCGATTACCTGCTTTCAGTGCTCTTGGGCATACCAATGGTCAAATGATTCTGCCCTGTCTGTGTAGGCCCCTAACACACAGATTCCGTGACTTCGTGAAGTCCGCGCGGTAGAAATGCGGCGACAAGACCGGGGGTTGGTGCTTCGCGACGAACCCACAATCCGACCAAATCTTTATCGCCTCCCGCGTGATCAAGTGGGTACACGAGTGCTTGTCCCGGCTTTCAGACAGGCCGCAACAGTCCAAGGGGCATTCGGCTGGTTTAGCGCCGGCTGGATTCCTCGACTAGCACCGGGATTGGCCACGTTTCTAGCGCGACCACCGACCGTGCCCATAAAATTCACAATTGCGCCGGCCTTATTTCCGAACGAATACGACATCCTCAAAAGTGCCGCGGCGCGCACCCGGCATGTCATTCAAAGTTTGAAGGACATATTGAAGGAGGCGACAGCACCGACTTCCGACATGTTAACTCGTCATGCTGCTGAGTGCTTGGCTTGGATGGTTATTCACGGCCGCCTGGAACTTAAAGTCGTGAAGATGCGCCCTGGTTCCAACTACCATCCGAAGGTTTGGCTGTTCTTTGACTCCACTGACGTCGTGGCCGTGCGAGGCTCCGCGAACGCAACTGGGAGAGCATACTCACGGGCAGTCGAGCACATGGATGTTGATTGCACATGGGATAATCGATCTCGAGTTGCTGCCGCCGTCGAGATGGTGGATGATTGGGCAAACGGGCGCGACGAAGAGATTGAGGAAGTACTCGATTTGCCATCTGCACTGGCATCGTTGATCGAGAAGCTGGTACCGAAGAAAATGCCAAGCCGACGAGAGTACGAGGCTGCCATGACTGGTTCAACCGATGATCGCTCGCCTCCCGTTCCGCCCATCGATGATCCCAATATTTTCCACATTCCGAGTGAACTACAGTGGCGTGATGGTCGCTATGCACACCAAGGCCAAGCTGTCGAAGCGTGGGAGGGTCAAGGCCGCAACGGCGTCATCGCTATGGCAACCGGTGCAGGAAAAACTATTTCAGCTCTGATCGGCGCGTACCGCGCGTGGCAAGTGCATCAAGGGCCGTTTTTGCTGCTTGTCTCGGCGCCATCGACTCCGTTGCTTCTCCAATGGCGATCCGAGTGCGAGCGTTTCGGGCTTCGTCCCGTACTGCCAACTCAAGTCGGCGGTAAATCGAAAAAGGAAAGTGCGATCGGAAATGCGCTACTTCGAATTCGGAGCGGCGTAGCTGGCCACATCGAAACCATCATAGTCACGAACAATTTGTTATCGACAGCTGAATTTCAGAACGCCTTGAGCGATTTGAAGGCGCGCATTCCAGACCTCTGCATCATGCACATCGCTGACGAAGCGCATTCGCTTGGGAGCCCGTCGTTCATACGACATCCGCCAGCGTTCAGCACGCATAAGCTGGCTCTTTCTGCAACGTTTGAGCGTCAATACGATGATGCGGGAACGGAACAATTGTTTCGATACTTTGGCCCAACGGCATATGAATTCGGGCTCGAGAAGGCCATTGGCTTCTGTCTGGTGCCGTACGATTACTATGTCCATTTTGCAATGTTGGAAGATAGCGAATTACAGGAATTCAAAGACCTCTCGATCAAAATCGGCAGACATGTCGCGCGAGTAGGAAGAATGGATTTTGGTGATGAAGGCCTCACCGCACTGCTTGTTGCCCGTAGAAGTGTTATCGAGACGGCTTCGGCCAAGATCGGCGTACTCAAAACGATCTTAAGCAAGCACAAAGTTCCGATTCGTCATATGCTCGTATACACGTCGTCTAAGAATCCTGAACAGCTAAACCAGGCGAAGCGCGTTATTGCAGATTTAGGTTTGGTGGTCAGCCAGGTCACAGAATCGGAAACTCAGAATCGAGAAAAGCTGCAACGAATACTGAGCGGATTTTCCGACGGCGAATACGACGTATTGGTCGCCAAGAGAGTGCTTGACGAAGGAGTCGACATTCCTCAGACACGGGAAGCAATTCTGCTTGCCTCATCTTCGGTTGAGCGCGAATGGGTGCAGCGCCGCGGACGAGTCCTCCGACTTGCGCCGGGAAAGAACAGTGCGACGATACATGATGTAATGGCTCTTCCACC
Source organism: Phycisphaerae bacterium (assembly GCA_031377185.1). Taxonomy (GTDB): domain Bacteria; phylum Planctomycetota; class Phycisphaerae; order Tepidisphaerales; family Tepidisphaeraceae; genus JANMES01. Next base: position 28,139 of record JANMES010000158.1, read on the forward strand.
GCCGAAGCAAAGTGAACGTTACGACGACAGTATCCTTCAGTTCATTTCAGGTGAACTGGATCGGCTTAGAGCATTTGCTCGGCATGCGCGCAATCAACTCGCCGTTATGGAAACCATACGAACTGTCCACCGGGGCTATTTTCAGGAGTAGGGCATGTCAACTGGCAACACTGATCGAATGCGAACAGAGATCGAAAAGGCTTGCGCCGGGGTGGATGAACTCTATCCGGGATACCGCAAAGCCTTGGTGGATGCCGCACTCGAATGTATTAGTGCAACCGCCGAACATGACGATCGCAGGGTTTACATTAATCAGCGATTCGACACTCAGATTCAAACGATCGCCACCCAAGTCGAAGTGGCAAAAGGCGGAGGGAGCAACTGATGATACGCTTCGATTCTATTCGAGTTGTCAATTTTGCGCTCTATACGGACGTTGCTCTACACTTCTCGCAGGATCCGGATCGTCCCTTGACGCTGATTCGCGGACAGAACGAATCAGGCAAAACGACGCTAATGCGAGCGTTCCTTTGGGCGCTCTTTGGTCAGACAGCCCTGCCTCGAATACCGGACGCACGTCATCCAGTCCGGCCGGTATGGGCTAAGCCAGGCGAGTCGCCTCGTACTCGCGTAGAGGTTCGCTTCCGAGCTGGAAGCGATCGTGGTGTGAGTTTCTTTAAGCTTACGCGAGCTGTGGATACCTCGGATAACGGAGATGCGGTCGCGTATGGAAATGAAAGCGTCGCGCTTCTTCGGCGTGACGGCGACGATTGGAAGGAGCAAGAAGACGAGTTCCAGTTGTTATTGAAGCAATTTTTCCGTCCAGAAATGCGAGACTTCTACTTTGTTGATGCCGACAAGGCCGTGGAGTTCGTCGGAGGGCCCGAAGGAAGGCACAATGATCAGATGATGCGCGACATGACGACGCAATCGATCCGCGCGCTTCTTGGACTCGACATGATGCTTAAGGCCAAAGACCGAATGGATGATCGGCAGACCTCTTATTTGAAGCAGGCTGGAAGTCAGTCGTCTGCCGCAGGCCAACAGGATTTGGTGAAGGAACTTGAAGACAAAGATGAGGCGTTTAAAACTGCGACAAACCGCCTCGCAGAACTGGCGGCGCAAGAACGCGAACACGAAAATACATTGAAAAATGCAGAACATGAGCTCGAAGAGAGCCTCTCGAAGCTAGAAGAACTAAGTGCAACAAACGTGCAGTATGAAGAAGTGACGCGAAAGCTAAATGATGCACGGCTAAAACAGAATGAGCTTCTCAATGAGCTGGCCGCATGTCTCGATGATGATCGATTGTTTGCGGCGCTCTTATTGCCTGTCATCGATGGCGTAATGGACAAGCTTCAGCCGCTTAAGGACAAGGGCTACATTCCGCCGAGTGAGCTTACGCTCTTGCCACGGCTGCTCTCGCGCGACAAATGCATCTGTGGGACCGACTTACTCCCCGGTTCAGTCCCGCGCAAACACATCGAGGATCAGATTAGCAAGGCCCAGAGCTTGCGAGGTCAAAGTCAGATGCTCGATGCAGCATTGGAGACGGCCCGTAACTTTGGCAACCGTGCTGTCGGCAACGTTGACCGGACATGGAAGGAGCTCACTGAATCAATCTACAAGGAACTCGGTAACATTGACCCCGTGATCTTGCAACTTACCGAGCAGCAAGAGGCATTAAGGGAAGAGCGAGATAAGGCAGGTGCCACTACGGGTGCGCTCCGAGAGCTTCAGAAACATCGTGATGAACTTCGGAATATGTTGGATACCTTGCGGGATCGGCGGAAGGCGAGCGAAGTCGATGTTGAACGATTGCAACGGGAAGTTCGAAGCCTCCGCGAACGCATTCGTGTGGCTGCTTCTAATGAAAAACGAACACAACATGCTCGTTGTTGTGCCGAGGTCGCAGAGCACCTTCAGACAGTGATCGGGGCCGCATATGACGTTATAGAGCGCGAACAAGTGCTCGATGTATCTCGCTCAATGAACACGATATTCCGTAACGTGATCAGTGCAACTTCAGATAGCCTATTCGGCGAGGTAGGAATTCGCCCGGTCGCAACCCAAGGATTTACGAAGCAGTATGAGGTTTACACTATGGAGGGCAATCGAGAAAAACCCCTCGCCCTGGCCAATGGCGCATCACGGCGTGCCATTGGTGTTGCGTTTGTGCTAGCCCTTGCCGAAGAGACGCGTACAAAAGTGCCTCTCGTGGCGGACTCCTTACTTCACGCGATGTCCGGGGCGGTTAAGTACAAGATTGTGGATTATCTCACGGCGGGCGACAGGATCGGCCAACCAGTACTGTTCGGCACGCGCACCGATCTTCTGGATGATGAGGTTACCGAACTGCTCAAACGCCGTGCTGGAAAAACTTATACGCTTACGTCACAAGCTCATGCAGGTGGCGACGTCGTGCGGGCCGTACCGGCCGCTAAATGTGCTAAACAAGTCGTGATCTGCGATTGTGAGATCGATCAAGTTTGTCCGGCGTGTGAGCGAGCCGGCGATCAGGCACGAATCGCGGAAGGTCGTCTTACCCTTAGACAGAATAGTGAAGTTCTTGCTTAGGAGTCCGCATGGCCTTGCCAAGTCTTACAACATCACAGCGTTCCATTCGGATGGTCGAAAGCGTCAAAGAGAGGGCATTGCGCTGGTCGCAGGCCCAAGCTGCGACAGCGCATCGCAAACCTGTGGATGCACCCTTCAAGCGCCTAATCGACGTCTGGTTTGCGGGGATCGCTTGGGCAATAGCTCATGGTATTCGCCCGGTCGACAAGTGTACGGGCGACAAGTTCGTTAGCGTTGGGCCGACGAACCAAGATGTCCGATATCAACAATCCAGAACGGATTTCCTAACCCTGATCGCCATCCATGAATTCGGCCACGAGGATGCGAGGGCACAGGATCCTTCCGCGATTATCGATCTAGCCAATCGATATGCAGAAGCGGGAATTGAACCGCTGCTCGCTCAGCTTGATGCCGCTCGTGAGCTATCTGTGCCGGCACTGTACAAAGTTGCCGACATCTTCATGGACAAATACGCTGCTGCAGTTGAAGGGCATCAACGCACTTATTAGCCGAGGCGGAACGCCCGTCCGCTGACGCCGAAGGACAGATGGATTGACACACTACAGTTAGAGGTGAGGTTATGGCCCTTCTCGTATACGCCAGCGACGAACTCCGTAACGATGCCCGAAATATGGGCGTGACAAAGGACAAGGTCAATGAATTCGCTGGCGAAATCGAGGCATCGCAGTCCACGGCTTTTTTCGACCGTTTTCCACCTCCGTTTCTGACTTGCAAGAAGAAATGGGCATACAACAATCGCCTAATAGCGGCAGAGCAGAAGATTGGCGAACACCTCGTAGTGTTGTTATTGCGTTTGTTGGTTAAGGGAAATGAGTACCAGCACTTCGAGAATGACCCAGAGACCGTAGGGCAAAAGTTTCTGTCAACCTGCTTGCAGAGTATTGACCTGCAAAAATGGGTCACGGATCGCACGCACGTTGATCCGCCGGAACCGCTGCCGATGGTGACCGACGCGGAAACAGAATTTCTGTGGTCACAAGTCGGCCAAATAGATGCTGACGACGTACTGATCTATGAGACAGCTGATTGGGTAAAGTCGGTGGACGATCAGCGAATCCGCGATCGCCTGGCCATGATGCCCGGCGCACTCTCCGAGATAATTGACGGGGCGCAAACCACCGGTTTGGCAAACGCAGTCGGCGAGCCGCGCGTAAAAATCGCGTATCGGTGGTCTGCAGACGGTAAGCGGCTACTGTTGGTTTCTGCATTGTTTGGGCCGACCGAAGACGAGATCGCGCAACTTAACGCCAGATGGGACGAGCGTCTCGGACGATGTGCAGGGGCCGACATTTTGCGCGTCAGTGTTCGCAGCTACCCGGCTCTGATTTGCTACGATGCGGATATTTGGTTGCAGGTCCAGAAGGAACCGGCAGCCAATTTGGCGATGTCGCCTGAGGAAGCTGAGATACTCAACTCCGTCCGCAGAATGGATAGCGTCGGTTCAGGATTTCCGCTTTTCATCAATGGAAGAGCGGGCAGCGGAAAATCGACAATACTCCAATACCTTTTCGCGGATTATTATGCCGCGTGGATACAAACACTCCACAAGTCGGGTCATCGCGGGTCGCGGCCCCTCTATTTTGCATGCAGCAACGAGCTTGTCGAAGTCGCCAGGGGTGTTGTATCTAGTCTTCTTGCTGCCAACCACAATATGCTGCTTAAAAACCTGCCGGCGCGAGAAGATCAAGCAGCTGCGATGGCCGGCGTTGACAAATGCTTCTGTAATTTTCATACCTTTCTTCTCAACATGGTACCAGCTGCGGAGCGTGCGAAACGATTTCCCATCGACAAGCGCGTAAGCTACGCGCGTTTTCGGCGAATGTGGGAAGAACGACACTCTCGCGAACCGCATTCACGTCGCGACTTCGGCCCGCAGGTGTCGTGGCATGTGATCCGCACGTACATAAAGGGATTGAGTGTCGATAGCGTAATGCAGAGTAGTGACGACTATGAAGACATGCCGCGAGAAGAACGCTCCGTGTCGCATGAGCGCTTTAAAACCGTATTTGATCGAGTGTGGTCGGCGTGGTTTCGAGATCTTTGTGGCCGCGATGGTTACTGGGATGAACAAGATCTCGCTAGATTTTTGATAGAGAAAAGTGTCGTTGAACCAAGATATAGTTCGATTTTTTGTGACGAGGCCCAAGACTTTACACGCCTTGAAATTGAGTTGTTGTATAGATTGAGTCTATTCTCCAACCGTAGTTTGAACCCCCAAGATGTGCGCCGGGTTCCATTTGTCTTTGCCGGCGATCCGTTTCAGACTCTTCACCCGACAGGGTTTCGTTGGGAGGCCGTCAAGGCTGGATTCACGGAACGAGTTCTTTGTTCACTTCATAGATTTCAGATTCGGCGGGATATTCCGGAACTCAACTACCGCGAATTATCCTTCAATTATAGATCCACGGAGAACATCGTTCGATTTTGTAACTCGATCCAAGCTGTACGGGCCGCTGCCTTTGCGCTCACTTCATTGCGCCCGCAGAGCACATGGAATGTAGAAGAGTCCTCGCCGATGCCTGTTTACTTCAGATCAGAAGACCCGCGTCTGCAACAGGCGATACGGGAACAGAAGGATTTGGTCATAATTGTTCCATGCGAGGAAGGAGACGAGAAGGATTTCGTACAAAACGATGAGCTTCTTCGCGACGTCGTTGAATGCGACGAATACGGGACACCGCAGAACGTGCTGTCTCCGGCTCGCTCGAAGGGCCAGGAATTCAATCGTGTTCTCATGTATGGTTTTGGAAGCCGTTCGGAGGCGAAAACGCTAGCTGACCGCCTAGCTGCGAAGGACGCATCAAAGGTAGATCGTGATCAAGCGTTGCCTTTGGAATACTTCATGAATGGTTTATACGTAGCCGCAAGCCGAGCGCGTCGGCGACTCTTCATCGTCGACAACGAGAAGGCTCTCGCGGATTCTTGGGGGTTTGCCACAGAGGAAGATAACCTTAGAACAATCCTCAAACTCCTACCTCGTGGGCAAGCCGATTGGTGGGAGCATTGCGGAATGCTGGCCCAAGGCGTACCCGACAATTGGAGTGACGATCGTGATGATCCACGAGCCTTGGCAAAACGATTCGAGGAGGAAGGGTTTCGTAAGGAGGATGCATATTTGCTTCGTCAGGCGGCTATTCATTATGGGCATCTGAAAATGTCCGCCGACGCGGACAAATGTAAGGGTTTCGCAGCGAGATTTGAGCGTGATTATCTAGAAAGTGGCCGTCGTTTTGCTGCCGCGGGAATGTCCGATCAGGCACTTTCCTCATTCTGGTGTGGCGAGCATCACGAAGAAGTGGTTGGATTAATTTCCACATATCGTGAGCTCGTTAATACGCCCGAGGCACGTGTGTCGAGCTTTTTGCGAGAACGGATGGTCACTACCGCCGCGACAATCCAGCTGCTGGAATATTTAATCCAAAAAGTCGAAGGCACGCCCGCTATGGGGTCAGAGATCATTAATGGGCCTTGGTCAGCGTCTCTAGGAAAGGTGTTGCAGCGCGGCGTGGATCAGGCGACCACGAGTTCTGTCGAGGAAAGAATTGCATTAGCTTCGCGGGTCGATCGGGTGCGGTCGATCGGAGTAAATTTTGATCGCGTTTTATTGGCGAGGGTAATGCTTGCGGCTGGAAGATTTGAGGATGTCATGACGATTCTAGAAGCGGACAAGGGTTCGGATTTGTATCGCGACGCCTATGCGCAATCGATACTTCGGCGGATCAACCCGAATGCTCGTCCACTGAGTCCTGAGGAAGGTCGACTGGCTGCAGATTTTTTAACCCGCGCAGGCAAGCCAACTGAGGCGAGCGGATGGTACGCGGCAGTGGGGGAAATTGAGAAAACGGAAGAGTGCTTGCGTCAGATAGTTCGGGATTCAGGTTCTACGGACGCGGACGTAGTAACAGCGTTGTCGCACCTGCTTAAGACGCTTTGTAACAAGGCTCATTTTCAACGAGCATTCAGTATCGTTGGGAAAGGTGAAATCGACAATGTTCGAAAGGAATCGCGAAAGCGCATTGTGAGGGTGTCGGAAGAGCAGTCGCTTGTGTATCGCACAATTATTCCAGAATTGGCTGTCTCTGATGCAGTTGTACGTGAGCGTGGCGCCGTTTTACAGATGCTTGCAGTCACATTAAGCGAACTGCTGATGACGGATGCTACTGTGTGGAACCGCTGGCGTCCTGCACTGCCGATCGACGCTGCTGGGGCTGCCATCGAGCGCGTTGCTCTCGATATCGATGCGCTTCGTTTTTATGAGCGGGTGCAAGAAGCAAAAGGCACGACACCAGAGGAGAAGGAGTTCGCAAGGCGGAGATGGATTCGATGCAAATTTCGACAGGTGCAGCGCGAAGAACGGCAAGCTGAGCGCGAGGCGGAGCCTCAAAATTTGGCGGTTAGGGCGCGAGCGACCGAGCATAAGGAAGAGGCGAACAGACAATTAGCTAAGAATGGGTGGAAGATGGAAGATCTAGGGCCAGAATTCCCACTCTTGGGTCAATTGGCAAAGAGTTTTCCGAAAGAATCTTCAGCAGTTCGCCCGCGCGAGGTTGAGTCAACTTGGACAATGACTGGGCTAGCGTTCAAGTATTTTCCTAGTACGAAACGAGTAAACATTGAGTCAGAACGTGGCGACCGTGCACGACTGGACGTGGGACTCGCAACAGTGTTGAGTGAGGATGTGGTAGTAACGAAGTTGGGCGAGCACAGTTACAACTGTGAATCCTGGAACCTTCAGATTGAGATACGACCGGGTGGCCCGATTATATTTCGTGTTGGCGATGCGTCACATGAGCTCAGGGTTAGTTGAACTACAGGCAATGAAAATGGATCTGACAATTGCCACGGAATTGGATTCCGAGGCGAGTCAGAGGGATTGTAAAATTCCTGATTGCACAATCACTGTCTCATGCGATCAATTATTCCTGTTTTGGCCTACGCGACGTCCTGATCATCGCGAGGATTGCGGCGATGATGGGGCGGGGAAGGTTGAACCAGACGTTAACGACTTCTGCGAGCTCCGGTGCTTCCTGCCACTCCATGAACCCGTCCTGTGTGGGAAGCATGACGAGATCTGGTGGATCGGACTTTGGCTTTTCAATTGGCAAGCTGGCTGGCAAGGTTCTTGGGGGCGTGTCGTAAGTATCTGAATTGGAAGGGCTTGTCAGGCGGCCAGACCGGTTTTCGAAACCGGCTTGTTTTCATGGCAAGGACGAAAAAGGCACCCAACTATGCTCTGTTGCGTCAATTGAACAAGTGCGAAAAGGAACGCGCTAATCCGGTTTCTCGCGTGTATGAATCTGATTCCCGACAACTCAAATAACGCTCACCTTCCGAGCGACCAGCCACAAAAATCCAACGCGTTATCCTTGGAGTTGCTGCGATCCGTGCCTGAAGAGCAAGTGTGGCTGGCCGGGCAGTTGTCGCATCACACCCGCCGGGCGTACAAGGAAGATGTCCGGCATTTCATCCAGAGCATGGGCATTAAGCAGGCGAGTGAGTTGAAACACGTCACCCGTGCCGCGGTGGTCGCCTGGCAGAACCGGATGAGAGAACAAGGGGCCAAGCCCCGCACGATCCGGCGACGGCTTTCCGCTTTGTCCTCGCTGTTCGCACACTTGGTTGCTCATCGCGCCGCCGACGCCAATCCCGTTCGAGATATCAAACGCCCCCGCGTAAATCGAAGACAGGGAACGACCCGGGCGTTCTCGGCCAAGGAGGCGAGAAAGATTCTGGATGCCCCCGATCCCACCACACTGCAAGGCCTCCGCGACCGGGCCATTCTCTCCATCGGATTCCAGGCGGGCCCTCGTCGATCGGAAATCGCGTCGCTGCTGGTGAAGGACTACCACACCAACGCCGGCTACAAGTCACTGCACCTCATTCGCAAAGGTGGTGAAGACTTATCGCTCGCCATCAACCCCCAGACCGCCCAGCGGATCGACGACTATCTCGCTGCCGCCGGTCACGGCTCCGATCTCGACGGCCCGCTGTTCCGTCCGACTTACGTCAACGCAAGATTCCGCAACCCCCGTCGAAGTCTGCATCCCGAGGGAATCGACCGCCTCCTGAGACACTATGCCGCCCAAGCCGGCCTCGGCCCCGGCTACTCCGCCCATTCGATGCGGGCGACCTTCATTACTACAGCACTCCTTAATGGCGCCAGTCTTGAAGACGTGCAGCGTGATGTCGGCCATGCCGATCCTTCAACCACGAAGCTCTACGATCGCAGGGGACACAATCCAGAGAAGTCTGCAGCATTCTTCGCGATTTATTAGCTTATTAGCGAATACGTCTATAGTCGGCATTCATCACGATTCCTCCGGTGCCCGTCCCGCTCGAATGGGCTACAGATGATGACGCAAAACCGACGGATGATTGTCGCAAAACAGTTCAATATTTTATTAGGGCCTTGCGACTACACTTTGATAGAATTGCTGCTTCTGTAGTTTCCTACACAGCTTATTTCCTCGGGGATAGGGATGACAATCCATAGAATATTGCAAGTCGGGGTTCTGTCCAGTTGCTTTCTCTGCGCTGGCGGCTATGCCCAAAACGCCGCTAAGCCAGCCCCAACCACCACGCGGCCCAAGTCGGAAATCGATGTCATAAATGACGGCCTTAACAGTCGTGATCCAGCCGAGCAGCAAGCGGCGGTGGATCGCATTAAGGAATTAATTGGCGATCCGCAGGATATCGATGACTCGGGTAAGCCAAAACCGGCTAAATACACTGTTCAGGGCAAGTGGCTAACGTCCCTGATGAAAGCCAAGCGGTACGACGACGTGGATGCATTCGCCGTCAACGGGATCCTTAGGGCGGCAGGCCAGACGAATGTTTTGGCTGATCTCCAAAGGACGCGAATTCAATCGCTGATGGCAGCAGGAAAGTATGACGCAGCACTCTCGGCGGCAAAGGCATATTATAATGTCTGCAAGATGGCTGATACCGAAGCCGCCATTGATTTCCTGTGCGCTGCATTGGTCAAAGCCCGCACGAATGAGAAGGGCTTAGCTAAGAAGTTCAAGGCTCAGCAGATTGCCTTGGCGGCGGCGCCAACAACTCAGCCCGCAGGAAACACTGCTTCGCCGGCGGGTGAAAACTTGCTGAAGTCCATCACCATCGATGCCAAGCCATTCGAAGCGTCTATCGCGGATAGGTCGGCCAATGACATAAATGGCCTTCTTGCCAAAGGCAATCTGTACTTACTCTGCGATCGAGCTAAGGAAGCTCGCGAATGTTTCGAATCCGCCAGCGAAATGGCCACTGATCCAAAGCAATCCGCGATGATGACCGAGAGTGTCGCCAGGGCGATTCGAGCTGAGACCGGTGCCATCGGGCCGGCTAATGCATACATCTTGGCCCAGCAGGGTAAGTAATTTAGGGGGAACAGCGATGGGGAAACAGCCAACCAAGCCCTCGTGGCCGATCAAGTTGCTGGCATTACTGATCGCCAGTGGAATAATGGTGGGGTTGATGGTGGTCATCGGTGCCATGGTCTGGCCATTTGTTTTTGGCAGTTCCGGGAACACGCGATCGGCGGGAGCGCAAAAAAGCGTAGAAGCAGTCGAGGCCGAAAGATCGCAGATGAAGCAGCAAGCCGCCCGATCGGTGCCAATAGCAAAGCTCCGTGGACAAGCTCAAAGCGTTGAGATGCCAGGTGTCGTGAGCAGCATCACACCTACAACTCTGCCGGTCGAAATTCATCCATTTGTCAGCACCAAGACAAATCCGGTTGAAAAGTCCCCTCAAATTTTGTTGGCGAGGGTCCAAGTTACTGCCCCCGATCTCACGACTGACAAGTTGGATCATCCCCTGCTGGCTACATTGAAGCAAACTGATAAAACCGTCAGCATTGTGGGTCCTTACGTTATGCGCAGTTTTACACCCGCGACCCAGCCGGGCGAAACGCCTCAGCCCGTCTCGCTCCGAGCCGATCTGTCAGAAAAGCCACCGCTGATCTCGCTGACATCAATCAGAGGCGCGGTGGTCCTTCCCACTCGTGACAAGCCGAATCAACAGTCCCTTGCCTCATTAATGGTGGAGAGGCAGCCTTCCGACGATGCCGTGGCAATAAAGTCGGTGGCCCTTCGTTCATCCAGTCTGCGGGATGCTCCGTCGGCCGAACTGGCAAACCCCGATACGCCTTCGACTGGCAGACCGGAATTGCTGCAGCCGGTCAGGCTCTCATCGCAGTCGCAACACACCGAGGTGGCCGAACTGGCCGGATGGCCAACGACCCAACCGGCAGGCAGCACCGCCATCCCGCTGGCGAAATTGGATCGCATCAAACTTCAAATCCCGCCGCCGCTTGAGGAGCAGCGGGAGCGGGATGAAGCCCGCATCACACGTGAGCAGGACATTGCCAAAGTCGTGACTGGGTTTGAGTGTTCCACGCCACTGGAAGTAGAGAAACTTAGCGCAACGCATTTCCGAGTGAGCATCCGGAAGCCTACTGCCCGCAACTGGTTCATGTTTCGTCTGGAAGGGGTTAAAGGCAAAACGGTGCGAGTGGACATCCAGAACGCGCCGCTGAACAAATGGTGGAGCTTAAACCCGGTATTCAGTGACGTGCCGTCCATCGACGAGTTGGAGGCATTTGCGGTTAAGTCGCCTGCACAGCCCATGCCGCGGGTCAAGGCGCTCAACGGCCCGCTGCTTCCGGACACGAGTGGGCAAAATTGGCAGTACATCTCCAACGTATGGATGGGGGAGGGAACGTATACGGGGACATACAGCTTCGTACAGCGTTATGAGTCGGACGGCGTGTATGTGGCCATGCGGTGTCCATATACGGTCGAATACAATGCGAAATATGTAGACTCATTGAAGGGGCGTCCCAGTACCAAAATAGTAAATATTGGAAAGTCGGAGAATGGCCATCCCTTAACAATCATCCAAATCGGCGACGCCGATCCTGCGACAGTTCCTTGCTTGGTTATTTATGCACGCGAACATGGAAATGAACACGATACGAGTTGGGCGGTTCAAGGAGCAATCGACTTCCTCTCAAGCAACGCACCTGCAGCGATTCAACTGCGTAAAAATCTCACGCTCATTGCCATTCCCGTACTTGATCCCGATGCGGCGGCGGCTTCCATTTATGAAGGTATAACTGAAAAATTTGTTCATAGTGCTGACTATTCGCCAGAAGCAATCGAGTATGCGAACTTCTTCAAGAAATGGGTTGATGATGGCAACCGTCTTGATCTCACTATTGACCTCCACAATGTTGAATCAGCCGAGGGCGAGCATATTTTCTGTCCATTAATCGAGCCTGCCGCAAAGCGGGCCGAATTGAGTAATGAGCTACATGCCCAATTCATGCGATCCTTGGCCGATGCGGATTATTCGGTTTCGGGAAAGCCCCTCCATGCTCACACCGCACCATTTCGTTTGGGAGGCTATTTAGCTCAGATGTACGGTCCGTTATTCATGCCTTATGAATTAAACAGCCAGCAACGGTCTCGCCATCTGACTCTTGAGGAACTTAGAAATATGGGTCGACTCGCCCTTGAATCGTCATCAAAGTTTCTTGTTTCTGACGCAGGGAATAAGCTAACGGCTAATGTGGCAACGGTACGGCGTTTGCGCGATGATCGTATGGCGCGTTTCGGGTCAGCACTTCAAAAACGGGGAGTCAACAGCGCGTTGCAGATCGAATGGATCCTGTGGCGACGTGTGTTAATGGAAAAGGCGAATGGAACTAAGGGAAAAGATGAAAGCAATTATGGGAAGGTTGAACATGATTAAATATCTGATCTTGGCGTTATGTCTGTTCTTTGTAGTGGATTCGTCCAAAGCGATTCCATCCAAATCAGGATGGGGTGACGATGAGGGCGTATCGCTAATAGTGGTGCGGCAGTCCGATGAAACAGAGACGCCAATCGAGTGGGCTTGCATCAATGACCCTCTTAAGCTTATCGCAACCGTCAGTGGTCTTGACGAAGATGAATCAGTTCAGGTTACGATTTACGATGACGAAACCGATGTCGGAGAGTTGGATTCAGAAGGCAATATCCATTGGAAGGAGAATTATTCACCTACATTGGGACGGCACAAATTCAAAGCGAAGGCCGTCTTTAGTGCAAATGGACGTTCCGATCAAGAAGTATGGTCCGAAGAGGTTGAAGTACTGATCTTCAGGATCAATCTCGAAATTGTACAAGGCGAAAATGCTCTTGCTGAAGATGACGAGGAATCCGAGGGTCCGAACGAAATGACGCCCGGCGGATTTGTCGGTTTGAACGACAACGACGATGACGGGGATGGCCTTATTGATAAGGATGATTCTGTTGTATCCGGCGAGAAGGACATGATGTTGGTGCGTATTACCTTCGAACCGGAAGCTCCGGGCGATGGTGTCGTGATGTTAAGCGCTGTATTTCAGTCTAACGGTGGCCGAATTCGTGCTTGGAAGAATGAAACAAAGCAAAACGAAATCAACTTATTGAACAGTCCCGTATGGTTTGTAAGCCAACTGACTTCTCCAACGGAAGTATATATAGAGGGAACGGTAACGAGTTATGAAGTTGGAGACATTGCTTTGACCGCAGAATACAGGTCGGAAGCAGATGGTGGGTTGGGAAGCAGTGATAGTGCAAAAATTACTGTAATAGCCGTCAATCTTGACATTTCTCGTCGTGGCGACGATGACGTTGTTGATCAAGATTTAGAGCATGGGGAGGGAAGTATCATCAAAGCTTGGATTCCTGAAACTGACTTCCCGACACTTCGCGATTTGCGCAATAGAGTGAGGCTTCCTAACTGGTCGATCTATCCGGAATCAGCAAAAGATTACGTCAAATTTAAAATTGCGAAAGTGGGACCACAAGCTTCGGTTGCTGGAAAGCTGGAAGTCTTGCGTGGTGCGGACTCATTTCTTAGCGACGAGGAAACTGAAAAGGACGTTACTCCGGCCCAACTGAATTCTGATTGGAAAGCGGAGGGTCGATCGCCTGGAGTAGTCGATTTGGCACTCATAGCTGAAATTGACAACTTCGAAGTTGATCGCGATCAAGTGCGATTAACCATCACATACGTTGACCCTAATGACGGAGCAATTGGTTTGGTTAGTCCGGGCAACGAACTCGATTTACCGCGCTATGGCTGGAAGGCCTTTAGAAGCATCAAGGCTGCGTGTGCTATAGGCGGTGCAAACGACAATGTTGCCATCGCCAGAGGTACCTACAACGAATCGAACATCGTTGGTACCAGTTTAATTGTTGGACTGGGCGGTGCCTACGACGGGAGCAACAAAACCACCTTTAAATTTAATTCGTTGCCGAAAGTTGATGGCGGCGGAACGGTAGCTTCCGGGTCGGTCTTTGTACTCAATGGTGGAGCGAAGATAGCCTGCTTGGAGATTACCGGTGGGCTATCCACTGAAGGTGGCGCAATCTTTGTGAAAAATCAACCCGGAGCAAGTGTTAGTTATTGTAAGGTGGTTCAGAACAAAGCAAGGCTAAGCGGAGGCAGCCTTGGTTATGGCGCGGGAATATTCATGGGCTATTGTTCAGGTACTTCAACGATTCATGGTTGCTTGATTGAAGAAAACACCGCATTCAATGGTGGAGGGGGGTTATACGTAATGGAATCATCAGTCACTGTTGAAAAAACTCTGCTTCAAAACAATACTGCATCCATTTACGGTGGCGGACTCGTCTTTCGAAGTGCAGATGGTTCCGGGTCACTAACGCTTAAGAACAGTACGATTTCTGGGAACTCGGCTGCCGATTTGGGTGGTGGTGTGGCTTTGATTGGTGAAACCGACGACCTGACCGCCCTCATTGTTGGAATTCCCTATCTCGGCCTAACCGCTAACAATGGTGGTTCAGCTAGTGATATTGATACATGTGAAATCATTGGAAACAGAACAACATATTCAGACCCAACAAAGCCCCCTGAGTCACGGGGGGGAGGAATATTCGCTCACGCCGAAGACACTAAATTGAATATTGTGAATTCGAAACTTGCAGGAAATGTTGCAATGGGAGATGGAGGCGCTCTCTGCACCTTTACATATGCTTCAGTCACGGCGACAAACAATTCTCTCATTGGGAATTCAAGTGCACAAGGAGATGGCGGTGCGATTTCTCAAGGTGCGGTAAGTAGTGGTGACTGGAAGAACAACAAAATTAGTGGCAATACGGGCACTGGGGCGGGTGGAGGATTGCATCAGTCAGTTAGGGGTGCCACACTTATCAAAGATAATGAATTTTCGGACAACACGTCCAATGGCAGTAAGAGTGGCGGTGGAATTTACATGCGGAATTCGTACCTCGGTTCCAACGGCGGAAATTTATTCAAAGACAATAGCAGCGTGGTTGGGAGCGGCGGCGGCATTTACGTTATAGCGCAGCCGGACAAAACCTTTGTGACCAGTAGCAGCGTTTATCTAAAGTCCGGCGATACTTTTAAGAACAATTCGGCAAATGTATATGGCGGTGGCGTTTTCGCTGAGACAGACTCAGACGAGGTTGGCAGCATAACACTTGCTGTAGATGGCGTTACTTTTGACGGTAATGCTGGCGGATCCCATTCGGATTTAGGGGCCCAGGCCTCAGGCATATTTGCAACCCATCGTGTTTATCTAAACATCAACAATTCGCTGTTTAAGAATCATCAAGGAGCAGCCTGTGGGATATTTGACTCAGATACGCTTGGGAAACGTATCCAAGGATTGTTCACGGAGAACGACAAGGGTGTTGTCCTTGCAAAGTGTAAAAATGTAACGGTCGAATACTCGGTATTCGACAACAACAAAACTCATGCCTACGTGAACAAAATATACGTTGATACTGTGATTTTCACCAAAAATACTTTCAAGATGGGGGCAATTACCACCTTCGGAGTTGTCGTTGATAAAAGTGACTCCAAAGTAGTTATCAACGAAAATAATTTCATCGGACACAACATCGCGGCTGGAGGCAAAGCTGTAGTTGCAGATGTTGAAGTTCCCGGAGCGTTTTATGGGTGGTACTTCGTAAACGCCAAGAAGAATTGGTGGAATCATCCAGATGGACCGTTCGACCCTTTGGGAAATGATGATACTACTAATGGCAATCCAGCGGGAGATCGTGTGTTCGATTGTATCGATTACAGTAACTGGGCTACCGTTCCATATTGAGGTGTGCCATGAAATTCAACAGAATGCTAGCAAGCCAGATTCTGTTCGTGTTCTCACTTTTGGCCACAGCGGCGACAACAAAACCGTATTCAGTGCTGAAAATTGAAAATCCGTTTGGCGACTGTGCAGATGCGGTTGCCGTTTTGGAAGAATTAACAGCAAGTGGAGCGGGCGATGTCGGGCTAACCATCGACTCCGGCCAGTTACTCGCGCAGATGGTAGTTGCCAATAAGATATATAAATCCGGGGGTGATATTGCGGCGGCTAAGGAAGTTCAACAGTATTTTGGAAGTAAAGGAATCGATCAGCGCCTTATTGAACCTGTAGCAAGCCAAAAATCCGTTGAAGAGTGGGTCAGTCGGGCTCCAAATGTCAGAACGATTACTACCGCTTCGGTTTTTACAGCTACTAATCAACTTTGGGGACTGGGCGATCCGAGGGTGCCGCGAGTCGATCAAAATTCTAAGCTTATAGCCGCCCAGAAGGCCGTGTTGATTGCTGTGCAAAACAGCGATAGTCCAGAAGCAATACGAAAATCTTTGACAACACGGTATTCGCATGAGGGTCTGCCTACTGCAGCGTTTGAACTGCCTCGACTTCGTAAGGATGTTTTAACTTCTGTGATTTCCGAAATTGCTGCAGAGGGGAATATGCAAAACCGAATGGCGGTTGAACGCCGTGCTAAACTCTTGTATGGCTTTACACTCGATGAAATTAGATCGCTCGCCGCGAGAAGGATCGATCCCTTGAAAGAGTCGTTGACCGCGTATCTAAACGAAGTGGATAACGACAAACGACGTAGTATTGCCGAAAGAATCTTGACTGTACCTCTCGCTGAGCAGGAGGCATCTGAAGTGATCGATTCTCTTGAGCGTCAAGCAAAACCGGTTGATCAAGTTGCGCTAATTCGGCTGCTACTCGGAGCAAGCGATAGTCATTCGGAGGAATTTCTATGGAGCGTCACTTTTGACGCAAATCGGGATGAGGTTGTCAAGCGTGCCGCACTTGATGCTCTCGACAGGCGTGGTTCAATCGATGTTAGTTCTGCTAGGAAAGCGCTATTCGCGAAGCCTTCCACCAATGTTGCCACCCACGTTGCTGAGATGATGTGCGAATGGAGTCGTGACGGAAATGTCCAGGCGAGAAATGCACTTCTTGAATTAGCAAGGGCGAATGACGTGGCGGTCAAAACGGCGGTTCTAAATTCGATGGCTCGTCGACCAAGAGAGGAACTTCGAACAGAATTGTGGTCATGGTTTCTAAGCAGTCCCGAAGAGCCGTTGCGAGTGGCTAGCGGAAGAAACTTAATAAATCTTGGCGAAGTTCCGAAGGTCTTGGATTCAATTAAGGCTAATGAGGCGACGCTCGCCATAGCTCTACTGCAGTATGTGTCGTTGGGCCCATCGATGCAATCAAAAGAAGAGCAGGAAACGACCAGAGTAGTCGAAGCCATGAACCACATGAAAGATAGACTAAACACGAAGACGGTTACGATCGCGATCGAGAAAAAAATAGAAAAACTAGCACAAGAAAAAAAAGACTTTGCTGCTACGATAGATCGCGACGAAACCAGCGTGATGTCTAACTACGTTAAGCAAATGGTTGACTCCATTGAATCGAATCCTCAAAACAGTGCCATTTCTCAATTGAGAGCAACGGTAGCGCAAGCACAAAAATTATTGGATGCAAATTCATCTAATGCTGGAGCATCAGAGTTAAAGGTTCAGATTCAGCGAGCCGTCAAAATTCTGGACAACAAAGAGAAGCAGAAGCTGTAAGCCGAAATATCGTCAATCCCTGAGCCAGTCGTGCTTTGCGGGCTGGCGTGAGCGATCGTCGAAGTATCAGAATAAGCTGGCTTGATATCAACGAGGGCTGTGTGAGGAAGATGATCGGAATGAGACAGTTTTGGGGCAGATTTGGGGCAAAACGGGTTCCGAAATCAGTTCAGGACTCACTTCCAAATCAGTTGATCTGCAGTTCATAAGTGCTTATGAATACTGGTGATGATGGGTGTTTTTGCGACGGTATCAATGGCCACAGATTTCGTTCGGGACGAAGAGGTCGCAAGTTCAAATCTTGTCACCCCGATTTCGATAAACGTATTGTGAGGCCGGAGTTATGAACTCCGGTCTTTTTTGTTGTTAGGTGAAAATTCGATTTTGTGGCAGTTTTTGTGGCAGTTGGCGCCAATTACTTCCGATTTGTGAACGCACTAGGGAGTCTTCGGAATGTTCAGTCGCAGACGCACCCGTACCGATTCGCAACGAATCCACCTCGCTCGCAGCACCCATTAAAGCACAGGTATAGTCAGATAATGGTCTAGTGCCGCGAAGGCGAATGCGCGTGGCGTGCGAAGTCCATCAAGCCCTTCATGTCGAACTAAGGAGCGCGGTCAATCTCCAACCGCTAATCCTTCATCAAGTAGATAGTGACGCATTTTTGGCAGAAATTAAGCTCGCTTAAAGCAAGCTTAGACGCGACCGTTCGTAGGGAGGGGATCTAGAATCGCTGCAGCCTCGATCAGGCTAAAGTCATTCTTGATGGTGTCGATGTCGCTGTGGCCGAACAGTTCGGCAAAGGCCCGCATCAATCGCTGCTTATTGTTGACCAATTGTTTTGCGTAACGCTCTCGCAGCAGACGCAAGAAATGCTGTACTTCGAAGATGCGGCCGTAGCGGGCTAGCTCCCGCCCCTTGTTGGGACGATTGGTCGCCACCACTTCCAACCAACCGGCCAGATGGGGCTCCCGTCGCCCGTTGTCACGCTGCGCGTAGTCGATGATCGATCGTAATTCATTTTCACTCGGAAGGGCAAAAATGTGCGGAATGTAGATTAGAACGCCCGCTTTCATCATCTTCGGCGTGAACTGTTCAAGGGACTTTAGTGGCGAATGGGGCACATGGGGTATCGGCAGGTAAGGGCCGGCCATTCCCTCCAAGTGCCATCGCTGGCAGAACTCCTCGAAGTCGGAGCTGAACGACTGCAGATACCCCTTCTGATTGAGGAGCGAAGGATAAAGCGGCACGTCTGATCCCGGCACGTAGGCCACGCCGCACCCGTATCGCGGAATGTAATGTCGGTGCTTCTTAAACACCGCGTCGTGCTCGGACAGGAATTCGCGGTTGGTCATCAACCAGCCGCAATAACCGCGCCGTACCCGCCGCGCCCATCGCATCCGCTTGTCAGCGATGTCGAGGGCGATTTGACGTCGTAATGCGCTGGCGGTTTCCGCATCTAGATCCATCTGCAGCAAAACGGTGTCCCCGGCGGCGGTGGCCTTCTCCACTAGGAGGGTGTAGAAAACGAAATGTTTGCCGTGAAAACCAACGATCTGGTTAAAGTTGCCGCACCTCGCGGTGATATTCTCCTCTTCGGCTGAACGTGCCAGCGAAGAGAATTCTGGAATGTTACCCTTTAACCGCGCTAGCAGCGCAGCAGGAATACCGTAGTCGTAGCGTCGATCGGATGGCGGATCTTCGAGAATTGACACGCGTTAAGAATTATACGTGAACTTGCGCTTCTTCAATATCGGCCATGTATCCGATCGAGGTAAGAGTAATGAGCGTAGCCTTAAGCCTTCCGCAACGGATACCGCAGGTGCGTCACGCCGACGCCCGCAATCACCTTCGGGCTCCCCAGGACCGCCGGCGTGCCAGAGAGGTGGTCGAACAGCCGCACGCCCGACCCGAGAAGCACCGCCGCCACATCCACGTGGATCTTGTCGAGCAGCCCGGCGTTCAACAGCTGCTGGAAGGTGTCCGCCCCGTGCACGCCGACCGCCTTCGCGCCCGCCGCCGCCTTGGCCTGTTTAGCCGCCGATTCGATCCCGTCGGTGACAAAGTGCACGGTCGACCCCGGCCGCGGCCAGCCGTCGGGGACCTTGTGCGTCACCACAAACGCCGGCCCCCAGGCGTGGTTCCCGCCCCAGCCCTCGGCCTTGTCGAACGTCCGCCTGCCGGTCAGCACGGCCCCCAGTTCCGCCCACATCGCGCGCAGATGTTCCGCGCTCGCCGGCGACACTTTAAAGGTCATCGGATCATCCCCACCCGCGTTAAACGCCACGTCGCGTGAGTTGAAGTACCAGTCGAACACCTTGGCCACGCCGCCGTTACGATCCGCCACAAACCCGTCGAGCGACATGGACATGAGTGCGATGAGTTTCGACATGACGATGTTCCTTTCCCCGCTGCGTCACCGGTGCCCCCGTCGAATCGGCCGTTCGAATGATAGCATTTGTCCGGCGGGATCAACCACGGAGGCATGGAGACACGGAGGCGTTGTCTTCATCCCTCGCTCGCTACGCTTAGGGAGGGCCGCCCGCCGTGAGCGCCGTCGAACCGGGTGAGGGTTCTCGGGAGAGGCGGGGGAGCCTCAGAGGACACCGACGACACAGAGCGGAATGTTGGATGTTTCCTAGTCGGCCCTCAGCGTCCGATACGTTTTCCTATTTAGACGCAACGACACGGTAAAGGACGTCGAGAGGATGCTCATCATCGGCGATTCGGGGTGCATTGTCCCACGCGTTAAGTGTGTCCACGCTTATCTTTGTTAGCCGGTCGAGCCTCGGGATGGCATACTCGATGCTCGCCATTTTATCTCTAACGCTTTCATTTGTACTGAGCGAAGCCGACAACTTTATGGATCGGTGTCTGTCCGGTGTTCGGGTTTGGACGATGCCGGCGGTTACTAGCTCCGCGTAAATCCAAGGCGACTTTGTCTTTTCCACTATCTCATCGGAGGAGATAGAATCCGGCGTATTGAGAAAGATTAGGCATTCGGTTTTATCGATCATCATGTTCAGAGCCGTACTGAGCATCATGTGGACGTGGCTCGTCGACTCATTTCGCTTCTCATAGCTATAGGTTTTCCCTCCCGGATTCAGGCAGTAGGCGGTGTCGATTAGTCGTAGTAGTTCTCCGGCATAGCCCCAAACGCTGGAGTCAACAAATGCCGTCAGGTTGAACTCAACCTTAAGCCACCCGGCCAACGCCATGGTTGCGTCGACGTTTCGATGCGAGTGAGAAATGAATACATCCGCGTTGACCTGCGGGAACCAAGCATTCTGAATGTCCGTGCCATCTAGGGATGCGCTGGAAGACGCAATCGATGCAAGCTTCGTCCTGACAGCCTGTCGATTGGCGGCGGTGACGAGTTCTCCGCGATCTCTGTACTTCTCGACGAACCCAGCGATCGGATTA
The DNA here is from genome assembly GCA_031377185.1 of Phycisphaerae bacterium. GTDB lineage: Bacteria > Planctomycetota > Phycisphaerae > Tepidisphaerales > Tepidisphaeraceae > JANMES01. The sequence goes on from JANMES010000158.1 coordinate 49,064, forward strand.
AAGTCCTTCAGATTGAACCCCTTGAACATGAACTCTCCTCATAATTGTCGTATCGGAACATGTCGGTAATAGGCGAGGTCTCGATGCTTAGATGTAATTTCGGAATGGCAGAGGAGGCACTCCTTGAACAGGACCCGCCGTAAGGATCTCGCCCACTGTATCCGCAAATTTCAGGGTTACAGGATCTCCGTCGCTGTAGATACAGGCGTTGTAGTTAAGTTTTGTCAGCGCCATGATATCCTCAAGGACCGCGCGCATATCCGCTGATCCTTTCGAAACGTGGATGCGAAGCGGATTTGGAACTTCCATGCCTACGTATGTTTTCAGTCGCGGCACGAACCCCCGCGTCCAAAGGTTGGCGAGGAATTCATTTTGAACGTATGCCGTTCCTCGTAGCACGGGAACGCTGCTGCTGCTGAACAGCTTTAGGCGGTCTCCTTGCGAGATGCTGACCCCTACAAGTTTAGTCCGCTCATCGACTGCAGAAGTGAACCCAGCCCACTCTTCGTCGTTGAAGACTGCCTTTCCGTGAACAAAGAGCTCGCGAGGTGGTTCACCGAAGGAGTCGTGATACGACTTTACGGCCAGTCGCATCAGGTCAGCGGCGGCTTTCCGATGCAGGTGGAAATCTCCCTGAGTGGGGTTGTACCAGGGGCCGATCGCCCCTTTGAACACCAAGCCATCGCCGGAGTCCAAGAACATCTGCGCCGCACAACAAGCAGTATTTGCCTTACCTGTCCTGAAATCCTGCTTGAACACAATGCCCACGTAGCAGACGCCCGGGCGAACGCTGCTTAGCTTCCATGGGCGCCCACCGGCTTTGTAAAAAAGAGCCGTTGAGATGTTCCAAGCCATCGAGGACTTCATTTTGCCGTATTGGCGTTTCTCCCAGTCTGTCCATGCGTCAGGATCGGACACCGTACTTTCCAATAGCACCTGTGTGAGGACACCATTGGCTAACAACCTGGCCTTCAACTGATTATGGAAATGTGGCTCATAGCGATACGGCTTTGAATCCGCATTGAATCTCTCTCTCATCGTGTCGAACAGGAATGGCGTCTCGTCCAGCTGAGCAACCATTGCGGGGCTAAGGTCGCCACCGCTCTCGATTCTAAGCGTGCTCTCCACATTCTGGGTGGGCCTGCAATACTTCCGGACGCGGTCAGGAACGATTACCAACCATAGATCGACATCGGTTTCGTCCTCGAGTCGCGACTTCAGAATTGGTTCGGAATACAGATCGACCGCGGAGTAAACACGCTGATGTCGGTCACTCTGATATATGGCATGATCGATCGATGTCTCAGTAACAATGAGCTCAATCTCAGGGGTTGGTTTCAGCTGCGTCTGGAACACGGCTTCAAAGCCGGGAAAGGGGGGGCGAGAAATCCTTGGTTCGTCCAAGTGTATTCGACCAAGAATCCGCGTGAGCCATTTCCGACAGTCCGCAATACCGTTTGGCGTGCCGATGACTCCCACTCGGATCCCGAAGGGCTTTCCTTTGTCGAGCGGCCCAAAGAGCGTCAATCCATCGCGCGGATCTTCCAGATCCTGGCCGTAGCGGAATCTGAGCCGAGGTTCGGGGATGTGCAGCAGCTCGATCATTCCGCTTCCTCGTGCTCATCATCGTCGCTATCGTCAAATCCGACCGTTATGTCGGACTTGGCCTCTCGTTCGTCGAGGTCGTTAGAACTAGTGTCGCCTTCACCAACAAAAGAGACAGGGCTGCTAAAAACCATCGGAACGCTGCTAACGGAAATAGCACTTCCACCGCAATCAACGGTGACCTGATCAGAACCCTCGGCGAACCAATTCATGAGCGCAAGCGAACGGTCACGCCAGTCGTCGTTCCACCAACTCCGGCATTGGTTTCTCCTCGCCTTATGCTGACGTCCACGGTCTGTCCAAGGCGTCTTCCCATCGTCAGAGAAGACTACGTGGTGGGTGATTACATAGGCTTGGATCGGCCAGAACTGGGCCTTGGCCTGTAGGCCAAAATGCCATTTGCGCAAGCGTTTCTCTGAATCGAGGCGGCCCAAAGTCTTGAACCCCACTAGCCCTCGCCAAGCGGGCTTACCGTCTGTGCCGTCGTAGAACACTTTGTCGTCTTTTACTTGGCCTTCCCGAAGCGCGCCGCAGAACTTATGGTTTGAGAGTCGGTAGACCATCATCTGTCGCTGATGCATCATCCGTACCCAGTTATCGACGAGAAGATAGTTTACAATCTTCTTCGCCTCCGACTTGGGGATGAATCGTTCGTCGACAATACCTTGCAACACGTCTCTCGTTACGAAATCCCGAGTAAACCGTATATCTAGGTTGTGCTTAAAGTAGTCAGGCGCAGCGAACGTTATGAAACGCTTTCCAAGTTGGTGACTCGGCCAGTGCAACGGATTGGTCCGGTAGTCAGACCGCGGTTGGCCGTCGTAACAGTAGAGCTTCGCCGGCGGGCTGAGGATCTGGTACCAGTTCGAGTAATACTTTTCAGTTGCAGCGACAACTCCGCTTTCCGGAGAATACTGATCTCGCCACCACGAGGTTACAGTGTCGTTGTTATAGCTGGGGTCTTTCGCCACACCGTCTTCAGAGAGCTTTCCCAGCAGCTGGCGAAAGCCGTCGGCCCAATTCCGATAGAATGGAATGACGTGCAACTGATGCAGATAGATGTTGTGGTCGGCCGGCGGAAGATCGTCGATGGCGAGCGGGATGATGAAGTCCTTGAAGTTGTGCCCACGCTTAATGGTATCCGACAGCGCGAGTTCCTTCTTTGTCCCCTGCTTCATGTTGGAAGCGCGGCTTAGTACAAAGAGGACCTTGACGGCCCGTTCGCGAATTGTCTGCTCAACTTCGGCCCAGAAGTCCTCACCGCCGAGAAGCCGCCTCTTCTCGAGCCAAACCGGGTAGCCTTCTCGCGCGAGATGGAGTGTCAGCCAAAGCGCAAAATCGTTATCTTCTGGGTTCGCGTGACTGACAAATACTAGCTCTCGCATTCGTTTGGCCCCGATTCTTGGCATATTAGCGTATTTGTTCTCGCTTTATGGTTTGGATGTAGCAGCGCCAACATCGGCTCCGCGCGCGAGCAGAATCATCGCGACCAATGCGACGCCCAGAAGACAAAGGTAGAACGCCAGTAGCGAGAGGGAAAACAAGGATCGCTGCAGCTTCACGTGCACTTCGTCGTTTGTGTGCATCGTGAACGGAGGTAAATCATCGCCTCTCGCGATTCTCGAGTACAACTCGCGAAATCTGCGCTCGCGCCAAAGGTAGAACCCGTCCAGACACCAGAATAGAAAGGTTGGAAGGAAGCCGACAGCGATGACACGCGGGCTAGCGTCTTTCGCACCCAGGGCGATCAGGGCGGAAACGATCGTGACACACCATCCCTTAATCGCGAATGAATTCTGACCCAAACGCTGGATAACGCCTTGGATAAGCTTTAGATGTTCAATCTTCTCTGGCGGCACTGGGACCCCCCTAAAACGTGAAAGCCCGTCGTTGTTTTGATTGTACACAAACGTGCTATCTGATCCAAACATTTATCTAACGTTTCTTGGGCGGGTGGCATGTCCACGGGGTGCCATGGCCACGCAGTCGTCATGCGTGGGTCTGGAAGGGCGGTCAAAGCAGGGCCATGTCTTCTTCACGTCCATGGCGGTAACGCCGCCTGCCGGTGCCGCCCGACAGATCACCCGTCGGTTTTCGCCAATTGTCCCTCCGCTGACTTCGACGGAAACTCCGCGCACCTCGACGGAACTTCCGCGCAGGGCGATGGAAGATTAACACCACGCCAGCCGGTCGCGGGGCAGTTTGCAAAATCGCCATTTTATGCGACGCGCACGCCACAGCCCATTTTTCGGGGATTTTATCGCGCCGAGGGTCGGCGATCCGAAATTCGATACACCCGGTACGACGTTGTGCGGAACCAGGCGGTGGACGAGCTGAGGTCAGTCTGATGCTTAGGTAAGTTTGTAGTACAAGGAATCGCTCTTGCTGGCGGCATTATCTGGTGAGGTGACCAGCCTTCCGCTCGCACGGTGTAATCGTAAAAGCCGCCGACCCACGCCTGTACCCCGCATACTTGGTTTGAACTGCCCCAAATACTGCCCCAAAATCAAACTTTCACCCCCCAACGAAAAAGACCGAAGTTTTTAACTTCGGTCTCTCGCAGGCTTTATCGAAGTCGGGGTGAAAAGATTTGAACTTGCGACCTCTTGACCCCCAGTCAAAACAGGTGCTCCGCACGTTAAACGTAAAAGCGATGTTACACGGTCAAGTGTAAGGACTTAGGATCGAAATATGTACTGACATGAAACTGGTCTCACGCCTGTTTTCAGACTGGTTTTGCCACAAAACTGCCACAAATTGTCAGCAAGGAACAACGGTCGAACGGTAGCAGGGCGGAACACCGGTACTTATTTGACGAATCCGCCGTGTTTTGAACCGACCGTATGGCGATCGAGCTATCGACGACAACGCGAAGCCGACAGATTCGGTCGCCAGCCCCAAATAGCCTGGTTGGCGACGAGACCTACCGCCCTTGGCCGAATCGTTAGCCCATCACAATGACTGTGTATCCACCGAAGGTTTGGGTGCCTTGGCTGGCGGCAACTCGGTAAACATGTGCCTCTCCCGGCGCGGGAGGTGCATCGGTGGTGGTAAAATTCACTTGCTGATCGTCGCTGTTTGCTATCTGGACTGCTGCATTTCCGTCCGAAGGCGATCCGCTGCCGATCGTTCCTGGCTTGGAGAGATATGGCAGGCCGGTTGGCGCGGCCTGTGCGGGAAACTTTCCGCGCTGGCCCGTTCGGAGTTGGAGCCAGGGAACGACGGACGGGACCACGCGGGTGACTTGGATTCGTGCCGGCGCGCCAAACAGCGGACCCACCTTGAGCGTCAAAGGTGCGTTGAACTGCGCCGTGGCAAGCCGAGGCAAAGCAAGCCGCCTCATTGAAGGCCTTGCGTTCATCGGATTTGGGGCGGCTTGGATGACATGGATGTTTCGCTGTCCGATGTGTCGATTTAACGACGCGTCCCACGGCGGTGTTCCCAATGGGTCGGAACTCATGTCCCAAGCGCGGACAATGAGACATTCGTGTCCGCCGTTGAGAAATTGCGGTTGCCATGCCACGGGGCACTTCACTAGCGCGTGTGCCTTTCCACTGCCTCGGGCGCCGAGCGAGGTCACGGTTTGCGCGATCAGCCGAGCACTCAACGCGTTGAAGCCCAGGGACGGGTCGCACCAATAGAACTCCACGATGACTTCGGGCGCCGGAGCGTGGCCGAAATTCCAGATGTGGGCGTATAGGGTATTTGGCTGGTCCGAAACGGCGGTGTCACCGAATTGGTTGGGGATAGCCGGCGCGACGGCCGGATCAACGCCGGGCTGGATCATGATGTCGGGGCTTTCCCAGAACACATCGAGCACCTGTCGCGTACCATCGGCGTTCAGCCGGGTTCCCACGTCTCCCGGATTGGCCCGAATGAACAGGAAGGGGAGGTAGAGGTTCTTCCGCGGTCCCACCCATGAGCGTGGTGGACGATCTGGCGTAAGATCGGCAGGTGTGAGTGGACTCGGATCTTCAAGCCGTCCGGTGTCGTCTCCCCTGGGTGCTCCGGGCCGGTTGGGGTTGGGAACGGAGCCATCGGTGGGTCCGGGTCTATGGCAGGGTTCGCGCCGGCAGCAACAAGCTCGGGAGTCGTCGCTCGGTCGTTGATCCCCTTGGCCACAACCACAGGTCGCTTTGCCAGCAGGAGGGTCCGAACTGGGATTGTTGGCAGGACGGCACTCCCGCGGGGAACCGTAGGTCTTGGCTGGCGGCTCGGGCACCGATCGATCACACGAACTCGTTTCGCCTCGAAGTCTCATGGAGCACCTAGCCGTTTCTTGACTGTTTTTTTACGAGATGATGCTCTGCGAACAGCCTTCTTCACAGAGCGGCGCTTTGATCGGATAGCAAACTTCTTCACCGGGAGTCCGACATATTCAAGCTGTAGGGGCGTCTGACCTAAGTCCCATGTACTCACGCCCGGGGGCGCAACAACGGGCGCGATGTACTCCACATTCATATCCGTCTTCGCTTTCTCCTGGCCGCGTACCCAATCCCAAGTGAGGTAGCCATATCCTCGATCACTGTCCAGGTTCCACTGAGTCGTGTAATCCGTATGATTTGCAAGTTTTCCAATGAGGTAGGCGGAAAACGGTACCAAGTCGCCCAAGGGGCTTGATCTCATCTCGCGTCGTTTAATGAACAGGATGTTGCACCAATCCGTATCGGCCGGAGATTTGGCGCCTTCGTAAAGCGTCCGAGCATCCTGATCGGGACGAACCGTGGTGCGGAAGAAGACTTGGTCGGGCATGGTCCGTGCGGGGTAAGGCCCGGCACGGACGTGTCCGTCAAGCGTTCTCGGTGAAGCCGTCGGCTGGTTCGGATCATACGTTTCGGTAAGCGTCGGTAGAAGGAGATTGGTGACCCCATCCGGCGTGTAAACGCTCTGGTCCGGGTAGGCCCAAGGACGGTGATACTCCCAACCCTCCGGCGGCCTGATGAACTTGCCATCCGCACCGCGCTGAAATCGAAGAACGGGGTAGTACGGGGACCGATCGTCCAATATGGGATGGTCCAGTGCGATGACGGAATTGGTCTGATCGAGATTGCCTAGCGGATCGATCGCGTCCGCCAACGCCTGGCGGAACGACGCATCGACGCTACCGCCCAAAGTGATCATCGGGATATCAATTTCGTTGGGCAGACGCAACTCCCCATCTTGGTACCGTTGTTCGCCATGAGGGATAACGAAACCGGTATGGGCCAAAACATCGTGGGTTTTTACCGCGATGTCCCAAATCGACATGGCCAATTTGTAAAGAGCGAGGCGCAGCGGATAGGTCGTGGGGCTGACGACCATCTTGATCAAATCACCCACCAGTTCGATTGCGTTCTCGATTTCCTTGACTACCCATTCGAACAAGGCGATAAAAATCGCGCAGATATCTTCCAGAGGATCAGAACTGTCGACGCCGCTGAAATCCGGCGGCTGAAAAAAGTTCGTAAAATCGGATTCCGGGGGCCAGATAATGACATCAGGCTTGCGAGGTTTCTGCAATTCCCAAGTTCCCTTGTAGGAGAATTTGTAGAAGGAAATCATGATCCGGTAGGTCGTGGCAATTTCCCAAGGCAATGGGAAACCAACGGGCACGTCGAACGATGGCTTTGGCGCAATGCCATCAAGAATCTGGTCAAACGGTTTGTCGAGTTCATGGCCGGTGATCTTTTTGACCGCCTCCGTAAGCACGCCCTCGTCGATGGAGTTTTGGAAGGTGGATCCTTGGAAGATTGTGGGGCGGTGATTCGAATCCGGGAATGCGTCAATCATCGCTTTGACAATCGCCTCGGCCATCCAATCGGGCATTTCTCCATCAACGTCGAGGGCTTCCTTTCGCGCAACCGGATCCTCAGGGAGCGGGAAGGGTCGCTGTTCTCCTTCAGGCTTGTCAGGCGTCAACTGGACCGCGAACCACATGGCCGACATAGAAAGGTCCGGGTAGTCGTCTGTGTATCCCCAAGGGTCGGGAGGAATTGTCCCGCCGGGCTTGGAGCACTGATAGTTCCATGCATCGATGTGGTTCTCAATCAGATGATGTCGAGCCGGATGATTTCGGTATGCGCCTCCGACCTGCTCGTTCACGAACGAGTGACCGATCACATCGGTTCCAACATGGGTCATGTAACCCAGGGAAAACGCCATGAACTGCTCAAACCGCTCTTGACCACCTTCACCGGTTTTGAGCAACTCGGCCTGATTCACCAAGGCTTGGCACATTGCCGAAGTCCCGCGGTAGTGCGACATGTCGCTCCATAGGAACGACGCTTCAGGCCATCCTTTCTGTACACAGGTGTCAAACCAGCTAAAAATGTCGGCGAAGGTGAACAGTTCTTGCTTGCCGATCTCAAGGAGTGCAACTTTAAGCTCCTCAAGAGTTGTTTGTAACTGGCTGAGCAGTCCGCCCGTGAGACCATCCAGGAGGTTGCCGACGGCGCTGACGAATGGTCCGATCGTGGCGTTCCAGGCGTCGACCACGGTTTGCCAGATCTTGTCCAGCTTGATCAGCAGTCGAAGAATGGTGGCCATCTCCGAACTGACTTCTTCCAGGATGATAAGGAGGGGTTCCCAGTCATCCTCCATGGCCGCATCAAAGTAGTAGTATGTCGCGAACAGCAGCATCAGGCGGTCGCTTTGCGGACCGAGGATGGGATTATTGTAGTCCTGTGAAAAGTAGAAGAGGTCGGGTCCGACGGCGCCAATTGCGGTGAATTTTTCCCAACGTTTCATCCACTTCCCGCACTCTGCCGGCGTGTATATTGCCGCGGCCGCGGTGTGGGTGTCCGTCCGTTTCGGCCAATCGGTAAAAGTCCCGCCTGCAAGAAGATCGGCTACACGGCGTGCGGCGTAAATGTGTGTGAAATGGCCCGGCATCTTGCTTCCTCCTTAGTGCGGTGATCGATTTCGCGGGATCGTTGCTGGAGCTGTTAGCTTGTGGCACGGGCTCCTGCCCACTGGGCGGTCGCGGTGCGGGGATTGACGCGGAGCGTCGAAAACAGGGATATCAAATCAAGATGTGCCAGTTCCCTGGGGACGAAAAGTGTCGCAAACCGCTGGCTTCCCACGGCTAACGGTGCGCCGAGCAGGCAGTCGCCGTCCCGAGGCAATCGCTCTGCCCAGATGACGGACCCTTTTTCGTCATACAAGACGCGTACGCGCATAGGATTTCCTCCCGTTGTTCAGCCACGATAAGAGGTCAGTAGGAACATCGCTGCAGTGGAGTTGGGATTCTCAATCGTGACAAACCGTCGCCCAACTCCATCCGCTTCCAGGGAAGCCCACTGGTCAACGACTCTCACTGTCGACGGAACCGAGACCGGAAAAACGTCAAACCGGACCCACGTACTGGTACTGTAGACCCCCCACAGAACCAGCGTCACGTGAGTGCGCGCTGCAATATATAGCGGCCCGTGCGTATCCTTTTGGGGACAAGTGCCGCCACAGGTAGAGGGGCTGCTCCCAATCGCACCGTGAACGAGATCCCCGAGACCGCCAAATAATCCACCCATTGAACACCCCGCATGTGATGAGCAAACAACCGATCCAAGCTCTCCCCGTATTCGACCTTTCTCGAACGATGGCGATGGAACATGCAGGCTACGTGTTTAGGCGAAAGGGAGCAAAAGTGCAGCTATTTGGTAACAGCCCAATTAACTCATTCGCCTCGAGGCTCACATCTTCTGAAGCCCCACTCGTAAAACAAAGATACCAAGTACGCGTTGTATGAAACTCCGATTCTCCTCTGGCCTAAGTTCCATATGGCTTCTCGACCACGGGCGCCACGAACGGACTCGGTCCATCGACGAAGCGGATAAGGTCCGACATCTCGAATTTCCCACCTGCGCGAGCAGTTTCTTTCGGCGGAGCCCAGTGGGGGGCCTGATACAGATATGACTGATGGTCGTTCCAAATCAGTCCGATCAGCACCTCTGCCACGATGCGGCCGCCGACCGGGCCCAAATGGTGGCCGGCGCCGTGCTCGTCCGGCACGCCGGTTCGTTGTGTCTGCTCGGCCTCGCGAAGGATGTAGTACCAGAGCGGGGCCCGACCCGCGAGCAGGGGGAAATCGGCGAGCACCTTCTTGGTCTCTTCCCTCCCTCCGAACAGCTCGTCGTCGGACATCGGCTTGATGCCCATCGCCTCGGCAACGCTTTGGCCGCTCGGCAGTTGCAGCGTCAGGCTCCTATGCAGGTTCCTCTCGGCCAACGACACGATCCCGGGGGCCATGAACGCGGGCAGGCTCGCGAGCGGGTCGACGAGCTGAGTGTCCATGCGATAAGAGGGCTGGGGGATCTTGAACTCCGCCGGGGCATGACGTGGCAGGTCCGGATAGAAGAAGCTCCAGTCAATCCCCCATGCATCCGGCAGTGTTCGGAAGCCGTTGAGGTTCTCCAGGTTGGCGGGATCGCGGTTGAGGGTGAAGATCGGCACGCGCTGGAACTGCCCGTTGGACCCTCCCAAGACTGTTTCGCTGAGAGAGTAGCTCGGACGCACCATAGAGTGCCCGAAGCGATACGCCGCGACGCTGAATTCGATCGGCATGTAAGGGATGCCGGATCGAACCCGATAGAAGTTCAGGTGCGGCTCGCCCCGTCCGCTGGCCGCGAGCGGCAAGCCGGGGGTGTGGCCAAGCACCGCCCTCGTCGTCTCCATCCCGACGATCCGGGGAAGGAAGTCGTTGATGACGATCCACTGGTAGTGCCATCGCACCAGGCGCTGGGCTTCTGCAAATCGGGCCTTTTCGCTCAGCACGTCGGGGACGAGGGCCGCGTTCTGCATGATGGCGTTATGGAATCGCACGAAGAGGTTGTGGATCTGACCGACAAGGAGGTTCTCGTCGTTGCGAGGGTCGCCGATCAGCGCAACGCTCTCCCCGTTCCGTTGGTGGTCGGGTCGCGGAACGCTAAGGATGGGAGGGCGTTTGTCCGGCCCCGTGGCGAGCAGCAGGGCGTCCTTGAATCCATTGTTTCTATAGAGGTAGGGCTGATCGTCGGGGCCCCGACCGTAGACCGAATCGAGGTCTAGCCTGGGGGTTCGGAAGTCGGCCAAGGCGTCGGGGTCGTTGAGCTTGTCGAGGGACGAGGCCGGGTCAAAGGTGATGTCGTGGTCGATGAACTGGCCCAGGTACGTGTAACCGGCGGACACGGTCGGGTTCTCGTCCTCCTCCTCAACCTCGGTGATGCCCGAGTCGAGGAACTTTTCACCGGCGTCCTGACGCTTCTTGAACTCATTCTGGTTCATCGCGCCGGCCAGCGCCGTGAGCGCCTCAGCCGCCTTGAGCCGGTCGACCTCTGAATGGACCGGAAACGCGGGCCTCAGCCAGCGAAACATCCGTCCGAACCGGCCCTCGTCCACGCTGGAACGCAGAATTCCCGAAATCCCGCGCACTTCCTGACCATGTCCGCGTGCCATTGCATTCTCCTTTTGTAGTGTGGCATGAGGCAACATGGGCGATTTGCCCGGCGTCGCCCCCCCGTTTAAGCTGACGTCGCGATTAGATCATGTGTAGCCAATTGAGACAAGAAAATAATAAAATAACAACATATGTAGTTGAAGCAATGAGAAAACGAGCAGATTTCGGAAGCATTGCCGAAATCTGCTCTATGCGACGCAGATCGAAGGTGTGCTCTTGGTGTTAAACAGCGTCACCAGCTTGTCCCGGCCGAAGTCAGTCGGCTGCTCGTCTTCCGGCGGCCGCACCCATTGTACCGCCCAATGGGGCGATACCCTCTCGAAGACCCTGTGGGCGAATTTTATCCCGGCGTTGTTCCCGTCCGGCAGGATTCAGGCCGTGCCATCGCCATGCACCAGGTCGGCAATGAGCCGTCCCGGCTCTTCCGATCAATCCGATCCCATGAGAGCGATGACATTTCGATACTCGGCCTGTTGAAGCTACCACGTGGAGGCAAAGCTCTCGACTACCGATAACCGGCTCCGCTTGAATGGCCTCTCGCTGCTCGGCGGGGATCGTCTGCCACAGCTTTTCATCGTCGGGTGACAGATGAGTGGTTTCTCTCTGCGGGGGAACGGCAGCAATCTGCGGTAGTCTGTGGACAGTCGATTAGGCCTCGCGGATTTCGTTGACCGGCAGGTACTGCAATCCGAGGGAGTTCGCAAAGTCATTTAGATCGACATTCTTGGCCTGAGAATCGGCTTTGAATCTCAAACCAGCCGGTATCAGCACTCGTTTGACGTGCGATTGCGCGTGCACTCAGATGTAGTCATCCGTGAGGGCGATGGCAAGGACAGACTCCGTATTCGACAGGCTGAACCCGATACGACCAGACGAAACAAATCGCATCGGATCGAGCGCTCTATGTAACAGGGGCCGACTACTACTGGACTTTTCTCGGGGTGGCACGCGGTCAGAGAAGTTGAACTAGGCGCAGGTTCGTCGCCCTGAGCCGGTGCCGTACAAAATCGAGAACCTCTGACATACTTTGGATGTACCCTACCGCGAAGTCGGACGACTGGGCACCGACGACAATGCCCATCGCGGAGTTTTGCAGGACTTCGACACACGGCGATCCCGACGTTCCACGGAAAAAACCGCCGGCCAAGGCCCGTACCTGAAGCAGGCACCGCAGGCCCGGTAGGGTGTCAACGAAATTGACCGGGCCGGGGAGTGCGACCTCCGTGTCGAACGGGACGGAACGCCCATATCCGTTGCAGACGCCCCGGTCGACGTTGGAAGCGACGTCGCTTTGCATCGCCGCGAAATTGCGCAGGCGAACCGAAGGCGGATCGGCCCCGCCTGCGGGCGCCCAGGCGGCGGCCGTAGCGTCGTCGACTTGGATGACGGCGACGTCCATCGAATCGCCACGCTGCGGGGCGACAACCACGTTGCCTGACACGGCGCCGTTGTGTGGCAGGGTGATCAAGGCACGCCCGGGCTGCCCGGATACTACATGCCCCGCTGTCAGAATCCCCCAGGACGCCTTGCCCATTGCGTCGCGCCACCAGAGGGCGGCCGCGGCGCTCCCTTCCTGAACCCCGATGCGGACGTAGCCGGCGGTCGGGATCGCCGCAGGAACGATGACCACGTCGGTCGCTAGGGTAACCCAACGAGTGGACCGACCGCGGCCGACCTTGACGCGAACGCGCCTGGCCTTCCCCATATGCGCGGCCTTGGTCAGTTTATGGGGCGGAAGTTTTCGCGTGACCATCAGGATGACGGCGGGCACACGGCGTCGCGGTCGACGGTGGGCGTTTTTTACCCCAAAGCCGACGGCGACCGTATGCTTGTCCCCGGCCCGTTTGAGCCTGGCGAGGATCTGCCGCTGAATGCCGCGGATGTCGGCCCATGTAAACTGCATAGTGGCTCCTGGTCCGGACCCGCTGCTCAATCAGGCGTCAGGACTGAACCGACCTCGGACCCGGGCAACTTGTCGCGGCGAGCATTGAGGGATTTGCTTAACACTGAACGTGCTTCCTCCGCCGCAGCCTGCTTTTGCGGATCCGGGACTCCGACAATCGTCGCGTGGACCTTGGTCGGGACACTGTCAACGCCGGGTGTGATAAGCACCGTCGCGGACGCCTGATCGCCAAATTTGGGCCGGAGGCCGGCAGTGAGTTCATCCGAGAGTTCCTTCTCAAGGGCAAGCTGCTGCGTACTGGTCAGCGTATTGACAGGAATGACGCTGGAACTGACGCCGGCCACTTCGATGACTTGGTCCTTCTTGACGGCCAGCAGGATGGCGCGGTATCCGATGACGACGGGCCGTTCGTAGGTGCGCCGCATCGACACCCCGTACGCGGTCACCGACAGGAACTTGACGGACACTCCCGGCAGTGCGGCCTGCAAAGACTCGTTCAATTGATTGTTGAGCGTGGAGGCGACCTGCTGCGGGGTAGGCGCATCAAAATTGGCGGGCTCGGTTGCCGCAACGCCTTTTGCCGGGTGGGTGGCCGACGCGGGTTGCGTCGCGGCCGAAAAGCCCGGTAGTTTGTTCAGTAGCTTGGTGGTCGGCGCCAAGTTGGCCCCGCCGGAACCGCCGTTTTCGGCCTGGACCGAGACGTCGATCGCGCGGGTTGCGTACACCTCGGTGATGAGCCGGAGGTAACCGGCCACGGTGTCGTTGCCAGGCGGGTATTTCTGTCCAGCGAACAAGAGTTGAATATCGCTACCTTTGAGCTTGATCGTTTTCCCTCCGGTGACTGGGATGGAGATCGTCTTGTGGCAGTCTTCAAACGAAAGCTTCTGGAGCAAGTCGGCCGCAGGGAGACCGTAGGACTCGACCATCGGAACACTGACCCGTACTTGCTTGTTGGCAGAGGCGAAGGCGCCGAACGCGATGTTGACGGCCTCGGTCGGAATCATTCCGTCGACGCCGCCCCGGCTGATCTGAGCGGAAAAGAATTCGGGGAAGCCGCCGAGACGAAGACGAGTGTTGTCTCCGCTCAGAAAGATGCTGCCTGTGCCGTGCGGCTGGAGGATCGCCGCCGGCTGGGTGCTGGGGGTCCCGGGGGTTGGGGGAAAGGAGATCCGATCTTTGTAGTAATTGTCGAGCTCCTGGCGGACCTCCATCGAAGCGACCAGAACCGGAATCGGCAGGAACTGGCCCGGACTGTGTCGGACGACCCTCATTTCCATCGCGTCATCGGGCGGCGTCGGCGAGAGATAGATGTCGCCGACGGCGAGGTCTTCTCGCGGGGGAAATACGGGAACGATCCCAAATTCGCGGATGGTCGTCGACCATTCCTTGGCCACATATCCCGGGTCGTGTGTGCCCGGTCCCGGGCAGCCCACGAGAAACGATAGCAGGAAACAGGCGATCAGGCTGGCAGTGATGCGATGCATAGCCCTCCCAGTAAATGAACCTATATGCCGAAAAAGACACAAACTGTCGACAAACGATCATGTGAGACTACAAAAATACATCAAAAAATCACAAATATGGTTTTGTTTTCAACAGGCCTCCGATCACTGCATTCGACGGATTGATTATCGAATGGCGGGGGGCAAGTTGGATTCCCTATAGGGAGGGTGCCTTTGGGAGGGGACCTTGACGCCCGTCGGGCCGTCTTATGTGTACGGGCGGTGGTGGCAACGGCGCACCGCCTGTGCCGGGTCATGGCGGCCATACTGCGGACCGGCGAGGCGTGGCGTGGATGAGAGGTGATGAAGAAGACGAAGGGACACCGGTGAGCGGCAGGCGTCGAGCAGGATTGCAGTGGCCGGACCTCGCAAGTGGGACATAGCCCAAGCCAAAGGCTGTCTGGATGAATGAGGCCGGCCGACGAAAAGGTTGAATGGCACGTTCGTAAGCGACGATGCCAAAAAGGTGTTTGGAACAATCCGCTATCGATCCCGCTTTCCGGTTGACAACGGCTTGCTCATGGGTGTCCCCTTTTGCGATCCATACTGATTGCGATACCTGCTTTTACGACATTGGTCCACAAACCTCATAAAGGCTGTAGTGGTCCGGAAGGCTTATGCCAAGGGTCTTTTCGGAAAGTCTTACCATCTCTCGAAAATCTCTACAAAGCTCGGTCTTCAGGTTGTCGAGTTCAATCTCGTCTTGAGCTTTCTGCTTTCCAGACTTCAACGGAAGTTCGCTATCAATTGCGGAAAATAACTTCCAATTGTAAGTGATCTTCTTGTACAGCGATTCGTAGCGAATCGTGTCCCATTCTCCCATCCGTATTTCCGAAGGCTTAACTGTATTCTGTTGCTGTCCGTTGTATTCGACGACGATTTTGTGATCGATCTCTTTGGCAATCCCGGAAGGTGGTGGCGGCGTCTTTCCGCTTTTGAATTTTAACACCATGTCACGAAACTGATCGACCAGCTTCAAACTGCCTGCAATGGCACTGATAATTGTTAACGGGTCCATGTTTTGCCTTTCCTTATCCGGATCGACCGGTAGAGATCGCCCCTTGATTTGCATCGTTGCTTTGGCTGCCGCTCGCGCGCGTTCTTCACTGGATTCCACGCCCGTCAGGATCGCATCAATCATCACCGGAACACGTTCGCCTGCAATCGTGACGCGCACCGATTTGTCCCCGTTTCGTTCGTCGAGGATCATATCACGATAATCTACGAATACAGTCGGATCAAGCGGCACGCCGACTCTTTCCTGCGGGTTCAATTCCTCGAATCGCCCGTGGATTTCGGCAAATTTATCTCGAATGATGGTTAGCAATCCCCGCCGCGCGTCACGGTACGCTCCACGAACCCAGATGTTCATTGTGTTATTGTCGTAATCCGCCACTATCAGCGCCTCACACTTGTCCTGCTCCAGGATGACGCCCGATCGCCAGCGAGGTTTTCCCTCACTCTTTTTATGCGTCTTGCTGATAAACCTTGGTACGATCCCATAGGGTAATACAGGGTACTGGTACTGAAAGACCACGCACGCCTTGGCATTCCAACCTGAAAGGTCGGGTGTCTTCTCTGGTAAGAGATCGGGAACAATGTAAACATCGTTCTCCCCCTCGGCCGCGAAACAGAGATCAAACTTTTTCATCAACTCGATGATGTATCGCCGATGGGATGCCTCCGACCACCGCTTAACAGGCAGGATTTCCTTGAGCGTGCTCGCCCTAAGCCTGCCTTTCTTCTCCTCACGAAGCGTTACGTTTGTGACCACCCGATACACGCCGTCCGTCGCCCATTCCGGATCGAGCACGGTCAGGTCGCACAGCACATCATCCTCTCCGAAATGAAGAATCGTCCCCAGGTCGTGCAGACGATCGAGGAGCGAATTTTGATCGTTTGTCGCAGTGATCCCATACTTCACGCATAGTTCTCGATACGCCTTGTCCGAAAGATGGTCTTCCTTCATCTGCTCGAAGTGCGTTTTGATCTTCCACCATTCCGCCGGGAATTTAGCTTCGGTTGAGAGGATCTCCGAGACCTGCTTCAGAATCGCCTGTTCAAGTGGCATGATGGTTGATTTCTTCGAGCACTCGGTCGGGAAGAAATGATCCGCCGAAATGCCGTACTTCGTCATCAGTACATTACGATCAAGATCAAACTTGTAATCCTTCTGGCGATTCATAACGACCATGACAGGCGAATCACCGCCAAACGCCCGCACGAGCTTGAGCCAGTATTCCGCTTCTCGTTGCGAGCGGTCGTCGCGTCCATCAACCATCACAAGGTAGATCGCCCGCTTGGTCAGGAAGAACTGGTGCGTACCGTGCATGATCTGCTGCCCGCCGAAGTCCCAGATCCGCACCGTTGCATCGCCCCCTTTGGCCCTGATCGGCCAAGTCAGGATATTGATCCCCTGCGTCGTCTTTCGCCCCTTCTTAAACTCCTCTCCCTTCAGCACACTCGCCAGCGTCGATTTCCCCACTTCGCCGCGACCGACAAGAATGAGCTTCACCTCGCGAAGCGGCCTGGCACCCGACTGCGTGCGGAAATAATAGTCCAGGATCGATTTTGGGGATGCCGAGGTTGAATTCCTCAATAACACTTCCTCCCAGGTCGGCCCAATTACCTCTGCGGGCAGCCCAAGCCCCGGATTGTCATGTAGGAAGAGCGTTGCTAAATTTTCCAGTGAGCCGATCTCCGGCGGCAGCATGGTGAGCTGGTTGCTATAGAGGTAGAGCGTCTGCAACGCAGTAAGGGATCCGATCGCCGGCGGAAGCGTCGTGAGCTGGTTGCCGCGGACGTCAAGCCTCTGCAACGCGGTGAGCGAGCCGATCTCCGGCGGCAGCGTCGTGAGCTCGTTGCTGCGGAGGTCAAGGCTCTTCAAGGCAGTGAGCGTGCCGATCTCCGGCGGAAGCGTCGTGAGCAGGTTCCTGTCGAGGTCAAGCGTCTGCAATGCGGTGAGCGAACCGATCTCCGGCGGAAGCGCCATGAACTGGTTTTCTTCCAGGATGAGGATTTCCAACCGAGGAAGAAAACAGATTTCACGAGGCAACGTTCGGAGATTGTTCCACCGAAGGTCCAATATTTTTAAGGAATGCAGCAAACCGATCTCACGGGGCACTGCGGTGAGCCGATTGCAGCCGAGGTCAAGCGTGTGCAACGCACTGAGCGAGCCGATCTCCGGCGGCAACCCAGAAATCATGTTGCTATTGTCAGAGAGGGACCAGTCGATTGACTCTGTGTATTCTAAAGCTGGCGGCCGCCAACCGAGGCCAAGTACCTGCAATGAAATGAGGGATCCAATTTCCGGCGGCAGAGCGGTGAGCCGGTTGCCACCAAGGTAAAGCTTCTGAAGTGCGGTGAGCGAGCCGATCTCCGGCGGCAGCGTCGTGAGCTGGTTGCCGATGAGTATAAGTCTCCGCAACGCGGTAAGCGAGCCGATCACCGGCGGCAGCGTGGTGAGCTGGTTGCCGCCGAGGTCAAGCCTCTGCAACGCGGTGAGCGAGCCGATCTCCGGCGGCAGCGTGGCCAGGCCAAGATCGCTCAGATCGAGGCTCTTCGTCCCCGTTGTTTCCGCGATGCGGATACGGCGGAGGGCTTCTTTTGGGCCAGTTTCTTTGGGAGGTTTGGATTCTTTCCCCATGGTCCGAGAACTTACCCAACCCAACCCAACCCGAAACAACAACTGTAGCACGGCGTGGCGACAGAGGCCGGACAACGGGACGCCTAACTTTATTTCCGCCCGGCGAGTCATTCCTCAGCACAGAAGGAGCATTCCGCAAGTTCAACAGAACGTTCCTCAGAGGAAATGGAACATTCCTCAGAAGTTAAGGAACGTTCCTCTTGCGAAATGGAACGTTCCTCGGAACAGCGTAAAAGCAGCAGCGTCAAAGGTGACATCCAACTTTTCCACGCCATCCACCTTTCCACGCCTTTCGCGGAGTGAGCGGGTTTCGGGTGAGGGACGCGGCTTTCTGGCAACGGAAGCGGCTTCCCGGTGGCGGAAGCGGCCCCCTCTGACTACGTGGGTTGCGCCGTTTCACGCCCATACCTTCGGGTCTTCGCCGTATCGCATGATCTCAGGCGGCCCCGATGACGCAAGTCAGTAGGAAGCAGGAATCTCATCGGTGCTGGAGGGCTATTGAAAAACCAACCTATTTTGTGTGGCCGATTTCATTTGCTAACGCTTCGCGCACGATGACAAGTCGATCGATCATTTCCACTGCTGTGACTATGTCTTCGGTCTTTCCGACTTCCTGCCAGTCAAACCCGGCGATCGATTCACTGATCACAAATTGGATACACTCGACGGGCGCATCATGTCTATCATCGTCGCGCGTAATCGCCAGGTCGATATTGAATCCGCGGTAAAACATTGTTTCCTCATTAACACCCGCAAGCTATATCGGCTACAAATGTATATTTCTGAAGAAACATGATAACTGATTGGCCGCCGCCGATTGGGAGTCATTCGTGCGGTTCAGTTCGCCTGTAGTCTGATATTTTCTTGCGACTGTCATGCTTTAAGTATGAGGTACGCAATGTATTAATTCGGTCCAACGTTGAACTGGATCCACTGTGCGTAGGTGTCGCCATCTCCCTCTATCAGTATCTGGGCGAAATCCCATCCACGATAAGTTACGCCATTGACGACGGTTGGCGTGTAGGTGAGTCCGCCTGTAGAGCCTATAGAAAGCGTTCCATGAGTGGGTCCGGTTGCCAATTCCAGATATTGGGTCGATGAGAAGGAAGCAATGTTGGTGGCGGACGAACTGAAGCTCGTTGCCGTGTCATTTGCAACGTCATAAATCAACGCCACCGGACATTGAGCGATTCCGCCCGAGGCCGTTACTGCGTTTGCCTGGAAGACCACGTTGATCGACTTGCCTTGGATTCCCAGGAGGGTCCAAGTGAGATTCAAACTGTCGCTGGGACCTGAATCGGTGGGAAGGTAGAGCATGTCCCTGTTGTACATCTCGACATATCCGTGCAGCGGGGCAAAATTGGAATCAACCTGCAGCGTGTCCTGGTCCGCTGGCGCGTCCAGCGTCAAGAACCAGTCTGAAAACTGGACTTGTAAGCTCCGCGCCACCATGGGGACATCGAGTGTCAAGTTGACGTTGATTGGCGCGCTGGTTTGGATTCCGTCCGTCACGGTGAAAGTGAAATGGTCAAATCCCTGAAAGCCGGAATTCAACTCTTCGATGAACAGGCCGCTTGAGGTGTCAAACATTAATGTTCCATGCCCGGGTCCGGCCGCGACGGAGTAGGTGAGTGCGTGATTGTCAGCGTCAGTGGCTGGCAATGACACCTGGCCGACAATGACGTTGTGGTACACAGTGCTATTGTGCGAATAGGCCGTAGCCCAACCCGTTCCCGACGTGGGAATGCCGTCTTGATTGGTTGTGGTAATGACATTCTCAAGGGAGAAGCTGATTTCATGTTCCTGCGGTACGCCGTCAATGCCGGCGATCGTGGGCGACACGCTGAAGTGAGCCCGGGATTCAAGTTCCTCGACCAAGGATCGCTTGTTTTGGCGGGCAGTCTTGCGGGTGAAAAGTCCGTTTGTCATCGATACCTCGTTAAAAGAGACATGGAAGTACATCAGAGCATAAGGCCTGATGCGAACTACTGGATTCGCGAGCTGCTGCGGATTGCCCTCCGCACCAACTGAAAGTCATGATTGGGTCGATCGTGCTGAAGACAAGCCGGAAATCAGCCTGCTCCCACGAGTCGTAACACTGAAACCACATTTTGAGCAGATGCATCTTTTCGGACCGCTCGGAAAGAATGCCACATCATGTCAACAACGGCTTTGTCGGTCGAAGTGAAAGGAGCCTGCCGAAGCGTTCGTTCAAAAAGGATCGCAATGGACAGGGAATCATCAACGTACTGCGTACTGTGAAGATTACGCCTGTGGCCGACCAATGATCGCAATGTCAGCGGCTGAGTCCATTCGGGAACGCCGATCACGGTTGTCACTCGCTCTGCTCTACACATCGCATCCAGTCGGAATGAACCCAGACGGGCACCGACCAGGTTCGTTCGACGCAGAATGCCGCCCGAAGTGCTCCGGAAATCCACCAACGGAGACGCTTGCTGGCCGTGGGCGGACCCGCCGACGGAGTAGGCGGTGGCCCGAGTGGCTTGCAGGATCTTGCCAATTCCTGCCAGTAGTTGCTCAAGCCGACGCATAAAGTCCACCCGCATACCTTGAATATCGCCCGCAAGAGCCAGCATCTCCCGCATCGTCGCAAATTGAATCTTGTTTTTACTCACGTCGATTGCGTCCTCGAGAGGGAGCTCTAAGTTCGATCCGTCGCACGTCATGTTCTGGTCGCAGTTCGTAGGAAGCAGCATAGGCCCCCCCCCTTTATCAAAGCCTAGCCGCCTATATCTATGGAATTGCGGAATCTCCTGCGCGCTCACGCGGAAATTCTCTAACGGGTATTGGGATCAGAAATTTTCGATTCGGCGAGAACGCGGAATCCAACCAGTGGCTGGCCGTCGGTGGCTTGAGACAAGCGCATGGCCGGACGACACTGATTGAGGGGAGATGCTGCGCTGCCGCCTCGAACAATTGCAGAGGCTTGCTGGGTTGTCGGGGGCGGCCCCATTGGATCAGTTGCGGGAGCGAAGGAGTAGTCGTACGGGCGTTCGTAGCACCATTCCATCGCGTTGCCTAACATGTCGAATAGGCCCAGTTCGTCAGGTTGTTTTGATGCGACGGGGTGAAGCACTCCCTTGGCATTGCTGAAGGACCATGCCCGCATGCCTAGGTTTTTTTCGGAGCCTAGGGGACTTCCGAGTTTACAGGCGTATTCCCATTCGGCCTCGGTCGGAAGTCGATACGCCCGCACATCCAGTTCCGATAAACGCCGGCAAAAGGTTTCGGCATTCGCCCAGGACACCTCAGTCATGGGCAAGCTGGCTTCCTCTGTCCGAGGCATTGCCTTGCCCATGACGGTGGCAAACTGCTTGCGAGTCACTTCGGTCGTTCCGAGCCAAAATGGGCGAGTCAGTGTGACACTATGTCGCAATTCGTCAGATGCCCGACCGCGTTCGTAGGTAGGGCTTCCCATCCAGAATTTTCCTGGCCGCACTTTGACAAAGGTCATTTCAAAGGAATTTGTAAATCGCGGCAAATCCTGACTCGGTGCCGACGACATGCCGTACATGAGTGCGACCGACAAGCCCAGGACACCCAACACCATTGAGATCGAGAGCAGGACGGTCCAGAACACGCTCCGCTGGACGGCGCTTTTGGGCCGTTGACGGTTGGCGACGCATTCCAGGTCGTCGGCAAATTCCTCGGCCGACCGGTAACGATTTTCCGGTTTCTTCGCCAGCGCCTTCAACAGCACCGCTTCCAAGTCGGAGGAGACGTAAGTACTGGCACTACCTCGTTTCCGCGGAATCGCGGGCCGGGTGTGGGCGATCCGCTGCAACACATCCTTCATTGCGCCAGTCACGTCGTAGGGGAAAGCATCCAGCAGGCATTGGTAGACCACTACGGCCAGCGAATAGATGTCGGTCTGAGGCGATGTGTGGTTTTCACCCTTGGCGGCCTGTTCCGGGCTGAACCAAGGGATCGAGCCGATCCAATGGCCGGTTGCGGTGATCTGGCGGTCTTCGTCTTGTTCACTATGGGCCAGGCCGAAGTCCAGCACGCGCGGTTCGCCATGGCGATCCACGCGGATGTTCGACGGCTTGAGATCGCGGTGGATCACCCCCGCTAGATGAGCCGAGTGGATGGCTCTGGCCACTTTTGACAGAACGATTAGGAGCTGTTGGGGATGATCGGGATCATTGACTTCGCGATCTTTGGCAAACTCGTCGAGAGACCAGCCATCGACGTATTCCATTGCGATGTAAAATGCTGAGTTGGTCGTTCGCCCGCGGTCCACGATCTTGATGATGTTCGGATGATCGAGCGATGCCATGATCATCGCTTCGCGATCAAATCGTGCACGCCGCCGAGCATCAAGCCACGCACCCCCGTTCAAAACCTTCAACGCGACCGGCCGCCGGGTAGATTCATGCATCGCGCGATAGACAGTGGCCTGACCTCCTTGGCCGATCTGATGTAAAACCTGAAAACCCGGTGCGATGGGGCGGGGAACTTCAACGGAATAGGATTCGCTTGTATGTCGTTCTTCACTATGGGATTCTTGAATGGTGGATGCCAATTTCTTGTCCAACGCGTGCGGGATTGAGCTGGCTTTGTCGGCGATCAGCATCGCCTCACGCAGTTGTTGAACGGCCTTGAGTTCAACGAACAACTCGGGCATCAGATCGATGTGTTCGGCAATGACTTGCTCGTCTGCAATATAGATACCGGCGACGCGCTGCTCGAATACGCGGATGGCAATAGCCCGCGCCTGCTCTTCTCGGGCAAATTCATCCGGACCACTCGACATTTACCGCACCCATTTAGCCGAGATCATTCACACAAATCGACTCATTGACATTAGCTGCTCGCGGAGCAGCTTCATGCCGCGATTACAGAGCATTTGAGCGGCACGTTCGCTTCTCAGCATTTTAGTGGCCACTTCAGAGAACGGAAGGCGTTCGAAATGGCGCAAACGAATGGCTTTCGCATAATCGTCGGGCAGACGTTGCAGGCATGTCTCCAAGGCAAATGCCAGTTCATGTCGAGCGGCTGATCGGCTGGGTGTTTGCACATTGATCGCCAATTCGTCGATGAACTCCCCCGATAGTTCCGACTTGATGCCATACCCGCGCTTGAGGGTTCGACGGGCTCGCAGATATTGCAACATTTGACGCCGCGCAATCGTCACCAGCCAACCGTAGAAACTGTCTACGCCGCTATCCACGAAGGTCTTAATTCGTCGGAAGGCTTCGATCTGCGTATCCTGCAGGACGTCGTTTGCCTCGATCACGCGTGTCAATTCCCGCGGCAGATGGTGCTGAATGTACGAAATGAGACGTGGCCGTAACTCAAGCAGCAGTCGGCCTACAGATGCCTGGTCGCCGGCGATAGCTGAGTTCAGGGTTGTTTGATATTGGGTGGAATCCACTCCAACGGCCTCAATTGTTCTGGTTTTCGTCCAGTGGCGACCACAACGTATCGCACGTGCTTAAACCTGTTGTTCGATTAGCCATACCGCCGATTGGCTTGGTTTCGACATGACCATCAACGTATCCAATGTTCACTCGACCGTATGACTGCGTGCCACCCCCGCCATCCCCGCTACGACGGTGCCAAAGATAGGGTAGTTCCGATACGGGGTTTGGACGCCAATGCAAATTGGGAAGCGTAATACCGCCACCCACACCGAATCGAAGGCCCGGCTTGGCGCCGAGTGTTCCGATCGTTGGAGTAGCGTAGTATCCCGTCACTGACGAGCCGGCGGTTGACCAGCGTTCGGCTAGTAAGATGACCCGAGACGGCGACAACGGCTTTCCCGACCCTCGCCACAACCTACCCTGAGCGGGAATGGTAAACGTTGAGGGATCCACATAACACGAAACCCAGACGTTCATCGCGTAGGACCGGAGTGAGTTTTCATCCGACGGACATACAAATAAGGGGCCTCCGAGGGCTGAATACCCTGGCGAAGCGTTGGCGACTACAACGGTTGCCTTTGTGTAAGGACCGATCCGGTCCACATCATACCAATTGGCCGTTGCACTAAATTTGACATCAAACCGATTGTTAGGAGGGAAGAACCCCTTGTTATTTGCGGCATACAAATGCAATGAAGAGCAAATCTGCTTTATGTTAGCCGCACACTTCAGCGACATCGATTGTTGACGAACCCCGATAATTGTAGGTAACAGCAAACCAACGAGAATTGCGATGATTCCGATGGTGACGAGCAACTCGACGAGAGTAAACCCACGTCGCAAGCTGGAGGAGAAGCCGTTAGGCGGTGCAATCATCGTGCCCCTTTTTTCCTTAACCAGAAATGAGTTGTCTCAGAATACTGCAGTTGTAGCGAAAAACAAAATATATCGTCCGATGAAACAACGCATGAATTCTGTCGGAAGCATGCTATTTCTGGCGTTTTGATGAGAAAATGGATCGTTGGGGGTAGTCCTCGACTTAGGAAAGTTGTTACTTGGGCTTGGTCGAACTAGAATGACTAGGTCGATTTATGAGGCGGTCCAGTATTTGCTGCGACCAATTGTTGGCGTAATGGTTGTGTATGTTTAGGCATTAATGAAAAGGTGGCAAATGGCACGACGAGTAATCATGCGAATCGAGTTGACGCCATCAGCGAAGGACTTATTAGCCGACGCATGCCTCCGCAGGGGGATGACTCAGGTGGCGTTGATGTCACGGCTAACCGAGTGGTTTTCCCGTCAGGATCAGCTTATTCAAGGCGCAATTCTGGGCCACTATCCTGCGTCGATCGAGCCCGACGTGGCCAAATTGATTTTGAAGAAGTTGATCGAAAATGCCAAATGACGAGCTTTCTATCGGTATGCTGGCCACCTTTTATCGGTCAAAGTCTCCGCCATTGATGCTTGTTAACTCGCGATCCGCGCGACAAAAAGAGAACATGGCTCGATGAGTACTCGCCGGATTGCGATTCGGGCAACACCCGCTCCCTCGCTCGTTGCTTTGGCTGGGAGTAGGCCCACATCGCTTGGCTCTGCTCATTGACTTCCCATTCCTGTTCGGCCGCCAGTGGTACTCCACGCCACCATCCGAACGTCCGGTACGCACAAACGTCTGAGACGGATTATTGAGACGAGTTTGAATCGGTGGACAAGTGCGGCCCGAAGCTGTTCTAGCGAGGGCCGGATATGCCCGAAATGGAAGCGCAAAGAAGCAGAGTTGACAACTTTTGGCACTAAAAGAATTCTGCTGCGTTTTCGACTGCGAGCTTATGCTCTGACGCGGCCGTAATCGCAAATCAAGAAGAACTCGGGTTAAGTCAACACTAAATAGCACAACCTACCTCGAAGCCTGCGTCCCGAAAGGATTAGCCGCCTACTGAGCACTATGCCATCAAAGCCTGCCTCGGCTCCGGCTGGTCCGTCCCTGCAAGAAGAGAGGCTTAAATCGCAAAGGCACGAAACTGTCGCGATAGTCTGGAAGACATTCAACGCGACGTCGGACACGATGTCCAATCGACCACGAAGTTCTACGAGTGCAGATGAAAAAATCTCGAAAAAGATACGGTATTCTTAACCACATTTTGTACGGCTATTGCAGGCTACGGTGAGTGCTTCCATCAAAATCTGGCGATGAATATTTTTTTATTTGACTTTCTCCATCACCTATATTTAAATTGGCACTCTACGATTGTGGAATAGTGTGATCTAATTTAGGGACGCAAAATGTTCAAAAGGTGCACTTGTATCATCCTGGTAGCATGTGGACTGTTCGCTCCCTTCTCCCTTGCAGAAGTTGCCTCGTCCGCGAAGCAACCTATCCCGGCCCCTCAAGCTGTTAAGCCGAAAGCCACGCCGCAGCCCGCATCGGAAACTGGAACCCTGATCAATCAGCTTCGCAATCCGGATCCTGCAAAGCAGCAGGACGCGATCGATCGATTGAAAGCGATCATGGCGCAACCGCAGGAGGTTAACGATGACGGCCGGCCCAAGCGGCCCTCGGTCAGAGTCGAGTCCCGGTGGTTGGGGTGGGTTTTGCAGGGCAAGCACTACGACGATGTCGAAGTGTTTGCGGTATACGGAATCGTGAATAATCCTGGGGATTCCTTAAATGTTTCGGCTTTTCAGAAATCGCGTACACAGGCATTCCTTGCAGCCGGTCGCTATGACCAAGCCCTCTCGGCGGCCAAAGCGTATTACAATGTGAGTACGATGCGCGACACCGAAGGGGCCATTGACCTGCTGTGTGTCTGTCTGATGAACGCCCGGCCGAACGACAAAGGCATTGCCCGTAAGTTCAAGGCCCAGCAGGTCGCACTGGCGACGACGCAGCCGGCGGAAGCGGTTCCAGCTGCCGAAGAGAACATCCTCAAATCCATCACGGTCGATGCCAAGCCGTTCGAGGACACGCTCAAGCAAATCACGGTCAGCGACTATTCCAACCTGATCGCCAAGGGCAATCTGCTTCTGCTCTCCGATCAGACCAAGGAAGCCAAGGCGTGCTTCATGGCGGCGGGTGATCTGGCTTTTAGCGAAAAGCAACTCTCGGCCGTGACGGAGTGCATCGCCCGGGCGATTCGGGCCGAGGCTGGCGCGATCGGGCCCGCCAACAGCTTTATCCTCTCGAAGCAGGCCAAGTAGCCTGCATGAGTAGGCGCATTTTCCGCGCGTGACGGACAAAGAGGGTCGGGGATGGAAAAGCCAGGCAAACCACGAAAATTCCTTGCAGCCACCGTAGGTGGGCTGACGCTGGTACTGCTGGTCGGCGTCATCGGCTGGATGATTTGGTCGGCGGTTGCCACCACCGTGCATGAGTGGAACGAGAGAGCGGTTAAGAACGCCGAAGCGATCAAGGTCGCTCAGGCGGAAATGCAGCATCGGGCGGCGATGAAGGTGCCGCTGGCCACGATCACGCACGACGCCCCGACCGATGCCAACGCCGCGAATGCGATCAATGCCGCCGTCCCGGCCGCAAGTCCCGCCCCCATTCCGCTGGCGACGATTAGCGGAATGGCACCCTCTGCCTCAAAGAACGACTTGCCCTTGGCAGCTACTTCTGCGCCTCAAACAAGCTCTTCTCCGAAACCACTTTCGCTGGCCACCGTCGGCGCCATGCCGTTGACCAAGCCTAATCAGGCTTCCGAACTGGCGACGGTAGCCACTTCAGTAACGAACGAGCTGACGGGGAAGGTGCCGCAGGCCGTTGTTTCTTCATCGGTTGCTTCACCAGACGCCTCGAAGATTGGAATGGCTGTAGTCGCTCCATCTTTGCCGTCCAAGGCATCGCCGGCTGAGGCGGTCAAGCTTGCGAACGTTGGGACTCTACCCAATCCCAAAGAATTACCCGCAGTAGCTACGGCCGCCCCTCTGTCGATCGGCAACGGAAAACCGAATCCACTTGCCGCGGTTGCCTCGCCCGCGAAGGAAACCCCGGCCTCTCCCCTTAATGTCGCCCGATTGACGCCGCCGGAGGCATCGAAGTCGATTCTTGAGCCAACCCCATCGCCCACGTCGGCGACCGCCCAACCGTCGGCCGTTCCCCTGGCAACGATTCGACCAACGGAGGCGTTCAATGGCCGGCTCGACGTCGCCCGCGTGGGACGCCGCGACCCGGAGCAGGCCGTGATGGAATCGCTCGGCAAGCTCGGGAAACTCGATCCCGACACTTCGGACGTGCCGCTGGCAACGGTCTCGGAAAAAGACGCCGATCAACTGTGGCAGGTCATCCCGGGCATGTCCGAGGTTCAGTTGGTGGACACGCTCGGGAGGCCGGTGCCCAAGACGCTGGACATCCCGCTGGCCACCGTGTCGGAATCCGATCCGGAGAACGCGCTCAAGCCAGTGCCCGGCGCGTTCGTGATGTCGCTCTGCACCGATCTCCAGGGCAACCTCTGGGCCGGCTGCGAGGAGGACGATAACGGAGGCGGCGGGGTGTGGCGCAAGGACGCCGCGACCGGCAAGTGGACGCAGTTCACCGTCAAGGACGGCCTTGGCGACGACAACGGCTACGCGGTCACCTGCGACCAGCAGGGCCGCATCTGGGCCGGTCACCTCAACCACGGCGTGAGCGTCTACAACGGCCAGAAGTGGCAGTGCTACGAAGTCGTCGGCGGGTTGAGCCGCCCCGACACCCTCAGCGGCCCACTGGGCGAGCGGGTGTTCGCCATTAAAGTCTGCCCCACGGACGGCGACGTCTGGATCGCCACCAACTGCGGCCTGGCGCGATACAGCCCCAAGTCCGACAACTGGAGTTACCTGACCAGAGCCGACGGCCTGCCAAGCGACCAGGCCAGCAGCATGGCCTTCGACGCCGAGGGGAATATCTACCTTGGCACGCAATGCGACGGCCTGGCGATCGCTCAGGCGAAGGACAACTACAAGACCTGGCGGCAGGTCAAGGGCCCGGATGAGATGCCGACCTCCGCCAGCGGCGAGGGATTGCCGACGAACCTGATCAATGACGTGCTGGTGATGAAGGACGGCACGCTGTTCGTGGCAACAACGACCGGCTTGGCCGAAAGTCATGATCGAGGTGAAACCTTCAAGTACTGGCGCGGCCGTAATTACGCCGCCAAGGTGAAAGGACGCTATGAAGGCCAACCCGCCGGCTGGCAACCAGCCGGCGGCGCACTGCTTCGAGAGGACTATGTCACATGTCTCGGCGAAGGGAATGACGGGATGTTGATGATTGGCTATTGGTCTAGCGGTTTTGAATGCATTGAAGCGAAGACCGGCCAGCGACGTGTGGCGTTCGTCCGCTCCAGCGATGCCTTCGTGACCTGCATCAATTCGAATGCACACACGTCGGCCGAGACGGGCTGGTCAGTCGGCTTTTTAGGTCAACAAGGCGACTCCGTTGTTTCGGAGGGAACGCCGACAACCTTGGTCAGCATGGAAGCAACGAGAACATTGCCCCGCGCGGCCCCGCCCCTCAACGCGATGCAGTTGCGTGGAATGTCATCCAAGCTCCTAATCCCACCTACCGATCAAGTCACCGCCGAGCGCTCTGTTGCATGCTTCGAATCAGATGATTGGATGACTCAGGGCGATTGGGTTGGACGGTATGGCCGGTCGCTCGCTGTCTTGGCGGCGATGACGGCCCCATGGGATTCCGTTCACGCTTCCGAAGCCGGTTACGCACTAGACACGAAGATTGGTCCCAACCATGCAAAGGACGATCAAATCCGGCGCTGGATCCATTGGCTGCACTCGAAGGATCGACGCGTGCTCTACGACCCAGGCCTCGGCCACCGGCGACAGGCCGAATGGGATGATCACGGCGAAGTTTATCCCCGTTCATTCGCTGGTCCTGATCTTTGGCTCACGCTAAAGGTTCCTGCGGGAACTCATCGTGTCTCGATGTACTTTTACAACAAGGATGGCCACGACCGGAATAACCGTTTTCGCGATTACCTCATCGAAGTCCATGACGGAGAAGAGGGCTCCGGCGCGGGCGTTCTGGCAACCGCTCGTGTTCGAGACTTCTGGGGTGGGGTTCACAAGCGATTCATCGTCAGCGGCCCTGGAACGTTCCGTGTGCGTATCTCAGACAACTACAGCCACAACACTATTTGCTCCTCGCTTTTTGTAGACCGGCTGGACGCGTCGGCTGGTGAGGAGAGTCGGCCACTCGTGTCGATGGGCAATTTGATGTATCGCCAGCCTGCTCGCCACTGGGATTTGCAAGGATTCCCGAAAGTTAGTCGCCCCGCAGTCGAAGTTTTTGACGCGGTAATGACACGCGCTGATGCGGCTTCACCAGGCACCCAGAGCTATCGCCGGTCGTCCGCCATCGCCGTCCTCCGTGCGGCACCTCAGCGGGAACTATCCGTCGCTTTTGTTGAAGCCGTACGATGGCACGCGAGTCTCTGGAACGAATCGGACCGCCTTTCGTTTGATGAGGTGATGGGCGAGGCTTGGTCAGCGAGCCAGAAATTGAATAACCGTTAGAAAGATTAACCAATTCCGCAGAAAGGGATTTTTATGAGGATGAGTCGAATCGTGTTCGCGCTGGTGTTGGGGGCGATGCAGCTGTTGCTTGCAAGCTCATCTATGGCGGATGAACCAAGCTTTGAAATTGATGTGAAAATTGAACGAGGCCCTGCACCTAACCCCACGTTCATTAACACAGCGGTCGTCACCGACCTCAAAGTGCATTTTATCGACAAGCAGAGCCGTAAGGAGATCAAGCCGCCTGCGAACATAAAGCTCACGTGGTCCACCGACGCAGTTCGAAAGAACAACGCGGCGGCGACCACCACCACTGCTTACAACCCCGCCTCAGAAGATCCGGTCGTCACTGGCAAGACTGTGATGACCGTCACGAACGGCTTTGCGTCAACCGGCAAGTGGGAGATCGACGTAAAGGCTACCGTCGAAAGTACCGCTTCACCCGCTGCGTTTTCTGCCTTGACCGACACAGTGACGGTCAAGGTGGATGTCACCGATGTGGTGATCACCGAACTGACCTTCGCGGCCGAAGCCGGGACGATCGTGGCAATCGACAAGGATGCCGGCGGTGCCTACGGTACGCCCCACTGGCAGGATAACTCCAATCCTCCCGACTCCGACGTCGAAGATAGTGGCGACAAGAAAGCCCCGGTGGCCTTCATTCGCGCGTCGAAGATGAAGGTTGATACGAAGTTCAAGCTCGCGCCAAATGTCACTCCGACCGGACAGGTTAAGGTCAGAGGAACCGGGCCGAGTGCTGGTGCGGGCCTTGG
This sequence comes from Phycisphaerae bacterium, assembly GCA_031377185.1. Lineage (GTDB taxonomy): Bacteria > Planctomycetota > Phycisphaerae > Tepidisphaerales > Tepidisphaeraceae > JANMES01. The sequence continues at coordinate 79,796 of JANMES010000158.1, forward strand.
CAATCTGGACTTTGCTTCAAAGGATGGCAATGCCGCCAATGGCGTCATCACCGTCGTCAACCATGTCTGCTCGACGGCCTTTCAGAACAAGATTTCATTTTTTGATCCGATGGTTCTTAGCTGGGAAGTGTCTCTCGACGGCGGCACGACTTGGCAGACTGCCGGTAGCACTTCAAATCAGTGCTACTGCACGCTCGCGACCGCCGCGGGCGGAGTTACCACATATCACACCGTGATCCACGTTTCCTGCAAGGCCGCAAAGGACAAAGACACGGTGCAAGACACCGTGGACGCTGTCTGGGCTCACATCAAAGGGATGAAAGTGCAGAATTGGGAGGGGAAGCCGGGCAATGGATTTGGTTACTATAGAAATGTAAACATTGGTAATGGCCATGTTCAAGGTCTGATCACAGACTTTGACGGGAAATGCGGTGCTTGGGCTCGATTCATGCGAGACTTGCTCAAGATTCATGGGATCGCTGCTTCAGCGGATATCATCCTTCCGGACCTCGCAAACTGCGGTCAAGCGGGCGTGGCAGCGAATGATTTCTTGGTCAACAATTGGGTTGTCGTAAATGGAAATTTAAGCGACCAAGTTGATGGCATCGATGGACAGGGTGGGGTTAAAAGACCGGCGAAGCGATTTACTGATCACCAGGTAACGACCTACGCTGGAAAGATTTACGACCCGTCATATGGTACAGGCCCGTACAACAACCTGCTTGATTGGCAAAAACCCGCGCTGTTGTTAGTAATTGGTACGAACGCGAACGGAGCGCTACACTTACATCAATGTGGTGGGGGAGCTCCTCAAGTTGTAAAATGGGGCACACTGCAGCCCTAAAACAGCTGAAAGCCTGATTGCGTTACTGAAATATTTTGTTATTTGGAGATCATCATGAAATTGTATTTTGTTCTTGCGTCAGTCCTTGGGCTTATGATGCTGCCTGACGTCGCTACCGCCGAACTGGCCACGATGATGACTAAGCAACTCGACACCGATTTGGTTGCATCGCTTCGATTTGAGATCCGTGAGGAAATGCGTGATGCAACCTTCACTGAAGGCGAGAAATCCGGAGTCAAGAAAGTAGCACACCGAATTTCGAGCTACTCGATCGAACTCTCTAACGCGAAAAACGCGACGAAACAGGTGATATGGACGAAGGAGTATGTAACTATTGCCTTGGGTAGTCCTTCTTCGATGTCCGGCTGGTTCAAGGTGTGGGACATCGCCTATGCCGATGGAACGTTGTATGTGCTTTACAATCTGCCTACGACACTTCAAATCGACCACGTTGAACTGGCTGAGGGTGCTAATGCCAGATTGACGAAGACGACAAGCTTGATGAACCTCTCGTCCTTGGTATCTGTCGAAGGCGGACATCTCGCTCCCATGAAGAATGGTTTGTTCGCACTTCTCGAACTTCAACGCGAAAAAGCGACAACAGAATTGTGGGATCTCACCGGCACCGAAACGAAGCGTGTTTGGAGCCAGCCGAAGAAAGAATAGCGTGGGTGTAAAGAAACTCGTCCGGCAGGCGAAGCCAATACAGGTGGGGATGGGCGCCCAACTGCCCGAGTAGCTCGCGTCTTGGACGTATCAAACTCGGCTGCGACCAGTCTGCGATGCCAAGCGAGGATTGTTTCCGGCGTGACAATCGACGCGATCTGATCCAGTCGTAAGGTAAAAAATCTCATCTGCGGGTCATGCGACCTCTTTTCGATGGTACCGTACCATTAAAGGTGTTTGATGTACCACCGCATCATCTGATTGGATTTAGAGATGGGCTTGTATTCGTCGGCCAGAAAGGCCGCAAGCCCAAGAAGTCGAAGTAAGTCCGCTTATTCAGGAGAACAAATGAAGCATAATTGCGTATATGTTTTGGGTGTATTGGCTTTGATGACGTCTTTCGTTACACGTGGTAGCGCTGAAAATGAAGCCCCGCCCGCAACCGCTGAAGAAGCGGTCAAAGCAATGGTGACGTCGGCAATGAAGCAAGATATTGAGGCGGCCAAGGCATTCATGGATAAAGATTGGATCGCCGATTGCGACTTTATGTTTCAGAAGAAGGGGGGCGTTAAAGGATTCTGGGGAAAAATCACAAAAAATTTCACCGCCCAGACCTTGGAAACGGGGAAAAGCGAAATCAGGCAAGACGTTACCCGTGTTCCGGTTACGCTGACGTTTGCCGACAAGACAACAATGGCATCGACTTTCCGGTGCAAGAAGCTGAACGATCGGTGGATCGTTTTAGGTAATTAAGTTAAGTCGCCAATATACGAGTGGGATAACCGCCGACAAGACCAACATGGGGATGGGCACGCAAACGGGATGCAGTCAGGCGAGGAATGAATGGGCAAGTAAAAGGGGGCGCACCACAGCAGGCTTGATCGTCGGACGGTTGCATTGGGCGGCCGGTCGGGGACAAGCCGGGGATGCTTACGGTGCACCACTATCTCGACATCCGCGCGGCCCACGTTCGGGGTGAATCGATCCGGGCCATCGCACGGCGGCTGCGGCATTCGCAGAAGACGATTCGCAAGGTGATCGCCTCGCCGGACGGTCGGCCCAAGCCGTATGTCCGCGCGGAGCCGGCGGCGCTGGTGATCCTGGGGCCATTCGTCCCGGTCATCGATCAGATCCTCAAAAACGACGAATCCGCTCCACCCAAGCAGCGGCACACGGCGTCGCAGGTGTATCGTCGGCTGGTTCGGGAACACCAGTACCCCGGCAGCTACAGCCCGGTGCGGCGTTACCTCCAGAAGAAGCGTCTATCAGACCGCGAGACGTTCGTTCCGCTGGATCATCAGCCCGGCTGCCGGGTCGAGTGCGACTTCGGGCAGGTGACGGTGGATTACGGCTATCGCGATGACGCGTACTTCTTCCTCGAAATCCGCCAGGCGTTTCCCGGAAAACCCGGATGAACCGAAAAAGAAGCCACCGCCGCTCCCCGGGCGATACGGGCGGGATGTACACAATTCCATTGAGTGTGCTACAATAGTGGACGGGGCGGGCACTGAATGGCACCCGACCCTTTTTGTATTTCAATTAGCTGGAAGGAGCAAGTATGGCGATCCCAGGACTGCGGTCGGGTTGGAACCTCGGAAAATGGCAAGATCATCTCGCCGTGCTCTACAAAGAACAGAATAGGGCAAGGTCGCCGCTCGAGACTCTTACGCGGGTCGTCGAAATGGGTTCGGGAATGGCGCGTGGCGTGCGAGAGGATGATCCCGACGTGTTAAAGCTTTTCGCTCCACGTACGCTATCTTGGATCTTGGGACTTTCCACGCAACTTGAAGTCAATCTGGAAGAAGCGTTGTGGAATTCATACCCCGGTGTATGCACGCACTGCCACGATGGTGCGGGATGCTCATGTCGGGTTCATCCGGAAAAGCGGCGCCGCTTGATAGACAAGAACGAAATTCAATCATTGCAGCAAAAGATGACAATGCCTCAGTCGCTGCCTGATTGGCAAGCGATGTTCAAAAGAATTTATTCGACGATGAACCGGACGCTTGGAGCAGAGAAGTGTGTTTTACACTTTCTCGAAGAACTCGGCGAGGTGTCGGAAGCAATACGGTACAAGATCGCTCCCGACTCACCTTATCCCGCTGAGAAAATTGACGTAATGTTGAGAAATGAACTGTCGGATTTGTTTGCTTGGTTCATTGGATTGACGAACATGAAGCGAATGGAAATCGATGCATATATGCGAGATATTTACGAATATAGCTGCCCAGAATGCGGTAAGTCTCCTTGCACATGTCATCCCTACCATGTTCATCCCCAAGTGCGTCTCGGTGGAAAGGGAGTGTAACGAATGATTGCGCGTGAAGACCTTTTTGACCGTTCGTTGGACATTCGCAGTAGGCTCCTATTGCCCCTTAATGAATCTCACGAAGCAGACTCGTTTGTCTTACACGATATTGAGGCAGATCTTCAGCAATTACGTTATGTCCCTCGACCCGATGATCCCATCGATGAATTGCATATGCTCTACCTCGCTCGATGTAGGCTTATTCAACTCGATAACTACCGGATTGTTGCGTTTCTTGGGGCCGGTCAAAAAGGTTCTGTATTCCGCGCGATTGACACGAAAGATGGGAGCCAGGTTGCGATTAAGCTATTGGTGTTTCCGCGAAATGAAGAAGAGATTTTTCGTTTCCGACAAGAACCTGAGATCCTCCGCAAGCTAGATCATCCATGCATCATAGAGGCTTTGACTGGCGTACAGAAATCAGACTATTTGGCTGCCGATTGGTTTGCCATGGAACTAGTAAAAGATGCCGTTACGGTTGAAACAATCATGAAGTCTGACGCAAATCAGACATTCCCAAAGGTGATGGCGCGAGCGTGCGAGGGACTGCAGCACGCCCATGACAATGGTGTTGTACACCGTGATATTCAACCGAAAAACATCCTGATCGACAAGGACGGAAATGCGAAGATACTGGACTTCGGCTGCGCGCATTTTCGGAGCCTTGAAATGACATTCAGGCCGATTGGTACACTAACAACTTCAGCTCCAGAGGTTTTTGATAATCCCAAGTACTTGACCGGAAAGGCCGATGTATTCTCAATTGGAACAATGTTGTTTCGATGGAGATACGGAGAATGGCCCTTCTATTCTGATTCATTCTCCGAGGTCATTGAGAAATTAAGAGGCGATGATGTCCGGATTCCAAAAAAGGGTTGGGCACCATTTGAAGATTTGCTTGGCCGCACGCTTACGCGCGATCCTGAAAAACGTGTAACAGCCGGTGGGCTAGCCGCCGGTTTGTCCGCGCTAGTGACGTAGGGGACGCCCAAACGGGGACAAAACAGCGCCGGATGTAAACGCCGGTTGAAAAGTGGAGCGGGCGGCGGTCGAAAAACTTAGCACCCGGGATCAAGGTACTCTGGAGCCATAGGCTTGTCCAAGCCCGGCTCCCTATCGGCACTTCCTTCTACTTCTTCGATTCGCCGGTTTTACCGGGGGACTTTCCCTCTCTGCGGCGGCGGGCGTCATTCAGCGCAGACGGGGAGGTGGGTGTCTGGCGGCGAGTATCTGCGAACGGGACGTGTGATGAGTCGTCGACTCAAACATTATAAATTCATTCAGACGGTAGTAGAAGTCCGGATCGGTTAATCTTCAGAGTGGATGGATTAGGTATGCAAATCTCGAAGCTGGTCAGTGTGTATGCTATTGCCTTTGCCTCAGCTATTTGTGCGGCCGACGTTCCTCCCGGCGGGGTTGAGGTGCCGCTTAACGGGGATCGCGGTGGTGGCCAATCGGGGTTGTTTATTGATTCAGGCAAGAAAGTCGTTGTCGGCCGCAAAAGGATCGTCGAAGTATATGATGTAGAAAAGAAGACCATGGTCGGCAGCCAGGAAATCAAAGGGGGGGCTGTCAATGTCATTCTGCCGGCCGACAGTGACGGGTCACACCTGCTGGTCGGAGCCGGCACGATGCTCAGTGTGTTGGATAGCGAAACGATCAAGCTAGGCGGCGTCTTTGAAATGTCGGGACCGGGACCTCGATTTGTGGGAGTGATTCCGGCTGGTGGCCTGTTCTGGTTTGCTGCAGGAACCAATATCAAATGCTTCGATATTCAATCCGGTGCGGCGAAAGACTGTGCAATCGCTCCGGTTGCAGCGCCGTTGTCGGCATTTGCGATTGCTACGGACGGCTCGCACCTTGCCTACGCAGTTCAGGGCGCGGGTGCCGGAGATGTGACTGTTGTCGACGTCAAGACGGGCAAGGTTACGAGTGAGATAAAGGGAAAATCGATGAACGTGGGCATGCCGCCGCCAGCGGTCTCCAGTGTGGTATTCTCTCCCGATTCTAAAGAGGTCGCGGTCAACATCGGTCTAGGACCCTTACGACGGCACAGCGTGGAGACCGGACAGCTGATTGCTGAATATGCGGATGATGCTGGGGTGCTGGTCGCGTATTCGGGCGACGGCACAATGTTCGCCAGAGTTACCCAAAATGCGTCGATGCAGCGAACGGTGACTGTATATAAACTGTCGGGCGGGTCGGTTGTTGCAAAACTGCCTGTGGGGAAAGTCTCAGTCACTTCCCTTGCATTTTCCCATGACGGAAAGTTGCTCGTCATAATTCCCGCGGCGAAGGCCTTCTATCTCTGCCCGATGACTGTCGGGAAAAAATGAATGGGACAAGACGATATTACGTCAGGTGGAGTGGCCGGTCGATGGGCCAGGAAACTGGGCCAACCCGGTAAACAGGCCGTCCCCAGGATTTTCTGGTGCTGGCAGGTTCGGTTTAGTTCCGTTGCCGCCAATCCTCGACGTCCCGTCGGGCATTGTCCAGACCCCACTCTTGGTGCCATGGCGATTCATAAACTTCTCGCCACTTGGTTCTTCATAACGCCCGCCCCCAGAAGATACCCTAGGCTGCTGTGCGGACGCTGCTGGTTGTAGTTCGCGACAAGGTGAAAGACAGAGCGGGCCGGGACGTTCCCGGCCCGGATGGAGGTCAGTTGAGATCGGGCCGTAAAATTTCAGATCCGAGTTGGGACACGAATGGGGTCTGGACAACTGCCCATATAGAACTTGGGAAGGGGAAAAGTTGATTCTGAGTTAAAGTTAAATTGTCAAAATGCCGAACGAGATGGAAGACGGATCGCTTCTGCATGTAATAGGGTCGTCTAAGAACGGCCCTATTCGTTGCGAAACGTGTTCGCATTGATGTACGGTACTCAACCTTGACGTGCGGGAGATCAGGCCCGCAAGTTGGAGGCGTAATCAACTCTGCCATTCGTGGCGAGTTGATTACGCCTCTTTTTTTTGGATTGATCTATGGAAAGCGATATCGTCACTCCCCCAACTGAAGTTGGCGTTGCGGAACTGGGATTAGCGGGTTTAGACAACCTGCAACTGCGCGTTGCTCTTGATGCATCCAGTGATGCTGTGCTGATAACGGATGCCACCGGTTCAATTAAGTACGTCAATGCTGCGTTCTTGCGCGTGACCGGCTATTCGGCTTCGGAGGTGCTTGGGAAAACCCCTGGTATGCTCAAGAGCGGGGTTCACGGTGCGGAGTTTTATCACCAAATGTGGGGAACCCTGCGCAGCAATCGCGTGTGGCGGGGCAGGATTACCAATCGGCGTAAGGACGGTACGCTTTACATTTCCGAGGAAAGTATCACGCCGGTTCTGAATTCCGCCGGTCAGACTACCCATTACATTGCGGTTGAAAATGACATCACGAGTCGCCAGCGGTCGGAATGGCTGGAATTGGATCGCACTCGTGTGCTTGAGATGATTGCCACGAGCCAGCCAATCGAAACGGTGCTCAATGGTATCGTTTCACTCATTGAGCGTCAGTGCTCGGGCGGACATGCCTGGATCATGGCGTTCCACGATGGAAGAATGTCTCACGTCGGTCCGGGGTTGCCATCCCAATTCCTGCTCGAAATGAAGGGCAGAGAGGTCGGTTTGGCGGCGCAGCTCTCTCCGGCCGCCTTGGAGCGGGGAAATTTTCTGATCATCGAATCCATCGCGACCGATCCGCTTTGGGAAGGTTACGCCCAGACTGCTCTGCGACACGGATTGTCGGCGTGCTGCGTCACTCCGGTGATTTCCTCCACAGGGGACGCTTTGGGATTGTTGTCGTTTTTCCCCGATGGATCGGCGGGTATGAGCGGACTCGAGGAGTATGCTTTGCGAAGAGCCGCTGATCTGGCAGCAATCGCTATTGATGTCGTCCGCCAACGTGAAAACTCTGCCTATATCATTCAGCACGATCCACAGATTGGCCTTCCTAACCGCATTATGTACGAGGAACGTCTCGAACGGGCGATCCGCGCTGCCCGTGGGAACACCCAGGCACCTCATGTTGGATTGCTTTTTCTCGATTTCGACCGTTTCAAACACTTAAACGACACTTACGGACATCCCGCCGCCGATGCGTTTCTGGTCCAAGCGGCACAACGAATGCAGGAAGTGCTTCGACCTGCAGACACTATCGCCCGTTTCGGGGGAGACGAGTTCGTGGTCGTGCTCCCGGAACTGACCGATCGCCAGCAAGCAGTCCGAGCCGCCACTCAACTTCTTGATTTGCTCAAACAGCCGTTCGTTCTAAACGGAGTCGAGATACTGGCCGGTATGAGTGTGGGGATCGCCGTCTATCCGCAAGACGGTAGCGACTTGCAGGCGTTGCAAAAGAACGCCGACACCGCCATGTACCGCGCTAAATCCAATGGTGGAAACCAGTTCGCCTGCTTCGCACCGGAAATGCACCAAATGGCGGCCGAAAAGCTGGCGATGGAAAAGGATCTCCGCCATGCGATCGATCATGGCAAGCTGGAACTACATTACCAGATTAAAGCCCAGACCATTAAGGCCGCCGCCTGATCGCCAACGGAGATACCGCAATGCCATTCGATGAAGAAATCACGCAACTGACCACGATGGTGTGGGATTCGATCCTGCACCTGTCGATCGAGCCCGAGGGTGGCCCGCTTCCGGAGGACGATCGAACGATGTCCGCGTGCGTGCAGATCACTGGGGCCTGGCGTGGCGCGGTTGCGCTCAGCTGCGGCGCCGAGATGGCGGCCGAGGCGGCGACGGTGATGTTCGCCATCGCCGACGGATCGCCGGAAAAGAACGACATGCAGGACGCGATGGGCGAGCTGGTCAACATGATCGGCGGGAACATCAAGGCGCTGCTTCCCGAGACCTGCCATCTGTCGCTTCCGTCGGTGGTGGAAGGCTCGGATTACAGCGTCCGCGTGCCGGGTAGCCGGCTGGTGACGCGGGTGCCATTCCGCTGCGGCGTGCACGCCCTGACGGTAAGCCTGCTTGAAAGCGAAGAGCAACAGAAGGCCGCCTGAGACGCGTTCTGATTAGCAGAAACGGAGACCAGAATGTCCGTCGAGCAAGTGAAAAAACGAGAGATCGAGCCGGCGCTGATCGTGCCGTTTGCTCAATCGGTGCGCAAGGTGCTGTCGACGATGGCGAGCATCGAAGTCACCATCGGCCGCCCGCATGTTAAGACCACGCCCGCGCCGGAGTACGACTACTCGGGCATCATCGGGTTCTCCGGCAAGATCATCGGGACGGTGGTAGTCAGCTTCCGCAAGGAAACGGCGATCAAGCTGGTGGAGGCGTTCGCTTCCGAACCGGTCAGCCCCGAATCTCCCGACTTTGCCGACGCGATCGGCGAACTGACGAACATGATCGCCGGTGCCGCCAAGCCGCACTTGGGCGGCGAGGCCAGCATTACCGTGCCCAGCGTGATCATGGGCAAGGGACATACGGTCAGCCGGCCGAACGACATCCCGTGCCTGGTAGTGCCCTGTAGCACGGCCGTGGGCGAGTTCGCCGTTGAACTGTGCATTCGATCCGCTTGAACAAACTTACACACAAGGGAAGCGCTATGAAAATCTTACTGGTCGACGATTCGAAGACGATGCGAAATATTCAAAAGAAGGCTCTGACCGCGCTGGGGGAAGTGACCTTCGGCGAAGCCGGCGACGGCGTGGAGGCGCTGTCGGTGATCGCTGCGACCCCAGGCGGGTTCGACCTGGCGATGGTCGACTGGAACATGCCGAACATGAACGGCATTGATCTGATCAAGAAAATCCGCACGACCGACAAAAACACGCTCCTCATCATGGTGACCACCGAAGCTGAAAAGCAGCGCGTGCTCGACGCCCTGCAGGCGGGCGTGAACAACTACGTCGTCAAGCCATTCACCGGCGATGCACTGCTCGAAAAAGTGCAGGCAACCATAGCAAAGAAAAAAGCTGCCTAAGTTGAAGGTCGGCCGCCGCAAGTAACGCAGTCGCCGTTGAGTGAACTATGTCAGACCAGCGTCCGTCTAGCGAGGGTAAATTCCGAATCGACGTGTCAGAGGACCGCCTGGTGGCCACTCTACACATCGAAGCGGGGTTTAACGTGCCCTCCGCGGACGTGCTGGCTGCCGCATCCGCATTAAAACTCGCAAAAGTGGATGAAACCTCGATCGCTGAAGCGATCAAATCCCGCAAGCCCGGGCCCATGAAAATGGTGATCGCCCAGGGCACGCCCGCGCAGGACGAGCGCACCGGCCGGGTCGACTACAAGGTGCCGATTGCCAATGACGAACAGGGTACGATCGCCAAAGTCATGGTCGGGCTGCCCGTCGGCACGGTGGGGCCGGTGATCGCCGGGGCCGATGGGGTTGATGTGTTTGGCCATCCGATCGCGCACAAGAAAGCAGGCGCCTTTACGCCCGGCGCCGGCTTGTCCCTCGTCAAGAACGTACTGACCGCCACGGCGGCCGGGAATTTGGGCTGTCGGAAGGGCGTCTTGGCGGTTCGTCCGCTCCTGGAGTTGTACGGCGAAACCGAGGCCGCCACCACTCCGGTGAATTTTAGCGGCGATATATCAATCAAAGGTTGCCTTCGCGACGGACGATCGCTGCAGACGACCGGTTCCCTCGTGGTCAGTGGGGCGATCGAAGCGGCACAGTTCAAGGTGGACGGCAATGTATCGGTTAAAGGCGGCGTCATTGGGCGTGACAAGGGTTCGGGCGAAATCGGCGGCGACCTATGGTGCAGGTTCATCAAGGCGATGACTCTTTCCGTCGAGGGCAACATGCATATCCAGAGCGAAATCGCCAACAGCAAAATCGCCTGCTCAGGCAGACTGAGCGTCGCCCGCGGCCCCATCATTGGCGGCGAGGTGGCGGCTAACGGTGGGATCGACTGTCTGACGCTTGGCAACCGCGCGGGCGTTTTAACCATCATCGAAGTTGGCAGCGACCGAATGCTTATGAACGTTCTTGACGGCATTAGGCCGACGATCGCCGCTTGCCGAAAACGCGCAGCGGAAATCCGCGAGAAAATTGCCCCGCTCATGTCACAGCTCAAAAATCTCACGCCTCAACAACGAGAAAAAGCCACCGAGCTGATGTATGACGCCGACGAAATGGAAGAAGCTGCTGAACGTCAACTCACGGAATTGACCGATCGCTGCCGCACCTCAGTCGACCGATCCAAAGCAGAGGTGCTTGTGACCGAAACCGTCTACCCAGGCGTGGTGATTCGCTTCCCTGGTGTGGAAGCCGTCATCGGCACTGCAATCATGGGGCCGGTCCGCATTGTGCCGCGGAATGTCGGAAATATTAGTGAAGTGGTGGTCGAAGAACCCGGCGGTGCGGTTTGTCCATTGGCATCCACGCAAACGATGGACCATTTCAGCCCATTGGTCGAACGAATCAGGGTCGGCCAAAGGGCGGCCTAGTGTTGGTGACGGGAGAGTTGTTGGATGGAGGAACGAAAAGATTTCGAGGTGACTTATGACGTGCATCATGATTGTCTAACTCACCGTAATTTCCGGTCAAAAGCAGCTTAATTAATGTGGACATATTCACGACCTCCGTAGCAGAAGAGCCGCAGGCTCTGCGGAAGGAAGTGTGTGATGTCTACTCAAGAGTTCTCTCCTGTTCAGGAGACGATGGCCGGGACTGCCCCGGCCGTCGCGTCGGCCAACACGCGGGTGAGCCCGGTCTGGCCGGACAGCGACGAGGGGCCGCTCGATCCCGACGCCGGGGACGAGATGCCCTCCGTGCCGATCGATCCCGAGCCCTTCGGCGTCACGCCGGTGCGGCTGAGCGGCCGCGGACCGCGATCGAGCAAGCGACTGGTTACCCCGGCCGAGGCGGCGGCCTCCACCCGGCGGCTGACGCCTGAGCAGAAGCTGCTGATCCTGGACAGGTGGCAGCGTTCGGGTCTGCCGGCGACCGACTTCGGCGGCATGATCGGGCTGTCCAAGCAGACCCTCTACTCGTGGAAGAAGCGGTTCGAGACGCTGGGGCCGGGCTGGCAATCGCGCACTCTATCGCCAACATGTGGCGGGATTGCCATCCCGCCCTACATCCAGCTATCGATCGCGCGGGTCTGAAAGGTCATCTGTGTCAAAGGGCGTAAACACCATAGCTTTGAACCGCCCCGTAGCTTCGTCGTAGTTCCATGGCCAAAGGCGGCATCGACGATCGTGGGGCACTTTCACTAAGTCGCACGAACGCATTTCCATCTCCTCCACGATGCCGCGGCACCGTTTTCCGTCGTAAATCACTCCTCCACGGTGAGAGCATGCACGCAGATCCTTACCGCAGATGCTGCAGGATTCGCGTTTCACAATGATTACTGGGCTGAAGAATTGTTCCCCAGCACCGAACAGTCTGACAAAGTAATCGTATGCACTCGAAATCTGTACGGCCAACCAGTCAAGGCCGGGCCCACCTATGAGTCCTTGAACGGCCTCGGTACGTTCTTGACAGTCGAGGAGCCGCATCCACAGTTGCTCAATCTCCTCGTGCCTCAGAGTCTTCTTCTTAAGGAGTTCATAACCGTCGACGAAGTCTCGATGGGCGGCGGACAGGATGCCAAGCAGGAGCACCGCTGTCTTGTCATCGCCGCCCAGATCATTGGCTGACTGTTCAAGCACATTACGGCAATGCGTCGCCGCAGTTGCCGCTGCCAGCCGCGCACGCCAAAAGTTGCCTAGTTTCAAGTCACGTCGACATTGGTTCACCAGGTAATCTACACATGCCACGAGTTTTTTTGGCCCAAACTCGGTCATTTCTCGTTTTCTCGGTCTCGCTTGAGTGCATTAAGCACGTCCACGAGCGTGTCGCCGTCGCCAGAATAATCAATGTTGACTACGTTCTCGCCGCGCTTGAGCCGTAGCTTGATGTGGGCGGTGGGAGCTTTGCTCTTGCCTTTCGACTCGCGCCATCCTGTTACCATATTTGCCAGTACTGAGATGAAGAAGGGCAGGGCCACGTTTCCAAGGACCCACACAACGCCAAACCACCAGTCACCCCCGCGCCGTTCAATGGTCTTTGCCTCCGGCGTGAGGTCGTAGGACGTCGCCGTACTAACACCAGCCTCTTTGAGGAGCTTTGCCAAGTCCAACGCGTTGCCCGCATCGACGAGTTCTCCACGTGAAGAAGCCTCACGCACATTTTCAGGCAGGCATAGGACCTGAAACTTTCCCATCGCCTCGGTTGTTACCCCGAAGCTCTGAAGGGCGCGCAGCTCAGGATGTTCAAACAGTGCAGCGTTGTCATCTCGCATTTTAGGCTCCATTAACCGATCCTCATCGCTTCATCCGTACATCAGATCGAATGATTATACGTGTCAGCTTCTGTTAAAGCACTCCTGTAGGGTGTGCCCAATGCTGGCGGGTGGGCACGGCCACACTGCACCTGTCCGATCGTGCAAGTTTGAAGTTCCGCAGTGCACTTTTCAACTTCCATCGTTCACTTCCGAACTTGAAACGTGCACTGCCGAAGTTGCGCAGTGCACTGCGCGAGTTTGAACGTGCACTGTCAGACTTCGATCGTTCACTGGGGAAATTCAAACGTGCACTGTGGGCGGCGGCATTTTCGCTGCAGAAAATTGCGGCGCGATTATCAGTATTAGTGATTTCGATTCTATTAGACGCAATTAAAAAGCGGAAGGATCTGCGTGGGGCAGGCTAAACTCTTGCGGCGGGGACGACGACAAAAGGGGTGAGCGGTGGCGAGTGGACGCGTGTCAGCCGTGCTCCGCTGGTTCAAGCCAATTGGAGCATTTTTATGCCTCGCACGTTTCTCGCCACGGGGGACAACAGCCTCTATAACTGGGCGCTGAACTTCTCGATCCTGCTGACGGCGAAGTCGGACGCGACCGGCGGCAAGTGTTTCTGGGCGATTTCGCGAGAACGCGCTGCCAATTTGTAATGTGCGGATAGTACTGCAGCAGTGCGTTGACTCTGTTAAATCCGAGCGGGCAATTACCTTTCCCCTTAAACCAAGTCCGCCCGATGTGTTAGTTTTCGGGTGGCTGACCCTCTCCCCAACTCTGGTCCAATCTATATGTGAAAAGCTGGCTTCAATTTGGCCTGCTTATCCTGGCTCAGTCTTGCGAACTCGCCCGGGGCCAGGTTGCCCAGTGAGCCATGAGGCCGGTCCTCATTGCACTCCGCACGCCACGCCTCGACGACCCGTCGGGCATCCTCCAACGACATGAACCAATTCTGGTTCAAACACTCCTGACGAAGACGACCGTTGTACGACTCGATCAACGCGTTATCTGTCGGTTTTCCGGGGCGACTGAAGTCCAACTCCATCTGGTTTAAGTACGCCCGTCCACCAATGCTAGAATTGCCGTTCATACAGCAACCGAGAGTGCGTTCCACTTGGTGGCCAATGTAAGCAGATCGTAATACTCTATAGCAGATTGATGCCGATCAGCGACAACAAGGGATTGTTGCGTGTCCACCCCGTGTCCACTTTGATCCGCATCACTGCCGTTTCCAATGATTTTCCGAGAAATCCCTTGTCCAATTGAGCTACACGAAGTGTTTATCGTTCAGAACGATTAAGTGATATACCCTGATCCGTCCCTTGCATGATCCCGACCGTCAAGGCTACAATCGTTGATAACTTCCGTAAAACCTGTCGCTTGTTGTGCTTCTACTGCTCGAATTGCTGCTAAGCAATCGCGATGGGAATGGCGGATTACGCCAACATTCGTGAGGGGGAACTCCGTGAGCGTCAGTAAGACTTCGACTACCCCTTCTTCGGCGCTGCCCGCGACGGCGCCGGTATCAGTCCCAGCACCTCTCTCTGCGATCCATGACATCGTTCAACAGGTGCGACATCTCCGTCAGGTACTCCAAGATGATAAAGCGCGGCTTGGTTGCTTCTTTGGCGCGGGGTGCCCGCTCGGCATTTACAAGAAGGATGGGTCCGGAAGCATGGTCCTGATTCCAGCGGTCGCGCAGCTGACGAAGCAGGTAGCCGAGAAGTTGGCCGAAAAAGACAAGTCATCGGACCCTGCGACAGTACATAGACAGTCCTGGGATCAACTTTCGCAAGAGTGCACATCCGACGAATGCAAGGAGCCAACCGTCGAGGATATTCTTACGGAATTGCGCACCTTCATTTATCGTCGCGGCAGGTCGAAGTTTCTTGACATGTCGAAGGAGCAGTGTGTCGAGCTCGATAAAGTGATATGTGGTCTGATTGCGGAGGCAATGAAGAAGGACCTTCCCGATCATCGCTGCGCATATACTCGTTTCGCTGCATGGCTTGGGGGTATCCATCGGATGTTCCCGGTAGAAGTGTTTACGCCGAATTATGATCTGCTATTCGAACAAGCGTTCGAAAAGCATTCACACCCGCATTTTGACGGATTTGTTGGATCACGCGAGCCGTGGTTTGATATTGCATCGATTGAACACGACGTTGTTCCATCAAGATGGACCCGCCTCTGGAAACTGCACGGTTCGATCAACTGGGAGCAGGTGACCGAAGGAACCGCCGCCAATGCGCGTATCCGAGTTGTTCGTGTTGCTCGCGCCGCCGCCGTTGGTCAGGTAATGATATATCCATCGCATATCAAGTACGATCAAAGTAGGCGGATGCCCTATTTGGCGATGCTTGATCGTCTACGCTCGTTCTTTCGCGGTGATCCAGGAAAACGCCGGAAGGATGCCGATTCCTATGATGAAGGTGCTCCCCGTTTGATTGTTTGCGGGTATTCATTCCTTGACGACCACATCAATGAGGTGATTCTTGACGGCCTACGCGGTAATCGAAAAGCTCAGTGTTTTGCACTGATGTACTCCGATCTTGCCAGCCACCCGAGAGTAGTCGAGTACGCGAGCGCATACGCGAACTTGACTGTACTCGCGCAGGACGGCGCTGTCATCGGGACTCGCAAGGGTTCATACAAAGCAGACCCGACAGCGCTCGCAGAGAACAAGCCTTGGTTGGATAGCAGCGATTCCGCAGGCGCGTCAAGTTCCGGAGCTCACTGCAAATCATATTTGAGTCTTCCGATTAACCCTCTTACCGATCACCGCTATTCAAAAAACCATTTCTTCGACTTCCATGCGGCGGTTGACGACTTTAAGAAGGGTTTTTTCTGCCGCCTTTACGCCGTTTGATGCGTTCCGCGCCGATTC
>JANMES010000159.1:0-51305 GCA_031377185.1 Phycisphaerae bacterium
GAATCGGCGCGGAACGCATCAAACGGCGTAAAGGCGGCAGAAAAAACCCTTCTTAAAGTCGTCAACCGCCGCATGGAAGTCGAAGAAATGGTTTTTTGAATAGCGGTGATCGGTAAGAGGGTTAATCGGAAGACTCAAATAGGAAAGGAAAAAGTTGTGCAACCCTTTTCATCATGCTATTTTCTCATTGCGTGGCGGAGTGGCGAATTGGATTGCCCCATTCCCTGAGAATTCGGCATGTCAAGGATTAGGCGAACGAACG
Source organism: Phycisphaerae bacterium (assembly GCA_031377185.1). Classification (GTDB taxonomy): domain Bacteria; phylum Planctomycetota; class Phycisphaerae; order Tepidisphaerales; family Tepidisphaeraceae; genus JANMES01. The sequence goes on from JANMES010000159.1 coordinate 263, forward strand.
TTCGTTTGGACAGAGAGAATAGGTACTATGCAAAATGTCAGAACAAGCAAACGCGGCGCGTTCACCCTGGTGGAATTGCTCGTGGTGATCGGGATCATTGCGATTCTAATCGCGCTTCTCCTGCCGTCCCTGAACCGCGCCCGCAGCCAGGCGATGTCCATCGCATGCATGTCGAACCTGCGTTCCATCGGGCTTGCGCACACGATGTACAGCAACAGCAACAAGGGCGTAATCATCCCGACCATCGCTTGGGACGGCAACAAGGGTGATTTGTGGGCGTTCCTGCTCGTGCAGGGCAAATACCTGCCCAACCCCAATATCAATGAGGTCAGCGCAAGCGGAAACGTCGCGTCGTCGAACGTGCTGGTTTGCCCGAGTGTCGCAGCCCAGCAGTCCGGCGGCGGCGTGCAAGACGGATTCTCCAGGCACGTCTCACAGTGGTTGATGACCGACACCCAAGGCGCCACCAATGGAGCCGGCGGCGCGTGCATCCTTTATGTGGGATATGGGGCCAATGGCATGACGGAAAACAGTTCAGGAAATCCCTTGTCTCCAACCCAGCACATGCCCATGCAAGGACAAGCTTTCACCTCGGCAGTGGCGTCGCCGGCCAAAGTCTTTTTCCAGATCCAAAAGATGACAGACTTCCGCGAGTCGACGAAAACAGTCCTGTTGTTTGACGGGCTCCTTTACAATATCGCCAGCACCTCGCTCTCACCCAACTACACCCAGCGAATCAGCGGGTTGCGCCACGGTAAGAACCTCGGCGGTGCCCAGGCGTACACGAGCGGAACCACCAATATCCTGTTCCTCGACGGCCATGTCGATGGCGTTCCCCGCGGCGATATTCCCTCCGTCGCTGGTTCCACCGGATACCAGCAGCTCGCGGGCAGCACTTCCCAGATGTTGAACAAATCGTTGGTGTGGAACTGGAAACATTTGCGGTAAGTCTTACCAGAGGCGGCTCGCGACTTATTGCAGCATCAGAGCGTTTCTCAGGTCTTCCCGAGTGCAGAGAAGAACTTTTGCGACGCCTTGCACGTTCATCGATCGGCAGGAACGCCTGCCCACTCGGATCGGCCTCGAATTATTCCGCTTGTACATCCCAGGAAAGACCCAAGGGCCTCGAAGGTCCTTCGCTGCGATCAGAGTTTGTGAAGTTCTAGTCGCATGGGCTACCAGCCCATGCTTATCGCGCCGCTAAGCATGGGCTGGTAGCCCATGCGACAAAAATTCACAGGCTCTCAGGAAGACGTCGTTTGATACGGGCACACTACGACGCGGCGCGAACCGCTCTAATACTGAGGTCCGCCGGGGTTGATGTCGCGGTTCCACAGCAAGATTCCGCCGGCCACGCTTTTGGCGTTCTTGAAGCCTTGCTGCCGGAGCATCTGCACCACCTGCAGAGATCGCCCGCCGACCTTGCAGTGGACGGCGATCTCGTCGTCCTTGTGGGCTTCGAGCGTTTTGCCCAGCTGCATCCATTGCGCTCGCGGGTAGAGCTTATCTTTGTCGACGATGTGCGTGATCTCGAACTCGTTCAGCTCACGCACGTCGATCAGCAGGAAGTTCGGTGTCTTCCGGTCGAGCTTCGCTTTGGTTTCGCGCGGGGTGATTTCCCAGCCTTCCTTGAACGCGTAACCGGGAGGAAGTCCGCGTGCATCGAGCGAGGGATCGGGTTTCGGACCCACAGCGGAGCTGGGGGCTTTGGGCGCGGTTGCCTGGTGTGCTTCGCGTTTGGTTTCTTCCAATGACAATGGATCCATCGCGGGAACACCGCAAAACTGCTCGTAGTCGATCGGCGCCGTAATCGTCGGGTTCTTCCCGCAGACTGGGCAGGTCGGATCCGCGCGCAGCTTGAACGTCTTGTACTCCAGATCGTGTGCGTCGAACGTCGTGAGCTTGCCGATCGCCGGCGTGCCGAAGCCCAGGATCAGCTTGATCACTTCGTTCGCCTGCATCGTGCCGATGATGCCCGGCAGCACGCCGATCACGCCGCCTTCGGCGCAGCTCGGCACCGAACCCGGGTCCGGCGGTTCCGGATACATGCACCGATAGCACGGCCCGTGCTCGCCGGGGCGGTTGGGGTTCGGCAGGTGCGGCGCGAAGACCGTCACCATGCCCTCGAACCGGAAAATGCTGCCGTACACGTTGGGCTTCTTCAGCAGCACGCAGGCATCGCCGACGCAGTAGCGGGTGGGGAAGTTGTCCGTGCCGTCGATGATGATGTCGTAGTCCTTGATCAGGTCCATCACGTTCGAGCTGTTGACGATTACCTTGTGCTCGATGACGTTACAGTCGGGGTTCAGGTCCTTCAGCCGATCGGCGGCGGCTTTGACCTTATCCACGCCGATCGTCTTCACGCCGAACAGCACCTGCCGCTGGAGGTTGGACGGCGAAACCACGTCGATATCGACCAGCCCGATCGTCCCGACGCCCGCGGCGGCCAGGTACATGGCGATCGGGCACCCCAGCCCGCCGGCGCCGATGCACAGCACCCTGGCGTTGATCAGCTTAAGCTGCCCGGCCATGCCGACTTCCGGCAGGATCAGGTGGCGCTTGTAGCGGTTGACTTGTTCGTTCGTGAGTTGCGTGATCATACTGTTGGAGTCCTTTTGCGTAGGCTGTATGCCGTTTGGGACTCTAGGAGTGGCGGCCGGGTTCGTCAAGAAACGGTGCATATCATGCGATATGTCAGTCAGAAAACGCGATGCACATAGCAGTTCACCCGTACCACGGGCCTCCGGCCCGTGCGAGCGATGATCCGATTGAAGAAACCGCGATGTTGGAAATTCGCGCGCACAAGGCACGGGCCGGAGGCCCGTGGTACGGGGGAGGGTTCTGCCTGTCTGTTTACCAATGAACGAGCGGTGAACGGTTCGAACTCGAGGTTCGCGCCGCTCACCGCTCGTCGGATCATCAGTTTTCGACTGACTTACTTCTTTTCCGAAGAGAACTCCGGCCCGCTGGCCGTCATCAGGGTTTTGAGCTCTTCCAGCGCCTTGTCGTCCTGCTTGTTGACCTTATAAAGGTCAATCAGCTGCAGGCGGATGGCGCGTTTGACGGCTTCGAGCTTCACTTCGGGAAGAATCTTGGTGAAGAAATCGATGCCCGCTTGCGGCCCTTTGCGACGCAGGACGTCGCCAGCGCTGATGACGGCGGCCACGCCTGTCGCTTCCGGGTCGGCGGCGAGCTTGCTGTATTGCCCGACCATCGAGACGTACCCACCGAACCGCCCGACGTCGCCACCCGCGCCGGGGGCGGCCGATTGAGGTCCCTGCGGTCCCTGCGGGCCTTGTGGACCGCCTTGCCCACGCTGACCCATCGGTCCACCTTGTCCGCCCGGACCGCCCGGACCGCCCGGTCCGCGCTCCCCGTTAAGAACCGGAGGGCCGTCCTGACCATCGCGCGGCGGGGGGCCGTCCTGACCGTCGCGAGGCGGCGGGCCTTGCCGTTGACCGCCCTCCGGCGGCGCTCCGCCGGGGACTTGCGCCTGTACCATCGAAGCCAGCGACATCGCCGTCGCCAGGCACGCTACCATTCCGGTTGATTTCCAAATGCTCATCACGTTCTCCTTGTTCTAAAATGAAGGTTGATCGTAAGACAAATCCATCGACGCCATGCTCGGCGGCGACGGGATCGATTCGACACTCATGCTCGGCACCAGCGGCAGATCGCTCGGCAAAGTCGATGATTCCGGAATCGCCTCGGGTGCGGGGAGAGCGGCAAGCTCGCTGTCGCTGGTCGCGTTGGTTTGAATCGCCGGTGGAACGGAGACAGCGATGTTCGTTTCGCCGCTCGGCCGATAGAACGCCCAACCCACAATCACCGCCACACACGCGGCCGCCGCGATGTACGGGGCGGTCTGTCGCCAGAAAGAAGCCGACCGTGTCGCCTGCCTGGCGAACACATCCGCCGCCAGATCGCCGGGGTATTTAGCCGATTCGTAGTCAGCCTTGGCGTTTTGAAGTTGTTTGCGTAACTGGCTCATTTGGTAGGGTGCCATTCATGGCACCGTTTTCGTTTTCTCACCCGTTCGATGGTGCCATGAATGGCACCCTACATCAGCTTGTTCCTCAGCGACCGCAGCGCCTGATGCACGGTCGCCTTGATCGTGCCCGGGGCGGCGTTCATTGCTTTGGCGGCCTCGTCGACGCTGAGGTCTTCAAAAAACCGCAACAGCAGCGCCTCGCGCTGTCGGTCCGGCAGATCGGCAAGCAACTGACGAATCCGCCCGACCTGCTCTGCCCGATCGGCCTCAGCCAATGGGGAGGGCGAATCGCTCGCCTCACCGCTCGCTGCCGATTCGCTGGCCCAGGTTCGCCGGCGTCGTTGTTCGCGGGCGACGTTGAGCGCGATGCCCAGCGACCAGGTCTTGATCGTGCTGCCACCTTTGAACTTGGGCAGATCGCGCAAAAACCGAAGTGCCGTCTCCTGTGCCGCATCGGCGGCCTGATCCGGGTTCCGCAACAGCCCCAGGGCGAAGCGGTACCATACGTCCTGCAACGCGCCGATGAGCGACGTTTGTGCGGCCCGGTCGCCGTTTTGGGCGGCTTCGATCGTTGGCTCATCCACGCGGGTTGTCCTAAATCACGAGAATGGGTGTCGGGAGATGCTGAAAGGTTTAGTCGGTTTTTGGATTGTCGGCAAACGGGTTCCGGGGTCCGGGTCCCGGGTTCCGGGTAAGCAGACCACGATTTCTTTCTTCCCGGAACCCGGACCCCGGCACCCGGAACCCGATTCGCACACAGATTCCCCCTCTCCCGCTGGTTCCCCGGTTGTATAATGCATCATGGCCCGCTATCTTATTAGCCCCTCGGTCGGACGAAATCGCCTATGAAGGGCGATCAAACTCCCAGACGGCTAATCAGGATTGCAACGGCCAACTGCTATCGCAAGTCGGTCGCTGTAAACGACTTATGAATAAAGTGCGAAACGATATCCGCAACGTCGCCATCATCGCCCACGTGGACCACGGCAAGACCACGCTGGTGGACGCACTGCTGCGCCAGTCGGGCAATTTCCGCGAATCCCAGGTCTCGCAGGACACCTTGCTCGACAGCAACCCCCTCGAACGCGAACGCGGCATCACGATCCTGGCCAAGAACGTCGCGATCAAATACCTCGACCCGCTGACTGGCGTCACCAACAAGATCAACCTCATCGACACCCCCGGCCACGCCGATTTCGGTGGCGAAGTCGAGCGCGTGCTGAGCATGGCCGATGGTGTGTTCCTGCTCGTCGATGCCGCCGAGGGCGCGATGCCGCAGACCCGTTTCGTACTGAAGAAAGCCTTCCAGCATGAGCTGCGTCCGATCGTGGTGATCAACAAGATCGACCGCCCCGACCAGCGCGCCCACGCCGTGCTGGATGAAGTGTTCGACTTGTTCGTCGAACTGGGTGCCGATGACGAAACGCTGGACTTTCCCGTCCTTTACGCCTCCGGCCGAGCGGGTGTCGCAAGCTGGTCGCTGGAAACTCCGGGCAAGGACATCCTGCCGGTGTTTGAAGCGCTGATGAAGCACATCCCCGCGCCGCACGGCGATGCGGACAAGGGATTGCAGATCCAGATCAACAGCATCCAGTACAACGACTACGTCGGCCGAATCGGTATCGGGCGCATCTACAACGGCAAGGTCCGCACGGGTCAGCAGGTTGCGATTGTGAAGCGCGACGGGGAGATCATCAAATCCAAGCTCCAGCAGTTGCAGGAGTTTGAGGGACTGGGCCGCAAGAACATCGAAGAAGCCGCCGCCGGCGATATCGTCGCGCTGATCGGCTTGGAATCGGTCGATATCGGCGACAGTATCTGCGACCCTACCAACCCCGAGCCGCTGCAGGCGCAGGACGTCGAGCCGCCGACGCTGGTGATGATGTTCAGCGTGAACGACAGCCCGTTCGTCGGCAAGGAAGGCAAGTACGTCACCAGCCGAAACCTGCGTGAACGCCTGTTCAAGGAACTGGAAAGCAACGTTGCCCTGAAGGTTGAAGAAGCCGGCAACAAAGACGCCTTCAAAGTCTCCGGCCGCGGGTTGCTGCATTTGGGCATCCTGATCGAAAACATGCGCCGCGAAGGGTACGAGTTATCGATCAGCAAGCCGCAGGTAATCATGCGGAAGGACAAGGAGACCGGCGAAGTCACCGAGCCGATCGAGTACCTCGTCGTCGACGTGCCAGAGAAGAACATGGGCGGTGTGATGGAGCTGGTCGGCAACCGCAAAGGCGAACTGGTGAGAATGGACAATCGCGAAGGACAGGTGCATCTGGAATTCACCATCCCCGCCCGCGGCCTGATCGGTCTGCGTACCCGCATGCTCACCGCCACGCAGGGGACGGCCATCATGCACCACAACTTCCACGAATACGCCCCCAGCCGCGGCGACGTCCCCGGCCGCGCCAACGGCGTCATGATCTCCATGACCGCCGGAAGCAGTAACGCCTACGCAATGAACACCCTGCAAGACCGCGCCAACTTCTTCATCGGCCACGGCGAAGCCGTCTACGAAGGCATGATCGTCGCCGAAAACGCCAGAGACAACGACCTGACCGTGAATCCTACGACCGCCAAGAAGCTCAGTAACATGCGTACGACCGGCAGCGATGAAAACATCATGCTCAAGCCGCCGCGCAAGATGACGCTGGAGCAGGCGCTGGAGTACATCGAAGAAGACGAACTGGTCGAGGTGACACCGACGAGCATCCGTCTGCGGAAGAAGTACCTGACCGAGAACGAGCGAAAGAAAGCGGGTCGGCCGAAGCCGCTGGAACCGACCGAGGCGTAAGCCAAGAATTGATAGGGCATGCAAAAGCATGCTCAAGGCCCCAAAGCCCGCTCCGTAACAATTACCCGACGCCGCGCGACCGACATTGCGTGGCGTCTTTTTATTCCTGGCAGGCGGAGCCTCGCCTTTAACAAACACTAAGCGAAGATACTGATGTCAGGCCACTTGAAATCCCAACCCGGTTCTGACTCGCAGACCCGTTACTCCAGTCGGAGCAGGGATTCGAAAATCAGCTGACGATCGGCGTCGGCGTCCGATGAGGCAAAGCCCATGAACTCAGCACCGATCATGTATCGGGCACCGTCGGCAGCCCGGCAATGTCGCACCGCGTAAATCAGTTGTGACAACGTGCTGAGCATGATCGAGATCGTGAACTTGTCCCCCACGGCAAGTGCCACCTGGCTCAAAAAACCGATCCCGCTCGGCGAGCAATCGGTGAGCTCAATCATGTGTTGGCTGGCGTTATCTGGCTCCACCAGTCGCTTAATCTTGAGTTTCTTTTGCGTGGCGTGACGTGGTTCACAACGCGATTCAGCGGTTCGAACGGACTTTGCTGAGTAGTCTGACATGCGTGTCCTTTCATTGCGCAACGCGGGTGGCCACACAAGAAGACAATTCGTGATACAAAAGTAGTCTAGCGAATTGGTTGCCGATTGGGAATCGGGAAAAAGAATCCATGCTGGTAGTGAACAGCTCCGGCGGGCGGGTCGAACATCCTGCGGACGCGATTAACGAAAAACAGGACATCGCTGTCAGTTGATCGGAGGGTGATGTTTCCTACCTTACAAGTGTATCCCGAGGCGGGATCTATCATTGCATTCCCCCCATCGGCCGATAGGATTTTTACTTCACCTTAACAAAGGATCAGACCATGCGCAGTGTGTTTATCGCGTCGTTGGCGTTGGTGGCGTTGTTGTCCCCCCTGATGACAGCCGGGGCTCGCGCGGCGGACGAGCAGGCGATCAAAGACAAGCTCGGGGAATTCAAGGCGGCGTGGGACAAGGATGACGCGGCCGGCTTGGCGGCGGTGATGACCGACGACGGTACGCTCATCAACCCGGGCGGCATCGTGGCCAAGGGACGCGACGAGATCGTCAAGCTGCTCGGACATGAACACGCGACGATGTTCAAGAACACGACCTACATGATCAAGGACGTGACCGTTCAGCAGGTGACCGACGACGTGGTGGTGGCGGACGTGACGGCGATTATCACCGGCATGCACAAGCCCGATGGGTCGCCGGCACCGGACTTCGAACATCATGTTGCGTGGGTATTCGTCAAGAAAGACGGCAAATGGCTGGGCGCCGCGGCTCGGCCATACCAGTTCCTGCCAATGCCAAAGCCCGATATGAAGCCCGCGAACTAACCAACGCCCACGCAGTGGTGGATCGGTTCGCGTTCGAGGAATCTGCGACGGCCTGCTAACATGATGGCATGACCAAGCGTCCACTCGTAGGCATCACTGTCGACACCCACGACGACGGCAAGCAGTACGAATCACCCTACGCATATTCCATCGCCGTCGACAAGGCCGGCGGGATTCCGGTGTTGTTGCCTTACAGAATGGACCTCGCGGGGATTCCGCAATTGGTCGATCGGCTGGACGGGATCGTCTTTTCTGGCGGGAATGATCTGGAACCGGCGGCCTACGGGGAGACGTACGCCCCGGGCACCGTGCCGGTCGATCCGTCCCGGGAGCGTTTCGAGCGGGCGCTGATGGCGGAGGTCGAAAGACGCCGCACGCCGACGCTGGGCATCTGCATGGGCTGCCAACTGATGAACATCGTCCGCGGCGGGTCGATGATCCAGTTCCTGCCGGCGGTTGACCGCAAGAACGCGATCGAGCACCGGAAGCTGGGGAAGGAGGAGGTCCGCCACCCGATCACGCTGGTTGGCGACAGCATCGCCGCGAAGGTGGTGGGGCACGCCGAGGTGCTGGGGAACAGCTCGCACAAGCAGTCGGTCGGCCGGGTGGGGAAGGGGCTCCGCGTGATCGCCACCAGCCCGGACGGGGTGATCGAAGGGGTGGAAGACCCGTCGTTCCCGCTTTGGCTGGGCGTGCAATGGCACCCCGAAAGGCTGCACGCCGAGGCGGATCATCTGGCCCTGTTTAAGTTGCTGGTGGAGAAAGCATCAGGAAAATCCGAATGACGAAACCCGAAATCCGAAAGAATGCCGAATGACGAAATCCGAATGACGAAGTTACAGAGTTCGCGGTTTTCGGGTTTCGTCATTCGGGCTTGCAAACCCCTTGCCCCTTGATACTTGCCGCGTTCTCCCCACAATTTGCCGCATCTATGAACTATTGGGAAAACCCGACGCTCTTCGCCAAAAACCGCCTGCCCGCGCGTTCCTACTTCATTCCGTACGCCGACGAGGTCGCCGCCCGCACGTTGGACCGTGGGGCGTCAGATAGGCTGATTCTGCTTAACGGTACATGGCAGTTTCATTACTCGCTGACGGTGCAGGAATCGCCAGGCGATTTTTACAAGCCGGCGTTTGATGCGGCGGGGTTTGCATCGATTCCGGTGCCGTCGAGCTGGCAGTTGCAGGGGTTCGGTAAGCCGCATTATACGAACGTGCAGTATCCGTTCCCTGTCGATCCACCGAAGGTGCCGACGGAGAACCCAACGGGCAGTTACCGCCGCGAGTTTTTCCTCACGCCTGAGCAGGCCAAGCAGGCGATCATCCTGCGGTTTGAGGGCGTCGATTCGGTCTTCACCGTATGGGTGAACGGAAAGGAAGTCGGCCTGAGCAAGGGCAGCCGACTGCCGGCGGAGTTTGATATCAGCAAATTCGTCAAAGCGGGCAACAACCTGATCGCCGTGCGGGTGATCCAGTGGTCGGATGCCAGCTACATGGAAGACCAGGACATGTGGTGGCTGAGCGGGATTTTCCGCGACGTCTACCTGCTGGTTCGCCCGACGACACACGTGTTTGATGTGCATGTGAACACGGTGCTCGATTCGTCGTACACGGACGCAACGCTGGATGTCGAAGTGAAGCTATCGGGTGCGCCGAAGGGTCGGGTGGAGATCGAATTGCTGGAAGCCCACGGCTCGGCCGTGGGCTTGGCGAAGAAGAACGCTTCCACTGCAAATATATCATTCTCAATCGATCTTAAGAATCCGGCGAAGTGGACCGCCGAAACCCCCAATCTCCACACGCTCCTCGTCAAACTGTACGACGCCAAGGGCACGCTACTCGAAGTCATCCCCCAGCGGATCGGCTTCCGCAAGATTGAGATCAAAAACGCTGCGTTGCTCGTCAACGGCGTGCGGATCATGTTCAAGGGCGTGAACCGTCACGAAGTGCATCCCGATCTCGGCCGGAGCGTGAGTTATGAATCGATGCTGGAAGACGTGCGGCTGATGAAGCAGAGCAACGTCAACGCCGTCCGCACCAGCCACTATCCGAACGACCCGCGGTGGTACGATTTGTGCGACGAATTCGGGCTCTACGTCATCGACGAGTGCGATCTCGAAACCCACGGGTTTACTTATGACCCGAAAGTGGTGGCCAACCCCGTTCACGATCCCAAATACAAAGCCGCCTGTGTCGATCGCATGGTCCGCATGGTCGATCGCGATAAAAACCGCCCGTGCGTGATCCTCTGGAGTCTGGGCAACGAATCGGGCCTCGGCGACAACCACAAAGCCATGAAGGCGGCGGCCAAGAAGATCGACGACACGCGGTTCTTCCACTACGAAGGCGACGGCACGTTCGAAGTCACCGATGTGATGAGCAAGATGTACGCCAGCGTCGAAGACATGGGCAAGCAAGATCGTGGCGAAGAGGGCATGTCGCACTACGGGAAAAAGCTCGATCCGAAGGTGTACACCAAGCTACCATTCATCCAGTGCGAATATGCGCACGCCATGGGCAACGGCCCCGGCGGGCTCGCGGACTACTGGGAGGCGTTCCGCACGCACAAACGCCACCAGGGCGGCTTTGTGTGGGAGTGGGTTGATCATGCCATCCGCACGAAAAACGCCGACGGCGTGGAGTTCTTCGCCTACGGCGGCGATTTTGGCGATCAGCCGAACGACGGTAACTTTGTGACCGATGGGCTGGTGTTTCCGGATCGCAAGCCCTCGCCGGGCCTGGCTGAACTCAAGGCGCACATCCGGCCGGTCGATGCCAAGGCGATCGATCTGGCGTCTGGGAAGATTGAGCTGACCAATTGGCTGGATTTTGCCACGCTCGATCATCTGGCGCTCAACTACACTGTGACGGCCGACGGGGCGATTATCGCCGCCGGTTCGGTCGCGATGCCTGAGATCAAACCCCGCAAGAGCAAAACGATCACGCTGCTGCTTCCACGACAGAACGCGCTGTCGGCAGGGCAGTATTTCCTCAACCTGTCGTTCACGCAAAAGACCGACACGCTCTGGGCCAAGGCCGGGCACGAGGTGGCGATGCTCCAGTTCAAGCTGCCGTGGGCCGCGCCGGTTCGCAAGCCGATCCGCATCAAGCAGTTACCGACGTTGCGGCTGGCCGACGGCAAAACCACCGCCGTCGTCACAGGTTCGGGATTTTCGCTGACGTTCGACAAGGTTCGCGGCGTAATCTCGTCGTGGACCTCCCAGAACGCCGAGCTGATCGTCGCCGGCCCGAAGATGAACTTCTTCCGAGCCACCACCGACAACGACCGCGGCGGGTGGGGCGTGGAGAACCAGTTCTCCCTCGCCTGGCGAAACGCCGGCCTGCACTGGTTACAGCACCGGGTGGATGACGTGACGGTGAAGAAGCTCGGCACGACTGCGGTACAGATCACCGCCGCCGTGCGGATTGCCCCGCCGGTGAAGCGGGAAGAGGGGATCAGCACCGTCTACACCTGGACGATCCTGGGCAGCGGCGATGTGATCGCGAGCGTGAGCGGGAAGTTTACCGGCAAATGGCCGGCGCAGATTCCGCGCGTCGGGCTGATGACGGCGATCGCGCCGCAACTCGACCAGGTCAGTTGGTTCGGCCGCGGTCCCGGCGAGAGTTACGCGGATACCTTCGCCGCCACGCACTTCGGCAAGTTCAGCGCGACGGTGGATGAGCTGTACACGCCATACGTCTACCCTCAGGAAAACGGCAACCGCCGCGACTGCAGCTGGGTCAGCCTGACCAATCGCCGCGGCGCGGGATTGCTGATGGTCGGCCAGCCGACGATCGATTTCTCCGCCCACTGGCACACGCCGATGGATTTTGAGAATGCGAAGCACACCTACGATCTGGTGAAGCGCCCGTTCATCTCGCTGAACCTCGACCACCGCCAAACCGGCATCGGCACCGCCAGTTGCGGCCCGGGCGTGCTGGAACACTACCGGCTGAAGCCCGAGCCGTTCGAGTTCGCGGTACGATTCAAGCCGTACACCGTGGACGCGGGCTCGCCCGGCGAATTGGCGAAGGTGGCGTTTGCTGCGAAATGATGCGAGGAGCCATGCGCCACAGAGGCACAGAGTCACAGAGAAATACACAGAGGGAGGAAAAATGCATTCTTCTCTGTGCTAATCTCTGTGACTCTGTGCCTCTGTGGCGCATGGAGTCTTGCCAGGGTGTAACGTAGGACGAACCACCCGCACCAATATGCGAACCATCCTCCTCCTCATCACCGACCTCGAGATCGGCGGCACGCCGACGGTGGTGCGTGAACTGGCGTTGCGCCTGCGCTCCGCTGGCGGGGTAGATATCCACGTTGGGTGCTTGAAGGGGTTCGGCCCCGTCGCCAAGGAACTGCAGCGGGCGGGCGTGCCCGTCAAATCCTTCACCGCCGCCAGTTGGATGGATCTGCCGGCCGTCGTGGGGGAGCTGCGCGCGTACGTCCGCCAGCAGCAGATCGATACGGTGCTCAGTTTCCTGATTCATTCCAATACGATCGCCGCCGCCGCGTCGCGGGCATTGCCGGAGGTGCGGTGGCTGCAGAGCATCCAGACGACCCAGCCGATGCCGCGGTGGCATTGGTGGTTGCAGCGCCTCGTCCAGCACGCGGCGGAAAAGGTGCTGGTGCCGTCGGAGTCGGTCGCTCTGGTCGCCAGAGACTGGGCCGACGTGCCGGGCGAGAAGATCGTGGTGATCCCGAATGCCGTAGATGTCACCCGTACCACGGGCCTCCGGCCCGTGCCTGCGGCGTTGGAACTTCGCGAACCGCGGTTGCTCCAGTCAGAGCATAACCAGCACGGGCCGGAGGCCCGTGGTACGGGGCGGCGGATCGGTTTCATCGGCCGACTTGATCCGATCAAGCGGATTCCTGATCTCATTGCCGCGATGGCGCAGTTGCCGGGCGAGTACACGCTGGATGTGTGGGGCGAAGGCTCGCACCGACCGGCGATTGAAGCCGCGATCATGAAGCTGAATCTTGCCGATCGCGTAAAACTCCACGGCGTGATCGCACCGCCGGCCTCGGCGCTCGCGCAGATCGACTGTCTAGTCCTTCCCAGCGCCGCCGAGGGGTTCGGGCTGGTGCTGATCGAAGCGATGGCCGCCGGTGTGCCGGTCGTGGCGACGCGCGTGGCGGGCATCCGCGAGGTCGTCCGCGAGGATCAGACGGGCCTGCTCGCCCCCGTCGCCGACCCGACGGCGCTCGCCGGAGCGATCCAGCGCGTGACCACCGACGACGCACTTCGTGTTCGTCTGATTGAGAATGGCCGGCGCGAAGTCGCTATTAAATACACATGGGATCGCGTGCTGCCGGCGTATCTTCAGTTGTTCAAGATCGGAACACGATGAGCGATTCGCCACAGATCAAGCTGGAATACCAGATCGCACCGAAGTTGCACCGCCGCCGGGCACCGGCGTGGGTGTGGACCGTCGTCGTCGTGTACCTGCTGATGTGGGCCGTGCTTCTGATGTCGCCGATGTGGTTGAAGCTGGCCGGTGCTGACATCGGCGGGCTGATTGCTGCGGGGGTGGCAGTGGCGTTGCTGGCCTTATGCGGGTTGGCGTTGCTGGTCACGCCGGTCCGCCTCTCGCGCGATCGGCCGATGTCGCGGCGAGGCTACCTCGTTCCCATGATCGCCGCCTCGCTGTTGATCGCGCTGCTCCTGCTCGGCGCGACGATCGCCGTTGCCGAGGCTGCGTCCACTGCGGACGCCACTGGCAATAATTCCCTGTACTTTGTCGGCGGAGCAGTGGCGGCGTGGATCGCTTGGGGCGTGGTGCTTTTCCTTGCGTCGGCCAATCGCAATCCGCTCTCGCTGGCGGCACGGTTTCATCGCTGGCTGCTCGGCGGCAGCGTCGCGGAATTGCTGGTGGCCGTTCCGTGCCACGTCATCGTCCGTCGACGGGATGAATGCTGCGCCGGACTTTGGACGGGAACGGCTATTTGCCTGGGTGCGATGGTGATGTTCATCGCGTTCGGCCCGAGCGTGTTGCTGCTGTACTACCGACGGGCGAGGCAGATCAGCCCACGGTGATGTGGCGATGTGTCAGTCATACGCCTCCGGCAATTCGCCCTTCGGCCGGGTCTTCCACCGCCGATGCACCCACCAGTACTGTCCCGGGTCTTCGCGGACGAAGGCTTCGATCGCGCTGGTGTACCGCTGGGTGATGTACCGCAGCGGGTCGTCCTGCGATTTCCAGTCGGCCGGCCAGATGATGTCCTGGCAGCCGACCCGGAACTTGAACTGGTCCTTCACCCGCCGAGCATAGCCGACGATGATCGGCACGTCGTACTGCATCGCAACCAGCCCGATGGATTTGTACGTCGCCGCCTTGCGGCCGAAGAAATCGACGAAGATGCCTTTGCTGCCCGCGTTCTGGTCGGCGACGAAACCGACAGCACCGTGGCCGTCGAGGACTTCCACCACTTCCTCGGTCGCGCCTTTTTTGACGATCATGCGCTGGCCCATCTTGGCACGCACGCCGAAGACGTAGTCGCTGACGTACTTGTTATCCAGCGGCCGGGCGATCGACGCGGTGGGGAAGCCCAGCATCGCCAGCAGGTAGCCGAGGATTTCGAAGTTGCCGTAATGGGCGGTCAGCATGATCACGCCCTGGTTGCGTTTCATCAGCAGTTCGAGCACGGGTTTGAACTCGTGCAAATCGATGTAGCGAGTCCAACTGTCGATACGGATCAGCCGGGTGGTGAACATCACCTCGTTGAAGAACATCACCAGCCCGATCATGCTGCGCCGGGCGATGGTCTGCAGCTCAGCGGGATCTTTTTCAGGAAACGCGCGTTTAAGGTTGGCCATCGCGCGATCGCGGTGCTTGCGGTCGAAGCGATACATGAGCCCGCCGACGAGTTTGGCGAAATTGACGTGGGCGTCGATGGGAAAGGTGTGCAGGATCACCGCCACGAGGCGGAAGACGACGTATACAGCGCGGTCGATCAAATCGTTGCGTTCTTTCGCCATCGTTGGCGGATGATAGCGGGAGTGGCACCGGGCTCCAATTGTGGAGGCAGGGGCGTTGGTTGAACCTGATTGTAAGGAATCGATTTGGGCGCTTGCCCGGGATTGAGCAACATTATACGCTCCGGAAGCGGATTTGCACTCTATGAAGCTCTCTCACCCAGTCGCGATCAAGTCGGCGGCGCTGCTCGGCAGCACCGTGGTGAAGCTGTGGTTTTCCACGCTGACGTGCAAGACCGTGTTGCTCGATCCAGCGTCCGATCCGATCCGCGTCTATCCGCCGAAGCTGTACCTGTTTTGGCACGAGATGATGTTGCTGCCGGCGTTTTTGTTCGCGCGGACGCGCACGTCCACGCTCATCAGCCAGCACCGCGACGGGGAGTTGATCGCGCAGATCATCCGGCTGATGGGCGGCAAAGCCATCCGCGGATCGACCAACCGCGACGGGATGTCGGCGCTCCGGCAGTTGATGCGGCGCGGCAAGGCCAGCCACCTGGCGATCACGCCCGATGGCCCGCGCGGGCCAAGGCGGTTTGTACACATCGGGTCGATCTTCCTGGCGTCGCGGGCGCAGCTGCAGATCGTGCCTTGCGGATTCGCGTTCGGCGACAACTGGCGTGTCCGCAGTTGGGATCGGATGGCGCTGCCCATCCCCGGCCAAACCGCCCGCAGCGTGTTCGGCGTGCCGATCTCGATCCCGCAGGATCTGGACCGCAAGCAGATGGAGGTCTATCGCGAACAAGTGCAGAAGGCGATGGACGACTGCCAACGCCAGGCCGAGGAACTGGCGTGTGCGGCGGCGGGGACCAATCGCAACAAAGTTGCGGCGCTGGGGCCGGTGCTGAAGCGGGATAAGAAGAAGTAACCACGAAGCGACGGAGAAACGAAGGCGAAACGAAGATTGAAAAGATTACAAAGATAAAGAATTCAAAAATTTATCTTTTTCATCTTTTACATCTTCGGTTCAAATTCTTCACCCGCCCATGCGGCTCATCTGCTGGTTGCCGTGGTGGGAGTGAACGTCGGGCTTGAGCCGCACGCATTCGCTCATCGCGTGGGCCAGTGCCTGCGATTTATCGCCGGGCTCAGGTGAGCGGAGAATCGGCCGGACGTCGATCTCGCCGCCGTCGAAGAGGCAGCTTCGCAGCACGCCGTCGGCGGTCAGACGGAGGCGGTTGCAGGTGTCGCAGAAGGGGGCGGACATGGCGCTGATGAACCCGATGCGTCCCTCGGCCGGGTACGTTGCCAGACGATACACATTGGCCGGTCCAACGCCAGCCTCGGTGGCGCGATCGACGGGCGTGAGCTGGCCGAGTTCACGCTCGATGGCGGCACGGACCTCGACCTCGGGGATGAGCGAATCATCACCGCGATCCTGCGATCCACACCCGCCGGCAGGGCCGGTTTCGGATGGGGCAACGCTGAACGCAGAACGCTGAACGCTGAACGGTGCGTCCTGCGTTCGTTCAGCGTTTGGCGTTTTGCGTTCTGCGTTCAGTATTGCCGCATCGCCCAGCGGCATGTACTCAATGAACCGCACCGTCAGTGGCCGATCCATCGACAGTCTGGCGAAATCGACCAGCTCGTCGTCGTTCGTGCCGCGCATGGTGACGCAGTTGATCTTGAGTGACTTGAACCCCACGTCGGCGGCACGGTCGATGCCGGCCAGCACGGCGCGCAGGTCGCCGGTGCGGGTGATGCGCTTGAAACGGTCGGGCTTGAGCGAATCGAGGCTGACCGTCACGCGATCAAGCCCGGCATCCTTCAGCGGCCCGGCCAATTCCAGCAGACGCTGGCCGTTGGTGGTGAGTGATAGGTCTTCGATCCCGTTGATCCGGCGCAGCATGGCGACCAAGTCAAGCAACCCGTGGCGGACTGTCGGCTCGCCGCCGGTGATTTTGAATCGGCGGATGCCGTGTACCTCGATAGCGGCTTTGACGACGCTGGCGATCTCCTCATAGCTTAGGATCGCGTCCTTGCCCAGCCAAGCTACGCCTTCCTCGGGCATGCAGTAGACGCAGCGGTAGTTGCAGCGATCGGTGATGCTCAGACGCAGCACTTTAACCGCGCCGATCGACCGCGGACCGCTTTCAAACCCAGTCGGCCGGCTGGCGGGAGAAGTTTCAAGGACGGGCAGACGCATGACGCTCAATTGTAGCACTGGGACGGGTGAAATAGGTAACGCAATCGAGGAAGGAATGCGAAGCGAGTCTTTACCGCGAGCGCCGGGGATAAGACAATCGGGCGATGTTCCTTGCGAACCTTTCTCTCCAGTCGCTTCGCTGGCTGCCGATCGCGGTGGTGGCGGCGGCGGTGGCGATCGCAGGGACGTGGTGGCTTTATCGGTCGCAGGTGCGTCTTCAGTCGCGCGGACTGCGTGTGGGGCTGCCTTTGATCCGTGCGATGGCGCTGGCGGCGCTGGCGGTGGCGCTGATCAAGCCCGTCATCCAGCGTGCCCGTACGGAAGCGGAATTGGGCCGGATCGTCGTCCTGATCGACCGCTCGGCCAGCATGGACGTAACCGACAACGGCCGATCGCCCGCGCAGCGGATCGCGCTCGCCGGCGGGCTGAAGCTCCTGCCGGAATCAGCCGCGCCGCTCAAGCCGCAGATCACGCAGAACGACGTCGAGCAGTTTCGGCTCGTCGGCGATCGCGTCACGCGGGCCGCCAGCGAGCTGGAATACGCCCGGCTGGCCGACCGCGGCGTGCAGGCGGCGGAACTACGGCTGAACGAGGCGATCACCGATCTGTCGTCTATGGCCAACAAGGTCTTGGGGCGGCTTCATGGAGAGGCAAAACATCTCAAGCTGCCGCAGCGCGTGCAGGCGTTGATCTCGCCGGAGGTCATCGGGCTTCGCGATCAATGGCTGCGCGAATTGCCCAGCCGCATCGAGCGCCTGGCCGCATCGGCCGACGAATCGGAAAACGTCGCCGCCGAGAAGCTCTACCAAAGCTCGCAGGAAGTGCGGGCGGCGTGCGATCGTGTCGCCGCGCTGAGCCGACTGGAACTGGCAAAACTCGCGGTACGGCAGTCGCTCGAGCCGAACACGTTTTCCGTTCATGGCTTTGCGAGCAGCGTCACCCCGATGACGCTTGATCCGGGCGCGACCAAGCTGCCCGCCGACGCCCGTTCGATCGACCCCGACTCGATCGGCAGCGATTTGATCGGGGCAGTTCAGACCGTTCTGAAGCAGTATCCTCCCGGCGGAGTTCGCGCCGTGTTGCTGCTCAGCGACGGTCGGCAGATCGGGAGCGAAACATCGGTCGACGCGCTGGCCGCCCAGCTTGGCGACGTACATGTGCATACGGTGCGGATGGCTAAATCAGCAGTGTTTCGGGATATTTCAATCGCGCGAGTCGTCGTTCCTGCACGAGCGTTTGTCGGCGAGACATTGACACTCCGCGTCGATCTGGGCAACAACGGTATCCGCGGCGAGGTGCCGGTGCAGGTGACGGTCGGAGAATCGACGCAGAGCAAGTCCGTCAAAATCAACGAAGACGGAATCTCGTCAGTGGAGTTTTCGCAGAAGCTGGATCGGCCGGGTCCGTTGCATTTCGTCGCGTCGGTTGCGTTGCAGCCGGGCGAGGTTGTCACGGCCAACAATTCGGCCGAGCGGTGGGTTAGCGTGGTCAGCGACAAGGTGCGCGTGCTGGTGATCGCCCAGTCGGCCGGTCGGGATGTTCAGTTTCTGCGCGATGCGTTGTCGCGCACCCCGTGGGTGCAGTTGGAAGAAACGATCGCACCTCTGCCCGATGCTCCCGCGACTGTCTCGGCAGAGCAGTTGAGCAACGCCGACGTGGTCGTTCTGGAAGATGCCGGCCCGGCGCTGCTTACTGGCGAGCAGTGGGCGATGTTACGCAAGCGAGTGGCCGATAGCGGTACGGGCCTGATTTGGTTGGCGGGGGAAGTGCATCTCCCCGGCGAGTTGCTGATGCAGAAAGACGCCGGGGAATTGCTGCCCGTCAGCAACGCTGACGCCGCCCGTTGGCGCACCTGGGCAGGGGAATATCCAAGCCTCAGGCCGGTTCCCGATCGCCTCGGCGGCGACAAGTCGCGTCTGCCCGAGGCGTTGCGATTGGCCGACGATCTGGACGCTTCTCTGCGCCGATGGCAGGAGTTGCCGGCGATGTATCGGCTGATGAACTTCGCCGCGCTGAAACCCAACGCGTACGTGCTGCTGGTGGATGCCGACACCCGTCTGCCGGTCGTTACGCTCAGTCGGACGGGAACGGGGCGAGTGGTTTACGTCGGGCTGACCGAGACGTGGCGCTGGCGATACAAGACCGGGCAGCGCGATCAGGACCGGTTCTGGCTGCAGTTGGTGCGGCAAGTGTCCGACGAACCGTACGCCGTCACCGCCGGCGGGGTGTCGATCGACGTCGATCGCCTGACGGTCGAACCGGGCAGGCCGATCAAATGTCGCGTGCGGCTTCGCGATGCGTCCGGCAAGCCGTCGGCGGAACCTTCGGTGCAGTTGAGCGTCAAAGCAGCGAACGGCAAGAACCGCACGGAAACCCTGTCGGCTGCCGTCTTGGAGAGCGGGAAGTACGAGAAAACCGTCAACGACCTCCCGCCGGGCGAGTATCAACTGGAGGTGATCGGGCCAGCGTCGCCCAAGTTCGCGTTCCGCGTTGCCCCCAACGGCGAGGCCGAGTTGGCGAACCTCGGCGGGGATGAACGGCTGCTTAGGCGGCTGGCCGAGGCCACCGGCGGATCGATGCTCGCGCCCGACCAACTGCCCGACCTGCCCGCGCTGCTCGCCTCGCAGGCGGCCGAGCATCCTCAAATCAAAGAGACCCGATTGTGGGACAGCCCGTATCTGTTTGCCTTCGTTGTCGCGTGTTTCGCGCTGGAGTGGGCGATGCGGAAACAGGCGGGATTGGCTTGAATCAGATTTGCCACAGATGGGGCACGGATGGACACAGATAGAGGAAACGAAGAATAGAAAATGCTGAATGCTGAATTCTGAAAGAAGGCATCCGATGACGATCTATTTTTCAGAATTCAGCATTCAGAATTCAGCATTCAAAATGGATTCTCTCCCTGGCGAGAGTTGGATTTAGAATATGTCCTCCGCTTTGCCCGATCCGATCCGCATCTTCCTCAGCGACTTTGTCGCACGACGGCGACGTCTTGCGCTGGTGAAGGCGGGGGCGCTGGCGATCGCGACGTTCCTGGCGGTGTTGCTGATCGGTTGCACTGTCGATCGTGTGCTGCATCTGCCCCGAGCCGTGCGCGGTGCGCTGCTGCTCGCGGATCTGGCGGCGGTTGCGTTGATCCTGCGGCGACCCGTGGCCGACGCGCTTCGGCCTCACGCGGATTGGGTGGTGGCGGCGTCGCAGGTGGAAGCGGTTGATTCGGCCTTTGCCCAGCGGCTGATGACCGTGACCTCGCAAATCCAAGCCAACCCGTCGCATCGCGGCTCGAGTGGTATGCTGGCGGCGCTGATGGACGAAGTATCGGCCGTCGCGTCGCAGAAGCGCGGGGCGGAGATCATGGCGTTCAGCTTCATCCGCCGCTCCATCACGCTGGCGGTGTGTTTCCTCGCGATGACGCTGGTGATGTTCGCGGTGCCTTGGCTGCAAATGCCGCGGTTGATCGGGCGGTTCACCCGCCCGTGGGCCGATCTTGCACCGGTGACGACGACGCAGTTGGACGTCGCGCCCGGCTCAACGGCCGCCCCGCAGGGTCGGCCGGTGCGCATTACGGTCGCCGCTCGTTCGCTGAACGACTCGCCCGTGCAGCTTCACGTCCGGCAGGGCGACGACTGGTTGGTGACTCAGTTGGAAGGGAGCGATCCCGGGCATTTTGCCGGCGATACACCGCTGCTCGATCGCGACACCCGCTACTACGTCACGGGAGGCGATGCCCGCAGTGAAACGTTTGACATCCATGTGCTGACCGCGCCGGGGTTGAAAGAGATCCGCGCCCGCGTGACGTATCCGCCGTACCTGCGCTGGCCGGAAAAGAAGACCGCGGTCGTCGATGGCAAACTCGAAGTACCCATCGGCAGCGAGGTGACATTGTCGCTGGTCGCCACTGAACCGCTGAGTGACGCATCGCTCGTTGGCAACGCCGGCCAGCGAGAGCCAACCGCCGCCAGTGTCGATCCGACGGTTCGAGTCGCGAAGTTTCTGGTGATGAAGGATTTAGCCGCCTCGGTCGTGCTCAAGAGCAGCCAAGGCGTGGAGCAGAAGGTCGCCCAGCCGTTGACCATCCGTCCCATTCCCGATCGCCCGCCGCTGGTGCGACTGCTCACGCCGACGGAAGAACTGCGGATGACTCCCCTCGATCTGCTGACAACAGCGTGTCAGGTGTTGGACGATTACGGCGTGGAATCGCTCAACCTGCAGATCAAGATCAACGACCGCCCGCCGACGTATCAGGCGATTGCCATCACCGGCGATCGCAGGCGGATCGAGCAGGCGATCGAGTGTGATCTGGCCGGGCTGAATGTCGATCCGGGCGATCTGCTGCAATTGTCGCTGCTGGCCAAAGACGGTGCCGGCCAGCAGGTGAGCAGTGAAGTGCTGCGCATCATCATTTCGCCACGGAGTTTCGATCTGAACGACTTTCTGCGTCTGGCCGACCTCAAGGCGGCGAGCAAGATGGCGGATGAACTGATGACGCAGCTCAATGCCGCCCGTGACGGGCTGGGGCAGTCGCTGGATTCAATCGCGAAGGACGGCGACAAATCGTTGCAAAACCTGGCGGCAGCGTCGCAGACGGCGCAGTTGCTTTCGATGCCTCTTCTTCGAGTCAGTACGCGGGCGGATGAGGTCGAACTCGGCGATTCGGTGGGTAATTGGCTTGATGCGGCGGAGCAATGCCGGTCTATCGCCGAAGAGTTGCAGAATCAGCGGGCGCGCAAGCTCGATCCGAACCAGATTGCCGGCCCGCTTGAGAGCGCCCGCGGCCGGATCGACAGCGCGATCGACCAACTGCGGAAGGCGATTCGTCGCGAACAGGCGCTTGCCATCCGCAATGACGCGGCGACCGCACTGGAACTCTCGCAGCGGGCCAATCACGCTGCGCTGGCCGATCGGCAGAAGCTACAGACTGCCGCAAAAAGGCTGCAGGATTCGGCGCAGTCGGCCGCACAATTGCTGGGCGTGCGGACGGTTGAAGACAACGGTCTGTTTCCCGAAATGGAACGCGTGATCGACGACGCCGTCAGTGTCATGCGGGTCAATCCCCGCGTCGATTACGCCGGTGTGGCGCGCCAGTGGCAGGGTGTGCTTCAGCAGTTGTCGGGCGGAAACTTACTGGCGACGCGGTCGTCGCTGGCGGTGCTGGCGATGGAAGACCGGCTGGCGATGGCCTCGCAGGCCGAATCCGTTCGCCCGGGGGCGGATTTCGTGCGTGCTCGCGATTGGTTGCTGTCAGCGAGGGCGGCCACGGCAATGGGAGCTTCAGCGGTAGCAACGGTTATGCCCGATGCGATCCGGTCCGCCGTGAGCGAATTTCCCGCAGCGCTGGCCGATCTGCAGGCCGAGCACGCGATGCGTCGCGCGACGCAACCGCCCGGCGACGCGGCGTCGATCCTCGCCAAGGCCCAGACCGCGCGTGACAAGATGCGCCGCTGGGCCGGTGACGACGCCAGACTCTCGCCGCAGCTAGCCTCACTGGATGCCGCCGCTGCAGTGCAGGATCGGAAGTTTGAAAAGGCTTTGGCGATGGATCAGGCGCGGGCTTCAGACAGCAAATCGGCAAAGGGTCAGAACGAGAAACAGCAGAAGTTACTCCAGAGTCAAACCGCCGCGGCACAACAGTTGCAGAAGCTTGCGCAGCAGCAGAAGCAACTCGCCAAGCAGACGGACGAATTGATCCGCAAGGCTAATGCGGATGCACATGACTCGTCTGGCCAGCAACAACTGAAGTCACTGGTGAAACAGCAACAGCAGATGGCTCAGGCGATTCAACAGGCTCGCCTGCAGGAAGCGGCCACGTCCAGAGCGGATGAGGAACAGAAACCGGTAGACCCGGTTGAGCTGATCGCCTCAGTTCGACAAGAGCTGGCCGAGCTTCGCCAGCAGAATGCTCAGATACAAACCCGGAAGGTTGAAGCCGATAAGCTCGAGCAGGCGAAGCAAATCGACCCATCGTCGGTAGATGCGGCCAACCAGAAGCTGGTGAAGATTTCCCCGATCGCAGACGATGCTCGAAAGCAGATCGACGACCAAGTCGTCGGCGGGGCACGGCAGGTTCAGCAGGAAGCCCGTGGAAAGAACGCCGCGAATGTCGCACAAAAATCAACCGAACTGGACGCCTCCATTCAAACAGCGATGAAAAAGCTTGCTGCCGCCGAGGAAAAACTAGCCGTCCGTGATGCGATGGCTGCGGCGGAATCAGCGGCAAAACAGGCGGCGGACGAGATGTCCCGGGCGACTGGGGAGTCGTCCAGAAATCCACAAGCGTCGCAGCAGGCAAAAACGCCGGGCAATGCGTCGTCGGGGCAGCCGGGATCGATGACCGAGCAGGATCGCGCCGCTGCCATGTCTGCGGTGCAGCAGGCACAGGACCGGACGGCGGCCGCGCTGGAGCGGGCAGTCAATCGTGCCACCACAGGCGGCGGTCAGGCACGGGTTCGAGAGTCGCCGCTACTGGATTCACTCTTCTCTCTGTTGCCCGTCTTGCTCGACGGAACGGGAAATGGCTCGGGCGTTTCTGCTTCATCCAGGATCGATGCACCCGTCGCCCGTGAATGGGGACGCCTGCGTCCGCGCGATGATCAGAACCAGTCTGCCGTGACCACGCCGGGCGATCCGGCCGGGTATGAGCAGTCGTTGAAATGGTATTTTGAGGCACTCGGAAAGAAGTCCGAATGACGAAACCCAAAACCCTAAAGAATGACGAAATCCGAAGGACGAAGTACGAAGGACCAATGACTTATGTTTGGTCATTCGGATTTCGTCATTCGTCATTCTTTCGGATTTCGGGTTTCGTCATTCTGGTTTTGCAATGCTGCACCGTACTCGCCGCCGAACCGTCTCCCGATCAGCTTTCGCCGCGTCTTGATCCGGCCATTGCGCGCGGGTTGGCGTTTCTCGCGGCGCAGCAGAAGCCCGATGGCGGATTCGATGCAGGCGGCCCGCCGGTCGCGATGACGGGGTTGTCGTTGATGAGCTTTTTGTCCGCCGGCTACACGCCGGGCCAGGGAAAGCACGGTGCGGTGGTGAGCAGCGCGATCGACTACCTCATCGCTAAGATGCCCGCCGACGGGTATTACGGCAGCCTCGATGGCAGCCGGATGTACGGGCACGGGATTGTCACGCTGGCGCTAGCCGAGGCGTACGGCGTGGAGCGTGGAAAGGACCGCCGGGCGAAGCTGCGGATCGTGCTAAATCGTGCAGTCAGGGTGATCTTGGACGCACAGCAGATCAACAAGGATGCCACCCAATCCGGAGGCTGGCGATATGAACCAACCAGCCCGGATAGTGATCTGTCACTATCGGGTTGGTGTGCGTTGGCGCTACGAGCTGGCAGTAACGCCGGTGTGGACGTGCCCAAAGACCGAGTGCAGCGGGCGATTCAGTTTGTTCTCCGTTGCTACAACGCTGCGGATAAGGGTTTTGGGTATCAGCCAGGAAACGCGATGAACCTGCCGATGACCGGCGTGGGCGTGTTGAACCTCTATCTGCTCGACGCCGCCGACCGTCCCGAGGCAATGATCGCCGCTAAGACGCTAGTCGAGAAGCCGATCACCGATCAGACGCGGTTTCAATACTATGCGTATTACTACACCACGCAGGCCGCCTACCAGGCGGGCGATTCGGTCTGGGCGGCGGTGTGGAAGGTGAATCAGGACCAGTTGCTCGACGCGCAACAACCCGACGGCGGCTGGCCGCAAAGCCGCAGCGGCGAAGAGCCCGGAAGAGTCTACGCGACGGCGATGAGCGTACTCTCGCTGACCGTGCCGTACCGGCTGCTGCCGATTTATCAGCGGTAGGGTGCCATTCATGGCACCACTGTGACGCGGTGCCATGAATGGCACCCTACGCGGTACCGAACACCGCAGAGTGCAGCAATTCAACGGGGTGTTTGACGATCACATTTCGACCAGTCGCTACTGCGTGTGATTGAATCTGCATCGCGCATCCCACGTTGCCGGCGATGCAAATCTCAGCGGCGGTTTCGTCGATGTTCTTCAGTTTCCGCTCGGCCAAGCTGGTCGCCATCTCCGGCTGCGTGAGGTTGTAAGTGCCGGCGGCGCCGCAGCAGAGGTCGGATTCGGGCAAAGCCACCAGCTTCAGGCCGGGGATTTTGGCTAGCAACTCACGCGGCGGGGAGGTCACCTTTTGTGCGTGGGCCAGGTGGCAGGCGTCGTGGTACGTCGCGATGGCGTTGACCTCGTGCTTCATCGCCGGCAAACCAAGCTCGGCCAGCACTTCCGAGATGTCGCGGACTTTGCTGACAAATATCTCGGCGCGTTCAGCGTAATGGGGGTCGTCGCGCAGCAGCACGCCATAGTCCTTCAGCATCGCACCGCAGCCGGCGATGTTGGTGGCGATGTAGTCGGGCTCGGGGTGATCGAACGGCAAAAACGCGTCGATGTTTCGCTTGGCAAACGCCATCGCCGCCTCGTGAGCCCCGTTGTGATGGTGGATCGCTCCGCAGCAGGCTTCGACCTCGGGCGTAAAAACCTCCGCGCCGGCGGCACTGAGCAGATCGACGGCCATCTCGTTCACGCGGTCAAACATCACGCTGCCGATACAGCCTTGGAAGAACCCGACACGGAGGCGCTGCTTACCCGCGTACGAAGGGACGCGGAAGCCTTCGACATTCAAAGGCCTCGGCCAGACCGACCCTTCGGCCGGCAGCATCTGGACCATCTTGCCCAGTTGAGACGGCAGCAACTTGAACAGGCCGGATTTTTGCAACAAGCCGTACACGCCGATTTTCTGCAGCAGCCGGGCGGGCAGCAGCGCGAGCCTCAGCCGCTTCGGGTAGACGAAGATATGGAAGAACAGCCACTGCATGAATCGCCCCTGCAACGTGGGCGATTGAGTCGCCATCAGCCGCGAGCGGGTTTCTTCGATCAACTCGTGATAAACCACGCCGCTGGGACAGGCGGTTTCGCAGCCGCGACAGTCGAGGCAGAGATCGAGGTGCTTTCGCACGGTGGCGGTGGGTTCGATCGTTCCGTCGCTCAAGCCTCGCATCAACTGGATGCGTCCGCGCGGGCTGTCGGCCTCGTTGCCGGTTTGGACGAACGTCGGGCAGGCGGGCAGGCAAAGGCCGCAATGCACGCAGGAGAGGGCGCGGTCGTATGTCCGCGGATCGAGTTGCAGCACGGGAAGGGACGAACTCATGCGAGTTTCCCCCCGAAGGCGGCTTTGAGTCGAAGCAGCACGGGATCTGCCACTTCTTCCGGCGGTGCGACGACCGAACCGCCCAGCCGCTTGGCGGCTTCGCGAATTGAGCCGATGTCATCACTTTCGCATCGGACGATTCCGAAAACCGGATCGGCAATCCAATGCATAAGCGAAGCATCGCTGGCAAATTCCAGTACTTTTGCAGGAGGGACCGAAACGCGAATGCTTCCCCGGAAGCGTTCAGTTCGCTCGGCGACATCTGCCGCCAGTGTGCGGGCTTTGATCGAGAGCGGCTTTACCTCGGCGAGCTTTACGCGATAGAAATTGAGCGCCAAATCATCACCAAGATACCCGCAAGTAAGCGAATCGGCGTTCAGCAGCATCCATTGCGGCTTGAGCGGCGTGGGCAGGAGGTTGGCCACGATTGCCAAATCAGGCGGAAACGTCGCCACCACCGCGCCGGCAGGCAGGCGGTAGGTGCGGGTGATGAAAGTCACGATTTTGCCCAATTCGCCGCGCTGGCCGACCATGAGTTTGGTCAGATCGTAGCCGGCCACATTTTTGACGGTGACCCCGCCGGCGGTGATCAGCTCGTCACGGTGGTTGATGAATTGCACGCCCAGCAGCAGATCGCGCCAGGCACCGTATCCGAGGCGCAGTGGGCCGGTCGAGTTCTGCTCGATCAGTTCACCCAGCGGCCGGGACGGATCCCCGTCGATCGGCAGCCATTGCTGCTGGTCCGCCATCGCGGCTTGGACATCGCCGAGCGTTAAGTCGGCGGCGATCGTGGCGGTCATGTCGCGCACGTGCAGATCCATCGCAGCAGGCGGGACGAGCGGCGTTCGCGGATCACGTTGCGACGAATCGGCCATTGTCCGGAGTGTACGG
Source organism: Phycisphaerae bacterium (assembly GCA_031377185.1). GTDB lineage: Bacteria > Planctomycetota > Phycisphaerae > Tepidisphaerales > Tepidisphaeraceae > JANMES01. Next base: position 27,595 of record JANMES010000159.1, read on the forward strand.
CGCGTACCGGATCAATCGCAATGGTGGCCGCCATGAGGCTGGATCTTGCCGCTGTGGTCGCTTTGATGACAATGAAGACCCTTGAGTGAATTGCCTACTCCATTCCGGCCGCGCTTGCGAGACGACGTGGCGTATGTTGTGCCAATGGCGACGTTCCTGGCGTTTACGCAGGTCGGCGTAACGTGGCCGTCGCTGTATCCGATCAGCTATATCGCCAAGACGATCGTCGTTGGCGGGATGCTAATTGTGTTGCGCCACTCGTTTACCAAGATCAGTTGGAAGTATTGGTGGCTGGGAGCGATTGTCGGTGTGATCGGCATCGTGCAATGGGTGGGGATGCAGTTGTGGCTGCAAGCGTACATCCCCTATTTCAAGCCTGATCCGAGTTTTCCACCGTTCGATCCGACGACGGCCTTTTCTTCGCCGGCGATGAGCTATGCGTTTATCGCATTGCGCTGGCTGATCGGTGCGACAGTGGTCGTGCCGATCATGGAAGAGCTGTTCTGGCGGGATTTTCTTTGGCGGCAGACGATCGCGCCTAGCAACTTCAAGCTGGCGGGCATCGGCGAGTTCAGTTGGACAGCACTGCTTCTGGTCAGCGGCGCGTTCTGCCTCGTCCACGGCAACTGGTGGCCGACGGCGATCGTGTGGGGGCTGATGATTGCGGGGCTGCTGGTATATACCAAGAGCCTGGGGGCGTGCATCGTCGCCCATGCGGTGACGAATTTGCTGCTGGGGGCGTTTGTGCTTTACACGCGCGATTGGGGATTCTGGTGATGGATCTGGTGATTGGTCCGTGAGCAGAAATACCGCATTTCTGCTCACGGACCAATCATCCATCACCAAGATAGATGTCTTGGCCAATCCGTACTAAAATAGTTCGACATGAAGCCCCGTCGTTTGTACATGGATAACGCCGCCACAAGTTTCCCCAAGCCGCGCGGGGTGATGGAGGCCATGACCCGTTACGCCAACGATCTGGGTGCCAGTGCCGGTCGCGGCGGATACGAAGAAGCGATGGCGACGGCGTCTGCGATCACCGAATGTCGGCGGCGCCTGCAGGAGCTGCTCAATGGCGAGAAGGCCGAGCATTTCGTCTTCACGCTCAACTGCTCGGAAGCGCTGAATATCGCGATCAAGGGCCTGATCGATCCGAACAAAAAAGCTCACGTCATTTGCACGCATATCGATCACAACTCGATCCTCCGCCCGATCAACGCGATGGTTGAACGCGGCTGGGTTGAGGTGACGCGCGTGCCTGTAGACGGTGCGACGGGTCTGGTCGATCCCGACGACATCCGCCGGGCCGTGCGGGCGGATACGAAATTCATCGCGATCACGCACGTCAGCAATGTGACGGGAACGGTACAGTCGATCCGCCAGATCGGGCAGATCGCCCGCGAGCGGGCCGTGCCGCTGATCGTGGATGCGGCGCAGTCGGCCGGGCATTTACCGATCGACGTGCAGGCCGACTGTATCGATTTGCTGGCCGCCCCGGGGCATAAAGCGTTGCTCGGGCCATTGGGGACGGGATTCCTCTATATCCGGCCGGGGATCGAAAAAATCCTCGCCACCACACGAGAGGGCGGCACGGGTTCGGTCAGTGAACTTGATGTTCAGCCCGATTTCATGCCCGACAAGTACGAGCCTGGCAGTAACAATGCGATCGGCATCATCGGGCTGGCCGAAGGCGTGCATTACCTCCTGACGCAGACGGTTGAAGCGATGCACGCGCAGGAGATGGATCTGGTTCGCACGTTCATTGACGGCGTTGCCAACATCGACGGACTGAAATACTTCGGGCCCCAGGGCGTGAAAAATCGGATCGGCGTGTTTTCGGTGCGGGTGGAAGGCTACGAGCCTTCGGAACTGTCCGCCGTCCTGGAAAACAACTTCGGCATTCTGACCCGGAGCGGCATTCACTGTGCGCCGCTGGCGCATCAGGCGATCGGGACGGCGGACAGGGGCGGGGCCACTCGGTTCAGCTTCGGACCCTTCCTAAGCCGGCAGGACGTAAAATTCGCAACCGATGCGCTGGCGGAGATCGCCACGAGTCGGGTGATTGTGTGAGGAATTTGGTTCGTTGTCGCAACACGTCGGGCGACGAACCCTGCGGGTAGATCAGTCTTAGCAGTAGACTTCCATCGCAATCGGATAGGGGATCAAGTCCGGACGGACCAAGTGCATCTTGCGAATGCGCACCTCAGGCGGAAGGCCGGAAGCAATCCGGTCCGAAGCCATGTCGGCCGCAACGGGCAAACGCCCCGGGGCCACGGCGCAAGCCAAGACCACGAGACACAATAACCAACGTTGCTTTACGGGCATGAATTCAACTCTTTTCTGGCGAAACGGTTCGACGAAACGCAATTTCGTCGCCGGTTGCCAGAGAGTACCCTGCGGCGGGTGGGGCACCAATTAAAATCCATCCGCCCGACAGAACATTGTGTTTGAGCTCGGCAATTGGGGTAAAGCTTGGGGAGTACGCCGAACGTGAGGTTCGAGCGGGGTCGATGTGTTGTTTTTTCGGTTTGCACCAATGAAACCCTGCGTCAAAAGTGTAAATGGGCAAGCGCCTTGAGCGCCAAAGTCGGCAGGCAACCTGTTTCTTGTCACTTTCAGGACAAGGAATTATAATCGCGGGCGTAGTCAGGTTGGCTGGAGGGTTTAGCATGAACCCATCGTTCGGTCGCCGACCTTTCACGTCGAAACATGAAGTGCGTTTGCCGACTGGCTCAAAGGTTCAGGCGGCTCCGAGGTCTGGTGTTCGTCTCAATTCTGAAGAGGAGTCTCTCGTGGGAATACGCGAATCGCTCAATAAGAACCCCAGCATTACAACTGGGTTTACCATCGGGATTATCGTGCTTGCGCTGGGTGCCATCATCTGGCAGATGAGGTCGGGAAGCTCGCGTTATACAATCCAAAATGCGTACTATACGGTGGACGACGGCAAGACTTGGTTTGAAGATTTGGGCACCAAGAATCCCCCGATCGACCACAACGGCCAGCTGGCCGTTCGCTGTTTGATTTTCAAATGTGGCGAAAATGGCGCGCCGTTCGTCGCCTACTTGGAACGATTTACCCCCGAAGCCCTGAAAAAGATGGAAGCCGCTGCGGCCAGTAAGGCCCCGCCTGAAACAGCCGATATCGATCTCCTCTATTCCACCGGAATGGAAGTGAAAAGGCCGGGCAGCGCCAAGTGGATCCCCCGCGCCTCGCCCGAAGGCGACAAGATTTGTGATGTCAAATGCCCCGACGGCTCATCGGGCGATCTTCGAGCCGTACTCCCCGGCCTATAATCACGACGGGCGAACGGAGTCGAATCTTCCAACCGCCCGGTTCGCCGAGCGGTTTTTTGTGCGCTACGCATTTGCGCCCAATCGCTCCCCATCAACCTAAACAGGAGAAAAAATGTCATCCGATACCAAGTCCACCGAAGCAAAATGTCCGTTCAACCACGGCGCAACCCTGACGCCGACCACCAATAAAGATTGGTGGCCCAAGCAGTTGCGGGTTGATCTGCTCAGCCAGCATTCGTCCAAATCCAATCCGATGGACGACGGCTTTGACTATGCAAAAGAGTTCAAATCTCTCGACCTGGCCGCAGTGAAGAAAGATCTGGCTTCACTGATGACCGACTCGCAGGAGTGGTGGCCGGCTGACTTCGGGCACTACGGGCCTCTATTTATCCGAATGGCGTGGCATAGCGCCGGAACGTACCGCACGGGTGACGGCCGTGGAGGCGGCGGTCGTGGGCAGCAGCGATTTGCGCCGCTGAACAGTTGGCCGGACAACGTCAGCCTAGATAAGGCGCGTCGCCTGGTCTGGCCGATCAAGCAGAAATACGGCCGTAAGCTGTCATGGGCGGATCTGATGATCCTCACCGGCAACGTGGCGCTCGAGACGATGGGTTTCAAAACATTTGGCTTCGCCGGCGGTCGCGAGGACACATGGGAGCCCGATCAGGACGTCTACTACGGCTCTGAAAAAACCTGGCTCGGCGGTGACATCCGCTACGCCAAGGGGTCCGAAGGCGTCGACAAGTCCGGCGGCGTGACCGCCTCCGACGATAAGGCCGACGGCAAGGTGCATGAGCGCAATCTCGAGAATCCGCTGGCCGCCGTGCAGATGGGCCTGATTTATGTGAACCCCGAAGGCCCGGACGGCAACCCCGATCCGCTCAAGTCCGCCATTGATATCCGTGAAACATTTGCCCGAATGGCGATGAACGATGAGGAAACCGTCGCCCTCATCGCCGGCGGGCATACGTTCGGCAAAACTCACGGCGCCGCGCCGACCAGCCACGTCGCCCCCGAGCCCGAGGCGGCCGGACTGGAAGACCAGGGCTTCGGCTGGAAGAACAGCTTCGGCACGGGCAAGGGTCCGCACACGATCACCAGTGGGCTGGAAGTCACCTGGACGACCACGCCCACCAAGTGGAGCAACAACTACTTCGAAAACCTCTTCAAGTACGAGTGGGAACTGACCAAGAGCCCGGCCGGCGCGCAGCAGTGGATCGCCAAGGGCGCCGACGCGATCATTCCCGATGCGTACGACAAATCAAAGCGGTGGCTGCCGACGATGCTGACGACGGACATCGCGCTTCGCGTCGATCCGGCGTACGAGAAGATCAGTCGCAAGTTCCTGAACGATCCGGCCTCTTTCGCTGATGCGTTCGCCCGCGCGTGGTTCAAGCTGACGCACCGCGACATGGGCCCGCGCGCCCGCTACCTCGGGCCGGACGTGCCGAAGGAAGTGCTGATCTGGCAGGATCCGATCCCCGCGGTCGATCACAAGCTGATCGATGCGACGGACATCGCCGCCCTCAAGGCGAAGGTGCTGGCGTCGGGATTGACGGTATCGCAGTTGGTTTCCACCGCTTGGGCGTCGGCTTCCACGTTCCGCGGCTCCGACAAGCGAGGCGGTGCGAACGGCGCACGCATCCGCCTGGCCCCGATGAAGGACTGGGCGGTCAATCAGCCGGCGCAGCTGGCGAAGGTGCTCAAAACGCTGGAAGGCATCCAGAAGGATTTCAACACCTCGGCTCCCGGCGGCAAGAAGGTTTCCATCGCCGACCTGATCGTGCTCGCCGGCAGCGCCGCCGTCGAGAAAGCCGCAAAGGCCGCGGGCGTCGAAGTAAAAGTTCCGTTCACGCCCGGTCGCATGGATGCTTCGCAGGAGCAGACCGACGTGCAGTCGGTGGCGTTCCTCGAACCGCAGGCCGACGGATTCCGCAACTACGTCAAGGCCAAGTTCGTCATGCCCGCTGAAAACTTGCTGATCGACAAGGCTCAGTTGCTCACGCTCACTGCGCCGGAAATGACGGTTCTGGTCGGCGGGCTGCGCGTCCTCAACGCCAACGAAGGGCAAAGCCAGAACGGCGTATTCACCAAGCGGCCGGAAGTACTCAGCAACGATTTCTTCGTGAACCTGCTAGATATGTCCACCGAATGGAAGTCGACCAACGCCGATTCCAGCCTGTTTGAAGGTCGCGATCGTGCCACCGGCGCGATCAAGTGGACCGGCACGCGGGTCGATCTGGTCTTCGGCTCCAACGCCATTCTGCGATCGCTGGCCGAGGTTTATGCCTATTCCGACTCGAAGAAGAAGTTCGTGACCGATTTCGTCTCCGCCTGGACCAAGGTGATGAATCTGGATCGCTTTGACCTGGCGTGATTCGCAATGGTGGAAAGCCAACGTAAAACGGGCAGGCGCTTATGGTGCCTGCCGGTTGCTTTTGGGTCGTCATGTCGGATCAATCGAGCGAGCAGATTCCGACGTGGAAGGCGATTCGTTCATTGCCTACGAATCGTTCCGCCCGCCACCATCGGCGGGACGATTTGCTGCGGCTCAAGGCTCAATCGCAGGCCGAAAAGTTGGGCCATCCGGATGGCACCCCACAGAATCGTCGTGGTGCCGAACATCTCAAGCGTTTCTTCACTGATCACGCACAGGGTGTACGTCTTGCTCTTGAGATCGACCAGATTCGCGACCATTTCCATGCCCACCGCGCCCGCCATCAGAATGCCCAAGCCGGCCGCAAATAGAATGAATGTTTCGCGGGTCAGGAGCGCTCTCGCCGCGCGGTAAGACAAGTAAAGAGCAACAATGAACGGCGGAACGCAAACGAACGGCCACAAACCCGATTCAACAAAGCGGGCATTGGTGGTCTGGGTATCGGCCAAATGGCCCAGCCGCTCGTGGATTTGCCCCGTCTCGTCCATCGAAAGCCCGATGAACATCAGCGCACCCATGAGCAGCCCGGATGCGCCGGTTTTTCGTTCCCTGAACAACGCGACAATCATCATGCAGAGGACGATCCCTATCAGCAGAAGCTTGGCACTCTGATACCAAGTGGGAATATTGGCTTCGGCCCCGACATTGACTACATCAGTCCAGGGCAACCATTGTTGATGGATGGCGACCCTGGTCGCCACATCGGCAGCCGGTATGAGCAGGTCTAGGCCGAAGCAAATCCACACCACAGCAAGAACCAGTCGATCTTTCTCACGATTTTGCGATGGTTCTTGGCTTCGCTGGGACCTAGAGCCAGAAAAGCTGTGATTTGTCTTCAATAGCATGTGGGCTCCCGCAGTAGTATCGGTTCTCCACGATGCAAGTTGACCAATTCAGTCCGGGAATACCGGCTCATTTCGTCCGATATTCCCGTAGTGCAACGAATCAATCCGGCCGAATGGCCATGAGTGCGACTTGTCGCCAACATGGAATGGAGTTTTTCGCCAAACGATGCTTCTCGGAATGGGCAACTGGTCAAGTATTGAAGCTCGAGGCGGGCCGACGACTTTCCGGCGGGTCCAATGCACTCGACAGGAGTCGAACCTGTAACCCTCGGTTCCGAAGACCGATGCTCTATCCAATTGAGCTACGAGTGCTTATTTCACGCAAAGTATCGGGGGTGCTTGGCAGATGCAAGATGCTGATCGACGCCGGAAACGGCATTCTCCGATCAGGCGTGTTCTTGGATACGCCTGCGGCGGGATCTATGACTTGGCCATCGAGCCTTTGCTCACCGGCGTATCCGTCAGTTTGATTTGCGGGTGCTGCTGAAGGAAATACCGGATGCTCCACTCGCTCGTGAACAGGATGGCGGATTGGCCTTCAGAGTCGATGGCGTGCTTGGCGCCGCTGGGCAGGATGGCGGCTTCCAAAGCCGACTCGGGCACGTCGGTTGAGACCCATCGCAGGTGATTCCACTCGGCGGTCTCCAATCGCGATTCGGCACCGTATTCGGTCTGCAGCCGATACTGAACGACCTCAAACTGCAACGGCCCGACGGCGGCCAGCAGCGGGGTGGGGTTGTTGGAATCCTTGATCTTGATCGATTGGATCACGCCTTCCTGCAGCAACTGCGAAAGGCCTTCGCGGAACCGTTTGAACTGTGACGTACTAGCGCTGTGCAGGAATGCGAACACTTCCGGCGCAAATCGCGGGATTTCGTCGTAGACGAGGGATGGGTCTTCGGTGAGCGTATCGCCGATGCCGAACTCGGCGTGGCCGACTAGGCCGATGACGTCGCCGGCGACGGCTTCGTCAACCGTCTCACGCTCTCGGCCGAAGAGTTTGTGGGAACTGTTGAGCCGTACGCGCTTGCCCGTCTGCACATGCGTGACCGCCATCTCTCGCGTGAACTGACCGGTACACACGCGGACGAATGCCAGGCGGTCGCGGTGCTTGGGGTCCATGTTCGCCTGGATCTTGAAGACGAAGCCCGAAAACGGCTTGTGGTCCGGCGGCAACAGCGTGCCGTTGACGACCCGGCCTTGCGGTGGACGCGAACGCTCGAGAAATGTATCGAGCAGCATCTGCACGCCGAAATTGTTGATCGCGCTGCCGAACAACACTGGCGTGAGCTTACCGCTCAGCACGGCTTCCTGATCGAACACTGAGCCGGCGTGGTCGAGCATCTCCAATTCGTCGTTCACCTGTGCGAACACGGCTTCGCTCACCGTCTCGCGGACGGCCGGGTCTTGCAGATCGCGAACTTTCACCGGCGCGCGGTACATCCCGCCGACCGTGCGCTGGAACGAGTGCAACTGCTTGTTGATTCGATCATAAACCCCCGCAAAATCCGGCCCCGTGCCGAGCGGCCAGTTCATCGCGTACGCATGAATGCCCAAGACCGATTCCAGTTCATCCATCAAGCCCAGCAGATCGCGCGATGGGCGATCGAGCTTGTTAATGAAGGTGAAGATCGGGATCGCCCGCCGGCGGCAGATCTCGAAGAGCTTGCGGGTTTGGCTTTCGATGCCCTTGCCTGCATCGATCACCATCACCACCGCATCAACGGCCGTCAGAACGCGGTAGGTGTCTTCGGAGAAATCCTTGTGGCCGGGCGTGTCGAGCAGGTTGACGCGGTAGCCGTTGTAATCGAACTGCAAAACGGTGGAGCTGACGGAAATGCCGCGTTTGCGTTCCAATTCCATCCAGTCAGACGTGGCCGCCCGCTGGTTTTTGCGGGCTGTGACCGAACCAGCCAACTGCAGCGCTCCGCCATACAGCAGGAATTTCTCCGTCAGCGTGGTTTTGCCTGCGTCGGGGTGTGAGATGATGGCGAACGTCCGCCGTCGGGCAATTTCGTCTTGGATCGTCATGAATCGTCTGCTTTAACCGATTGTGCCGACTCAATCCACTGTCCAACGCGCGATTGCGTTCGTATACTCCGCAGCGGCTTGATAACCCTCTATGTCTCGTCCTCATCCTATCCACTCCGGCAATGCGTTTCGATCGCTTCTCGCCGAGGCGATGGAACGGCGACAATCGCTCATCCGGCAAAAGCGCACGCAAGCATTCCGGGTATTTTCTGGGATCGCTGATGGAATCGACGGCGTTTTCGTCGATGTGTACGGCGAAGGGGCGGTGCTGATCATTTACGAAGGACGGGCGCCGAGGTCGTTCAACCACTCGGCTGAGGCGGCGGCGGTGCTGGAAGTCCTCAAGCCGATCGGCGTGCGGGCGGTGTACGTCAAGCCGTTCGCCCGCGATCGCTCGCAGTTGGGGGGTGATCTGCCCGATCTGGCGACGAACCCCGTGCCAGCCGCCGGCGAGATGGTGCCGGAGGCGATCGTCATCCGCGAGGTGCGATGGCAACTGGAGATTCGTCTGTACGACGGGCTATCGACCGGCCTGTTCCTCGATCAGCGGGAGAATCGCGCCTGGACGGTCGACTGGTGCGCCCGTCGCACGGCTGCGGGAAGATCCACCAGCGTGTTGAATACGTTCGCCTACACCTGCGCGTTTTCAGTCGCGGCCGCGATGAGTGGAGCGTTGACGACGAGCGTGGATGTGTCGGGTCGATACCTTGATTGGGGCAAGCGCAGCTTTGGACTGAACAACATCGACATCGCTGCCCATCGGTTTGCGAAGATGGACACGTTCGAATTCTTCCACTACGCCGGCCGAAAGGGGCTGAGGTACGACCTGATCATCCTTGATCCGCCGAGCTTCGCCGCCGGGTCGAAGAAGAAAAAGATTCGGCCGTGGAGTTCGGTCGATGATTACGCCCGGCTGGTACACGATGCATCTCATCTGCTAAACCCCGGCGGGGTGATTTTCGCATCCACCAATACGCAGGCGTTGTGCCGCAATGGCCAGCTGGATCGCGAGATCATCAAAGGCCTCGGCCGCTCGGCGCGTTGGATGGATTTACCGCCCGCACCGGTTGATTTCAGCTCGGAGCAGGATCGGTTTTCGGCCAGAGCGTTTCAGGTCGGCAGGTGATCCACTGGGGTGCGGAACGTTGGAGAACAGATGGCTCAAAAGCAATTGCAACCTTTGAAACTGGATGACGTCTCGATCGACGGCGTGTTCTGGGGAAAGCGGCTGAAGACCAATCGCACCGTTACGCTGCGCGTGCAACTTGATCAATGCAAACGTACTGGCCGGGTGGATGCGTTTAAGCTCGACTGGAAGCCGGGCGATCCGAACCCGCCGCACGAGTTTTGGGATTCCGATGTCGCCAAGTGGATCGAAGCGTCGGCCTACAGCATCGCCACTCACCCCAATGCCCAATTGGAACAGCAAATCGACGACGCGATCGCCACCATCGCGCTCGGCCAGCAGGCAGACGGATATCTGAATCCGCACTTCACGGTGGTTGAGCCTGAGAAAAAGTGGAAGAACCTAAAGGACGGCCATGAGTTGTACTGCGCCGGTCATCTGATGGAGGCGGCAGTCGCGTATTTCGATGCGACGGGCAAGCGAAAATTCCTCGATATCATGTCCCGCTATGCCGACCACATCGACGCACGTTTTGGCGCGGAGCAAGGCAAGGTTCGCGGGTATTGCGGCCATCCCGAGATTGAACTGGCGCTCATGAAACTCGCCCGAGCGACGGGGGACAATCGCTATAGCAAGCTCGCGGCCTATTTCGTCAGTGAGCGGGGTCAAAGGCCGCTATTTTTCGATGTGGAGATGCAGAAAAATGGACGTCCGGTGACCAATGGTCTCACGCCGAGCGATCAAGCCGATCGCCACGACTACTACCAGGCCCATCGGCCTGTTGTCGAACAAAGGGATATCGTCGGGCACGCGGTACGAGCATTGTATCTCGTGGCAGGCGCGATCGACGTCGCTGCGGCGAACGGAGATCGAAAGTTGCTCGCGGCCTGCAAACGACTGTGGCGCAGTGCAGTGGAGCGAAGGATGTATGTCACCGGCGGTGTTGGTTCACGTCGGCACGGGGAGTCATTTTCGTTCGATTACGATCTACCGAACGAAACCGCCTACGCCGAGACGTGTGCCAATATCGCGCTGATGTTTGTAGCGCATCGCCTGCTTCAGATCGAGCCGCGAGGCGAATACGCCGATGTCATGGAGCGATCGCTCTACAACGGCGTTCTCAGCGGCGTTTCGCTGAGCGGCGACCTCTTTCGCTATGCCAATCCGCTCGCTGTCCACGCCGAGGCGCTTGGCCCGTCAATCCGCCAGCATCTGGGGGCCAGGCGGCAGGAATGGTTCGGCTGTGCGTGCTGCCCGCCGAACCTGGCAAGGGTGCTGGCGTCGCTGGGGCAATACGCCTATTCGAAATCGACCGACACGCTTTTCGTCCATCTTTACGCGGCCGGGCAGGTGAAGGCTGACGTTGCGGGGACAACTCTGACGCTGACGCAGACAACGGATTATCCGTGGCAGCCCAAAGTGGATTTTAGGATTGCGGTATCCTCGCCGGCGAAGTTTTCACTCGCCCTGCGCATCCCCGGATGGTGCGAAGGTGCGAAGCTGCAAGTGAACGGCAAGCACGTGTCGCTGAACCGGATCACGCGTGACGGATACGCGTACATCAAGCGTCAATGGTCGACGGGCGACCGTATTTCGCTACTGCTTCCGATGCCGATCCGGCGGATCGAAACCAATCCGGTGTGCCGCAACAATGTCGGCAAAGTTGCGATCCAGCGCGGTCCGATCGTCTACTGCCTGGAGCAGATCGACAACGGCGAGCATCTGCACAATCTCGTCTTGCCGGATGACGCAAAACTCTCGGCCAAGTTTAATCCCAAGCTATTGGGTGGCGTCGTAGTTATTACCGGCAAGGCCAGACGATTGCCGGCTGACGATTGGAATGGGGATTTGTATCGAACCGTGTCGTCCCGCATAGGTAAACCGATCACGCTTACAGCCGTGCCGTATTGTCTGTGGGGGAATCGCAAGGTCGGGGAGATGGCGGTGTGGATTCGATCGGGCGGATTGTTAGCCGCCCCGCTCGCGGGGCGATCGCGCCGCACAAGTACCGCGGCTAAGCGTGGCAGAAATAAATCGCTTTAATGTCTTGCGGCCGAAAGGGTTGGCAGGGCGATGTCCGCCGGGCTGTCGCCGGGTGCGATGTATCCTCTTGGCCCGCCGAGACGTATGAAATTCCGATACACCACGCCCAGCACCACCGCGGCTAGGCTGGAGATCACGAATCCGGCGACAAAGGTTAGCCGATAGTTGTGATCGGTCAGATCAAGCATTTTACCAACGGTCGGCCCGATGGCGATCGTCACCACCGAAGTCAAAAGCCCCCCGGCCGACGCGAATTGCGAGAATTTGGATCGCGGGAGCAAGGACTGGCTTAGAGAATTGGTGGCAGTGGCGTAACACCCGGAAAGCACCGTGTGGATGAACAATGCGATGGAGTATGTTCTAGCATCGTGGATGAGCCAAACACCGAAAGCAGTTGAAATCGCGTAAAGGATCATCGCAGCCAAGCCCACTCGCGATGCATGAAAACGATCGACCAGACTGCCGATCGGATAAGCAAGACAGATCGACACAAAATAGCTCGCGGTCAAGTATTTACCGTAGTAAGCCATGTCGATATTCATGCTTTTTGCGTAAGGAATACTGAACAAATTGATCGGAATAAATGAGATCGCGCCCAGCGTGAAGGCAGCAAAGCACCATCGGTAGTGCGGATGGCTGTAGCATTCCTTGAAATAGGTTTTCGCCGCCCGAATGAAGCCCGGTCGATCGGGTTTACTGTCTTCCAATCGGTGTGGCGCGGGATATTCGCCTTCTTTGACGTTGAGGCACATGATGATGAAACCCACCCCAAACACGATGGCAATCGACAGAAACATGATGAAAAAGTGACTTTCCGCCCGTGGGAGCAGAAAGAAGTTGAAGATCATCCCATCGGCAAGACTGACGATGCGAAACAGCCCGAAAAACCGCCCGAGCAGCGGCCGCGGAACCACGTCGTTGATTAACCCGCCGAACACCGCAGCCGAGGCGATGACGGCTACTTCGAATATCGTCCAGAACACCGCGAACATACCGATCGTACATTGGGCGTTGGTGTAACGTCCGCCGAGCAGGCGTTGGACGACTTCGCCGAATTGAGGGGAGAACGCAATACCTATCATGGCGATTGCAGCAATAGGCGTTGGGATGATCAGGAAGGGGATTCTTCGCCCCCAGCGGCTGCGGTATCGGTCGGAGCGGTAGCTGATGATCGGGCCGAGCATCATTCCCAGTGCCGGCGGGAGCGAAGACATCAGCACCGCCATCAGCGTGTCGGATGCACCCTGTCGTTTGAGGAACAACTGCACGACCGGCCCGACCGATCGATCGCGAATCGATAATGCGAAATCACCCAGTAACAGCCAGAAGAACAAAACACTCAGCCCGCCGATCGTGTAGGTCAGTGTGCCTGCGGTCCAGAACTTGATTCCGTCGGGGGTTTTGTATTCCAGTACCGGCAGCGGTGGATTCTCATTTCGGTGGGTTTCGTCCTCCTTCGACTGGGACATTAGGCGATCCTCCGTTGCGGGACCATCTTATTGCGGCGGGTGATTTTGGCCTAGTGGCGTGCTCCTCAATTCCACATACCAGCCCCTATTTCATAAGAGAAATACGTACCCTGTTAGGAAACTTTTGGAGCAAAGAATCTCCCCTTGCCCGGATTGTGGCGGTGTTGTCTTATCGGATACTCAATTCCAATCCCGTCGGGCATTTCCGCTCGATCGCCCGACACCAGCCAGGAGAATGACATGGATCTGCACACGACTTACCTCGGTCTGCGTCTCAAAAGCCCCCTGGTCGTTGGCGCATCGCCGATGACCGATGACGTGGGCTCGGCCAGGTTGTTGGAGGACGTGGGAGCGGGGGCGGTCGTCATCCGGTCGTTGTTCGAAGAGCAGATCACTGGCGAGAAGTTCAACGACATTTATCACATGGAACTGTACGCCGACAGCTATTCCGATGCGCTGTCGCATTTTCCCAGGAACGAAGAACTCACGTTCGGCCCGGAGGAGTACCTGGAACACGTGCGCAAGCTCAAGGCCGCGCTGTCCATTCCGGTCATCGGTTCACTGAACGGCACGTCGGCTGGTGGGTTTACCAACTACGCGGAGCAGATCGAACAGGCGGGGGCGGATGCGATCGAGCTGAACCTGTACTCGATCCCGACCGACTGCGATGAAGCTTCAGGCAGCGTGGAACAGCGAATGATCGACCTGGTTCGCACCGTGACTCGAAAAGTAGAGATTCCGGTGGCGGTCAAGATTTCACCGTTCTTCACCGCGCTGGCGCATTTTGCTCATCGACTGGAAGAGGCCGGTGCCGATGGGCTGGTGATGTTCAATCGCTTCACTCAGCCGGACCTCAATATCGACGCTCTGGAAGTAAAGCCCGTCATCCACCTCAGCGACCCGAGCGAATTGCCCCTGCGGTTGTGTTGGACGAGCGTTTTAAGCCGTCGTGTCGGAATGGATCTGGCTGTTTCCGGCGGAGTTCACGGCTATAGGGATGTGGTCAAATCCATCATGTCAGGCGCAAGTGTGGTGCAATTGGTTTCCGCACTGTTACGCAACGGCCCGGAGCATCTGGCGAGACTGACCAAAGAATTAACCGCGTGGATGCGACAAAACAGTCATCCCGCCATCAGTCAGTTGAAGGGAAGCATGGGGTTGGATTGTTATCCTGATCCGCAGGCGTATGAACGTGCCCATTACATGCGGGCGCTCAATAGTTGGTCATCGCCGAAGTCGAAGTTAAATTGAGTACAGATGACCGAACCCAAAGACGTCTCGCCTCCGATCTACATGGACCACAACGCCACCACGCCCATGGATCGGCGCGTGTTTGAGGCGATGCGTCCGTATTTCACCGAGGTGTTCGGCAACGCCGCGTCGCGCGGGCACAGTTTCGGCTGGGCGGCGGAGGCGGCGGTCGATAAAGCGCGCCAGCAGGTGGCGGCGCTGTTCAACGCCCGGGCCGACGCGATCGTCTGGACCAGCGGGGCGACCGAATCAAACAACTTGGCGCTAAAGGGCGTCGCCGGTGCCCAAGCCGACAAGGGCCGGCACCTCATCACGCAGGTGACCGAGCACAAGGCCGTCCTCGACTGCTGCAAGCGGCTGGAGAAGGAAGGGTACGAGATCACCTGGCTGGGCGTGAACTCGCTCGGGCGGATCGATCTCGATCAGCTTCGCGACTCGATCCGTAAGGATACGATCCTCGTCTCGATCATGTGGGCCAACAACGAGGTCGGCACGATCCAGGACATCCGCACGATCGGCCGGCTCTGTCGCGAGCGGGGCGTGCTGTTCCACACCGACGCCACGCAGGCGGCCGGCAAGGTGGAGATCGACGTCGTCGAGGACGCGATCGACCTGCTCTCGATGAGCGGCCATAAGATGTACGGCCCCAAGGGGTGCGGCTGCCTGTACGTCCGCAACAAGCCGCACCGGATCGAACTGAAGGCCCACATGGACGGCGGCGGTCATGAGCGAGGCTACCGCAGCGGGACAATCAACGTGCCTGGCGTGGTGGGCGTCGGGGCGGCGTGCGAACTGGCCAAATCCGAGTTGGCCGCCGAGACACCTCAACTGACCAAACTCCGCGACCGCCTCGAACGCGGCATCACCAGCCAGCTGGACGACTGGAAGGTCAACGGCGACCCGTCATCACGCTTGGCGCATGTCACCAACATCAGCTTCGGCGGGGTGGGGCACGATGAGTTACTTGGCTCACTTTACGACATTGCGGTCAGCTCCGGATCGGCCTGTACGAGCGCGAGCTTGGAGACGTCGTATGTCCTGCGGGCGATCGGCGTGCCCGACCGGATCTCGGGATCGTCGCTGAGGATGTCGCTGGGCAAGCGGAATAATGAGGCGGAAGTCGACTACGTCATCGGCAGGGTCGTGAGCTCCATCAAACAGCTGCGCACCGGCGGAGCCCGGTGATAGACAGTGTCGACTGCTTCCATTTATTTTGAAATATCCCCGCTTCAGGTGAAAATATGCCTGAGCTTGCCATATTCTCAAATCTGAAGAGGTTGTAGCTCCGTATCATGGGGTAGGTGGTTCTTAATCAGCCTGAACAGGCTTGAAAAGGTAAGGTCATGCGCGGTCGAGCGGTAGACGGTATTGAATCGAGTCGCTGGCGGGCGTTTCTCCGCTGGTTCGACGGGCACGCCACCTCCACCAAGGTGGATCGCAACCCTCGGCGTGTAAACCCTTTGCGGTTAACGATTTTCATCATCATGCATCTGGCCTGCCTGGCGGTGATCTGGGTCGGCTGGAGCCCGATCGCCGTCGCGATGGCGGCGGGGCTTTACCTACTGCGGATGTTTGTGATCACCGGGTTCTATCACCGCTACTTCTCGCACCGGACGTTCAAAACTTCGCGCCCGTTCCAGTTCATCATGGCCCTGATCGGCTGCACCAGCGCACAGCGCGGGCCGATGTGGTGGGCGGGGCATCATCGCAATCACCACAATCATTCCGACGAAGAGCCTGACGTGCATTCGCCGCGGTGGTACGGGTTCCTGTGGAGCCACATGCTCTGGTTCCTGACCGAATCGGGCACCGCTACGCCGTTAGATAAAGTGCGCGATTGGAAAAAGTTCCCCGAGATCGTCTTCCTCGACCGGTTCGACTGGATCGCGGTCATCGCCTTCGGGGCGGCGATCTGGGGCGTGGGCAGCCTGCTGGGTTTCGTGTTCCCTTCGCTTCATACCTCGGGCGCACAGCTGTTCGTCTGGGGGTTCTTCGTCTCGACGATCGTGCTCTACCACGCGACGTACACGATCAACTCCCTGGCCCATAAGTTCGGCAGCCGGCGGTTCGAGACGACGGACGACAGCCGCAATAACTTCTGGCTGGCAATCCTGACGCTGGGGGAGGGGTGGCACAACAATCACCACTATTACCCTGCTTCGCTAAGACAGGGATTTTACTGGTGGGAGATCGACATCACGTTTTACATCCTCTGGCTGTTCAAGAAACTGGGCCTTGTGTGGGATCTCCGCCCGGTGCCGGTGTCGGCGTTGGATAAGCAGCGCGTCAGCATGCGGCCGCCGCGGACGGGGGCGACATGAAGATCGCCGTCGTTGGTACCGGTATTTCGTCTCTGGCGGCCAGCTACGCGTTGTGCGATCAGCACGAGCTGACTCTCTTCGACGCCGCCGCGCATATCGGCGGGCATACCAACACCATCGACTTGCAGATCGGCGATGAGCACCGGGCGATCGACACCGGCTTCATCGTCTTCAGCCGGGCGAACTATCCGAACTTCTGCAGGCTGATCGACGAGTTGAACGTCGAATCGCAGCCGACGAGCATGAGCTTTTCCGTCCGCTGTGACCAAACGGGGCTGGAGTACAACGGCGGTTCGCTGAACGGGATGTTCGCGCAGCGGCGCAACCTGCTTCGGCCACGCTTTTACCGCATGATCCGCGAGATCATCCGCTTCGGGCAAGTAGGCCCCAAGTTGCTGACCGGCGAAACCGATGCGATCACGGTCAAGCAGTACGTCGCGCGCGAGCGGTTCAGCGACGCGTTCGTGAAGCACTACCTCGTGCCGCTGGGCGCCTCGCTCTGGTCCTGCCCGGCCGACTCGTTTTTGAATTTCCCGATTCGGTTCGTCGTCGATTTCCTGCACAACCACCAGATGCTGCAGGTGAACGCCAAGCGCGAATGGCGGGTGATCAAAGGCGGCTCGAAGCAGTACATGAAGCCCCTGACGCGCAAGTTCGCCGATCGAATTCACCTGCGTACGCCCGTGCGATCCGTCCGCCGGTCGCTGGATGACGTCACTCTCACCTTCGCCAGCGGCGAGCAGCAGCGGTTCGACCACGTCATCCTCGGCTGCCACGCCGACACTGCGATGCGATTGCTTGGCGACGATGCGACGCCCGCCGAGCGGGAACTGCTCGGCGTCTTTCCGTACCAGAAGAACGTCGCCATCCTGCACACCGATACGTCCGTCCTGCCGAAGCGTAAGCTCGCCTGGGCCAGCTGGAACTACCGCATCAATCCGCGGTCGGATCGTCAGGCCACCGTAACGTATGACATGAACATCCTGCAGAGCCTGAAGTCGAAGCATGAGTTCCTGGTGACGCTGGATGATGAATCGAGCATCGACCCTGAGAAGATCATCCAAAAAATCGACTACGAGCACCCGATCTACACCGCCGGCCGATCCGCCGCGCAAAGCCGGCACGGCGAACTGGCGGCCAGCAATCGCACGTCGTTCTGCGGCGCGTACTGGGGCTTCGGCTTCCACGAAGACGGCGTCCGCAGCGGATTCGCCGTCGCCAAAGCCATCGGGCAGGGGGCGTGGGGATGAACAGCTGCATCTACCAAGGCGTCGTTCGACATCACCGTCGCGCACCCGTGCCGCACGTGTTCGGGTATCGGCTGTACATGATGTACCTCGATCTGGCCGAACTGGAGACGGTGTTCAAACGCCGGTGGTTCTGGTCGATCGAGCGATGGAATCTCGCAAGCTTCCGCCGGGCCGATCACGTCGGCGATCCGGCCGAGCCGCTTGAGAAATCCGTCCGCGATCTCGTCCAAGAACGTCTCGGCCGACGCCCGGAAGGGCCTATCCGGCTGCTCACGCACCTCCGGTATTTCGGCTACGTGATGAACCCTGTCAGCTTTTACTACTGCTACGACAGTACCGGCGAGACGCTCGAGGCCATCGTCGCCGAGGTGCAAAACACGCCTTGGAACGAGCGGCACTGCTACGTGTGCGATCCGAAGAAGGAATCTGCCGGCCGGTACATCTTCGCGAAGGATTTTCACGTATCTCCCTTTATGGGAATGGATCAGCAATACAGCTGGCGACTGCAGCCGCCGATGGATCGGCTGGTGGTTCACATGGAGAACTACGAGCGGCAGGCGAAAGTCTTCTCCGCCACGATGTCGATGCAGCGCCACCCGATCACCGCCGGCAGCCTGGCCGGCGTGCTGCTCCGGTTCCCTGCGATAACCGTAACGGTGATCGTCGCGATCTATTGGCAGGCGCTGCGGCTCCGGCTCAAGCGCGTTCCGTTCCATGCCCATCCGCAAACCCTGGTTTCCTCTAAAGGAGGCACGGCGTGAGTTCCGCTTCGACGAGTTCCATTCTGCCAGAGATGGCCGCCAAGGCGCCGGCGTTCGGCTTGATCGACCGCGCGGCGCGGTCGGCCGTGCTGATGAAGCTGCGGTCGCTGCCGGAGGGGGCGATCACTGTGTGCGACGGCGTTGGCGAAGAAACCATCACCGGCCGGCAGGGCGGCAATCTGTCCGCCAGAATCCACATCAACCGCCCGCGGTTTTACCGACGCGCCATGACCGGCGGCAGCCTGGCGGCGGCGGCGACGTACCTCGACGGCGATTGGGATTGCGACGACCTCACCAGCTTCTTCCGCATCTTCGTCCGAGGGACCGAAGAGGCCGACCGAATCGATCGCGGGCTGTCCCGTGTCGGCGGGATGCTGGCCAAGACGTATCACGCGTTTCGGCGGAACACCAAGTCGGGCAGCCGGCGGAATATTGCGGACCATTACGATCTGGGCAACGACCTGTTCGAGTTGTTTCTAGATCCGACGATGTCCTACTCGTGCGCCGTGTTTGATCGCCCGGGCATGACGCTGCAGGAAGCATCGATCGCCAAGCTCGACCGCGTCGGGCGCAAGCTTCAGCTGACCGCCGACGACCATCTGCTGGAAATTGGCACCGGCTGGGGCGGGCTGGCAATCCACCTCGCCGGCCAGTACGGCTGCCGGGTGACGACCACCACGATCTCGAAAGAGCAGCATGATCTGGCGAAAAAGCGGATCGCCGATGCCGGCTTGAGCGACCGCATCACCGTCCTGCTCGAAGACTACCGCGATCTTAAGGGCCAGTACGACAAGCTGGTGTCGATCGAAATGATCGAGGCCGTCGGACACGAGTTTTTGCCGACGTACTTCGGGCAATGTGCCTCGCTACTTAAGCCCGGCGGTTCGGCGCTGATTCAGGCGATCACCATGCCCGACCACCGCTACGAGCAGTACCGCCGTCAGACCGATTTCATCCAGCGGTACGTCTTCCCCGGCAGTTGCGTGCCGTCGATGGCAGCGATGTCAGCCGCGATGCGGCAGTCGAGCGATTTTGCCCTCATCGACCGCGAAGAGATCGGCCCGCACTACGCCACCACGCTGCGGACCTGGCGGCAGAACTTTTTCGAACGCGTCGACCAGGTTCGGGCGCTAGGATATCCAGAGCGGTTCGTCCGCCTGTGGAACTATTACCTCTGCTATTGCGAAGCAGGGTTCGAAGAGCGGTACATCGGCACGTCGCAGTTGTTGCTCAAGCGATCGTGAGGAAAGTTCCCCGTACCACGGGCCTCCGGCCCGTGCCAAGTATGGTGCAGATTGGAATGGCGTGAGATTGCCGAGATTCGAGCGTCTTCCGCACGGGCCGGAGGCCCGTGGTACAACAATGGTTCTTAAAGCAATCAATCTTCTGCTTTACCAGATTCTCTGGTTCGCCTGCCTGATCGGCGCGGGTCAAGGGTATCCGTGGCTGGGCGTAGCCGTCGCGGTCGTCGTCATCGCAGTGCAGTTGGCGGTCACAAACGACCGCCGGCGAGATGTGACCCTGATCGTGGCCAGTGCGGTCATCGGTTATGTGCTTGATTCAGCCCTTGCGCTGACGGGCATGTTGCGGTTTCCGCCGCACGCGCAGCTGGCCGGGCCTAGCCCGCTGTGGATGGTGGCACTCTGGGCAGGGTTTGCTACGACGCTGAACGGCTCGCTTTCGCTTCTCCGTGGCCGGCCGATCGTGGCGGCGGTCGTCGGGCTCGTTGGCGGGCCGCTGGCGTACATCGCGGGTGAAAAACTGTCCGCGATTGAAATCGGCATGCCGAGAGGTATCGCGCTGCTCGCCATCGCGATCGAATGGGCCGTCGCATTGCCGATTCTGATCCAACTCAACCGCGCTCCCGTTACCCTCGTACCAGCATCGGAGGTGGCGGCATGACGCTATGGCAACGCTATCTCGTCGGCCTGGCGGTGATGGTCACCGCGATGACGCTCGCGTGGCTGTGGCAGAAACGCCGCACGAATGCGGGTATCGTCGATGTCGTCTGGTCGTTCGGCACGGGAGCGATGTGCGCCCTGCTGGCGATGGGCGGCTCAGCCCCGCTTGGTCGCCGGCTGCTGATCAGCGGGCTGGCGGCAGTGTGGGCGTGTCGGCTGGGCGTTCACCTCTTCCGCCGCGTGACGGGCGAATCTGAGGACGGGCGCTATCAGGCGATGCGGGCCAGCTTCGGTGCGAAAGTGCAGATCGGCTTCTTCGCGTTCTTCCAGATCCAGGCGGCGTGGACGCTGATGTTCGCCACGCCGCTCTATTTCGCCGCCGGCAGCCAGGCTGCGTTTCCGCAGTGGTTCGATGTCGCCGGTGTGCTGATGTGGCTCCTCTCCGTCGGCGGCGAGGCATTGGCCGACGCGCAACTGGCGAAATTCCGTAATGATCACGCGAACAAAGGCAAGGTCTGTAACACGGGCCTTTGGCGTTACTCGCGACATCCGAATTACTTCTTCGAATGGCTGCACTGGTTTACGTACGTGCTGATCGGAATCGGCTCTCCATACTGGTGGGCCACGCTGTTCGGGCCGGTGGTGATGGGCGTATTCTTGTACAAGGTGACTGGCATCCCGTTCACCGAGAAGCGAGCGATCCAATCCCGCGGCGACGCGTACCGGCAGTACCAGGCGACGACCAGTGCATTCTTCCCGTGGCCACCAAAGCAACCGAAGGTGAGTGTATGAGCGAGACGACGACTTCGTTCAGTATCGATTTGATGGAGCGTGGGCTGGTGCCCGACGCGCTGATCCGCCGCGGCATTCGCGGGCTATGCTCGCAGCGGCTTCGCGAAGAAGATCGCGGTGACTGCGAGCGGCAGCAGGAGTCGCTGGCGGCGTTCATTGACCAGATGGACGCCGGCCCGATCGCGCCCGTGCCGGAGAAAGCAAACGAGCAGCACTACGAACTGCCGCCGGAGTTTTTTGGGCTGGCGCTCGGTAAGCATCGCAAATATTCCAGCACCTATTGGCCGGACAGCGTGAAGTCGCTCGACGAGGCCGAGGCCAGGGGATTGGCGCTGACCTGCGAACACGCGGACCTGATCGACGGGCAGGACGTCCTCGAACTCGGCTGCGGCTGGGGCTCGCTATCGCTCTGGATCGCGGAAAAGTATCCGGGCAGCCGGATCGTCGGAGTGTCCAACTCGGCTCCGCAGCGCGAATACATCCTCGCTCAAGCTCGCCAGCGCGGTCTGAGCAATCTCGAGATCATCACCGCGGACATGAACGCGTTTTCGATCGATCGGCGGTTTGATCGCGTGGTCTCGGTCGAGATGTTCGAGCACATGCGCAACTACCGAAAGCTCTTCGGCAGGGTCGCCAGTTGGCTGCGTCCTGGCGGGAAGTTTTTCATGCACATCTTTGTGCACAAGACTTTCACGTACGAGTTTCAGACCGAAGGATCGGACAACTGGCTGGGCAAGTATTTTTTCACCGGCGGGATCATGCCCAGCGACGAATTGCCGCTGCACTTTCAGGACCAACTGACGATCGCCCGCCGCTGGCGATGGGCGGGTACGCATTACGAGAAGACCGCCAACGCGTGGCTGGCGAATCTGGATGCGAACAAGACTGCGGCGATGTCGATTCTCGTCAACGCTTACGGCCCGGCCGAGGCCGCTCGATGGTTCAACCGGTGGCGCGTGTTCTTCATGGCCTGCGCGGAACTGTGGGGCTATCGCGGCGGGCAGGAATGGTTCGTTAGCCACTATCTGTTCAACAAGCCGGCCGAATAACTCAGGAATTGACTTATGAAAATCGCACTCGCGTTTGCCATCGCCGGGTTCATCGTCATGACGGTCGGGCTGACCTACGGCTTCATGTTCGGCGGCGGCTGGAAGGAAGTCGGGCAACTCTGGGCAATGCCTTGGGGGAAGGTGACGTTCGTTGACGTGTACGTTGGGCTGATCCTGTTCTGCGCTTGGATCGCTCATCGCGAGAAATCGTCGCTGTTTGCGGCGGTTTGGATCGCGGTCGTCATGCTTCTGGGGAATTGGGCGGCGTGCCTCTATGTGGTCATTGCCTTGCTCCTGTCTAAGGGTGATTGGACCAAGTTCTGGGGTGGCTGACGCGTCGGGGCTGTTTTCAGTTTGGTGAAATGGCATCACTGATGGGTTTGCGGTTATCCTTGTCCACGCTGCGTGAGAACGGTCTGCGCGCATCGAGGGACTATGAAATCATATCTGCAGGAATCACTCGCCGGCCACGCCGCAATGCACGCCAGGCTGCTGGAGCTTTCGCCGACGCTCGAAAAGCTTGGCCAGGCGATGTTTGACTGCTGGCAGCACCGCGGCAAGGTACTGACGGCCGGCAACGGCGGGAGCGCTTGCGACGCCATCCACCTCGCGGAGGAACTCAGTGTCCGCTACCACAAGACCCGCCGGGCACTGGCGGCGGTGGCGCTGGCCGACGCGGGGGCGATCAGCTGCGCAGGCAACGATTTCGGGTTCGAATCTGTTTTTCAACGTCAGGTTGAAGCGCTCGGCAATCCGGGGGATTTGCTGATCGTCTTCACCACCAGCGGCAACAGCGCCAACGTCGTTAAAGCCGTCGAACAAGCCAAGCAGCAGAGTCTTAAGACGGCAGCGTTTCTCGGCAAAGATGGCGGAAAGCTCCGCGGGCAATGCGATTTTGAACTGCTCGTTCCCTCGCCAGACACGGCCAGGGTGCAGGAGGGGCATTTGCTGCTCTATCACACGCTATGCGCTTGGATCGATTCGAAAGTTTGAACTTCGCCTGAATAATCTGGATTGGCCTCTTTCAGAAGAATTTAGCCGCGAAGATCGCGAAGGCGCGAAGGGCGCGAAGAAGATTTTGCAATTGCATTGGCTATTGATTCTTCTTCGCGCCCTTCGCGCCTTCGCGATCTTCGCGG
>JANMES010000160.1:0-18475 GCA_031377185.1 Phycisphaerae bacterium
AGCGCTCCTGCTCTTCGCGGGATGCAAGATAACGAATCGTCTCAACACGGGTCGTCAAACCGGTCAACTCCTGCGGGATAACATCTATTATCTGGTATGCAGACCAGAGAACCTCCAAAGTCCCCTGAATGAAAATCTGCACGTAAGAGCCTATCCGGCTTCAGGCTAAACTCAAAAACTTTTCCGTTGACGCGGACAAATTCTGGTATAATGTTAGGAAAAAGGAAGGGGTAACAGAGCCGTAAAAGGTGACACCCAGCTTTTTCACGCCTGGGAACCTCCGCCCGCACCGGAATCAGCACTGTTTTTGCCTTAGGAACCTCTGCCCGCGCCGTAAACAGCACTGTTTTTGGTTTGGGAACCTCTGCGCACTCCATTTGCAGCACTGTTTTAGGCTTGGGAACCTCTGCCCGCGCCGTAAACAGCACTGATTTTGGTTTGGGAACCTCTACGCACGCTGAAAACAGCACTGTTTTTGGTTTGGGAAGTTCTGCGCACGTTGTCGGCACCACTGCTATTAGTCTGTGCAGGGGTTTTTAATCGGTCGTTTGCGGTGTTGAGCGGAAAATTCATCTCTTTTTCCCACGAATCGCAACCTTTTTTACCCCTTACCTTAACTCTCATCCCGGGTTGTCCGTTGCAGTGCGTGGCTGAACGGGTGATTGGGGGCCGGAAAAAGACTCACTACTGATTCCACAAAAGTAGAATGACGGATCATTTGGCGGATCGGACTGGACAATCGGGCGGATTGTTCGTATAATGTTCGGTGATTGGCACCGGTTGTTGGAGTATTGCTCTTTGGCAATTTCACCGCTGGTTTCGGATTCATACTGATTCGTTCTTTTTCTGGCCGGTTGCGTACCTTGGAGTACCTTTGCGTACCTTTTGATTGCACTTAAGTTATTTCCCATCAAGGGGATGTGATTTTGGGGGCAAAAAATTTCGGAACCGAAAAGTGATCGCTACTGATTCATTGGAAAATTTGAACGGGCCAGCAGAATCGACTGAAGGGGACGTAGATATTTACGGCAAAATGCCTTCCTCTGGCGATGCCGCGTCAAGTACTGAATTGTCCGGGTGGGTATGTTACGAATCCCAATTACTTTCCGCGCGGGGTCTTGATCCCTCTCCCGGTACTCCGGGAGAGGCTAGGTGAGGGTTCTGCGGCGATGGTCAAAGTGTTTTGGAAGGTGAAACAGAACCCTCACCCGACCTCTCCCGGAGTACCGGGAGAGGAGAAAATGCGCAGAAATGATCCGGGATGCGTATGAGTATCCGGCGCAGAACCGCGCCGCCGTCGAACTTGGCGATGAGGGTGTTGACGGCTGCAATCTTGTCCCGTCCGGGATTGGGCTTCTCGCCACGGGGGAAAATCCCGTCGCCAACCCGATCAAGCCCGACTCACCGGGAGCGGATTATCCGTAACCTATTTCTCGTCAGACGGTTGCGGCGTAGCGGCCGCTTGGATCATTGGGATCGGAAAACCGCCCGCCAGGGTGGCCACGCTCGTGCAATGTATCGGCGGACGCACGGTTAGCGGCTCGGTGGGGAAAAGACGTTGCAACATCGGTCCACAGACTCGGCCTTGGCAGGGGCCCATGCCACAGCGGGTTTGCAGCTTGGCATCGCGCCCGCTCTTGCAGTCTTGCACCGCCGACAGCGGGACGTCCTCGCAACGGCAGAGGATGGTGCCTGGCGATGCCAGTTGAAACAATTCTGGGCGCAACGCAAACACCTCAGCAAGTTGCCTCGCAAACGCCTGTGCTGTTTGATGTTCCGCAGCGAATTGGCTGGCCGAACCCGGATCCCCGCCGATCACGCCGGCAGCCAGGCAGCCTTCGATGATCGCTTTATCCACACCGGCAATGCCCGTTTGTTCGCCGACCGCGTAGATGCTGGGTTGGGTCGTACGCAGGCTCGAATCCACCCGCACAAAGCCGTCGCCCGTCAACTCGCAGCCGAGCAGTTGGGGAAGTTCGGTGTTGGGGATCAGGTGGAACCCGCAGCCGAGGTAATCGCAGTCGATTGCTTCATCGCCGGCGGGCGTGCGGAAATCTAAACGAAGCCGGCCGTCGACGCTGGCGGCGCGCAAGGGATAGCTCCCGGTCGCATAGCGCGTGCGGATCAATCGGCTGCGCAGGACGATGGCGGTGGCTAGCTTTTTGGGGGAACGGATGAGCGATCGCGCAAAACGGTTGATTCGCGTCGCCGGTGCCTGTTCGAGGATCAGAGGCACGATCGCTCCTTGCGATCGCAGCAAATCCGCCACCGCCAGCAACAAAGGCCCCGTTCCGGCGATGACGATTCGCATGCCGCGAACCTCCAGCCCCTGCTTGACCAGCGCCTGCAATCCTCCGGCCCCGATGACGCCTGGAAGCGTCCAGCCCGGGAAGGGAATGAACCGCTCGCGCGCGCCGGTAGCGAGGATCAAAGACGACCAACGGATCAGACGCGAACCGGTTGATGTTTCAATCAACAGAGCCCGCTCCTGGGGATTGGCAACCACGCGAGATTGCCGGAACATCACGATCGATTTTTCGGCAGCCAGTCGCGCAAACCACCGGCGGGCGATGCGGGATGCGGGTGACTCGCCTCGATTCCGCCAGATTTGCCCGCCGGGAAATGCTCCGTCGTCGACAACGGCCACCTGCCTGCCTGCTTCAGCAGCGGTGACGGCGGCGGCGATACCGGCCGGGCCGGCGCCGACCACCAGCACGTCGCATTCGGTTACGGGCATCGAGGTTGATCCGTCACTCGTCACACTGCACCACCATTCCGGCAGCGATGACCGACTGGCAGGATTTCTGGTGCGGCCGGCCGTCGATCGTCAGGCGGCACTCGTAGCAGATGCCCATCCCACACAGCGGCCCGCGGGGCTGGCCGGTGACGGATCGTCGAAAGTGCGATACGCCGTTCATCATCACGGCAACCGCCACCGAACATCCCGGCGCCGCTGTTGCAGGTCGGCCGTTGAGCGTGAACGAGACTTTTTCCAGCGAAGGATCAATCGGCATGCTTTACTCCTGCCAGCAGGCGTGCCGGGAGATACGGCTGCAACGGGATGGCCGGCGCGCGAAGCGCGATGTAGTCGCTTATCAGCTGAGCCGTGCCCAGCGATGTGGTGATTCCCAGTCCCTCGTGTCCGGTGGCCAGCAGCAAGCGATCGTCGTCCGGATGCGGGCCGATCAGTGGCAGCTTGTCGGGCGTCGCGGCTCGGAAGCCGGTCCAGGTGCGGATCACCGACAGATCCGAGATGGCGGGCATATATTCGATGGCGCGCTGGAGCATTTTTGCGAGGATCGCGTAGTCCACTTCGCTCGTGTCGTTATCAAACTGCCGCGACGAGCCGATGAGCAACTGCCCCGTCGGCCGCGGCTGGACGTTGAACGCCACGGACGAACTGGTCGACTTGTGGGCCGACTTGAGATAGCCCAGTTCGACCAGTTGATGTTTTACGAATCCAGGGTATCGATCCGTGATGACTAGGTGCCCTTTCCGCGGCTTGATCGCGAATTCCGGCGAGAGCAGGCTGGCGTTCGATCCGGTGGCGTTGACGGCGTAGTCACAGGCGATCGTCGTTCCATCGTCGAGTGTGACTTCACTCCCCTTCATGGCGACGACCGCTTTACCAACTGCAACGCATCCGCCGCGATGTGTCACCGTCTCAAGCATGCTCGCGACGATCGGCGGCGGGTAGACGACGGAGTCGCCGGGGACGAGCAAACCGCCGGCCAAGCCCTCTCTCAGATGCGGCTCGGCATCTCGCAGCATCTTGGGATCGAGCACCGCCGCTTCGATGTTCCGTTGGCGATAAAATGCGTATTTGCGATGAACTTCCGCCATCTCCTCGTCGTCGGCTGCGACCCAAAGCGTGCCGCACACCATGCGCTCGCCTGTCAGCGGCAGCGAAGGAGCACGCTCGTCCCAAAGCCGCTGGGAATACGACGTGAGCGCGATCTGAGCTTCCGAGTCGTCCATGACGACGATGTGGCCCATCCCCGCGGCCGTCGCGCCGCCGGCCGGCAAGGTTTTGTCGATGACCGTCACGCGATGGCCGTCGAGCGACAGTGCCTCGGCCACCGCCGCGCCGACGATACCGGCGCCTACGACTACGACATGCATCACCGAGGATTGCATCAGCGAATACCTTCGCCAAACGGGTCGGCCGGATCGACAAGCAGGGTCGATTCGGCCACAACGTATGCCGTCCCGCTGATTCGCGGGTGAATAACGCCATCGACGATCCGCACCGAACCTTCGAAGACGGACCCGAGGATCGACTCCTGCCGCCACACCTGGCCTGGCTTAAGTTTCCCGTCTGCCCACAGGCAGGCGAGCTTGGCGCTTGTGCCCGTGCCGCACGGCGAGCGGTCGTAGGCTTTGCCGGGACAGAGAACAAAGTTCCGCGAATGGTTAGCCGGATCAACGGCCGGGCCGAACAGTTCAATGTGATCGATCACCTCGCCGTTGGCGCCGGTGATATGATTCGTCTCAAGCGCCCGGCGGATGCGCCAAGTGACGTCCGTTAAGCGCTCCACGTTCTGTAGTGTAAGCCGCTCATCATGACGATCGACCAGAAAGAACCAATTCCCGCCCCAGGCGATGTCGCCGCTCACCATTCCATACCCGGGCACATCAACTTGTACCGCTTTGGCATGGCGGTAGGACGGCACGTTGTCGACCGCGACCGCGTGCTTGCCGTCGTACTCAAGTTCCACGACGCCGACCGGCGTTTCCAGACGATGCTTCCCCGCGGAAATCCGTCCGAGGTGGCCGAGCGTTACCGCCAGCCCGATCGTGCCGTGTCCGCACATGCCGAGCGTGCCGACGTTGTTGAAGAAAATCACGCCCGCAACACACGATGGATCGACCGGCGGAACCAGCACCGCGCCGACCACCACATCCGATCCGCGCGGTTCGTTTACCACGGTGGTCCGAAACGCATCGTGCATGGCTGCGAAGCGGGCACGACGCTCCGAAAGCGGCCCGACCCCAAAATCCGGCCCGCCGGCGATAACCACCCGCGTGGGCTCGCCGCCGGTATGGCTGTCGATGATGTGAATCTTGCGGTGCATTTCTTATCTGCCCGGATTGACGTGGACCGGCGGAAAATTCTGCAGGAGGCCGGGCTGCTTCATGAACTGCTCGACTTCGTCCATTTCACGCGGGCACTCGGCCGTCAGGTTTTCGATGCCCGTTTCGGTCACCAGCACGGTGTCTTCCACGCGAATATAGAGATTTTCTTCCGGAATCAGCAGTTCAGGATCGACCGCGAACACCAAACCGGGTGGCATCGGACGATCCGCCCAGCCGGCCGAATCATGGACGGCCATTCCGACGGCGTGCGATAGCGGTCTCTTGCTCTCCAGCAGCTTTTGGGCACCCTGCTTGTAAATCGCCTTGCTCCACGAGGTGCCTTCAACGACCGCTCGCATTTTCTCCGCCGCCTCGGCCAAGACCTCGTCCCTGGTTCGGCCCGGACGGATGAGATCCAAAAGCACCGCATGATGCTGCAGGACGAACCCGTACAACTCGCGCTGCTGCTCTGAATACTTGCCGTTCACCGGCCACATTCGGCCGATATCGCTGGTGTAGTAGTTGTAGTCCGGGGCGCAATCAAAGAGCACGAGCTCGCCGTCGCGACACGGGGCGTTGTTCCGCCAATAGTGCATCATGGGAATGTTTTCGCCGTTGGCGACAATCGGGCGATATCCCACGCCGCGTGATCCGTTGGCCTGGTAGACGTACTCAGCCACCGCACCGAGTTGATACTCGAACACGCCCGGACGTGTGGCTTTCATCGCTTCCATCGTTGCCAGCGCGGTGATGCGTCCGGCGGCACGCATGACCTCAACCTCAGCCGGCGATTTGATCAGCCGCAGACCGTGAACGATGGGCGATAAATCACGCAAATCCGCCTTGGGAGAAAGCTGCGCCAATCGAGCCAGCAAATGCTGCTCGCGCGACAACTGCCCGTCCAGCGGATCAGCCAATCGCGACTTGGCGTAATGACGCAAAGAGTCCTGACATTGCCGGGCATTCTCGGCCGGCGCACGCATCACCCAAAGCGGCGAGGTGCGATGACTCACATCGGCAATCAGCCGGGTGATCGGACGGACTTCTTCAATTCCAGTCCGCTCCAGCACGAATGCAGCGTCTTCGTCGCTGAGTGTCGGGCCGTCGCTGGCTTCATGTTTTTCGTTTCTTGGCGGAAGATAGATCACGCTTCGGCCGACCGCCGCATCCAACATGAGGTACGCGTGGGACACCTCCACTCCGGTGAGATAATAGAAGTCATTATCTTGCCGTATCGGATCAAATCCCGGCACTTCCGGCGCCCCCGCCACCACTGCGAGCCCGCCCGCCATACTCGCCATGACGCGCCGCCGTCGCTCAGCCAACTCGGCGGCGGTGAAATCCTTCTGGAAAAACAAGTTGGATTCTCGTGACATGTGTTAATGGGGTCCGTTGAGTGGGCTGATTTATTACGATCCTCTTCGAATCACGCCTTCCTCGGCGATCATCGCCAAAAGATCAGCGGCGTCGGCATGGTTGGGGTTCTCGGCTAATATCTTTTGCAATAACTGTCGACCTTTTTCGAAGTTCTCAAGCCCGACCTGCGCCTGTGCGGCCATGAAGTTTGCTTTCTCTATCTGGCGCGCGTCCAAGTCATCGGCAAACAGCAGCAGGTCGGGCAACGATGTGGCGAAGAAATCGATCTTCGCCGGCTTCTTTGCCAGCGCCTCGGCGTAGTCGCGAAGCTCGATCAACAACGATTTTGCCTCAACCTCGCGACCCAACGCCGCCAGTGACATGGCCGAGTAATACGTCATCTCTGAGTAGGATTGTACCGCCATCACCTGAAAATCACCTCGGGCTTCAGCCGCGATCGAGTGGTGCCGGCGTGAACTAGCCTCGTCGCCCGCTCGCGAGTAGGCCACGCCGAGGTAAAAGTGCACGTCGGATTGATTCGCCAGCAGATGTCGCGCTTCGCCGAGGTTTTCCGGTGCGTTGAGGGCGGCTTCGAGCAGCCGGGCCGCTTCTTTAGCGTCGCCTCCTGCCAGTGCCGCCCTTGCGAGATTCAGATGCGTTCGCGTGTGCTGTCCGAGCGCCAACCCCTCGCCGCCTTCCCATGGCTGGAATCGCCGCGACGACAGAACGCTTGCGGCGTCTTTCGGCCGATTTGTCAGGTTATAGAGCGACGCCAGTTCGATACTCAGGTCATCGCGCGTTCGCGTTACTTCCGGACGCTGCTCCAACGCGGCAAGTCGGCGCTTCGGTTCGATTCCGATGCGCTTCCACAGCTGGTCGCGTTCGTACAACAGCCGGCCGTCACCGGGATCGGCGGTGACCGCGTTTTGGTATGCGTCCAGTGCGCCTTCGGTGTTGTGGCGAATGTTGAAATATCCGATACCCAGATTTCGCCAAACAGGAGCAATCTTCGGATCACGCTTGGCGGCAAGTTCCCAGCAGTCGATCGCCTCGTCGTGGCGCTGGCGGTCGTAGAGTAAGTTGCCCAGATAGAACGGCGCTCGTGCGTCCGACGCATCGGCCTCGATGGCTGCGCGAAGCAGTGCAATTTCCTGAAGTCGGGACGGAAAGCAGTATTGCCAGGGCGCGGCTTTTGCAGCTTTCCGAGCGGCGGCCGCTGCGGACTGATCGCCTTGCTGCTGGTGTAGCGCTGCCAATGCGTACGCAACCATGGGTGCAGCGCCGGACGTAGATTCCTGCGGCGTATCGGCCAACAGCCGGATTGCATCTTCCAACAGTCCTGCGCCGGACAACTCCCACGCCAGATCCAGCCGGATTTGCGCGTCAAGCCTGGGTTTGCAGCCAGACAACTCCCTTGCGAGGTACGCCACCGGATTCAGTGCGATGGTCGCCTCGAGTAACGCGGCGGACTCTTTCTCGCGGCCAAGCCATCGCTGGACTATCGCCTTCAAATCGCGGGCCTGAATATGCTCGGCGTTTACACGAAGGGCTCGGTCGAGATGATCCAGGGCCTTCGCCCAATGCTTCCGCCGGCAGTCGATCTGGGCCAGCGCGAAATACGCCGGCGATTGCCAGGCGGCGTTCCAGGTTGCCTTGTAAAACGCATCGTACGCAGAGTCGAACTCTCCCAGATGACGTAAAACCACACCAAGCAAATACAGTGGTTCGCCGTCTCGAGGATTGGGATTTCGCTGAGTCAGAGTTGCGATCGCCCGCCGGAGATGGTTTGCCGCATCTGTGAATTCCCCTCGACGCAAGTGCCAGTCGCCCATGGCGGTATTGCACCGACTGTCGGCTGGATCGCGGCGAAGGGCTTCGCGCCAGTAATGCTCGGGCGTGCGCGTCGCATGGCGGTACTGATCCAGATGCAGGCCGATAAGGTAGAGCTCTTCGATCGTCTTCACATCAGCGGGAGCCGCCGGCTCAGTAGCAGATTGGAGTTCCTGCTCGCCGTCCGGCTTGGAACGCGGACGATAGGCCAGTAACTCTCGGCCGTTGCTGGCGATAACTGCAACCGAAACATTTTCGCGTTCCTTGCAGGCTAACGGAATTTCAAAAGTCGTTGGACTATCCGGCGACAGATCCAGCGTCGATGTGTGTACCACCGCCCCGCCGGAATCGCTGATCTCGACGCGAGCCTGCGGAAATGCGGTCGTCGCGACGATGCCTATGCGCGCAACACCCTTGTTGAACGCAAACGATAGCGCGACGTCTTCGTTCGCTTCGACCGCGGGACCGATCTCCCGGATCGGGTACCAGAATTGGGAAAACGTCCTGGTTTCCCCCGGTGCCAGGAAAGAAAAGTCCGGCTGATTGTCCGTAAAAACGCCGGCCATGATTTCGATGTACGGCCGGTACACGCCTCGGTCGTCGGGATCGGTGAGATTGCGGTCCCAAGCGTAGCCGAACGCGTGATTGCCCCACGTCCACTGCTTTTTGCCAGGCGAAATGTGATGGTTCGCCACATGCACGATCCCGGCACGGACGCCGTGGTCGTAACCCCCGAAAAAGTCGGCTGACGTGCCCATGCACATGTAGCTGGTCGGGACGGGAATGTTGGCGTACCACGACAGATCGTCCGGCGGATACATCCCCGGCGGTGGATTGAACTGCGTCGGTCGCTGGTCGTCAGACACGCCGTTGCAAGCCCGGCCGGCGTAGTCAACACCGTAGTAATGCCCATTGCATCGCGGGAACGTGCTCGTCGCGCGTTTAGCATGATCGGCAACATGCGTGGCGTCCGGCGGGAAGAACGATTGGTAATGCTCGTTCACCTCCGTCGCGACATTGGCCCACCATAGGAAAGTCTGTGTCAGCTCCGTGCGATTGTAGAGCCGCACGCGCAGTTCAAGCGATGAACGCCCGGGGCGGAGGCGCACGCCGTGCGTCCCCATCATCCGGTTCATCGGCTCGTGCTCGCCGCACCAGATCGTGAGGCTGCCATCGGGTTCACGCTCGATCTCGACATCGGTCGGCATATACGTGCTGGGTCGGTGATGCTGCGGCCAATTAAACTCAATCCCGCCGCTCACCCATGGTCCGGCCAGCCCAACGAGCGCCGGTTTGATCACGTCCTGACGGTAGATGATGTCGTACCCGTTCGTCTTATCGCGGGCGACATGAATTCGCCCGCCCAGTTCGGGCAGGATCATGACGCGCAGATACTCGTTCTCGATGTGCACCGCGTCCCACGCGACGTCGGATTTCTCCTCCGCAATTCGTCCGACAAACGGCAACGGATACACCTTACCGCTCGAACCCTGATACACGCGCTTCTCCAGAAACATCGGATGATGCTCGGCCGGCAGCGGACGATACGTCGGAATCACCACCGAGCTGCGCCATGCTTTTACCGACCCGATCTCGTTTGAAGGTGCCTCGGGAAGTTCTAATTTTGACATGAATAATCCTCACCAGATACACGAGCCATGATTCTGCTCGATCAGCGACATCCACGCCATAGCCAATGCTGGAACAACGTGGCTCGACCTGATGGTTTTGTGGTGTTTCGATCGCGAAGGGTAAGGGTAAGTTCGCTATATTGGCTGCAGTTGCTTGAATGAGCGGTCTAGGCAGCCGCGTCGATTAGGGTTGTAGCGTCGTAACCTTCAATCCGCTGGATGTAGGCAACCAGTTCAGCCACTTGCGGCTCCACGGCGTCGATCGATTCTCCCGACAGCAGTTTCGCCTCCGCAGCACCAGCGAGTTGGCTGAGCATGCCAAAGCCGTACGAGCCGCCCGCGCCCTTGAGCTGGTGGAGCGACTGCGTAAGTCCGGCCATATCTCTCGACTTGGCGAACGTGGTTAGTTCCCCCACGATCACGGGTAGCCGGGTGACGAAAGATACCAGGACCGATTGGAAGTCCGAGTCGCTTGCCAAATCGCTTCGGATCACGCTTGTCTCACTCGAATCAAGGACCGTCGGGACCACCTTCTCCTCCTGGGACGGTGCGTTCTGATTGAGGGCTGGCACTCCGGGCAAATCGATATTCTGCAGAATCGTGTTGACCAAGACGGCCCGCTCAACCGGCTTGGACAGGTAGTCGCTGCAACCGGCGGCCAGGCACTTCGCCCGGTCGTCGGCCATCGCGTGGGCGGTGAGAGCGATGATCGGTCGGTCGTAACCGTTGCGACGCAGTTCGCTGGTCGCGTTGTAGCCGTCCTGGATGGGCATTTGCATGTCCATGAGGATGACTGTGAAGGGTTTGCCGTTGCGGTGGCTTTCGAGCGCAACGCGGACGGCGTCTTGCCCGTTTTCGACCGTTTCAACCAATGCGCCCGCGCCGCGCAGATAGGCGGTGAGGATTTCTCGATTATCGATCCCGTCTTCAGCCAGCAAAACCGAAACGCCGTCCAGCCGGTGAGCCATGTCGGCCGAGCCCGTGATTTGGCTGTTCTCGATGCCCGACTCGGTCAGACCTTGAACTAGATTTTCCGCCGCCACCGGGCCGACCTTGGTTTCGAACGTAAACGTGCTTCCCTTGCCCGGTTCGGACTGAACCGAGATATCACCGCCCAACATGCGAACGAACTGTCGGGAGATCGTGAGTCCCAGCCCGGTTCCACCAAAGCGGCGGGTGGTACTCACGTCGGCCTGCGTGAAGGGGCGGAATAGCCCTTGAATTTCGGTCCCGCTCATGCCAACGCCGGTGTCAACCACTTGGAAGCGGATCGACGTATCCGACTTCGACGGCACGTCACAGGAAACTCGCACGATGACCGAACCTGCGGGGGTGAACTTGATCGCGTTCCCGATCAGATTGACCAGAACCTGCCGTAGCCGCAGCGGATCAGTCAGGCCCGCGCGTGGGATCGGGGTGGTGAATTCCAGCTTGAGGGAAAGTCCCTTCTCCATCGCCTTCGGGCGCGTCATGGAAGCCGCCTCGGCGGCGATGCGCGGGAGATCACACACGATCCGCTCCACAAACATCCGTCCGGCCTCGATTTTGGAGAGATCGAGGATGTCGTTGATCACTTCCAGCAGGTGCTGGCCGTTGCGGTGGATGACTTTGATCGCGTTCTGCCTCGCGATGCTGCCTTGATTCGGGTCCAGCATCAGATCGGAATAGCCCAGGATCGCCGCCATCGGTGTCCGGATTTCGTGGCTCATGTTGGCCAGGAAGTTGCTCTTGGCTTTGCTGGCTTCCTCGGCTGCGCAGCGTGCAAGCTCGAGTTGGTCGGACTTGATTCGCAGTTCTTCTGCCTGTTTCGCCATGGCGTCGCGGGCTCGGAGCAGTTCCGCGGTGTACTGGCGGTTGGTCGCATCGGCCAGCTTTTGGGCGGTGATGTCGCCCATGGTGATCGCCAACCCATCGTCCAACGGCACGGCGGCGATGCGAAACCATCGCGAATGGCCACCGGTTCCAAAATGCTGATCGCCGATGTATGGAACGCCGGTCTCCACCACGCTTATGTATTGATCAAACAACCCCGTTTTTGCGCTATCCGGGAACTGCTCGAGCATCCGTTCACCGATCAGTTCCAAAGCAGACTTCCCCACCAGCCGTTCCGCCGCGGGATTCGCGAGGCGGAACTCAAAATCAACGATTCGGCCATTCTCACGGATCGCTTTCATCGCAAGTACGCCATCCAAGGCATGGTTCAGCACGCTCGAAAGCAGAATTTGTGACCGGCGCAACGCCTCTTCGCTTTGCTTCCGCTCGGATATGTCTTTCATGAAGCAGAAGTTGCCCTCAAACTTCCCGTCAGCACTCCGGATCGCAACCATCGTGATCTGCTTATGGAATACCGTACCGTCTTTCTGGACACCGCGAACACTGGCTTCACCTTTTCCGTTTTCAACCATCGCGTTGTAAGCGGCCAATACGATCGGAAGATCGTCGGGATAAACCGTCTTGGACCATTCCATCCCGATCAATTCCTCCGGCGTGTATCCGGTCCGAGCCGCATACGCTGCATTGACATTGGTATAGCGACCATCCGGACCGAGTTGCGAAATCCCTTCGACTGCGTTTTCCATCGCCTGTGTCACCCGGCGGAGTTGCGAATCGATGATCTTGCGCTGTGTCAGATCAGTTGCCACACCGAGATAGCCGACGACCGTTCCCGAAACGTCGCGAACCGCCGTGATGGAAAGCGACACCGGGAATCGCGAGCCATCTTTCCGGATATACGTCCATTCGCGCTCGTCGACTTCGCCGCGGTCGGGGATGGCCGTGAAAACGCCAAATCCTGGTTCGATCAGGCGGCCGAACCGAGCGGAGAGTTCGCGGGCAACGGATTCCATTTCGCTGCCATCGTGGATCAAGGCAGGCGTGACCCTTCCAACCAACTCATCGGCAGAATAGCCGAGCCATTGGCAGGCGGTCTGATTGATCGACACGATCGTGCCCTGGGTATCGGTGGAGATGATGCTGTAGTTGGCAGAGTCCAGGATCGCCCGGCGCAGCCCGTTGGTCTGCTGGAGCTCGGCCGTCATGGAGTTGGCCAATTCCACCGAGCGGGTGTACGCCCTCTTGGCTGTATTGACGAGCAACGCCACCAGCAGTGTGACAAACACCCCACCGCCTCCGATGTACAAGGGGTACCTGGTATTTGACGTTGCGCTGAACGCAGCCGACGGAGAAAGCAGCAATGTCCACTGCCGACCCGCAACGACAATTTGAGTTTCCCGGCTCAATTCTCGATCTGACAACTGTGATTTCAGTTGCGCAATCGTCTTCCCGAAATGAACTTGATCTGACGCAAACACCGACTGCTCCGGCAATTCACCCGGTCCGTCGAAAATCGCCAGATTCACCTGCCGGTGCGTCGTAGCCACGGCGGCGGCAACCATGTCTTCGATCACGATCGGTGCATACACCCAACCCACCAATTGCTTCCGTCGCAGTTCGGGCGTCCCCGGATCGCGTCCGCGATAGACGGGCAATAGGTACAACAAGCCAGGACGGCCTTTGGGATCCTGCAAGAGGGTAATGCGTCCCGTGATGGTTGGTTCGCCGGTCAGCATGGCGCGCTCGGCGGCTTCGCGGCGGATCGGCTCGGAGCCGATGTCGTACCCGAGCGCAGCGTGATTTAGCTGGAGCGGTTCGATAAACCGGATGACATACAATTCGTCGAAAGCCTGGTCCTTCGTGCGGATGCTAAAGTCGGGCAGGTTGTCGAGCGTGCGGGTATTTTCGGTGAAGGTTGCAGAATCCGACTTGCGAACCCGCTGGATGTAACCCACCCCGCGAATACCCGGAAATTCCGTCGCCATGTCCCGCGAGGCGAGGTAGTCGATGAATCCATCGCGGGTAATGGCTGGATTGGCGATAAAAAGACCTCTCGCCCCGCGCAATCCAAAGGAATAGATTTTGGCTCGTTCAATAATCAGATTGGTGGCTGCGTCGCAAGCATGATCGAACTGCTGCCGGATCGCGTTGCGGCTGGATTGATACGCCTGCCAGGCACAAATTTCCGCCAGCGCAATTCCGACCGCCAGAATCGCAATCACTAATGCATTGTCGTACTTGTGCCACTTGCGAAAAAACGAAGTGTTGTAGAGGTGAGAGATCATAAGATCGATTGCGTTATCCTGCCCGACTCGCCGCCATGCGTTCGAGGCAAGTCGGACATTACCCACCGCTTACAACACCGTTCTGATCGCCCGCAATAGGCATGGCATTGTCCCTAAGTGCTGCAATGCCAGCCCGTTATGCGTCTGAAATTATAAGATAAAAGCCCCTTCGGGCAATCGCATACCCCGATTTTATCGGACAGAAACCCGTGGGCAGTTACATGGGAACCTGAACCGGACCAGTTCAGATTGCGGGTTCCGGATCGTAGACTGCAAGTTGAGCGGACTCTTCTGGCTAAATCGGACGCCATGATTCAAGATAGACCCCCGCATGAATCCCGTCGTCTCGGATAAACCGTATGTTCCCGTTCCACCCTACCATGGCACGCTCTGGCCGCGGGCGTTGAACTGGTATTTCCCGCGATATCTGCGCCGCCGATATGGAACGACCCGGGTGGAAGTCGCTGGCGCGGACAAGCTTCGCGCATCGATTGCCGCGGGGCACGGCGTTTTAATCACGCCGAACCACTGCCGCGACGAAGACCCGTTTATCTTGAGCGCGCTGGCCCGCCAAGTAAGTCAGCCGGTATTTGTGGTCGCAAGCGCTCACCTGTTTATGGGGAGCAAGCTGCAGGCGTTCCTGCTCCGCCGGGCGGGGGCATTTTCGATCTATCGCGAAGGGATGGACAAGCAAGCCGTGCAGACATCCATCGAAATCCTGGAAACCGCCGAGCGGCCGCTGGTGATTTTCCCGGAAGGTCACATCTCGCGAACCAACGACCGCCTGACGCCGATGCTGGAAGGCACGGCACTCATCGCCAGGCAGGCGGCTAAGAAGCGGGCGAAGGACGGCAAGAAGGTCGTCGTGCATCCGGTGGCGGTGCGATATTCCTTCCCGTTCGATGTCGACGCCGCCGCCGCGAAAATGCTCGACCAGATCGAAGCCCGCCTGACCTGGCGGCCAAGCCGTGAGTTGCCGATCCATGCGCGGATCGGCAAAGTCGGCGCGGGATTGCTGGCGCTTAAAGAGTTGCAGTACCTGGGGCACACGCAGGAAGGCACAATCTCGCAGCGGATCACGAAACTGATTGACGCCGTGCTTTCGCCAATGGAAAAAGAGTGGACCAACGGCAATGGTGACGGGCATGTGGTCGCGCGGGTGAAACGGCTGCGATCCGCCATTTTGCCCGACATGATCAAGGGCGACCTCGACGAATCCGAAAAAGCCCGCCGCTGGCGTCTTTTGGAAGACGCGACCCTCGCACAGCAGCTTTATCACTATCCGCCCGACTACGTGACCGACCACGCGCCCAAGGCTCGCATCATCGAGACGATCGAGCGATTTGAGGAAGATCTGACCGACGCGGTGACTGTACACGGGCCCGTGGAAGCCAGGATCACCGTCGGCGACGCGATCGAAGTCAGTACCGGCCGCGAGGCACGCGGGGAGGCCGATCCGCTGATGTCCGCGATCGACGGCCAACTCCGCACCATGCTCGGGCTGCCGACGGAAACCGCAGCGGAAGGATAGTTAGTGGGTTAGCTTGCATTCGGTGGGACAGACATTCCTGTCTGTAATGGGACGCGGTATTCCGCGGACCAGAGATGATGGTTGAATGAGTACATTCAGCCATGACAGACAAGAATGTCTGTCCCACCATGTTCAAGTTGACGAGCAAAAGGAAGGACCGACACCATGATGATCGCAACGTGGGAAATCGCCCCTTGGCCGGTCGTCGGCGTGCGCGTGGGGTTCGTCGTGCTTGGGATCATCCTCTGGTTCTGGACGCAGAAAATTCTCGCCAAGCGCGTGCCGAAGGTGGCGTATGAAGTCCCGCTGACCGACGGCATTCATGTGCTGACAGCCCGTTTTCACAAGCGATACGCCACCAACATCGCCGCTGGCAATCGGCTGCTGATCGTTTCTTCGCTCGTAATCGACATCCTGGGCGCGTACCTGATGGGCACCGCCATCTTCGGGCAATCGTTCCGGCCGTTCCTCGGGCTGACGATGGTGTTCGCCCTCCGCCAGATCTGCCAGATGCTTTGCCCGCTGCCTGCACCGGCGGGCATGGTCTGGCGATACCCCGGCGTGCCGGCGATCCTCGTCACCTACGGCACCGCCAACGATCTGTTCTTCTCCGGCCACACCGCGATCGCCGTCTACGGCGCCGCCACACTGGCCGGCCATTGGGGGCCGTGGGGATTGGCGCTCGGGCTGGCGATCGCGTTCTTCGAGGCGCTGACCGTTCTGCTGCTGCGCGCCCATTACACGATGGACGTGTTCACCGGAATCATCTGCGCCCTCTGGGTTTACTCGCTCGGCGGCACGATCGCGCCAGTCGTGGATGCCGCCATCCGCCATTGGGTAGGTGGCGGGTCAGTCTGAAGTGTCACGTAACGCGTGGTTTGAAACGCTCAACCGTACCACGGGCCTCCGGCCCGTGCGGGCGATTCGGAACCACCAAGGACGATTATTCTCTTACATTCGCGCCATCTGCACGGGCCAGAGGCCCGTGGTACGATTGAGTTTTTCAATCGGACCGATTGCCCGGCAGGTTGATCCATTCCAGATACGAGGTTGAAATATCTCTCATGGCTTTTCCATTTCACCCGGATGATTTAGCCTTCAACCAAGCCAACGCGCTGTATCTTGCGCACGCCTCCGACATCGCCTACCACCGCTCCCCCGCCGCCGCCGCGGCCGAACGGCTGGGGCTGAAGACGATCACGTTCCGATCCAAAGTCACTCGCACGCGGGGATTTTTAGGCGTCTGCGATACCCACGCGGTGCTGGCGTTTCGCGGGTCGGATCCGGTCACGCTCCCCAATTGGCTGACCGATGCGGTGGTCCGCCTCGTCGAGCGTGAGGAATACGATGGCAAGGTGCATCTGGGCTTCAGTTCCGTGCTCAAACGCTCGTGGACCAAAGTCGAGCAGATTCTGAACGAGGCCCAAGGCAAGCCGCTGTTCCTCACCGGCCATTCCATGGGCGGGGCCCTCGCGATGTTGACCGCCTGCCGGCTGGCTAAAGGCGATCGCCCGCCGGTGGCGACGTACACATTCGGCGCGCCCCGCGTCGGCGACCTGCGATTCTGCGAAAACTACCGGCTGACGACCTACCGCGTCGTCAACCGCCTCGATCTCGTGCCGGAAATGCCCTTCCAGTCGGTCAACAAACTCCTGCCCGCCAAGTCCCGCCTGACCGGCGGCAAACTGCTGGCCAAGCTCAAACGCAGTACCGAGCGACTGCCCTGCTACGGACACGTAAAGACGTTCGTCTACATCGACATGGACGGCCAGATCCACACCGACCCCGACGTCGAGCCGTGGCACGCCCACGCGGTCCGGCGGGCGTTCACCACGCGCGGCAAGAGTTTTCTGGAGGGCCTGACCGACCACCTGATCTCCAAATACATCCGCGGCCTGGAGGGACAGCCGACAAAGAAACCATCGCGTGCCCGGCGGCGGCGCGCGCCGAACGATTAATGTGGTTTTCATTCGATCGTGTTATCACGTTGTTGGTCAGCAAAATAACAGTTGATACCCTTCTTTAGGGTTGGGAAATCTGTAAACGGAGGCTCAGTGCCACGACCATATTCCTGTTCAATTCAAGCTGGTGGCCCGATTCACTTCCCAGACCGATGCGTAATGTGTGGGAAGGCACAGCCCGGAGCGACTCATCGGTACGCGGTGAAGCAAAGCCTATCACTTTCGCGGTTCGGCGGGTGGCAGCACATTGAGATACCATGTTGCAAGGGTTGCGGATGGCGACTGGATTTCGGTCGCGTCCTCCGCGGTGCACGGTTCGTCTTATTCGTAGCCGCAGTGGCGATTCCGGCGACGTGGTTACTGTATCACTACACGCCGCTCCGCGACGCGGCTCTAGGCGGGACGGTTTTCGGCATAATCTGTGTCGTCGCGCTAGTCAACGCTTTTTGGGAGATGTTCCACCCGCCCGAGTTCGCAATCGACGTTACTGGAAGTAAGGCCTCGTTCGAGTTCCGCGACCGTGCCCGCGCAGAGGAGTTTGCCGCCGCCAACGGAATGCGCTTCGGCCCGCCGCCACCGAACGGCACTACTCCAAATACTGGCGGCGTTACAACTGACGAGATTCCCGATCTATTTTCCGACACCGAGGAAGGCTTCTCTGACCTCATGTTCCGCATCACGGAATGGGAACGCACACCCGAAGGCGGCCTGTCGGCGACCGCCAAAGCGTTCGCAGATGGGCAAAGCGTCGGGGTAAGAATCGTCATCGGAGCCGATTGGAAACCTGCGACTTTGGGGGACAACATTCCCGTCTTCTGGGGCACCGTTTCGTATTTGAGTCTTCCGATTAACCCTCTTACCGATCACCGCTATTCAAAAAACCATTTCTTCGACTTCCATGCGGCGGTTGACGACTTTAAGAAGGGTTTTTTCTGCCGCCTTTACGCCGTTTGATGCGTTCCGCGCCGATTC
>JANMES010000029.1:0-46761 GCA_031377185.1 Phycisphaerae bacterium
GTCATGCGCACCGCCGAACAACAGGGCCGAGATGTGCTGGAAACGATCAAGACCCTCCTGCAAGCCGAGTGGGCGGGGAAAGACATCGCCTTGCTCACAGACACGATCTAAAATCCATGACGGGACGGTAAACAGTTACACCCTTGAAACTCGAAAAAGGGGTCACTACTGATTTCCTACTTTCACACCGACCCTGCGGCGGTAGCGATCGGAATTGCGATGCAAACCTGAAGCGGACGATTCATGAAACGGCCCCTGCACCAAAAAAGTTCGGATCGATAAGACTCTACCACCAAATGAATAATCGACATAGTTCGCAAGAGGTGCTTCTCCCGTAGCGTGCCAAACGCGCAGCAGCGCCGGGGAATTAGGAGGCACGGTTCATGAACACCACACTGATGGGGAGACTCTTGCGACACTCCGCGAAGGCGCAAGCGGTTGCCCACGCCGATCGGGAATCGATGTCGCTTACGCCTTCGCGGAGCGATTTATCCTTCGATCGTACTTGTTCCTCCATTTTCATACCTATGCGTACCTTGGAGTACCTTTGCGTACCTTTTTGGCACCCGATGGAAAAACGCAACTCGTTACAAAGTCAACACTTGAAGATAGAACACGGGAAATTGTCGCATTTTTTCTCGTCCCCAATCAGACGACGTTCGGTAGTGGGTCAGTTTGAAAAACTCGATCGTACCACGGGCCTCTGGCCCGTGCTGGTGGCGCGCGAACCTTAGAAAATGATCGTTCTTGGCTATTCTGCATCGCCCGCACGGGCCGGAGGCCCGTGGTACGATCGAGTGCTCTAAACAAGGCGTTGCATCACATTTCAGACTGACCCACGACCCGACGACCCAACGGTTGGCGAGCCCTTGACCGACCCGCTATACTCCTTGACTTCGCCCGGGTGAGACAGCCTGGGAGGATTTAGGCGCTTTTCCGACAGGAGTTTTTCGATGGCTGGCATGACGATGACGGAGCAGATCCTGGCCAAGCATTCTGGCAAGTCGCACGTGGTTCCCGGCGAGAACGTCTGGGTCGACGTCGACGTGCTGATGACGCACGACGTGTGCGGGCCGGGCACGATCGGGATTTTCCACGAAAAGTTCGGGCGCAATGCCAAGGTGTGGGACAAGGATCGCGTGGTGGTGATCCCGGATCACTACATCTTCACCTCCGACGAAAAATGCCATCGCAACGTGCAGATCCTTCGCGATTTTGTGAAGGAACAAGGGCTTAAGTACTTCTACGACGCTGAGTTCGTGAAGAACGAGCCGGGCATGCCCAATCCCTACCGCGATCCGAACAAGACCAACTACAAAGGCGTCTGCCACAAGGCGCTGCCTGAGGAAGGACACGTTCGTCCGGGCGAAATCCTGCTCGGCACTGACAGCCATACCTGCACGGCCGGCGCGTTCGGGCAGTTTGCCTCGGGCGTCGGTAATACCGATGCGGCGTTCACCCTTGGAACCGGCAAGACCTGGCTCAAGGTTCCGCCGACGATGAAATTCACGTTTAACGGCCAGATCCCGCCTTACCTGACGGCCAAGGACCTGATTCTGGCGGTCATCGGCGAGATCGGCGTGGACGGCGCGACCTACCGCACGATGTACTTCGCGGGTGACGGCATCGGCAGCCTGACGCTCGAAGACCGCATGACGCTGACGAACATGGCCATCGAGGCCGGTGGGAAGAACGGCGTGTGCGATGTGGACGAGAAGACGCTCGACTACGTCCGCGCCCGCAGCAATCGCCCGAATTGGGAAGTCTACAAGGACCAGTCCGGCGCGAAGTATTTCTACGAACACGAGTGGGACTTGAGCACCATGGAGCCGATGGTCGCCAAGCCGCACAGCCCGGACAACAAAGACACCGCGTACAACTGCCGCGAGGTGAAGCTCGATCGGGCGTACATCGGCTCATGCACCGGCGGGAAGATCACCGACATGCTCTTTGCGGCCAACATCCTCAAGGGGAACAAGGTCAAGATTCCGACGTTCGTCGTCCCGGGCAGCACCGAGGTTCACTCGGACATGAAGACGCTGAACCTGCGCGGCGTGGAAAAGGGCCCGAACGAGAAGTCGATCGAAGACATCCTGCTCGACGCGGGATGCAACCTCGGACCGAGCGGCTGCAGTGCCTGTCTCGGCGGGCCTAGCGATACGTTCGGGCGGTTAAACGGATCGGAAGTCTGCATCAGCACGACGAATCGCAACTTCCCAGGCCGCATGGGCAGCAAGAGTTCGGCGGTGTATCTGGCATCGCCGCTCACAGTGGCAGCCAGCGCGCTGACGGGCAAGGTGACAGACCCGCGCGACTATGTGACAAGCCCGATCGAAACCGGCACCGCCGGCGTGCGATAACGTGTCCTTCAGGGACAACGGTGGGAAGAAGCCGGCATGATCGACAAGGCTGAAGTGCAATCACTTGGCCTTGTCGACCATTTTCTTGAGGATCAGCTTGGCGACGTCGGACTCAATCGCGATCGGATAATGCCCGAGGATAGCGCCTTGGATGAGCTGGTCCTGGCGGGCGAACCATTCGGTGATTCGCGACATGACCGCAACCTGTGTCATTCCATTGCGATGACACAACTCGGTCAGCTGATCCTTCGCAGCCGATGTTAACTCGATACGCATGATGACGCGTCGTGCCATGG
The DNA here is from genome assembly GCA_031377185.1 of Phycisphaerae bacterium. Taxonomy (GTDB): domain Bacteria; phylum Planctomycetota; class Phycisphaerae; order Tepidisphaerales; family Tepidisphaeraceae; genus JANMES01. The sequence continues at coordinate 2,657 of JANMES010000029.1, forward strand.
TGCTTTTTTCCTATAAATGACCGTAGACAATACCGGTATTCTTACTGTGTGATGCAGGCATCCGCCGAGCTCGTCTGCATCGTCGCCGCGCATTTCATCGGTAACGATGGCGGCTCTTTGATTGACTTCAACCGTTCCGATCGAACGGTAAGAATGCCACCTTTTCGATGGCAATGCAATGCATTAAATACAGACAACTCGATGGATAATACTAGCGAACGTTGAAAATAGCAGAAGGAAGCTACGCAAAGAATGAAAATAAGGGGAAATGCCTATAGAGACGACAGGGAGATTCTAACAAGCTCTGCCACGCTATCGGCAGCGGTTTTGCGCATCACGTTGCCGCGGTGGACTTCGATGGTCTTTTCGCTCAATTGCAGGCGGCTGGCGATTTGTTTGTTGGAGAGACCTTCGACCACGCACAGCATCACCTCCCGCTCGCGGAGGGTTAGTCGGCTCAGCCGTTCGATGGCGTCGGACCGTTGCAAGGCTTTTTGACGCTTGGTGGTGTCCAAAGCGATCGCCTGGCGGATTCGCTCGCCGAGGACGGAAATGTCGAACGGCTTTTCCAGAAAATCGACAGCTTGATTCTGCATCGCCTGAACCGCCAATGGCACGCGGGCCTTGCCGGTGATGACGATGATCGGAAGCGAGGCGTTCCGTTTAAGAAGCTCCTGCTGGAGATCAAGCCCACTCATACCGGCCAGGTGAATGTCGGTGACAAGACAGCCCGGCTGATCCTTGAACTCTCGGAGAAACCCCTCGGCAGATGAGTACGCTTGGACTTGGAGACCCATCGCCTCGCCCAACTTGCGAAGCATCGCCAGCATGACTTCGTCATCGTCTACCGCGAAAATGGTTGGATCGGACGAACTGATAAAAACACTCGAATGTAAATTGCGTTCTTGCCAGCACACTACTTCGGCATCCAAGCGGCTAGTTTAGCGATGCGCGGTGCCCTGATTCAATAACCCGCACCGGCGTGAATGGCAAAAGATGCAACGTCGGAGGAAATTTACGTTCGATGATCCGCGTGCTGCGGAAAATGGGTCGGGCACGATGAATCGCGATACTTTTTGATCCGGCGGGCAGGAACCGCCCACTACGCAGGTGCCAGCCGCGACCCGAGCGTGAACCAGCCCTTGGACGGATCGTAAACCAACTGCAGTTGCCGGCGGTCAAACTCCTGAAACCACCGCCACCACTCGATCGGGTCGAGTTGCTCATCGCCCGGCGAAAACTCATCCCCGCCCAGCCGGATGCGGTCCGGGTTGCCGGCCACGCAAGCGGGCCAAAGCCCCCGGCTGGTACACCAGTGGTAGATCGTGTTGTGGTTGGTCGTTTCGTAAACAGTCATTGGAGGTAGAGGATAAAGGGGCAAGTATCCAGGGGCAAGGGGCTGGGGAATAAGGAGAAAGTGGAAAGCGATGAGCGATGAGTGGAATGCCTTATCACTCATCGCTCATCGCTCGTCGCTTTCCACTTTCTTGCCCGCCCCTTGCCCCCGAATACTTGCCCCTATATTGTCAAAGCTATGGAAACCGTCATCAGCGGAAAAGTTTACGTTCTGGGCGATAACATCGACACCGACCAGATCATCCCGGCGCAGTACCTCTCGTTTAACCCGGCCATCCCGGAAGAACGCAAGTTCTTCGGCATGTACGCCAACAGCGGCGTACCGGAAGGCCAGATGGGCCTGCCCAAGGGCAACATCCCGTTCGTGCCCCAGAACGAATTCAAGAGCATCTACACCGTCATCATCGGCGGGAAGAACTTTGGGTGCGGCAGCAGTCGTGAACACGCCCCGCTCGCGCTGGCAGAGGCCGGCATCACCTGTGTGATCGCCGAGTTCTACGCTCGCATCTTCTTCCGCAACAGCGTCAATGGCGGGTACCTCGTGCCGATGGAATCCACCGAACGCCTCGTCGAACAGTTCAAGACCGGCGACGACGTCGAAGTCCACCTGATCGATGGCTACGTCATCAACAAAACCTCCGGCAAGCGATTCAGCCTCAAGCCGCTGGGTGACGTCCTCCCGATCATCGAAGCCGGCGGCGTGTTTGATTACGCCAGGGCGGCTGGGATGCTGAAGTGAGCAAGTTGCCAGTTGTTAGTTGCCAGTTGCCAGTCCAGGCGATGGCTTCACTAGCAACTGGCAACTAACAACTGGCAACTTATGTCCTTAGAAAACGTCTTCGTCTTCGATCACCCGGTCATTCAGACCAAGCTCGCCGAGCTTCGGGAGAAATCCACCGACCATCGCAAGTTCCGGGCGCTGCTGAACGAGATCGGCTCGCTGATGGTCTATGAGGTCACCCGCGATTGGCCGACGATGCCAAAGACGGTGCATACACCTCTCGAAGACATGACCGGGCAGGTGCTGGCGCGGAAGGTGACTTTAATTCCGATTCTGCGAGCGGGCCTCGGCATGAGCGACGGGATGCTCCGCATGCTGCCCGACGCTCGGCTGGGGCACCTCGGGGTTTACCGTGATGAAAAGTCGCTGCAGCCCGTCACGTACTTCAAGCGGCTTCCGCCGGACATCGCCGAGACCGAAGTGCTGCTGATCGACCCGATGCTCGCCACCGGCGGCAGCGGAGCGGCGGCGATTTCGGTGGTCAAGGAAGCGGGCGTGAAGAATCTGAAGTTTGTGTGTCTGGTCGCCGCCCCGGAAGGCATCGCCGCGATGCGGGCGGCGCATCCGGATGTTTCCATCTACTGCGCCGCCGTCGACCGATGCCTGAACGAAAAGGGCTACATCCTCCCCGGCCTGGGCGATGCGGGCGATCGTATCTTCGGAACTTGATCGTCAATAAGTTGTTAGTTGCCAGTTACCAGTAAAGGCGATTAACTAGCAACTGGTAACTAACAACTGGCAACTTATTCTTCCCCCCCCATGTTTGGCCAAACCTTCACACCCAACGATCTTGCTGTCATCGCACTATTGGTGGTATTGGAAGGCGTTTTGTCGATCGATAACGCGCTGGTCCTCGGGCTGCTCGCCAAGCGTCTGGACCGCGAGAAGCAATCCAAGGCGCTGACGTATGGCTTGGTTGGCGCGTTTGTCTTTCGCCTGATCGCGATCGCACTTGCTCAGTTCCTGCTCCGGGTTCGAGTCGTCAAACTCCTGGGCGGCGGGTATCTGATCTGGATTGCGATCAAACACTTTTTCTTCCCCCGCGAAGACGCAGAGGCGGCTGCCGACCTGGCCAAACCGCTACGAACGACTGCTCGCGATTTCTGGTCCACCGTGCTGGCGATCGAACTGACCGATATGGCGTTTGCGGTGGATTCGATCCTGGCGGCGATCGCGCTGGTCGGTCCGCCACCGGATACCGCTGACGCTTCGTCGCTCCACCCCAAACTGTGGGTCGTCGTCACCGGCGGGATGATCGGCGTGGCGCTGATGCGGGTGGCGGCGGTGCTGTTTATCCGCCTGCTTGATAAATTCCCGCGATTTGAGACTTCCGCCTATCTTCTGGTGATCGTCATCGGCGCGAAACTCCTGCTCGACTGGTGGTTTAATGCCGACCCGCACAAGCACCAATTGGATTTCCATTCCACCTCGTCGGCGGCGTTCTGGGTCTTTTGGGGTTTGATGGTGATCTGCTTTGCTGTCGGATTTGTGCCCAAAAAACCCGAAGCCCGGTCGACCGTGAAAACACCGTCCTGAACGTTTGATCGTGGTGGCGTCGGTGGTTAACATTGTCCCCTTCAACCTGAACCGGCCAACGAACTTGTATCGGAGCGTGGGCGTATGCGTTTGACTGACATACTAAAGCCAACGAACATCAAAGTGCCACTCGTTTCAAGCGTTAAAGCAGAAGCGATCGGCGAATTGGTGAACCTTCTGAAAGACAACGGCGAAGTCACCGACGCCAAAAAGGTGCTTGACTCCGTGCTCGACCGCGAAGCCACGCGCACGACCGGGATCGGCAACGGTCTGGCGATTCCGCACGGGAAGTGCCCGGGCGTCGATCACCTGGTGATGGCAATTGGCCGGCCAGGCACGCCGATCGACTTCCAGGCGATCGACGGTCGCCCCGTCAACCTGATCTGGCTCCTCGCCAGCCCGCCCGACAAGACAGGCCCGCACATCCACGCCCTAGCCCGCATCAGCCGGCTGATGACAATGGACAAGTTCCGCCAAGCCCTGGCCACCGCCAAGACCTCGCAGGAAATCTTCGATATTATTGTGCAGCAGGAAAACGCGCTGTAAATGGGAAAAGTGAAAAGCGATGAGCGATAAGTAGAGGAATAAACCTACTCATCGCTCATCGCTTTTCACTTTCCACTTTGATTCTATACTGATTCTCTCGTCACGATCTTAAACTTCTCCCGCTCGCCCACGCCTCGGACCGGATAATCCTTTCGCAGCGGGAACGATCCATAACCGTTCCAAGTCATGATTCGCCGGAGGTCGGGATGGCCGACGAAGACGATGCCGAACATGTCGTAGACTTCGCGTTCCATCCACTCCGCGCCCGGCCAGACGTCGCAGACGCTGTCAACTTTCAGGCCCGGGTCGCCCTTCTCCGTCTGCTCTTCGTCACGCAAACCTGTGCCCGGGGCGGTGTCGTGGTTGGGGTCGAGGAAGACCTTCAGCCACAACCGGTTGTTGTTGGGGATACTGGTCAGCCCGTAATTCACGCCGAACCGGTGCTTCGTGCCGGGGTAGTTGAGGTAGTCCACGCCATTCAGCTCCGCCAGCATGTCATACCGAAGCGACGGCTCGTCGCGGAGATATTGGCAGACATTGAGAATGTGCTCGCGGGGGACGACCACAGTCACCATGTCGCGGAATTCAGCGACGTAGAACTGCACTTCGGGGAATTTCGCTTTGAGTGGCGCTAATGCAGGATGATTGATCGTTTTGCTCATGTCTGACGCAGATTGTTGAGATTGATGCTTGAACGTCAAGAACGATCGAAAGCTCAACCTCGCGTTTGCAGCTTTTCTTTTAGCTTGCGGCTTCGCGAGGCACTGCAGTGCATTCCCTCGCGAAGCCGCAAGCGGCACGGATTTCCCACGAAAACCCAAGCCCTGTCGCATTCTCCGATTTTTGTTGACCTTTGTGGGGCATATTGTATTTTGTCTCAGTCGTACAGCACGTCTGAGACGGTATCGCAAAGTGTTAGTCGGGCGAGTAAAAAACACGTCATGCGTTGGCTCGCCCCTGCGAAAATCAATTTGCATCTCCGCGTCGGAAAACGACGCAACGACGGTTTCCATCCGCTCTGTTCGTGGCTGGTGACCGTTGGGCTCTTTGACAGACTCGTGATCAAACGCGAAGCGTCCGGGTTCTTGTTGCGCTGTGACGAGCCGACGATCCCTGTGGACGATCGCAATCTGGTGGCCAAGGCCGCACGCGCATTTGTGGGTGAGGCAGGTACGACGACGGAGCGTCTGAATTGTTCGGTTACGCTACTGAAGTCCATCCCCCACGGCAGTGGACTAGGCGGAGGTAGCAGCGATGCGGCCACTATGCTCGTCGCTCTCGACCAGCTTCAAAAGACCGGCTGGGCCGTGGATCAGTTGATGAAAGTGGGTGCAACGATCGGGAGCGACGTGCCATTTTTCTTCCAAACCCCCAGCGCGTTGCTGTTGGGGCGAGGAGAGACGGTTAAGCCGCTGGCTCCGCCAGCGGTCAAGTGGGCAGTGCTGGTTTTGCCTCCCATGCACGTCTCGACCGCGGATTGCTATCGCCAGTTCGATTCGATGGGTTTTGGCAATGATGACGCCGTGAACCAAATGCCTGATTTTGCAGGATGGGCCGCGCTCGACGCCCGTGGGCTGGCTGAGAAGCTGGTGAACGACCTGGAGCCCGCCGCCTTCGCGTTACAGCCGAACCTGGCCTCTTTACGCGACCGGATCGAGCTCGACAGCAAGCAGATCGTCCGCATGAGCGGAAGCGGCAGCAGCCTCTTCCTGCTGGCCGACAACCAAGCCGCTGCCGACGGGCTGGCTGGCTTGGTGCAACGAAACACTGGGATCCGTGCGATGGCAGTGCCGCTGGCACCCGACTCGCCGGTCTCCGAGAATTGAATGATGCCTGTTTGGTTGAAAATCCGAATGACGAAAACCGAAATCCGAAGGAATGACGAATGACGTAATCCGAATGACGAAGTTTTGAAGTCGATTCTTCCTTCGTCATTCGTCATTCATTCGTTATTCGGGTTTCGTTATTCGGGTTTCAAGCCCGGGTTTCATGGTTCGAGTTGTTACACGTCTGCGGTTTGAAAATTATTGTTTGCCGACCGGGCCGCCGTGAGGTTGCCCGACCCGCTTTCTGCGGGCGGCGTGGTTTCACTTCTTTCGTTTCGGGGTGTAGATATGCAACTGACGGAGATTCGCATCAACCTGTCCGATCCTCGCCAAGGACGGCTCAAGGCGTTTTGCTCGCTCACCTTCGATCAGACCTTCGTCGTCCGCGACGTCAAACTGATCGACGGCCCCGGCGGGCTGTTTCTGGCCATGCCCAGTCGCAAATTGACCGACCGCTGCCCGCGATGCAGTGAAAAGAACCACCTTCGGGCCCGGTTCTGCAACCAGTGCGGCAGTCGGCTGGACGAACACCGGGCTGAACGGCACGCCCATAACGGCCACCACGCCGGGCTTGGCGGGCGGTTCAAGCTACACGCGGACATCGCACACCCGATCAACGTTCAATGCCGATCACTCATCGAGCGGTCGGTCATCAACGCCTATATGGATGAGCTGGAACGGTCCAAGCAGCCAGGCTACGTGCCTCCGAACCTTGACGGCGAGGATTTTGAGTTCTACGATGCCTCACCCGCAATGGCGATGGCGACCCCATCCCCGCTGCGGCCGACAGGAACCGGATCGCATTAGCGATTCGTAACCTGCTGACAGCGTAGAACTTAGGTGTAACAATGACCTCATCCCGTCGACTTACGGTCGTCGTACGATAGGTCGGCCACGACGGGTGATTCACACGCTGAACCCCGCGACCGACCCACTCCATCGCCTCGCTCAGCGGGGTTTCTGGCTCATTTGCCGTACTAAAACACGAAAAACATTGAAGAGGTCGGAGTCTGTAGGTACAGTTCTCCCCTTCATTTAAGAAAGATCCAACATGTCGACGATTGATACCGATTTGCCCAAAGCTGCTCAGTCCGCCGCTTCGTCCAAGCCCAAATACAAGGGCAAGACCGGCGCCCAGATCCTGCACGAGATGCTGATCGGCCCGCACCAGGTGGACACCATGTTTGGCTACCCCGGTGGCGCGATTTTGCCGATGTTCGACCAGCTCTACCGCACGCCGGCCAAGTTCATCCTCAATCGCCACGAGCAGTCCTCCGGCCATTGCGCCGACGGCTACGCCCGCGTGACCGGCAAGCCCGGCGTGTGCATCGTCACCAGCGGCCCGGGCGCGACCAACACCGTCACGCCGATCGCCACTGCCCAGATGGACTCGATCCCCATGGTCGTCTTCGCCGGCCAGGTGGCGACGAAGATGATCGGCAACGATGCGTTCCAGGAAGCCGACGTGACCGGCATCACCCGCCCGTGTACCAAGTGGAACTACCTGATCAAAGACGTGCGCGAACTGCCCCGCGTGGTCAACGAAGCCTTCATGGTTGCCACCACCGGCCGGCCCGGTCCGGTGCTGATCGACCTGCCGAAGGACGTGCAGGTCACCCCGTGCCCGGAAGAAGTCGACGATACCCCGCGCGAGCACATCCTCAAGCGATCCAAGACCAGCATCTCCGGCGGAAGCCAGAAGCAGGTAATGGACGCGGCCGAGATGATCAACAAAGCCCAACGCCCGGTGCTGTACGTCGGCGGTGGCGCGATCATCAGCGATGCGTGGCAGGCCGTCCGCAAGGTGGCCGACAAGGGGAACATCCCCGTCACCACCACCCTGCTGGGCCTGGGCGCATTCGACGAACACGACCCCAAATCGCTCCACATGCTCGGCATGCACGGCAGCGCCTACGCCAACTACGCCGTCCAGGAATCCGACTGCCTGATCAGCGTCGGCGCCCGGTTTGACGACCGCGTGACCGGGAATCTGGCGACCTTCGCCCCTTACGCGAAGATCATCCACATCGACATCGACCCGAGCAGCATCAGCAAGACCGTCGACGTCGATGTCCCTGTTGTCGGCGATGCCAAGGCCAGCCTCGAGGCGATGCTTCAGTACATCGAGCACAGCGACCGCCGCGAGTGGTTCGACAAGATCAACGCCTGGAAGGCCCGCTATCCGTTCAAGTACCTGGACGACAGCAAACACGCCAAGCCGCAGTACGTGCTGGAAGAGATCAACAAGCAGTGCAAGGGCGAAGCCATCTTCAGCACCGGCGTCGGCCAGCACCAGATGTGGGCCGCCCAGTTCATTCGCTGGCGCGCCCCGCGCACGATGATCACCTCCGGCGGTCTGGGCACGATGGGCTACGGCCTGCCGTCGGCGATGGGCGCGCAGCTTGGTGCTCCGGGTAAAACCGTCATCGACATCGACGGCGACGCCAGCTACCTGATGACCTGCCCGGAGCTGGCGACCATTGCCGAGTACAACATCCCGGTGAAGGTTTGCATCCTCAACAACGACTTCCAGGGGATGGTCAAGCAGTGGCAGGACCTGTTCTTCGGCAAGCGTTACAGCCAGACCGTGATGAAGAACCCCAACTTCGCCATGATGGCCGAAGCTTTCGGCATCCGCGGCATCCGCTGCGAGCACAAGTGCGACGTGGAAAAGACCGTCAAAGAAATGCTCGCCCACAAAGGCCCGGTCGTCGTGGATTACTACGTCGAACCGAACGAGCATGTGTACCCGATGGTGCCGTCGGGCAAGGGTCTGCACGAGATGGAACTGGGTTCGCTGGCGTAGTTCTTAAGAATTGTTAAACGCGAAGCGACGAAGACACGAAGAAATGCAAGGCGATGGCTTTGCTTTCTTCGTGTCTTCGTTACTTCATGTTTCATATTCTGAATCGGACTTCGAAGGCGCAGACTCTCTACGCAACGGTACAACGTTGTTCAGAAAAACGTTCGAGGACCATCACGCCAGAGGTGCGGGCGTGGGTTCCAGTTCGTCGGTATCGATCACGATCGACTCCACAATGCAATTGGAGTCCATCGCTCGCCTGGCTTCATCGCGGCGGGTTTCGACCATCAGCAGAAGTGCATCCTTCAGATTCCGACGACACTCTGCCAGGTTCTGGCCATACGTGATCGTACCGGGAACTTCCTCGACCCAGCCCACATACTTGCCGTTCGCGGGCTTGATGATGGTGTGAAAGCACTGCTTCATCGCTGATGATTGTGCCAACGGCCAGCGCACGGAGTCAAGAAAAATGGGGAATGGAATCATTGACGCTCGGGTCATTGACGATTGATAAACGTTCTCATCACTCGTCAATGACCCGAGCGTCAATGATTCAATTCCTAACTGTCCAGATTCAAAAACTCAGCGATGTGTTGATCCCACATCTTCTGTGCTTGAGGATCCGCCAAGGGCAATCGCAGCTCGTTGATGACCTTGGTTCCGTGGCCGATGGCTTCTTTCCAGCACGGGGCGCAGGTGTTTTCGTAAATCTTTTGGCCAAAGGCGGTTCGGAAAGGCGGCTTTTCGAGCTTGGATCGCACCTGGCCGCAGCGTTTGCAGAGGACTTGCCCTTCGCCGACCGCGACCGCGGGGGCGGCGGACGTGCGCAATTCGGGTACGGGAGCACCTAACTCCTTGAGCTTGCTGGTCATCTCGTTGCGCGGGAGGACATCGCCACGCTCGTCGGCTTTTTTCACGCCCGTCGTCAGCTGAGCGATCGCCTCGTCCTTGCGCCCGAGCGTCAGAAGTGCATTAGCCAGCAGTTGATACGCTTTACTGATGTTCGGATTCAGCTCGATGACTTTCGACAACGGCCCGACCGCCGACGCGGCGTCGCCGGCGTCAATTAGTGCCCGGCCGAGTGAAAAATGCCCCAGTTCATTCGACGGATCAGCCTCAGCCATTTTGCGGAATTGTTCGATGCGTTCACTTGCGTCTGCCATATTGACTCCGATTCCTGTAACGTCGGATAGGCTCAGGCCTCCGACCCAAAACACGCGCGTTTCCACTGGAGGGCGGGTGTCCTCATCCGCCGGAGCCTCCTTATCGACGCGGCGGCTGGGGACAGCCGCCCTCCAGTGATTTCAGCGTTATCGCTCAAACGCCTAATACCTACCCGCCGAGGCACCATACATCAGCGACAGGATTTCATGTCGGCTGGATGCATTTTCCTTGAAGATGCCCCGCAATGCGCTGGTCGCCATCACGCTGCCGTGCTTTTTCGCGCCGCGGATCGTCATGCAGGTGTGCGTGGCCTCGATCACACAAGCAGCACCGATCGGGTTCAGCTCCTCCATCAGTGCATCAGCGATCTGCGTCGTGAGCCGCTCCTGCACCTGCGGTCGGCGGGCGTAGCCCTCCACCAGCCGAGCTAATTTGCTCAGGCCGACCACTTTCCCGTCCGGCAAGTACGCCACGTGCGCCTTGCCGGTGAACGGCAGCAGGTGGTGTTCGCAAAGCGAGTGGAACTCGATGTCGCGCAGCAACACCACTTCGTCGTACCGTTCATTAAAAACCGTCTTCAGATGGCGTTTAGGATCATCCTGCAGCCCGGCCATCAATTCGCCGTACGCGCGGGCGACCCGATTGGGCGTTTTCAGCAGCCCTTCACGATCGGGGTCTTCGCCGACCGCGAAGAGAATTTCGCGCACCGCGCGTTCGATCCGAGGGATGTCGATATTCGCCGGCTTGAGTTCCGCCGGTCGCGGGTCCGGCGCGTCGTCGTCGTGGTCGTGCTGAGTGATTCGCCCTGTGGCCATAAGTCTCCTGTGGATGGGCGATTATAGGCCTTTTGATCGCCGGTCACTACAATCGCGTCGAACGCTTTTGTGCATACGATGCCCCACGCTCCAAACAAGCCCTGCCTGCGTGCCCGCCTGTTTTGGCTGGGTGTGATTCAACTGCACTGGATCACTGCGATCGGTGTGCTTTACGCGATGCCGCGCGGATTTCCGGTCGGCCATCGGCATTGGTGGTCGAATGAAGTCATTCCGTGGATGGTGATCGCGTACGCCGTCGTCACAACACTTTCGGCCTATTTCATGCGATGGCGAGCAATGGTTGGGTTCATGCTGGCGTCGCCGATCGCGCTGATCGGCGCTGCGGCCGCAGGGCTGGCGATGTTTCCGGTCAGCGGCCGAATCGCGGGGCTTGCGGTCGCGATCGTCACCACACTCGCGCTGATCGGCCTTCGGCGGGAGTTCCATCCGTGGTGGCCCGGCCGGCGATTGATGCTCGCTGTCATCGTTTTTCCGATCGCGTTCGGCGCGGCATTGCCGTGGACGCAGCGAGCCGAAGAACCGCTAACCCTGCCGGCCGGCGGTGATGCGGTGCAGCTTGACCGATCCAACTTCGAACGGGTGTTGCCGACACAAGCCGTCACGCCCCATATCCGAATCAGTCCCAACTCCGGTGATGTCGGCGCTCGATTCGGGACGCACTCTGTTCAGTTGTCGCCGCTGCTTACGTTCGAGAGCATGTCACCCGATCGCTGCTGGACGAACCTGGCTCCCAAGGCGTATCGCGTTGCCCCGCGGCGAGTATTGGTGCAACCGTCGGCGGGCGAATTCGCCTATCTCGACCTGGGCCGATCTCGATTGCGATTCAATCCCGTCGGCGATGACGGCATTGAGCTGGACGCCACCACGGAATTGTCGCGCCCGGCCTATTCGCACCTCAACAGTTTTTGCCAAGCCACCGTGACCGGCCATCGCAAGCTGTCGTTGATTTTCTCGCCCGCGCCGGACAAGCCGATCGACGTTCAATACAGCGAGTACCCCACCGGCCGGCCCGGACGGATGGCGTACATGGACAACTCGGGCGTCTTTCACGTCGTGCAAGCCACCAGCGGCGAGAAAGGCCCCTTCCACGAACTGGCCGCCGGCCCGCTCCGGCGAGGTGAGCCATTGACGATCACGCTGCTCGATGAAGGCAAGCCATTCGCGTCGATGACGCTGGCAGACTTTTCAGCGCAAGCGAGCACCCAGCTATCTCCGACCGCCGGCTGGGGATTGCCGGTGAATTCAATCGAGTTCAGCCTGTACGACGACAACCCGCGATCGCTGGCGGGTATTTACATATCCTTAGCTTCAACCAGTGTCGGCCGAGGCTGGGACAGCGTTGGACACGCCGCAGGCGTGTATCGGAATCGCATCACACTACGGCCGGCGCGCGGAAATGAAACGTCCACGAATAACACGAATCAACACCAATAGATGCACTCTTATTCGTGTTGATTAGTGTTATTTGTGGACGATCTGATTGGCCGATGCAGAACCCTCACCACCGCCTTCTCCCGTAAGTACACGGGCGAGGGAGCCGGTCTTCTCACTTAATGCGCGGGTTGAGTCGTCGGCTGGGTCGTTGGGTTGGCGACGATCGCAGCGGTCGGCGCGCCTTCCACACCGATGATCTGCTGCACGCCGGTGTAGCGCGGCGTGGGCAGCTTCGCCTGGATCGCCTTAGCCTGCACGCGGAGTTGCTCGAGCTTGGTGATGTCCGTGGCCCGCTCGGCGGTGAGTTTTTGATTGTCGCGGACGATCTCGTAATACACCGGCGGATACGCGACGCGGATGGGTTGGCCGTTGGCGTCGTAACGCACGCTTTCGGCTTCGATGCGGCGCAGCGTGCTCTGATTATCCGCAATGGACTGCTCAATCCGCTTGATGTCGGCCTGCACCGAGTCGAATTCGACGGAGAGTGCGTCGAGCTTGGCTTTGTTCGCAGCTTCGATCGCCTTGAGTTTTTCCAGATCGGCGGCGTTGACCCAGGTTGCGCCCCAGCGATACCAGCCGGTGGCAGCGAGCTTGGCTTCCAACGGGACGATCTGCTCATCGAACCGCCGCTGCACTTTGCGAACGATGTCGTTCTTCTTCATCTCCGGCGGAACCGCTTCCAGCGCTTCAGCGACGTTAGTCAGCACCCATTTATCCTGCGGCGAGACGATCATTGCGCGATCGTACTGATTCAACGCTCCGGGGATTTGATTCTGGCGGTAAATCACGATCGCCAAGTTGTTCAAAGTCGGTGCATGATCGGGCACGAGCGAGGCGGCCGCTTCAAACGCCTTGCGGGCGGCGGGCAGTTGATCCTGTCGGAACAGCAGCAGGCCGCGAAGGTAATACGCCGACGCGCAGCCGGGGTCGGCGGCGATGGCTTGATTGAGGATCGGGTCGGCCTCTTTCAATCGACCTTGCTTCATCAATTCCCGGGCCTGGCTGGCAAGGGATAACGCCTGTTCCTGAATCTTCGCGCGGTCGGCCGGAAGAATCCAACGGCTGCCGAACTTGATCAGTCCCTGCTCTTGGCGCTGTTTCCAAATGGCCACGTCTTCCGAGGCGGCTTTGCGGGAGGCTTCGTCGGGGGCTTGGTCGATGAATTTCTGGTAGCGGTCGAGAATGACGCTGATATCGCTGACGTTGTCCATCGCGCGACGTAACGACGCAAGCCGTTCCATCATCGCAGCGGGCTTGGTGCTGGGGCTGATGGAAATCGATTCCACTTCGTCGAGCCGGAGGTTGGTCGTCTTGCCCCCCGCCCCGATGACGATGTAGCCGTCACCGCTTTTCTTTACGGTGCCTTCGATGGTCGTGCCGTTGGTCAGTTGAATTACGTCGGCCGGCGCGAGCGATGCCAAGCCTCCCAACAGCAGGGCCGATGCTATGAAGCGATATGCCATATCCCTCACTCCCGTGTTTCAGCGATACCCGATTGTAGACCCTCACGAAGCGGATACGTTGGGTGGAACAGTGGAAAAAATCGGGCACCGTAGGGCGTTTTCAATCGAAATCCATGCATTCTGGATTCCCGCCCGAACCTTGCCAATCTGCGACTACTTTTGATTGACTTTTTCGAGCCTTTCAGCCGCGGTTTTTGGGATGTAAGTAAATTGCTGCCCGCCGATGGTCGCCTCCGCCATCAGGCCGCCTTGCGGGCGGATGAAGACGATCACGCCATTCTTGTACTTGGCGTGCTGGGCCGTTCCCTTTTGCAAAGCGATGGCTGAGAGGTTGGTTTCAAACGACAACTTCCCGGTTTTGAGGCGATTCATGGCGGGTTCGTCTTCGATGATGAGCAGTTCGCTGTAAGTCTGCCCGCCGATCTGCCCGCCAATGGTGGCTTGCGAGAGGTCGGCGTAACCGGTCAGCACGCCGTGCTGATACACCACGCCGCGCCCGTACACCCCGCCGGCGATGAGGCCTCCTTTGCTGACGGTCGGAAACACCGCGTACGCATACGCCTTGGCGAGCAACGGATCCAGATCCGGCTCCTGCTTCTGCATCATGCCCAAGGTAAACTCGGCCTGTTCTTCCAGAATCGACCGCTCATTTGACGTGGCCGGCGCGGTTTCGCAACCGGCCATCATCGCGGCGACAAGAAATAACAACAAAGACGACGTGTGCTGAAGGTGATTCATACTCTCCCATTCTAACCGGGCAAGAGCAGTTGCGCGAAATTCGGTAGTGGGTCCGTTTGAATTTCTGCCACTTGCGGCTTCGCGAGTGACAGCGGTTGACCGCTCGCGAAGCCGCAAGCGGCAAAAGAATCACCGGCAGCGGATCAGATCTTCGTCCGCCACACCCAGCGCAGCACGGGCCGCGGCGATATCGCCCAGGAAGCGATGCCCATCGGTGTAATACCCCGCCGTCGGCGCGACGCCGGGTACGTGTTGCCGCCAATACGCGTTGAATCGCGACATCAGTGCTTCGCGCAGGTACTTGCACAACATCGACGCCACCGCCACCGACATCGACTGAGTCTCAGCCTTCTCGGCGAACAGGATGACCACTTCGTGCCCATCCTGCTTGAGCTTGTAAACGCTTTTCCCGTCGGTTTCTTCGGTAATCTCCAACGACCAATCGGGGAACATCTCGCGAAGCAGCTTGCCGTAGTGAGCGCGGCCGCCCTGGCGGTCGCAGAAGATCGTGAGGTTCCGCCTGCCGAACTTGCGGACCAGTTCGTCAAGGTGGATCGACGCGATGGAGAACAACGCATTGCTCTTATTCCGGGTTGCGGTGAAAAGCCGATTCAACGGCCGTTCACTCACCACGCGGGCGGACAGGTGAACGCATCGCGTCTCGGATCGTTCCATCTCGTGACGGAGCGCGTTGACCATGATCCGCACCGACGTGCCCTCGAGTTCCAGCGGAAACTTCTCCCCCGCCGGTGGAACGTACCACGGATGCTCCGCTAGTTCCGGAATCGCATGGCCGGCCACGCACTGGATGAAGCGATCGAGATCCGCCGGCCAATCGTGGAGGCTGGCGGCGATCGCCAGCACCGATTTTTCCAGTTCCTTCAGCCCGCCGGTGGAGGAGTAGACCAGTTTGCTGTCATTGACGTGAAGGGTTCGCCCGGATTTGGAACGGTTCTTGGAAACGACCTTTTTCAGTCTTTTCCAAAGGCAGGGATTCTCCAGGCCGTCAGGAACCTCAAACGCGCACGCCCCCACGACCAGCGGCCCGAGGACCGGCCCGTAACCCGCTTCGTCGATACCGGCCAGGATCATGCGTACTTCCGATCAAAAACCCCAACCACCCGCACGCCAGATGTACCACGGATCGCGACCGGACTCCAACCGCGAGGGGGATTCGTCAATCTCCTGCCGCTTAGCGAAGCCGCAAGCTGCCAACGGTACGGCCCGCCAACAACCGACCCAAATTCTTTGCTCAAAACCGCAGTTTTGTTCCGTCGAAGCCCAGTCAACTGGACTTGACAACCCCACCATCCCGGCTAAATTGCTTGGCTCCCCGTTGGGGACGTAGCTCAATTGGTTAGAGCACCGGACTGTCGATCCGGATGTTGCGGGTTCGAGTCCCGTCGTCCTCGTTCATCAAAACCCTCGGAAAATCAGCGTTTTTCCGAGGTATTCCAGCGATTCGCCGATCGGATTTTCCTTCCCCGCCCTTGTCAGTTTTTGCCAGCTTAGGCCCCGAAAAGACGCTTCCAGGTGCATATAGGGGTGCATAAGATTTTCCGACGATGTTCGCGCCCGTTTCCTTCCCGTTTGTTCCCGTTGCGGACAGCGTGATCGGCTCGGCTTTGTCCCCGCTTTCCGACCTCGGCGGCGCTGGAAGTTTGCCCACGGCTTCGGCGAGGTCCGCCGTCGCGAACATGGTGTAGTGTTTCATCGTCACTTCCATCTTCTTATGGCGCGCCAATTCTTGCGTCGCCTTCGGATGGACGCCGGCCCGGGCGAGGCTCGAAATGAATGTCCCTCGAAGACTATGGAAGTCGGCGAAGCGGCTGGCGTGATCCTTCTTCGACAGGAAGGACGATTCCCCACGCCGGCGGACCTCGGCTTCGTCCTTCGCCTCGACAGCTTCGTCGATCCAGGCGGCGCGGGCGCGGTCCAGATCGGCGTAGATCATGGTGGACGATCGCTTCTGGTGCCACGATCCCGGCCATAGCTTCGCGTCCCGAGGCCGATCGCCGATCCAGGCCTTCACGGCTTCGGCCACGTCCGGACGGATCGGAAGTTCACCTTCCCGGCGGTCCTTCGAGTATCCAGCGGCCACGCGAAGCATCGGCGGATCACTGGCGAAGTTGAAGGACCGAAACGACAGGGAGGCCAATTCCTTCACGCGCAGGCCCGTATAGGCGGCGACGGTGTACAGGACGGCGCGGTCCTCGCCGGTGAGGCCTCGAAACGGCTTGGCGGACTTCACACCGTCGATCAGGTAGTTCAACTCATCTTGCGACAGCGGGCGGCGGGCGTGCCGAATATCACGCTCGGACTTATTCGTCGTGAGGTGCGCGACAGGACTTTCGGCGAGGCGGCGATCCTTCACAAGCCAGCGACAGAAGGACCGGATCGCCCGGAAGTAGTGATTCGAGGACTCGATCGACAGGTCTTCCCGCCGGCGATCGGCGAGGTATCCCGCAATACGTCCGGCGTCCAGATCGCCGATCACCTTCGACTTCGTGCCTTCGATGATCGACCGGACACGCTGCGCGGTGAGTTCAACGTGATCGCCGGTGTTCCCCTTGTCTTCGAGGTACTTCTCGAAGTCGGCGACGTGATCTTCGATCGGCTTGTTCCGTGCGTCCTCGAAGGGATCGTCGCGCCCGACCTCGCGACGCTCGACCTTCGTGATCAGGTCCAGCTCGTAAGCCTTCGTCGCTTCGAGGTCACGATAGCCAGGCCCGTCGAAGACGATCCGACCCGTCGCGTCCTTCAGGCGGACGTAATACTTCGGGGACTTCGACTTCAACTTCCGACCCGTGCGAGGGTGCCGGCTTGTGAGTGTCTTTCGATAAATCATGGTGTCCTCTTTCTGCGGATTGATCTTTCCGCGTCCGCATTATGCCATACGTTGCCACGGCGCGCTACTGGAATGTCACACGTTGCCTATAAGCGCCCCGGGTTATTTGGCGATCGAATGAAGGGGATATTCCCTCACAACCCTCTCGGATAGCGATACGGTTTTTCTAGGAAATACGCACCGATTACAAACGGTGTTTTTTCTGGCGGTCGCTGCGCACAGGGGAGTAGTCAGTCGGCCAAGTAATCTTGCACATCAAAGCGTTCGGCCTTAAGAAGCGTTCGCGATCCGACCTGTTGAGTCCCGGTAATCCAGAAAGTGCCGGGATTGATAAGCTGCTTGTCTACGATCCGTTTTGTCCCGAACCCTTCAAAATAAATTGTCGTATCTGTGGCATCATCACCGTCGATGACTCTGCCTGATTTGATACGAACCCTCGCATTATTCCCGATGAAATGCACAGTTGCGATGAATGATGTTTCGTTCAGTACGCGATCGACCTTCATCGAAGGCACGCTGCCGATGAAGTCAATATTGAGGTCCGCACCACTCTTGGCAATCGGCATGACCCACTTCATTTGATCCATCTCGCCGATCTTGCTTTTGCTTTCCTCTATGTCTTTTTTGAGTTCATCTATCTTGTGTGCCTTCGATTCTGCACTTGGGAATGAGTAGGATGGCTTGTCGCCAGGCTCGATCATGACTCCAGGTAGTTTGGAATCAACGGTCCCTGCTTGCGCTGCCTTTAGATGTTTTTCGCATTTATCTAATTCGGCTTTTTGCTCTGATAGTAAACCCGCCCTCAGTTCATCTTGTTTTGCCTGTAGTGCGCGAACCGCATCGGGTGCATCGGCTTTCAACACTGGCCTCGTTGCCGGACCTGTCGCGACACACAGCAGCAAAACCACAGAGTTCCATAGCATCGAAGATTTCATACCCAACCCCTTTCGTTTCCAAAATCCTACCCTCCCTGCCCATGTCGGCAAGCCCGGATGTCCGATTGCAAACGGGCGATTCCGTCCAATTAAGAATGGGAGTTGCGCCCAATTACAATAGGCCCATTGGGTGATGGTGGGTGAGTGCGGTGTGATCTGATGACGCCGCAGGGGAGCGCATAAAAACGCCTGCGGAGTGGCGACGAGGGGGGGGAACGTCACCGGGGAAATCCGCAGGCGCGGGGAAAGTATAGCAAGCCAAATCGAGGGGGCAACCGTTTTTTGTGTCCGTTGGGTGACGGGCGCGACCGGAAAAAATGACCCAAAACCCGTTAATTTGTGTGCGAGGTGTCTCCAGCGGTCTGATTTTGTGACCTGCCAAGGATGGCGCGACCCCCTAGTCGACTTTCGCCAAAAACCCTTCACGCTTTGTCCAGCGGCTCTTTTTTGCAATCTGCCAAGGAAGCGCCCCGCCCCTCCCCCGGTTGGTTCCCCCTTGGGACCATGAAATTCACGGGGGGATAATCCCCAGGATTCGCAAAAGTTCACGTCTGCGAAAATAGGGGTAACGGTAGCGCACCTAGTAGTCATTAAATCCATAATGCACCCACGCTTTCATTCACAATTGCCCGAAAAATGCACAAAACCATTGGTAGTATATTTAACTCGCAAGTTCATCTGTACCCGACCCCCACGGCGGACCACCTCGCACCCCACGCCGGCCCCAGGGAGGACCCAAAGCCGGGGGGACACCTTACGGCGTTGCGTTCCCGACGATCTTCGCGTCGCCGTTGAAGTGGCGTCCGACCCTCACCACGTCTTCCACGGCGGCGCAGTCGGTGAACCGTTGCCAGCCGTCCCGGCCTTCGAGGACACGCTCGCAAAGCCGGTGAGGTAGGCGGATCGAGGGGAAGCCAGCGGCCTCGGCCAGCTTGAAGACTTCGCCCCGGCGATCGGCGGGCGGTTGGGACGGAGAATCCCGCCCCCGTACTGAAAGCCGATCGAGTAACTCGCCCTTGTGCCGGCGGATCAGGTCCACCAGCGGCGGCGGGACCGACTTCCGAGGCCGAAGGACAAGATCGTCGCCGTCGCGCCTACAGGACACGCCAAGCCTCACCAGATCGCCCAGGATCGACGTTATGACGTTGGAAGGGGTTGCGGTCATAGGCGCAGGTCCTCCCCGTCTTCGCCATCGTCGGCGTGATCGTCCGAGGACTCGGCGTCGGTTTCCGTAGCGGGAGGGGAAATTGCGTCCCGTGCGTCCCGTGCGTCCCGGCCATCGTCGGCGGCGGACTCTCGGGACGGTTGGGACGGTTGGGACGCATTATCCCCTACTCTTTCGATCCCGATGATCCGCTTCCTCTTTCCGCCGGCCACGCGATCGAAGGACACCTCGATCCCGATCGCTCGAAGGTTAGGCGACAGGCGGCGCAGATCGCCCGACAGGCCCTTCGGCGTCTTCGGCCATCCATGCGGCGGGCGGACGGGACCTTCCCCCGATCGAGGAAGTAGGCCTTCGAGCGCGGCCTTCAACTCGGCGGCGGTGCCTTGCCACGGCTCGCCCAGGCCCTCGGCCAGCTTCAGGATCATCGCCCCGATCGGCGAGGACTCGATCGCGCTTTCGTTCGCCCCGTCGCGATTGCCGAGGTAGGCGGACATAAACGTCCCGGCGGTCCAGCCGAGGCCAGGCTCACACGCTGCGACCCACAACGCGAAGTCGGCCAGCGCCTATGCACCTCTAAAAGACCCTCATCAGGTGCATATAGGGGTGCATGGTTTGCCGTAAGTGCTGTATTGATAACGGAAGGGACCGGACTGTCGATCCGGATGTTGCGGGTTCGAGTCCCGTCGTCCTCGTTAACTAAGTATCGCCGAATGCAGGATTTGCATACCTACCTCTCGTGAGGCAGTGCGGCGGGAAGACGCGATGAAGCCGGTAAATTACCGGATTCATCCCTCCTTCCCGAAAGCACTGCAATGCCGCGTAACAATCGACTCCCCACACCAAGACACCACAAAGCTTCTAATAGAACCGTCATTACCTTGGGCGGACGTGACTTTTATTGCGGGCCCCATGGCACGCCAGAAGCCCTCCAGTTGGCCGAACAGTTACTCGGACAATGGCTGGCAGCAGGACGTCCTGTAGGCGGTCCGCCCGACCCAAATCGCCCCGCCCCTGTTGAATTGCTTATTACCCCACCGGCGGTCGCAGGTTCCGTACTCTCGATCGACCGGCTGGTGTTGAAATACCTCGATTACGCAGACACCTACTACCGAAATCCCGACGGCCAGCCGACCCGGGAGCCTGAAAGTATGAAACTGGCGTTCAGGCCACTGATCGAGCTCTTCAGTGGCACTAAGGCCGAGGCATTTGGTCCCAAATCTCTCAAGGCCGTCCGCGACCGGATGATCCAGAACGACATTAGCCGCCGTGAGGTGAACAAACGAATCGGGTACATCCAGCGGATGTTCCGTTGGGCCTGCCAAGAGGAATTGCTACCTGCCCACCACTATCACGGCTTGAAAAGCCTTCAGGCACTCAAGGCTCATCGCTCAGCTGCACGGGAGACTTTGCCGGTCACTCCGGCTGACGACCGCGACATTGAAAAAATCCTGCCCCTTCTTCCACCGATACTCCAGGCGATGGTCATGATCCAACGCTGGACGGGGATGAGGACCGGCGAACTCGTCATCATGCAGCCGGGCAACATCACGATGGGCGATAAAGCCTGGGAGTACCGCCCGTCGCATCATAAAACGAAACATCACGGCCATGAGCGTGTGGTGCCCCTCGGTCCCAGAGTACAGACGCTGCTCAAGCCCTATCTGACCAACTGCGGGCCCACCGATTACATCTTCACGCCAGCGTTGGCGGTGCAAGAAAGAAACCAGCTGAAGCGGCAGCATCGGAAAACCCGTGTGCAGCCGTCACAGATTTCCCGTGCGAAGAAAAATCGGAAAAAGCCGCTCACCGAACGTTACGACTCGCGAACGTACTACCGTGCCCTCTGGTATGCACAGGAACGTGCGATCAAGGATGGCGTACGGTTCACCCGCTGTTCACCTTCGATTCCCCAGTCGCTGGCCAGCTTAGTTAGGTCCTGATGCATCGCCAGCACGATCTCGGCCGAGTTCAGTACGGCTTCCTGTAACTGACCACGGGCCGTCCGGTGTCGAGGCTCGTCCCCCGCGTCATCCGCCGCGGCTTGGATCTGAAACGCATCGCTGGAGTTGGTGGCCAAACTCCGTAGTCGCTTGGCCTGTGCGAGCAGGCCTGTGATGCGTTTGCCGTCTTCTGCAGGATCTGATGCCAATGGCTGGGCAAGAACATCACGCTGCAACTGCTGATGGGCCGCCAACACATTTTTTTGTGCGGATTCATAACCCGCGGACTGGTCACGCTGAACCGTTTCATGGAGTTGCTCAGCGTTTTGATCGACATGGCGAATAAACAGGGCAAACGCACGCACGATCTCAAGACGCTGGGTCTGCAAAGCCTCTGCCGCACCGACGGCGGTTGAGTGAAGCCGAAAGCGGTACAGCGGCCGCAGGGAGATGTAGGTGTCCTGCACGGCTTCAGTGGCGATCGTCGCCCACATGGCACTCTGTTCCAGTTCCAGTTGTCGCCGGCGTTGGAGCAGCTTGTCGATGTTATCCGGCTGAGTTGCAGGTGCGTCCTGCTTTAGCTGGGCTGAAGCTGGTGTCGCAAGCAATATGCCGAAGACGAGAATGAGAGCCGCCAGCGGAAATGCCCAGACACATTTACGACAGGTTTGTAAGCAAAACATTTGATCCTCCCTTGTGAGCTGTCAGCATGTCCATTGGATTCCCTATCGCCAACGCTTCCGCGTGGCACGGGCTCCGCTCTAAGAGTGAATACGGCGAGCAGAGACGATTTGACGGGTCACGGCCGGCGAGAAGGTGATTCCTACTATAGTTGGAAGACCATCAGGCGGTCAACTCTTACCGTCAACGATGTGCTAGGAGAACAGTTACGACGAACTGGAACGGTCGCAGGCTGCTGGCTCGTGAGCCAAAGTGCTAAGCCGACGGACGCACTGGCGTTAATGAAGGAGCGAAGGTCCCACGACACACACTTGGCAGCTGAATCGGCCCCACAGACCTCTGAGCAGCGAGCCTTGATCGAGACATGGGCGGCACTGAATTCGAACCCAGCCAAAACAGCAAGCGATTCGGATTCACCGTCCCCCTTCCGGGAAGAAGGTTTTTGCGACCGGGCCGTCGGTGCTCTGGTGGGACTTTCCGTAGGCGATGCGGTGGGCACAACCCTGGAATTTAAATCACCCGGCTCGTTCCAGCCACTTACGGACATGGTCGGTGGTGGCACATTCAAGTTGAAGGCAGGCCAGTGGACGGACGACACGTCGATGGCCCTATGTCTTGCCGAGAGCCTGACCACACGAGGATGCTTCGATCCGATCGACCAGTTGACACGCTACGTCCGCTGGTGGAAGGAAGGACATCTCAGTGTCAACGGCATCTGCTTCGACATCGGCAACCAAGTCTCCGCCGCGTTGTCTGATTTCGTGTCCAGCGGAAAAGCAACCTGCGGACCGAAAGGCCCACGCAATGCAGGCAATGGTTCGTTGATGCGATTGTCCCCTGTGGTAATCGCCTATGCACATTCGCCCATTGAGGCGATCAGGTACGCCGCCGAGAGTTCGATGACAACCCATGGGAATGCTGAATGTGTTGATGCATGCCGGTATTTCGCCGGTTTGCTGATCGGAGCGATGCGGGCGGAGAACAAAGATACGCTCCTACGACCGATGTATGCCCCCATACCCGGTCTCTGGGAACGTCAGCCGTTGCAGCCCAAGATTACAGAAATCGCCAAGGGGTCATTTAAAACTCGTCGGCCGCCCGAAATCCGGGGAACGGGCTATGTCGTGGACTGCCTGCAGGCCGCGTTGTGGGCGTTCAGCAGCACGAGTTCATTCGAGGAAGCGATTCTTCAAGCAGCCAACCTCGGAGACGACGCCGATACGACGGCAGCGGTGTGCGGGCAACTTGCCGGAGCCTTTTATGGCAGGTCTGGAATCCCAGTTAAATGGCTGGAGAAACTGTCGATGCGACCGGTCATCGAAGGCTTGGCAGAAGGCCTACTCACGTTCGGCGAGCGTCTCAAAGTCTAGCCAACTCACGTTGCAGTTGGATTCCGGCAATGCAGGTGATGATGCTCATTGAGCTTTCACTCAAGCGATCGAAGCCTTTACAGTCGTGGATCCACCGGCTCACTCTCCAACGCCAATACCCCGAATACACATTCATGCACGCTACGAAGCGGCTCTTTCCGGCAGAAGCGTTCCAGGCCTTCAATGCCCAAGGCAAACTCGCGTAGGGCTAGCGACCGTTTCGCCCCTACACCTCGGCTCCGTAAACGCTGCAGGTTTTCAACGGCATCGTATATGCCTGACACCGTCTATTTTTCGTCGTACGCACAAAACACGATTTCCCGCCAGCCGCTACATGTTGCCGGCCCGGTACTAAATGCTTTGACGGGTGACGTCACTTTTCAGGGTCGAACGAAACGTGTATTCACAAATGGCGACGTCATGATCGCCAAGCTGCTGGGAATCTTGATTCAGCATCAAGGCAATCCACGCGAACGGATTCACCTTATTCAGGCGTTGTGGGATCCGGGCTATGGTGATGATTCATCACTTCGCAAGCTCTTTAGCCGACTACGAGATGCTCTGGAAAAAGCCGGACCACCATTTACGTCAATTACTATTGTCGGTCGTGGGGAACGTCCCACGTTGCAATGTTGGTGACCTGAGACTGAGTTGTTCATAAAACAGGCCGAGCCTCCCACTGCTGAACACGCTTTGAGTGTGCCTGCTGGGAGGCTCGGTCTTTAGGTTTGCGGCACCGAGCCGATCGGCCGTGCCCCAGTGGCAAACCCGGATTATTACCGCACAGGCAAATTCACAAGAAACGCTCTACCGTCTTCTACCGTCTTCATATTGCGAATACCGCGTTTCCATGCAACTGGAAGCATCGACTTGAATTCATTTGCAACAGCGAAAGAGCGTTGCTAAACTCTGGTCACATCGCGTTTTCCATCGGATTATACAGAGGTTTTTTGGCCGCCTGTCGATCCGGATGTTGCGGGTTCGAGTCCCGTCGTCCTCGTTTCTTCTATTACCAAAATCAGACCCCGTTTCGAGGGGTTCAGGCAGGTGATTTGGCGAATAACCGCCGAATCCAATGGCCCTTCCACATCCACAAGCCCGTCACAACGATACCCGGATAGAAAACGTACCGCACCGGCCCGGCGTATTCGGGAAGGCTTGCGAACGGACTGTAAACGTAGCCCGCGATCGGAATCGCCAGGACGAGGTGAACCCAGCGAAAGATCGTTCGTTCGGTGGCGGCGCTAATCATCGATTCCCTTTCCGTTCAGGATCTGCTTGATGTATTTTTCAACCCGCGACGTACGAGTCGCCGACTGCTTGGCGCTAGAGAAGTAAAGGAGATATCCCCGCTGCCGGCCAGGGGTTAGGGAATCGAAGGCCTTTTTCAGGGCCGGATTCTCTTCTAGCTTAATCTTGAACTCGTCGGGTACTTTGAACTCCGATATATTCTTGAACTTCACCTTCAAGCCGGCCTTTTCAAGTTCAGCGGCCTCCTTGATGTAAGCCCTCAATACAGGCTCCAACCCGATGATCTCCTGGACACTTGTAAACCGAATGATGCGAACCGACTGGGAGTTTTCCGTCTGCTGGATGAGGATGCGTTTGGCATCCTTGAGCAACGCGCCTTTGACGAAACTCAGGGCACAGCATTCCTTGAGCCGCCCGATAAACGCAACGTTCTTTCCCTCGAGCGTATAGCACGGCACGCGCCACTTCACCTCTTCGATAAGCGGCGAGTCGAGCAGGATCCTTCGGAGTGCGATCAATTCCTCCTGCCAATCCTTGGACTTGCGAATGTACCCGTCGACGCTGGGGTTTGTTTTGGTCATGACCGCAAACTTTCGGTAAACGCTAGTGGAAATCCTATGCCTCACCGTCGATCCGGGATGAAACTCGTTGAGGCGGAATTTCGCCGGTCCTACGGATTGAATTCCAAAATCGCCTGATTGCGTTCCGCCAGATCGGCAGCATCGGAAGCCAGTGGCTCCCAAGCCTTTCCGTCGAAGCCGAGTTCGATCGCCTTCCGGCGGGCGTCGCGGCAGGTTTTTTCGATCATCTTGAGGTAAGTCACGTCATTGCGGACGTCATTGCGTTCGTCCGAATTCAGCCCGCGGGTCGTACCGTCAAAGGTAGAGTGCATCACGGACTGACGAACGTCGGTGCGGCTTTTAAGCCGATGCAGTTCGCGATCAATCAACTCGCGGGCGCGGGTGCCCATCTTCTGCAGTTCGCCTCGGGATTCGGTAGCAGCACCGGTAGCGCTAAACTCCAGATAGCCCAGATCAATCAATTTCGGCAGGACTTCGAACATCGGTGTCAGCGTGTCGCCCGCCATCGCCTTTTCGAATTCGGGGGCAACCGACTTCTTCAAGTCTTCACGGAGCGCTGCAAGCCCCTGCTTGCGGCCATCGGGAGTAAGGATGTTGATCAATTCCGCACCGGCGACCTTCGGCCGGTACTTGCCCTGCAATGAAGCTCGGATCAGCAGTGCGGTCGCCCGGGCCGGGGCAACGTCCTTCGCGTCTTTGGCGATCGACGCCGCCGAATCGAACGCACCTGGCGCGTTCGGCACACCGGTTTGCAGCATCGCTTCACCCTTGAGCATGAACAACTGGTCGCGTTCCTCAGGATCGCTCGCTGCCGACGACGTGCCGAGCGACTTGGCGATCGACTGCAACGCCTCCTTATACTGCCCGGCTGCCACTTTCTGCTTCGCATCCACCACGGCCGCGCTTTCGGCAAAGACCGATTGGACCGTCAACAACAAGACAACGATCAGCATGCTGGAACGTTTCATTCGATCTCCTTTTATTTTCAAATCCTTCAACTTTCGCCCCTAGCGGGAGCAAATGTGGCTTGTAATTGTAATACGCGCCTTGAATTACGCCAAAACCGCGCCCATCCCATATCATCCCTCGTGGCGGTTGCCGGCGAATCACCGGGCGATGAGCCCACGTCGGAATTTAAACCTCAATCAATCGGTCAGGGATTTGCCAACCGTTTGATCACCACGGCGGTTACGTCATCCTTCTGAGTCTCCCCACAGGCGAACTCGATGACGGCCTGATCCATTTTCTGGATGATCCGCTCAGCCGACTCGCCGGCGTTGGCTTTCAGTGTTTCCACCAGCCGATCCGTGCCGAACTGCTCGCGGTCGTGTAAGCGGTGCCACTCGAAGAAGCCGTCGGTCAGCATCATCAGCACATCGCCGGGCAGGAGTTGGAGTTCGATGGCTGGCAGGTAGGGATCGTTCTCGTCGATCCCCAAGGGCAGGCCGTCGCCGTTGAAGCGATCAACTTCTCCGGTGGCCGCGCGATAGATCAGCGTCGGCCCGTGACCAGCAGAAACAAGTTTAAGCGCACCGCTCGGCTGGAGCATCGCGAGCACGAATGTAATGAACCGATCGCTGGGCAAATCGCCCTGCAAAAGCCGGTTGATACGGACCATCAAGTGCGACGGGTCTTCGATCATTCCAACGCTCGCGCGGGCGTACGCTCGGCAGACCGCCATGACCATCGCCGGGCCGATGCCATGCCCCGCCACGTCCGCCAGCACGGCGATCAATCGGCCGTCCGGGAGCAGTTGCCAGTCGTAATAGTCACCTCCGGTGAGGTCGGCCGATCGATTGAAGCCTGCGATGTCGTAACCGGGGAAGTCGGGCGTGGTCGACGGCAGCAATCCGCGCTGGATGTCGCGTGCCACGGTGAGATCGCGCTGCACGACGGCGTTGCGGTGGTCGGACGCCTCTCGCGCGACAGCTTCGTCGATTGCTTCCTGCACATGCGCCCGCATCGTTCGAGCGACCAACACGCCGGCCACCCCGATTATCAGCAGCGCCACGCCGTACGTCAGATAGACCGGATACAGTTCAGGTCCCGCACCTTCGGCAGTCAATGCGTTAACGCTAATCGTCCAATGGAAGCACGCCGCTCCCAGGCCCAGAATCAACGTGCCGATCGGTCGCAGGCGCAGGACCGAAGTGAGAATCAGCAGCGGAAACAGCAATACCGCCGGGGCCGAAAGCTCTGCCAGGCTCCCGCGCGGCGACCGCCACTGCAGAATCAGCAGCATCGTCACGACGATCACGAAATCCGCGATCGCGGTGGCCGGCACCAGCCATATCGGCAGCAGCACGCCCCGACGTACCGCTTTCCGCAATACCGTCAGCAGCCCGATCTGGATCAGAATCGCGATGGCAAAGACTGACATCGTCGGCACGAACACTGCATTGCTCGACATCACCTCCCCGCCGGTTAATCGGCGGAGAACCAGCAGCACGAGCATCGCGATTAACAGTCCCAGCCAAAGCGCAACGCGTGTGGCTTCGCTCCGCTGGGCGCGGGCGCGAAACGTTTCAGTGGCGGTGATCGATTTCAGCGGGCGTTCGGGCATAGTGGCGTTGCTCCAAGAACCGCCAGAGTTTATTGATTTTGCCGTCACCGGCGAGCATCACGAACGGACGACGCCCCCAATGATCCGCTGCTGACCGTTGAACTGCCGCTCCGGCGCCCGGCGGACGGTGTATGCACCTCCGATCTGTCATAACCGTTGGCAGACGGGGATGTTGTGTGCAACTTTCACCGCAATGTTTGGCGCTTCTGCCAGGTTTTGCCCGTAGCCACTTTCCCACCTCCCCGGCTTCCGCTAATCTGTTCGGCTCGCCACCGAAATCTCTCGGATTGGCAGGAAATCGGAATGTCGATGAAGCATTACAGTCTGACCCATTTGAAACAGCTCGAAGCCGAGAGCATCTACATCATCCGCGAAGTGGCGGCGGAGTTTGAAAACCCCGTGCTGCTGTACTCCGGCGGCAAGGATTCGATGTGCCTCGTGCATCTGGCCCGGAAGGCATTTGCACCGGGCCGCGTGCCCTTCCCGTTGCTGCATATCGCCACCACATGGGATTTCCGCGAACTGCTCGACTTCCGCGATTGGTACTGCAAAGAACACGATCTGAACCTGAGCATCTACACCAACGAAGATGCCCTCGCTCAAGGCGTGAATCCGTTTGACTACCCCACGCCCAAGTACAGCGCCTTCATGCAGACGCAGGCGTTGGTACAGGCGCTGAAAAAAGGCAAGTTCGATGCAGCCTTCGGCGGCGCCCGGCGAGATGAGGAAAAGGCCCGTGCTAAAGAACGCGTCTACAGCTTCCGCGACAAGCTGATGCAATGGGATCCGAAAAATCAGCGCCCCGAGCTGTGGAACCTGTACAACGGCAAAGTCAGCCCCGGCGAAAGCATCCGCGTGTTTCCGCTGAGTAACTGGACGGAACTCGACGTGTGGCTGTACATCGACCGCGAGAACATCCCGCTGCCGCCTCTGTACTTCGCCAAGGAACGTCCCTGCGTCACCCGCAGCGGACAATGGATCGTCGTCGACGATGACCGGATGCGCCTGGAGCCGGGCGAGAAAACCGTCAGTAAAAAGGTGCGTTTCCGCACGCTAGGCGATTATCCCCTGACGGCCGGCATCGAGAGTGACGCGGCCACGGTGCCGCAGATCATCGAAGAAACCCTCGTCGCCCGCCGCAGCGAACGCCAGGGACGGCTGATCGACTACGACGAAGCGGGGTCTATGGAGCAGAAAAAACGTGAGGGCTATTTCTAATGCTTACTGACCAAGCCCTGGAAAACGAAGACATCAGCACGTATCTCGATCGCCACCAGAAGAAGGAACTACTTCGCTTTTTAACCTGCGGATCGGTAGACGACGGCAAATCCACGCTCATCGGCCGACTGCTGCACGACACCAAGGGCATCTACGAAGATCAGTTGGCGGCCGTCAAACGCGACAGCACCAAGCACGGCACAACCGGGGCCGGCGAAGTCGATCTGGCGTTGCTGACCGACGGCCTCAAGGCTGAGCGGGAACAGGGCATCACGATCGATGTCGCCTACCGCTACTTCAGCACCGATAAACGCAAATTCATCATCGCCGACACGCCTGGCCACGAGCAGTACACCCGCAATATGGCCACCGGCGCCAGCACTTGCCAACTAGCGATCATCCTGATCGACGCCCGGCATGGCGTGGTGTCGCAAACCCGGCGACACTCGTTTATTGTGTCGTTGCTGGGGATCAAGCACATCGTCGTGGCGATCAACAAAATGGATCTGGTCGACTTCTCGCAGGCGAAGTTCGATGAGATCATGGAAGACTACTCGGGTTTCGTCGCCAAGCTCGGCATTCCCGACGTGCGATTTATCCCGCTCAGCGCCCTCAAGGGCGACAACGTGGTCGAACGCAGCGAAAAAATGCCATGGTATTACGGTCCCTCGCTGCTGCAGCATTTGGAAGTCGTCCACATTGCTTCGGATCGAAACCTGGAAGACATGCGCCTGCCCGTGCAGTACGTGCTTCGCCCGGACCTGAATTTCCGCGGATTTTCCGGCACGTTGGCGTCGGGCATCATTCGCAAGGGCGATCCGATCATGGCGTTGCCTTCCGGCAGGAAGAGCAAAGTGAAGTCGATCGTCACCTTCGACGGGGAACTGGAAGAAGCGTTCAGCCCGCAGGCGATCACCGTCACGCTCGAAGACGAAATTGACATCTCTCGCGGCGACATGCTGGTACACCCGGGCAATGAGCCGCACATTTCCTCGCAGGTGGAAGCCAGCGTAGTCTGGATGAGCGAAAAACCGTTCGTCGCCGGTCGTACATATTGGATCAAGCACACCACGCGTATGGTCACCGGCGAGGTGGCCGAGTTTCGCGGGGGCATTGACGTCAACACGCTGGAGAAACGTGAAGTCACGCAGTTGGCGATGAACGAAGTCGGGCATGTGCTACTGAGCCTGAGTCAGCCGATCGCATTCGACCCGTACAAGGTGAACGCGTTGACAGGTTCGTTTATCGTGATCGACCGCCTGACGAACGTGACAGTGGGCGCGGGGATGATCGTCGAAAGCTCCGACCGTCGCGGGCAAGGCGATCTGTGGGGCAAAACGCCGGTAGCCGGGAAGCTCAAGCAGAAGGCCAGCAAAATCACGCCCGCCGACCGCGAAAAACGGTTCGGGCAAAAAGGCGCAACTGTGTTGCTGTACGGCCTGACCGGATCAGGCAAGGCGACGATCGCCTACGAGCTGGAAAAACGCCTGTGGGACGCCGGCCGAGCCGTTACCGTGCTGTACGGGCCGGACATGCGACAGGGATTGTGCCGCGACCTGGGTTTCACCGCCGATGACCGATCCGAAAACCTCCGCCGGAGCGCGGAAGTGGCCAAGATTCTTAACGAATCCGGGCAAATTTGCATTTGCGCGTTCGTCGCGCCGCACGACGCAGTACGACTCAAGGCCCGGGAAGTGGTGGGCGGCGAACGGTTCATCGAAGTCTTCCTCGACGCCCCGATCGAGGTTTGCCGCCAGCGCGATTCGACCGGTGCTTATAAGCGTGCCGATGAAGGCAAAATGGCCCAGTTCCCGGGCGTGAGCTCAACCTTCGAGCCGCCGACGAAAGCCGATATGGTTTTGGCGACCGACAAGCTATCCGTCGAGCAAAGCGTGGAGCGGATTCTGGCGATGCTGAAAGAACGTCAGCTCATTCCATAAAAGAATTGGATGAACGCAGAGACGCAGAGGCGCAGAGAAGAACAATCAGAATTCGTCTTCTCTGCGCCTCTGCGTCTCTGCGTTCATTTCCGCTTTTTTACGCTTCAAACTCACACAGCGATTCCACCTTCGCCGCCGAGCCGTCACGGAGCCAGCCGTCGAGTTGGGCTTGCTCTTTAAGCTGCTGGCCGCGGGATCGCGGGACGACGAAGTAGGCGGTGTCGATGTCCGGCAGGCCGCTTAAATCGCTCCAGAGTTTTTCGAACTGGCTGACGGGCAGCACGTCTTCCTGGCCGAAACCCCAGCGTTTTTTGACGTCCTTTAACGTGATGTACGTCGGCACGCGGCTGGCCAGCGAGCGGATCGCCTCGCCCACCTTTGCCGCGTCCGCCAGATCGGCCCGGCCGAGCCCCATCACCTGCAGCAGGCGATCCAGATCGATCCAAGTCGTCATGGAATTGTAGTAACTGAGGTTGAACTCCTGCTCCTCGCGGGGCATGGCAAGCCCTTCGACCAGCCGCGGCCGGCCGTTGACGCGAGCCAGGCCGCCGCCTCGGTCTTCAAGCCGGCGGGTGATGACTTCAAAGCTCAGGCACGCCCCGCGTCGGATGTGCCGGCCGAGCATCGTCGGGTCGGGATCGGCGCCCACCGTGTCGATGTTGTGCAGCATCAGGTACTTCAGATTCGGCCGGGCCTTCAGCAACTCCGCCAGCACGCCGTTGCGGAACAGGTTCGGCAGCTCGAAGAAGTGCCCGACAGGATGCAAGCACTGTTGCGGCAGGTTGTCGGTGTAATCGCCCGCTTCACCACTGTCGCCGGCCCACTTGATCAGGGCGGCCTGGATGCTTTCGCGCATCCGTTGTTTCTGCTCATCGAGCGCCATGTGGGCGGTTTCTTCCCAGGCAAAGCGCAGGTCGCGGATCGTCGGGATCATGCGCAGCCCGATCGACTTCCCCGGCGACAAGACGAGCGGCCCCGCGAAATTCATCGTCGCAGTCGCGCCCGCAATCGCATCGTGCGTGAGATAGCTGGTGGCGATCAGATGTGCGGGCATGACACCCGCCAGCTTGCCGACGCGTCGCGATTTGGCCAGGTGTACTTCGATAAAGCTGCGGTGCTTCCCGGCGAGCTTGCAAAACGGGTGCAGGGCTTTGACCACGCCCGCCCCCTGCGTCCAACGCGATCCCGCTCCCGCCGCCAGCGTGAAGACCGCGACCTCGCCATTTTGCAGCGATTTCAAGCCGATCTCCCGCGCCTCGGTATCGTCGCCGCGGGCGTCGATGACATCGCCGGGTTCGACGTTCTCGATCGTCGTCGATGCCGGCAAACGGTTCTGCGATAAGCCGATCCGCCCGGCCCGCAGGTCGTCGCGGATTTGCTCGTGCTGCGTTCGATCGAACCCGAGCGCGCCGAGCAACCCTTGCAGCGATTTGCCCTTGGCGTCGGTGCGCGTCTGCTGCGGGAACAGGCGATCGAACAGCGTTTCCACCATGCCCGCCAGTTCCGGCCGGGTGCGGCAGGCGCTGGCGAAGCGGTTGAGTTCGGCGCGGCGCTGCACAGTAAGCTGTCGCGGGTCCGTGCGCGCCCACGCCGGTCCCATGAATGCATAATACGACGCGGGCAGGAGATTGGCGTCGCCTTCCATCAGCGTCGCAAACGAGCCGCGCTCGTTGATGGCAAAATCGTACACCACCGGCTCCATCGCAAATGGCAACGCTGACTGCAACGATCGCTTCGTGTCGCTCATCAGTTTCTGTAAGAACGCCTGTGCCTCGGCCTTGCGGTGCGGCGCGACGATGAAGCCCATGCCCCCGCCGCTCATCCCGCCGAGCATCCAGAAGCCCCAAAAGTCTTCGCCGAACTGCTTCTTTGTGCCTTCGATCAGCAACTCGGTATAGCGGTTGCTGGCCCAGGGAATGATCGTCTGGATCGGCTCGCGGAAATTACGTGTCGTTGCTTTGGCGATCGCGTGGATGTCGCCCTGCTTCAGGCAGGCGAGGATTTCATCGAGGATGCCGATCGCCTCCTTGCGGCCGGCCCATTCCTTCTCGCTGCGGAGCAGGTATTTCTCGGTCACCATTTCCAGGATCGGCCCGACGTTTTGGGCCATCCCGCCATGAACGAGGACGAGGCTGTCCTGGAGTTTGTCTCGCGTTTCATCGCTGGCGTCGTTGCGATCGAGCACGCGGTGAGTCGGAAGCAATCGGCCGCGGGAGATGCCGGCTTCGGGGTCGCCTTCGCCGGCGAGCGAGCCGCTGATGACTTTCATCCCCGGCCAAATGCCGCCCGAATCCTGCCATCCTCCGCCGCTGCCGCCGATCCATTCGCCGAGGATCGCACGGGCGGCGATGATGCG
This sequence comes from Phycisphaerae bacterium, assembly GCA_031377185.1. Classification (GTDB taxonomy): domain Bacteria; phylum Planctomycetota; class Phycisphaerae; order Tepidisphaerales; family Tepidisphaeraceae; genus JANMES01. Next base: position 35,988 of record JANMES010000029.1, read on the forward strand.
GCGTTCGGATTCGTCGAGCGCGCCGGTGAGATTCCGTGCTTGGCCGGTCGCGCGCATCAGCGCGCTGATGAGCGAGCCGAGCAGATTGGTCGATACCGCCAGCCGCGAACCTTTCGGGATGTTGTTAACGCTGCTGACGATCTCCAGCCCCAGTCCCGGCCCGATCAGTTGCGCCAGAACGTCCGCCAGCGACGCCCCCGAGCCTTCCACGCCCGGCGGGATGATCCCCGCTGCGATGACGGCAGCCTTGAGCAGGCCAAGATAGTCTTTGCCGAAGTCAAACACGTCGGCCAGTTCTGTGATGTCCGCCCGGGCGGCGAGATCGACGCTCACCAGCCGCAGCACGGGCTCGTCGATCACGCGAACGTACGCCTCCACCGGCGGGCGCGGCTCAGGATCGCGACCGTGGACGGCCAGGTCGATCGACACATTCAGTACACGAGCGCCTTCAGGGAAATCCATCCCGAGGAAAAAGATGTCCGACCAGCCGCTGTGCGTCAGGTCCATGCGAACGGGCGTTTTTTCTGACAGCGTCGGGAACAGCCCGTCGCCATCGCGGCGGAGCAGATCAGGCCTGATGCGCAGCGGATGGTCGGCAGGATGGCCGATGCGGAACATCCACTGGTTGCCGCGCACGCTGCGCACGCTTCGGCGAACCTGGTTCGCCAGTGTCTGGAACGCCAGCTCCTTGTACGCCGATGCCAAGCACGAGCTCAACGGATCGCTATCGCCCTGCACAGCGGCGGCGTGCAGAAAGGTATCGATCGCTTCATCGAACCGCCGCGCGAGCAAATGCTGTGCACCCGCATACGGCAGCGATCCGGTCTGCGGATATCCGGCTGCGTTCGGGAGGAAAAAGCGGTGGATCGCGTACAAAAACAGCAGCGCACGCACGCGGTCGTACAGATTGATGGTCGTGCGGCGGAACTGATCGAGCGAATTGGCCTCGGCCAGTAACTGCTGGGCCGACATGCCGCGGAGCGCCACTTCGATCGGTGTGTCGCGCACGTCGCGGTCGGCGCTGGTCAGGATTTGAATGAGTCGGGACATGAGTTTATTTCGTCGTTACGGAGGGACTATTCCTTAGCCAGCAGTTCAATCACGCCCGTGAGCACTTCATCGCGATCAGGCCCGGCAAGCACGATCGCCAGCTGCGCCATCAGCAGCCCGTGCTTCACGCCGACGTTGTACCGGCCGGCGTGTTGTTCCAGCGCCAGGTACCGCTCCTGCCGGGTGAGCCGAGCCAACGCATCCGACAGCGTCGGCGGATGATCGCCCTGCCCGGCGGCGAAAATCCCCTGCAGCGCGTGCATCACGCCCGCCGTCAGAACGTGCATTCCCACGAAGCACAGGTAATGCCCCGCCCGCATGCCCGGCACGATCAGCGATTGCTCGGCCTGCGTGGGAGTTGGCTTTTCGATGACGTTTTCCACCTCGTACAACCCGGCATGGCCGTGAACCAGCCGACCGCCGATCGTGCCGTAATAGGGCAGCATGTGCTCTCGGGTGGATTGAACGGCGCTGACGGTGCAATTCTCCCGCTCAGCCGTCGCGACCAAAGTTTTGGCGCATGTCTCGCCGGTCTTGGACAGGAACAGGTGATCGCCCACGATATGGAGGAACGGCTCCTCTCGAACAAAATCAGCGGCGCTACGGATCGCATCGCCATAGCCGCGCGGGTGGGCTTGCTCAATGAAAACAACCTGCTCACGAGAACTGCCGACCGCCGCGGCGTAGGCGTCGCGGTCGCCGGGGGCGATGACCACGCCCACCTGCTCCACGCCAGCCGACATCGCTTCACGGACGAGCATTTCCAACACCGATCGCGTCACGCCATCGGTGTCGGTTAAAACCTGAAGAGGCAATTGCCGCTGCGACCGCGCGGCCGCGGTGATGAGTGCTTTTCTGACGTTCATGAGTGAGAAAAGTGTCCGTCCGACCGCGATGAATTGCAAGCAAGTTCAAAAGCGTTAACAATGCGCAACTCTGTGACGCAAAGCACCCCATCCATCGTCAACGTTGCCGCGTATCGGTTTGCAGAACTGACCGATCTGCACGACTTGCGGCGTGAACTGCTGGATCTTTGCCATCGCCGCGACCTGCGCGGCACGATCCTGCTCAGCACAGAAGGCATCAACTGCTTTCTAGCCGGCGAGCGGGAGAATGTTGACGCGTTGCTGGCCAGACTGCGACAGATTCCCGGTCTTGAATGCCTGGAAGCCAAGGAAAGTTTCAGCTCGCACAAGCCGTTCAATCGCATGTTGGTGAAGATCAAGCGAGAGATCATCGCGTTCGGCGTGCCGGGGATCGATCCGCGGAAGCACACCTCGCGTCGCGTGTCGGCCGATCAACTCAAGCGATGGCTCGACGAGGGCAAGCCCGTCACGTTGCTGGATACGCGCAACCAGTTTGAAGTCGAGGTCGGAACATTCCATAACGCGTTGGCGATCGGGGTCGACGACTTCCGTGATTTCCCCACCGCTGTCGCGAATTTGCCGGCGGAGTTGAAAGAACGCCCGGTCGTCACTTTTTGTACAGGCGGAATCCGCTGCGAAAAGGCTGCGCCACTTCTGGAACGCGAAGGATTCCGGGAGGTTTACCAGCTCGACGGCGGCATTCTCAAATACTTTGAAGCGTGCGGTGGTTCTCACTACCAGGGGCATTGTTTCGTGTTCGACCAACGCGTGGCACTCGATCCGGCGCTGCGCGAAAGCGGCCTGAAACAGTGCTTCGTCTGCCAGGCGGTGTTGACCGAGTCCGACCAGCAATCGCCGGCGTATGTCGTGGGCATTTCTTGCCCGCAGTGTGTCGAATCGAAGGATGAGTGATTTTCTTTCTTCCCGGTCGCTTCGACCGCTATACTTTTCTGCATGAGTGAAAGCGACGTACCGGCATTCGAGATCGGGATTTACCAGATTGCCGACGATGCGATGTTCAAAGAGCATCGCACCGACGGCACGGGCTGGCAGTGGAGTTGGGCCGACTTTCGACGCGATTGGATGGAGGCGTCGCCGAGCAAGTTCGCCTACCGCTGCCTGCCGCTGACGATGGCGAACCAGACCGGCTGGTGGATCCGCAATCCGGTCGGCTTCTGGGCGATCTGGACCGGGCGGCCCGAGCCGGGGAGCATCTCATTCAAGTTCGACGCCGCCGGCGAGGTCTGGAAAAACTGGATCAACAGCCAGTTCGGCTTGGGCGTGATCACCTGGAACACGCCGTTCCTCTTCCGCACCAAGCCGGCCGGCTCGCGGTTGCTGATCATGGGCCCGGCCAATCATTTCAAGTCGAATCTCCATCCGCTGACGGCCATCATTGAAAGCGACTGGATCAGCATGTCATTCACCATGAACTGGCGGGTGATGACGCCGAACCAGCCGGTGCGGTTTGATATGGGTGAGCCGCTGTTCCAGGTCATCCCCATGGCGTCGAACATCTGTCTCGATTTGGAGCGTTCCAAAGTCACTTTTCAGCGCCTGACCGACGACCCCGAGGTGCTGGCGTCTTATATGAAGTGGTCGGAAGACCGGCAGAAATTCCACCAGCAAAAAGCGGCCGGGCAAGTTCGACAGGATGATTGGCAGAAGGATTATTTTCAGGGGAAAGACGCGCAGGGGAATCCGGTTGCGCCCAACTCACATATGACCAAGATCGTCCCGCCGATGATTGAGTTCAATTCCAGGTGACTATGCAAGTCACCTGATTAAAAAAGACCAAGCCGGCGAAATTATATCGCCGACTTGGTCTTTTTCTGCTGCCCGCTCCGCACGGACGAGAATTATTTGTTTTTGGCCGATGCCTTGCCGATCGCTTCCTGAACTTTGCCTAAAGCCTGCTGCATCTTACCTTTGATCTGTTGGCCGGTATCGCCTTTGATCGCGCCGGCGATGTCGTTGGCTTTACCCTTGATCTGTTTTACTTTCCCGGCCGCAGTATCTTCATTACCCATGTTGCTCCTGGTTAAGGTTCAACTCAGGGTAACTCTCCGCACCGGTGGAGCCATCCGTGTTCGACTGTTACTCTCATCCGGTTCGCCCCGATGCCTCCGCCTAATGCAAATCGCCGGGCGGCGGCGGAGCGGGCTTGGCGGGTTCGGCATGGCGAGATTCATCCAGCGCCTCGGCGATTTCTTCAACCGCCTCATCACCAGAATTTGCCGACCCGTCCAAACCTGATTCAACATCCGCTTCTTCCTCATCTTCCTCGACTTTGCCGTCAATCAGATCTTCCGGCATGCTCGAGAACGATTCGCCGGGCTGAGGCATAAAGGTGTCCAAACCTGATAAGGACGCACCTTGTTGATGAGGATTGAAAATGCTTTTGGGGCCTATACCATTGGGCATAAAACCTCCTGTTAATCGATTCTTGGGCGACGGGAGGCTGAAGGCAAATTGTATTTCTTTTACTTTTTGACGAATCGATGATTCAAACGCAAAAAAAGGCCGTGCGATGCGTTATCTAAGCCGATGATCTGAGATCAAGTTTCATCTCCCTACCATCTCAGCCCCATACCGGCGGGCGTGATCGGAATCCGAGCGGATTTACCGGAGACAATCCCACCCGCGCGGCCGCATCCTTGACTCAGCATTCTGCAGGTCGAACATGGCCAAGTAGTAAAGCGTTTGCCATGCGCTGACGGAGTTGGCCATCGCAATGACGCGGCAGTTTTCCCAACAGCTGTCGGTTGAAGCATAATCCCTTTGCTACGACTATGTTTAAGTCGACGCTTAAGGGATCACCATGCCAACACCTGCCGACGTAGCCTTTCCACCCGCACCCCGTTTTGGTGACGACCGCGACTGGTGGTTCGAGCGGCGGTTTGGGCTGTTTGTTCACTGGGGGCTGTACACCATCAATGGGCTGCATGAGCAGGAACAGTGGCGCTACCGCGTGCCTCGCGAGCAGTACGTGAAGCTGGCGACCCGCTGGAATCCGATTCGATTCGACCCCAATGCGTGGCTCGACCTGGCAGAGTCGGCGGGGATGAAATACATCTGCCTGACCACCAAGCATCACGACGGCTTTTGCCTGTGGGACACCCAGTTCACGCCGTTCAACACGATGAACACGCCGTACGGCAAGGACATCGTGAAACTGCTGGCCGATGCGTGTCATCGGCGGAAGTTTCCGCTTTGTTTGTACTACTCGGTGGTGGATTGGCATCATAAAAATTACCCGAATCAGGGAAGGCATCACGAGTTGCCCGCCCAGTCCGGCGATGCGCCGAACCTGCCGAAATACATCGAGTTCCTCCGCGGCCAAGTGCGTGAGTTATGCGCTAACTATGGCGAAATTCACGGCATCTGGTGGGATATGAACGTGGACAAACACGTCGATCCGTCGATCAACGACATGATCCGCTCGCTGCAGCCGACCGCAGTGATCAACGACCGCGGATACGACGCCGGAGATTATGGTACGCCGGAGCGAGACTATTCCGCCGACGGCAACGAACTGCCGGTCTTTTCAAGACGCACCGAAGCGTGTCAATCCGTCGGTACAGAAAGCTGGGGCTATCGCAAAAACGAGACGTACTACGCCGATCGCCACCTCCTGCGCAGCATCGCCAAGTATCTCGCCCGCGACGCCAACTATCTGCTTAACGTCGGCCCGATGGCGGACGGCACGATTCCGGAAGAGTCAGCCAGCATTCTCCGCCGGATCGGGCAGTGGCACAGGCAGGTGCGCGAGGCGTTGGAATCCGCAGAGCCAGCCAACCATCTCACGCAGAACCGCGAAGTGCTGCTGACCCGACGCGGCAACACGGTGTACGTCATCGCACACAAAGACCTGGCGGCTGACTCGATCAAACTCAAGCCGCTCCGCACTCTGCCGCGGACGGCGACACTGCTAAACACCGGCACCAAGGTGGACCTGACCCTTGAGATGCAGCCAAGCGATCACCGCCAACAGGTCGGCTATCTCTGCCTGCGAAAACTGCCCAACAACGAATTGGCGAATACCGTGATGGTGATCAAGTTGGAGTTCGATCACCCGCCCAAGGTGGTCCCAGATGCGCCCCTCACGTCAGCCAATGATATTCATATCCAGTGAGCCGTTGGAGGGTTTAAGCGGCTGGAGAGAAGAGACCGCGAAGATCGCGAAGATGCCGAGAAGGCCGCAAAGAGAGCAATGACAAGATTTGTCCTTCGCGCCCTTCTCGGCATCTTCGCACCCTTCGCGGTCTCTGCTTTGGTTAAAGATGAGCAAGGTCTCGTTTGAAGCCAGCGAAGGTTTCTGCTACGTTGAGCGTCCAATGATCCACGAGCAATTGTCCAAATCGATCGAAGACCTTTCAGCCCGGATGATCGCCATCCGGGACTCTCTTTGACTTCCCCAACAAAATAGCCCGCAAAAAAGAGCTTGAGGCCAAGATGGGCCAGGAAGGTTTCTGGGATCACCAGGAAACCGCCAAGGGCGTCGTCGCGGAAATGAAGCTGATCAAGGCCGTCGTCGATCCAATCGAGACGATGATGTCTTCCATCGATGACGTGCGGGCGCTTTATGAGCTCGGCACGGAGGCGGGCGATCAGGCGTCGCTGGACGAGGCCGACCAAATGCTGGCGGATCTGGAACAGCGCGGCGAAAAAATCGAACTGCAGGCGCTGCTCGACGGCAAAAATGATGCCAAAAACTGCTTCGTCCAAATCCACGCCGGCGCGGGTGGCACCGAAGCGCAGGACTGGGCGGAGATGCTGCTCCGCATGTATCTCTACTTCTTCGAGAAGCGCGGCTGGGACGTCTCCGAAACCGACCGCCAATGGGGCGAACAGGCGGGCATCAAATCCGTCACCCTGCTGGTCAAAGGCGAATACGCCTATGGCTACATGCGGGCCGAGGCGGGTGTGCATCGGTTGGTGCGGCCGTCCCCTTTCAACGCCCAAGGTAAGCGGCAGACGAGCTTTGCCTCGCTCGATGTTGTTCCCGACTTTGAGGAGACCGACACCGCGATGGTCATTCCCGAGGTCGATCTCGACATCGTCGCCTTCGTTCGATCGAGCGGCCCGGGTGGGCAGAACGTGAACAAGGTCGCGTCGGCCGTCCGAATCACCCACAAACCGACGGGCCTGCAAGTCACCTGTTCCGTCGAGCGCAGCCAACAGCAGAACAAACGCCTGGCGCTCGCCCTCCTTACCGGCCGGCTTGAAATGATGGAGCAGGCCAAGCGCGATGACGAGTTGAAAAAACTCTATGGCGAAAAGGGCGCGATCGCGTGGGGCAACCAAATCCGCAGTTACGTGCTCGACGACCGGCGGGTGAAAGACCACCGTACCAATGTCGAAACCGCCAACGTTGAAAGCGTGCTGGATCGCGGGGAACTGGACATGTTCATCGACGCCGAATTGCGACGACGCAAATCTGCCAAGAAGTAGGGTGCGATTCATGGCACCGTTTTGCTGAGACTGGTTCGGCGACCGAATGGTGCCCTGAACGGCACCCTAGGAAAATCCCCAACACTAACATCATTGCCTGAAACAGCTTACGGTTTTCCTGCAGGCGCCTTCGATGAACGTCCGATAAAGATAAATGAACAGTATGCTGCGTGGGAGCATGGGAATTACTGGACGCTTCGCCGGATTTCCATAGACTCTTGCCCATCGCCGCGAGCGACGGAGTAGTCCACATGATCGTAGATTGTCATACGCACGTCTGGCAGAGCCCTGACCAGTTGGGACAGATGGACCTTGGCGAGTTGCCTCGCGGCAACCGGCCTCGACCATCTCGGCTGAGCGTCGGGAAAGGCCAATGGCGCACCGTCCCCGCTGCCGATCCGGAACATCACTGGGCCCATAGCGGGCCAGTCGATAAGTCCATCGTGCTGGGCTTTAAGAGCCGCTATCTCCGGGCGGAAATCCCCAACCAGTTTCTGGCCGATTACGTTCGACGATACCCGCAGAAGCTGATCGGCTTCGCAGGGATCGACCCGACCGAACATGGTGCTGCTGCCGAACTGAAACTCGCGAAAAACGACCTTCATCTGCACGGCGTGACCTTGTCCCCGGCCAACCAGGACTTCCACCCCACCGACAGCAGGGCAATGGCGGTCTACGAGATGGCCGAGGAACTCGGCATGCCGGTGCTGATCCACCCGAGCGGCCCGTTCTCCGAGCAGAGCAAGCTGGAATACAGCCGTCCGTACCTGCTGGACGAAGTCGCCCGCACCTTCCCCAAGCTGCGTATCGTGATCGCTCAGCTAGGCCATCCGTTCATCGAAGAAACCATCACCCTGCTCGGTAAACACCAGCACGTATACGCCGACGTGAGCGGCATGCTCAGCCGGCCGTGGCAGGCGTACAACGCCTTGGTTGCGGTGCATCAGTACCAGGTGATCGACAAACTGCTGTTCGGAAGCGATTTTCCATACACAAACGCCGCCGACTGCATCGAGGCGCTCTATAGCATCAACCAGATCGCGCAAGGCACGAACCTGCCGCTGATCCCGCGCGAAGCGCTGCGGGGCATCGTGGAGCGCGACACGCTTGCACTTCTGGGTTTGGATAACGCAACACGATAGGATTTTCGCCACAGATGGGGCACAGATGAACACAGATCAGAGCAAACGAAGATGAAAAAGATTTAAAAGATAGAATCCTCATCATTATCATCTTTTTCATCTTCGTTTCTGTATTTCATCTGTGTTGATCTGTGCCCCATCTGTGGCAAAAACAGGATCGCTTTAGTGAGGGTTCGTGTCAGGACGACGATTCAATTCGATGAAACTCGCCGGTCTGCCCGCTTCAACGGGTAGCCTGATCGCACTCGCGTTGATGCTCGTCGCCGGATGCAACTCGCGCCCCACGCTGACCGTTGCCTCTCCTGAACGCAAGCTGACCTTCAAACAGAGCTTCACCCAGGTCTACGCCACCCGAGGCGAAGACGGCGACTTCGACATCGTGCTGCTCGATGACCCGATCGACGACGCCCAGGTGCCCACGCCCGGCAAGCCGCTGCAATCGATGCCGGTTCGGCCGCTCAAGCACATGGTGCATATTCGCGTGCTTTGGACGCCGATGATCGGCGACCGCGGTGATCACCCGTCGGCCACCAACGCGGCGATCAACTGGTACGTCTGGGGTGATTCGACCGGCAAACAGACCGACATGATGCACTACGGCGGGGCCGGTTTCGTGAAGATCTACGCCGGCGATGAGTCGGCCGACTTCCGCATCTCCAACACCACCCTCAAACTCAAAACCGCCCGCGGCAGCATGAGCGACCCGGTCGGCAACGCCACGCTGACCGGCAGTTTCTCGGCCGACCTCAACCCGCGCCGCGTGAAAGAACTGCTGGCGCAACTCGGGCAGGATCGCGATCAGCCCAGGCTGACGCAGATGGATTTAGAAACGCCTCCCGCCCGTCCCGTCGAGCCGTAAAGCAAGCCATGTCAGAATACACCTACGAACCAGCGTTACCCGTCGGGCCGATCGACGGATTCATCCAGACGGTCCGCCTGAGCGACAAGTCAAAGCCCATGGGCCACGCCAAGTGGTACATCAACGGCGATGGCAGCACCGGCGTGGTGCAGTTGCTCGAACTGCAAATCGCCCCACCCTACCGCCGCGCCGGCCACGGCCAGCGGCTGCTCGAAGCGACGTTGGGACAAATCCGCCAGTTCTTCCAATCCAAGAAAATCCCCGCCCGACGGGTGTGGATGAACGTAAACCAGAAGGACCACATCAACGGCCGAGCGCTACTGACCGAGATGGGCTTTCATCATGTATCGACGATCCCCGCACTGCTTAAGGGCCAGGACGCGCTGGTTTACATGATGTCGCTGGATTGATTCGTCGCATGGACGATTTGGCGAATGGGGACGATTTCGATTGCGCTAATAAACGTTCGATGCAATCTGGAGGGCGGCTGTCCCCAGCCGCCACGTCTGCCGCAAATACGCGGCGGGTGAGGACACCCGCCCTCCAGCTAACCGTCTCGGCTTTTACGACAGAATCTCATCAATCCGCGCGATCACAGCTTCCGTCAACTTGATCCCGCTGGCGGCGGCGTTTTCTTCGACTTGTTGGGGCTTGGTGGCACCGATGATGCAGCTGGAGACTTCGCTCCGCCGCAGGATCCACGCCAGTGCAAGCTGCACCATCGTACAGCCTTGCTGATCCGCGACAGCCTTGAGGTTCTGCACGCGGCTGAGCAAGTCCTGATCGCCAACAATTCCCTTAATCCACTGATTCTGTCGATCGTCACTGGCGCGGCTGTCTTTCGGTAATGATTGGCCGGGCTTGTACTTGCCGCTTAGCACGCCCTGCGCCAGCGGCGAGAAGACGACCTGCCCGATCCCCGCCTGCTTGCACAGCGGGAAGACCTTGGCTTCCGGCGACCGCTCGATCGCGTTGTACTGCGGCTGGCTACCGCGCGGCTTGTAGTAGCGATCGCCGCAGAACTTGAGGCAATCCTCGATCTGCTCCGGCGACCACATCGAAAAACCCCAGTACAGGATCTTGCCCTGATGGATCAGATCGTCCATCGCCCGCACGGTTTCCTCCAGCGGCGTGTCGGCGTCGTAGCGGTGACACTGATACAGATCGATATAATCCACCTTCAGCCGGCGGAGGCTGTCGTAGCACTGCTCCATGATGTGCTTGCGCGAAAGTCCACGATCATTCGGCCCCGGCCCCATCGGGAGTAACTGTTTACCGTCCCGTCATGGATTTTGTAACTGCTTACCGTCCCGTGGAATTTTATTGAGTGCAGGGGGCGCGCCCGGCGAGGGGATTTGGTAACTTCTGCTCCGGCATGGACGCCCGGGAACTGAAACAATACG
>JANMES010000043.1:0-2247 GCA_031377185.1 Phycisphaerae bacterium
GTATCTTGCTTAGATGGCGCTTGTTTTCATCCCGAATAAGAATGCGAACGCCTGTCGAATTTGTTTGTATTGGCCCGAAACGACGTTCTGTGGGGGCGACAGCCTCTTTGGTCAGACGCTGCATGGGTTTTATCTTGGCAGGTTGTCTTGCCGCCTGCGCGGTCCAGGCGGACAAAGCTAAAACAATCCGAGCCGTTCCCACAGTCTCCGTCCCGCAAGTTCCTAGTGAGGCGCTTTGCAAATTTGCGGTGGAGTTGGCCGACGCCTGCCGAGGGGGATCGTTTCCTGTCGATGTTTTCTTTCGGACAGGCAGTTCTAGCATTGATCCGACGGAGCGTCAAAAGCTGCAAAATCTCCTTCACAGAATTTCCCGCCAATCTTCCGACAAGGAGATTCTCGGATGGCATCTCAGCGGGCATACGGACAGCTCTGGGAGGGCTGTTGCGAACCATGCGCTATCCATTGAGCGATTGCAAAATGTGCGGAGGTATCTAGAGTCTGATGTAGGCCCATTCAAGGGGAATGTAAGAATCGAAGCATTTGGGCAGCAGCGGCCAGTAGCGGACAACCGAACTGCCATCGGGCGAAAACGCAATCGCCGTGTAGAGATCGAAGTCTTTGTAGGGCCAAACAGGAAAGCGTGTCAGTCGCGACTTGAGTACGAAATTCCGTGCGGTAAGCAATAGAACAGTTCATCTCAAAAAGCAACCATCCCCGCTACCGGCCACACGAACTGCAGTGGCGGCGTCTTGCATGAGTCGCTTTGAAATGCTCAACCGGAAGCCCGCTTCTGGCCGATACCTGCCCGCCAATATCCGAGCTCGCGCGCGCTCTGAACGGCCGCTGTCCATTGGCGGATTCAACCGGTGGATGCAACGGATTGGCGAAATCGTTCAGCGGGTGTTGCGTAATTTAGTGTTTTTCTAGGGCGCTCATTCAATTTCCTCGCTATGGCATTGAGCTTGGCTTGCGAGTAGGTCGAAATATCGGTTCCCTTCGGGAAATACTGTCGCAGTAGCCCATTCGTGTTTTCATTGGTTCCGCGCTGCCAAGGACTCCGAGGGTCACAGAAATAGACTTGGATGTCCGTCGCCACAGTAAAGCGCTTGTGTCCAGCCATCTCGGTGCCGCGGTCCCAAGTCAGCGACTTGTAGATTTCCTGTGGCAGCTTGCGTGCATTCTTGATCAGAGCATTGGCGAACGTTTCGGCATCTTTGCTAGCGACCTTAACCAGCATCACATAGCGTGTTTGACGTTCGACGAGCGTTGCAATCTGACTACTGCGATTCCCGCACAGTAGGTCACCCTCCCAGTGCCCTGGCACGGCCCGGTCCTCCGCTGCGGCAGGGCGCTCGCTGATCGACACCGCGTCAGGGATTCTGCGGCGATCGTCTGACTTCTGGGTGTGATGACGCGAACGGCGCATTGCTCGCGTGCGCCGCAAATGTTGCAACAACTCTTTCTTCAAGACGCCACGGGCTTGAATGAAGAGGCTGCGATAGATCGTCTCGTGTGACACCTGTTTTTTCTCGTCATCCGAGTAAGCGCACTTCAGCCAGCCCGCGATCTGCTCCGGTGACCAAAGACATTGGAGCTTCGCTGCCACGATACGCGCCAAGGTGGGGTTCTCGGCGAGTTTACAAGTCTTGGGGCGACGTGCCCGATCCCAGGCCGCCAGGTCGGCCTGGTTTGCCCGATAGCAATTCGGCCCCCCGTTGCGCTTGATCTCGCGACTGATAGTCGACGGCGCTCGCTCCAGAAGAACTGCTATCGAACGGATCGAGTGACCGGATGCCAAAGCACGCGATATTTCTTCGCGGTCAGTCAACGTCAGAGCAAAGCTTGATCTGTGTCGCGGCGCCGGGCTTATCCCGCCGGTCTCAGCCAGAATGCCTTGTATTGACGAGTGATTTCGATCAAACAACTGGGCGATCTGTTGAAGAGACTCCCCTTTCCGCCAGCGCTCCCACATCAAGGCTTTCTGACTTTCCGTGTAATAGATTCTCCGTCTTTGCTTCATCGGCAACACTCCTCCTGCTTACGCAGTCTTTAGTGTGTTGCATCCACCGGTTGAATCCGCAGTCGGAAGCCGACATCAGACTAAGAATCGCTGCGGTGCAACGAAAATCCAATTAATCGGGCCGAATGACCATTGGTAACGCCGCGAACAGCGGTGATTCGCAGGACTCCGTTTACAAGGATTTAGCTGCGCTGAAGGGTCTGACTGAAGCGCATGTCAGGTCTCTC
>JANMES010000075.1:0-6038 GCA_031377185.1 Phycisphaerae bacterium
AAGGGTTGAGTCCTTCATATTGCAGGTGCAGGCACCCCTGTTTCATGCCCAGTTGCTTGGCCAGCAGATCAGCCTGCTGCAACTGCGTGCGACCTTCGCCGATGGTGACGATGTCGTCGTCGGTGCGGTAGAACGGCATGAGCTCTCGAAACCGCCAGACGCCCGAGAAATCGAGCCGGCCCTGTATGCCCGTGCCCTTGGTCGCCCAGCGGTGCTCGAAAAAGCCAAGACTCTTGGGGACCGACAATCGCGACCAGTCGTAAACGATGTCCAGCAGCGATCCGCACTTGCTGCAGCCGACCTTCACCTCGCTCACGTCGTACGTGGCGCGGCAATTCGGGTTGATGCACTGTTGGTGAGCAGCGTTGGTCATTGGAACCCGCAAAGGTATGGCGAACGGCGGGAAACGTCAAAACGCCTTGCGGCTTCTTGAAACTTCCGCCCGCTGCTGACGTTCGGTGGCCCGCTTGAGGGCTTTTTTCTCGGCATTGGTCAGGCTTTGCATGCCCTGATGGGAGACCTTGGCGAGAATGCGGTCGATGGTTTCCTGCTCCTGGACTTCAAATTCCGCCTGTCGGTTGACTTGACGACGTCGCCATCTCTGACGGTATTTATAGAGCGTTGGACCTGCCAGGAGAGGAGCAAAGAACCCAAACGCCAGACCGCCGAGATGGCAGGCGTCGGACAAACTCTTGTCTCCAAGCACCGTCAGAAGATACAGCGCGGCGAACAGCGCCACGGCTACTCGGATCGGAACCGGGAACACAAGCAGAATCAGTTGCCGGTTCGGGAATAGCAGCGCGACCGCTCCCATTGTGGCCATCACCGCGCCGCTGGCACCGATGATCTGGGCAAACTCGCTCCGTCCGATGACTGCCGCATAGACACAGAAAACGACACCGCCGACGAATCCGCCTGCGGTGTAAAATGCTAAGGCCTTACGCCATCCCCACGTCAGTTCCAGTGTCGGAAGGAAGAAGTAGAGCCCGATCAGATTGAAAAAGACGTGGCCACCCGTGGCATGAAGATATTGATAGGTGACCCATCGCCAGGGTTGGGTAAACGCATGACCGTCCGTCAGTTCCAACGCGCCCCAATGAAGGGTCGTTAGATACCCGCGTTCCCAGATTGCTTTTAATAGAAACAAAGCCAGATTCAACACCAACAGTGTAATAGTCAGCCGTGACAGCTTGGGGAGCTGAAAATGGACCGGCGGAATCCCGCCGTTGCTTTCCTGGTTGTACGGTCTGTCTTCCCAGCCCATTACGTCACCTTCTCTGCGTTACGCATAAACCGATCGTACATCAGCAGCGTCGCGATCGTCTTGCTGTCCTTGATCTGCCCGTACTGGATCATCTCCATCGCCTGATTCCACGGCACGGCGTTGACTTCGATTTCTTCATCGGGTTCCAACGCCGTTCGGGTCTTCTCTAAATCATACGCCGCGAAAAGGTACATCTTCTCCGTCATGATGCCAGGAGAGGCAAAGAAGCTGCCGATCGGTTTCAGCCGGCCGGCGAGGTAGCCGGTTTCTTCCTGTAACTCCCGGCCGGCACAGTTCATGGGCAATTCGCCCTTTTCCAGCGTGCCGGCGGGTAGCTCGATTAGGATCTCGCCTACGGTATATCGGCGGTTTCTGATCAGCAAAATCGTTTCCGCATCCAGAAACGGCAAGATCACCACCGCCCCGGGATGGACAATGATCTCCTTCTTCAGCCGTTTGCCTTCGTCGTCGGCTAGGTGGTGCAGTTCGAGCCGCACCTTTTTGCCGTCGTACAATACTTGTTTCTCTATCAGGTTGAATCCCATAGGATCACTCGACTAAAAATTGTATAACCCGTCGCGAATTTCGCACAGTTGTACCATGACTTACGGTAGCCTTGGAAATGGAATGATGAATCGAACGACCGGCGGTTACATCCTGATGATGCTCGTCTGCGGCGCGGTGCTGTGGGGAATCCTGCACATGGGCATCAAACTGCAGGCGCCGACCGACCTGTCGGGCAACTGGGCCGTCATTGAACCGGGGAAGCCGAACCGGCACGCTGTCATTCAGCAATCCGGTGTTTTTGCCGTTTTGACCGTGGAGAACGAAAAGCCGACCAAGTTTCGGCTGGACCAGATGGTCCTCAGCGAACACCTTTCCAAAACCAACGCAGGCACCGAACTGCATCTAAGTCCCTATCGCCTGTGGCGGGAAGCGAAGGATGCATCTAAATAGCCCCATCCTCCTGCTCCTCGTGCAGATCGGCATCGTGCTGGCAGCCAGCCGGGCGATGGGATGGCTGTTTGCGCGCATCCACCAGCCCCAGGTGATGGGCGAGATGATCGCGGGCATCCTGCTTGGGCCCAGCCTGCTGGGTTGGGTCTGGCCGGAGGCGTCGGAGACGCTGTTCCCCGCCTCCAGCATCGGGCTGCTCAACGTCCTGAGTCAACTGGGCGTGATCCTCTTTCTCTTCCTGATCGGCCTGGAGCTCGACCCCAAGCTGATCAAAAACCGCGGCCACGCGGCGGTGCTCATCAGCCACGCCAGTATCTTCGGGCCGTTCCTGCTCGGGGCGATCCTGACGCTGGGGCTGTACACCCAACTGTTCAATGACACGCCCCGCATGCGCTTCACCGCCGTCGCGCTGTTCATGGGGGCGGCGATGTCGATCACCGCGTTCCCGGTGCTGGCGCGCATCCTCACCGAGCGAAACCTCCACCGCACGCGCGTCGGCGCCGTCGCGATCACCTGCGCTGCCGTCGATGACGTATCCGCCTGGTGCATGCTGGCGTTTGTTGTCGCCGTCGCCAATTCTGACGGACTGCAGCCGGGGCTGATTACCGCTGGCTTATCCGGCATATATGTCTTGGTGATGTTCTTCATCGTCCGACCGTTCCTGCAGCGTCTGCAGCTGTACTACGACCGCACCGGCCGGCTGAATCAGAACCTCGTCGCTGTCGTGCTGCTGCTGGTGATGGCGTCGGCGTTTGCGACGGAGATGATCGGCATTCACGCCCTATTCGGCGCGTTCCTGATGGGCGCGATGATGCCCAAGGGCAGCCGGTTCATCCGCGATCTCTCAGAGAAGCTGGAAGATTTCACCGTCGTCTTCCTCTTGCCGATCTTCTTCGCGTTCACCGGGCTCAAGACGCAGATCGGCCTGATCGATACGCCGCAACTTTGGGGCTACACGCTACTGATCATCGCCGTCGCGTGCGCCGGCAAGTTCGGCGGGTCGGCCATCGCGGCCCGCGTGTCGGGCTTCACCTGGCGCGAATCCAGCGCCATCGGCATCCTGATGAACACCCGCGGGCTGATGGAACTGCTCATCCTCAACATCGGCCGGGAGCTAGGCGTCATTACCGATGCGGTCTTCGCGATGATGGTCATCATGGCGCTGACGACGACCGCCATGACCACGCCGATCCTGCACCTGGTCTACCCCCGCAAGCTTTTTGGGGAAGACGAAACAGACGCCGCCAACATCGTGAAACCCGCGTTCAGCGTGATGATCCCGATCGCCGCCCCGCGCAGCGGTGCCGCGTTGCTCGACCTGGCCAACGCCATCGCCGGCGTGGAGCCCAACCGTTTGATCTATGCCCTGCACCTCCGCCG
Organism: Phycisphaerae bacterium; assembly: GCA_031377185.1. Classification (GTDB taxonomy): domain Bacteria; phylum Planctomycetota; class Phycisphaerae; order Tepidisphaerales; family Tepidisphaeraceae; genus JANMES01. Next base: position 3,602 of record JANMES010000075.1, read on the forward strand.
CCCGGTCGATCGTGAAGCCTACCGGGCAGGCATCGACCCCGAACCAGAGCCCGATGAGCAGGAGCCGCTCCAGCCGCTGCTGGCCCAGGCGGCCAAGCTGAAGGTGCCTGTCGAGCCGATCAGTTTCGTCAGCCGCGACGTGCCCGGCGATATTTCACGCCTGGCCGAGCATCGGAAGATCGACCTGCTGCTGATGGGCTTCCACCACGCCGTTTTCAGCGCCAACGTGCTCGGCGGGACGGTCCACCGCGTGCTGAGCAACGTCGAAGCCAACGTCGCCATCTTCGTCGACCGCGGCTTCCGTGGCGCGAAGAAGATCCTCGTCCCCTACCTCGGCAGCACGCACGACGTGCTGGCAATGGAACTCGCCCGCCGGCTGGCCAGCGCCCCTGGCGTTGAGGTCACCGTACTGCACGTCGTCCCCCGCAGCCGCAATACCGACAGCTCCGTCGCCGGCCTGATGGAACGCCTGTTCGTCGAGCCCGGCATGTCAGCCAAAGTGCAGTTCAAGATCGTTCAGGACGACAGCCCCGTCGACGTCGTCGTCCAACACGCCCAGTCGGCCGACCTGACCGTCATCGGCGTCGGCGAAGAATGGGGCCTCGAATCCCACCTGTTCGGCTTCCGCTCGGAGCGCATCGCACAGGAAGTCGAAAGCTCCCTGCTGATCGTACGGCGACATAAGGCGCTGCCCGTGCCGGTGACGAAGAAGCCTGAACCGGCGTCGCTGGTGACGACGTAAAGAAGATTAACCACGGAGGCACGGAGACACGGAGGCGCGCCTCAGCTTCACAAGCCGCACTTTAAATAAACAATTCAGAGATGTTGATTTGCAAAGTGGTTTTCGATCGTCGAAAGCGCCTCCGTGCCTCCGTGGTTCATTTCCGTTATTATTCGACCAAGGAGATACGCTTCATGGCCGATTTGCATTTGTTGTCACCCCGAGGGTTTCAGGCCGGTGCCGTACACACCGGGATCAAGAGCAAGCAGACGCCCGACGTTGGCCTGCTGGTGTGCGACCGCCTCGCGACCGCCGCCGCGGTGTTCACCACGAACAAGGTCTTCGCCGCCCCGGTGAAGATCGGCCGCGAGAACATCGCCGGCGGGAAGCTGCGCGCCGTCGTCGTCAACGCCGGCAACGCCAACGCCTGCACCGGCAAGCAGGGAGAGAAGGACGCCCGGGCCATGTGCGACCTGACCGCCAAATCCGTCGGCTGCGACGCGACCGCCGTCCTCCCCAGTTCGACCGGCATCATCGGCCACCTCCTGCCGATGGACAAAGTCCGCACGGGCATCAGCGGCGCGTTCGCCAACCTCGGCGACAGCGTCGACCATGCCCATCAGTTCGCTGCCGCCATTCTGACGACGGACCTCGTCCGCAAAGCCGCCGCCGTGCGGGTGAAGATCGGCAAGGAGGTCGTCACCCTCGCAGGCGTGTGCAAAGGCAGCGGCATGATCGGTCCGCGAATGGGCCCGCCGCAGGCGACAATGCTGGCCTATCTCACCACCGACGCCAAGATCGCATCGAGCAAGCTGCAAAAGCTGATGTACGCCGCCACCGACGACAGCTTCAACGCCGTCACCGTCGACGACCACTGCAGCACCAACGACACCGCCGCGATCATGGCCAGCGGCCTCGGCCCCGCGATCGACTCGCCCAAGGCGCTTGCCACGTTCGCCGGGGCACTCAACGAGGTCTGCCAATCCCTCGCCTACCAGATCGCCGCCGACGGCGAAGGGGCGACGAAGGTCGTCAAGATCATCGTCAGCACCGCCGCCAGCGTGCATGATGCCCGCCTGATCGCCCGCGCCATCGCCAACAGCCCGCTGGTGAAGTGCGCCATGCACGGCAACGACCCCAACTGGGGCCGCATCGTCTCCGCCGCCGGCTTGTGCGGGGCGAAGTACAATCCCGATAAATCGGTGCTGAAGCTGCAAGGCACCCCCGTCTTCCGCCACGGCACGCCCCTGAAGTTCGACGCAGAAAAGGCCAGCAAGTCCCTGGCCGCCAAGGAAGTCGTCGTCGACCTCACCTGCGGCCTGGGCAAGCACTCGGCCACCGTGTGGACGTGCGACCTGTCGAAGGATTACGTGACGATCAACGCGGATTACCACACATGAGGCAGGGACAAATCAACCGAGGACAGTTGAAACAAAAAGGGTCCGTACGGATCCCTTAAGCTGGCAAAAAATCAGTAGTGACCCCTTTATTCGTTCGGATCCCTTGTAACTGTTTACCGTCCCGTCATGGATTTTAGATCGTGTCTGTGAGCAAGGCGATGTCTTTCCCCGCCCACTCGGCTTGCAGGAGGGTCTTGATCGTTTCCAGCACATCTCGGCCCTGCCTCATGTGTGGTAATCCGCGTTGATCGTCACGTAATCCTTCGACAGGTCGCACGTCCACACGGTGGCCGAGTGCTTGCCCAGGCCGCAGGTG
>JANMES010000105.1:0-40765 GCA_031377185.1 Phycisphaerae bacterium
CATGAATCGGCGCGGAACGCATCAAACGGCGTAAAGGCGGCAGAAAAAACCCTTCTTAAAGTCGTCAACCGCCGCATGGAAGTCGAAGAAATGGTTTTTTGAATAGCGGTGATCGGTAAGAGGGTTAATCGGAAGACTCAATTTGGATTCGCACGATCTTGTGGACGATTCGCGGGGTGTTAATGATCTACGCCATGATCCGCAAATTGTGAGTTTTCATTCAGCAGGTGTCGTGGGGGCGGCGGGTAGCCAAACAAGCATCGGGCCGGTTTCGCGGTTGTTCCAAGCGAAGTAGGGGATCGCCGTCAGTGGGCCGTCGATTCGCTCGATCGCGATAATGCCTCCGTACAGGTCAGGCATCTTTTTCGTCTCCAGCGATGCGTCGGCGGGGAGTGTGAGCGTGGCGATGTCGCAAGCGTGATCGACCCCTTCGACGCAGTAGACCAGCGGGCCGCGCATCAGGGCCACCTTTCCGCGGTCGGATTCAACTCGATGGTCTGCGACGATTCGCCGGATCGGCATCGGCAGATCGATCACCACGCGATCACCTCCCTGCCAGAGTCGGCGGATGACGCAGTAGCCTTTCTCTCGACGTTCGACGTCAATCGGCTGGCCGTTGACGGTGATCGTGGCTTTCTGGTGGTGCGGTGTCGTCGTTCGATACAGATCGCCGAAGATGGGTCGCCCGTCTACCCAGCCGGGGATGCGTACGTGAAGTGCAAATTCACACGCAGAACTGGGCGTCACATCGATCTGGATTTGTCCGTCCCAAGGATAGTTGGACTGCTGATGCAGCGAGATCGATGTGCCGTCTACCTCCATAGTCGCGGTGGTGTTGACGAATTGATCGACGTAGATGGCGCGTTCGGCGGTCGTATAAACGTACTGCCCTAACTGGGGAATCAGTCGCACAACATTTGTCGGGCAGCAGGCCGGGTTAGGCCATGCGTGACGCCTGTGGTTGCCCGTGCTTTCCAGCGGGTTGCGATAGTGAAACCCGCAGCCGGTTCTATCGGTGCTGGACAGCACGTGATTGTAGAGAATGGTTTCAATCAGATCGGCATAACGCGTATCGCCATGCAGCAGGTTCATGCGATGCGAAAACAGCAGCAATGCGATTCCGCCGCAGGTTTCGCAGTAGGCAGAATCGTTCGGCAGGCGGTAAGGGTCGCCGAACCCTTCATCGCGGTGTTGATGCGTGCCGACCCCGCCGGTTATGAAGGTGTGCTGGGCGGCGATGTGATCCCAGATCGAGTCAACCGCGGTTGCGTAATCGGCTGATTCATACTCGATCGCCAGATCCGCCATCGCGGTATAGAAATAGCCGGCCCGTACGGCGTGTCCGGCCGGCTCGCGCTGCTGCACGGCCGGGAGATGATCCTGCCGATACGCCGGCGGGCGGTTTCGGCCCGGGTGGCGTTCACTTTCGATCACGGGTTTGCCGGCGTATTCCCGCTTCACGAGATCCGGATTGCCCCGCATGTCGACAAAATAGCGGCACAGGTTGAGATACTTCCTATCCTGGGTCGCGTGATAAAGGCGAACCAGTGCCAGTTCCACTTCCTGATGCCCGGGCACGGTTTCAAACTTGCCATAACCAAACGTTGCGTCGAGATGGTCAGCGTTTTTGATCGCCACGTTCAGCAACGTTCGTTTTCCCGTCGCGTGAAAATGCGCCACGGCCGCCTCGATCAGATGGCCTGCGCAGTACAGTTCGTGCGAACGGTGCAGATCGGTGTATTTTTCGTTCGGACGAGTTGCGGTGAAGTACGAGCACAAATAGCCGCTCGGCTCCTGGGCGGCGGCGATCTTCTCGATGATCGCATCGAGCCGGGTATCAAGTTCGGCCTGTCCGGAAAGGGCAAGACTGTACGCCGCGCCTTCCATGGATTTGAAAAGGTTCGAGTCGCGATCCGGCCCGCCCTCGTACGCCGCGTTGCTGCGACCGGCTGCGATGTCGAGGTTCTGGAGAGCGCCGCCCGCTTCGCATTGCGATAAGACATGCGAGAGCGTCGCCGTCCGAGTGCGATCGACGAATTGCGACCAGAAGCCGTCGTCTATTGTCACACGACGGACCGCGTCCGGGATTTCACTCTTGGCTTTCATACGGGTGATCGACCTCCGACATTCATATTACCCGGGATTTCCCATATGAACCTTCGCCGACGAACGTCGTCGGCAACTTTGTGTAGGCTACCGATGTCTGGAACGTGGAACAATAATGTTCGTGGTTTGCAGCCGCTGAAATAGCATGACCGCCATTTGCCAGGAGTACGCCGACACGGCCGAGCCGTGGCAGAGCGTCGAGCAGTGCCAGCGGTTTATCCGCGAGTACGCGATCCTGAAGCGATCGCTCTAACCCATTAGGTATTGGTCAGTTTGGTCAGTCTTTATCCGGGTACATGGTCTTCGCGCAGAGACCCCCCCTGAACACTCATAGGCAGAGTGAGGTGGGGAGGGTAAAGCAGGGAGCCCTCTCCTTGGGAAGCCTGACCAATCTGCCCACGCCTCAGGCGTCACCCCTGAATAGCCACCTCGCGCCGCGCCACAATACATGATGCGTTAGCCCACCCCCACGGCGATCGCCTTTAGTTGTTCCGCGTCTAGCACGCGGAGCGTCTGGTTGTCGGATTCGATCACGCCGGATTCACTGAGCCGGCGGAGCGTGCGGGAAAGCGTTTCGCTCGTCAGGTTCAGGTGGCTGGCCATGTGTTTTTTCATCGCGGGCAGCTGAACCACGCCGTGTGAGGATTGGGCCAAGTCGCCCAGCAGCTTGGCGACCCGGCCCATGGCGTCGCGCAGAGTGATGTCTTCGAGTAACCCCACCAGGCTGCGTACCCACAGGCACATCCCGGTCATGATCTGCAGGCAGAGTTCGTGGTGGGTGTGCAGCGCGTTCATGAACGGCTCGGTCGGCAAAAGCACGACGACGCTGTCGGCGATGGACTGGGCGTTGGCAGGGCAGTTGAACCCACCGATCGCCGCCACCTCGGCGAACGTCTGCCCCGGCGAAACCAGGTGCAGGACGTGTTCCTTGCCGTTGGGGGCGAGCTTGAAAATCCGCACCAATCCCTCGGCCACGATGTACACGCCGGGACATTCGTCACCTTGGCGGAAGACTGGCGTACCGGCGTCGAACTTCTGCAGCTTGGCCATGGATTCCAGTAGCTGAAGGTGCGGCCCTTTGACGCCCCGGAACAGTGGGCATCGGCCGATAACATCGATCGCGGCAGTTTGCATGCACGAAGCGTAAAGGATGAAGGCGGAAGGATGAAGGATGAAAAGGGGCGAAAAGGACATCAATCCACCTATTTCCTCCTTTTTCTTCGACTTGATCTACATCAAGGAACCGCCCTCCCCGTTTCCCCATAATCCCCCGCAGAAGGAACAACTACACCAAAGGAGTAGTCGAATGTTTTGTAATCAGTGTGAGCAGGCTCGTAGTGGCGGATGTGCAGAGACGGCCGGGGTTTGCGGGAAGGATCCGGACGTGCAGTCGCTGCAGGAGACCGTCCTGTACGGGCTGAAGGGCATGGCCGCGTACGCCAACCACGCCCGCCGGCTGGGGAAGGCGGATGAAACGGTCAGCGCGTTTATCGAAGAAGCGCTCTTCAGCACGATGACGAACGTCAATTTTGACATCCCCACGCTACTCGAGATTGCCATGGAACTCGGCCGACAGAATCTGAAGGTGATGGAGATGCTCGACGCAGGGCATATCGAAAAGTTTGGTAAGCCGTCGCCGACGCGGGTGAAGGAAGGCACGCAGGCCGGGCACGGGATTTTGATCACCGGGGACGATCTGGTTGATCTGTGGGACCTGCTCAAGCAGTGCGAAGGCACGCCGGTGAAGGTCTACACCCACGGCGAAATGCTGCCCGCGCACATGTACCCGAACCTGCGGAACCACCCGAACCTTGCCGGGCATTTCGGCGGGGCGTGGCAGGATCAACGGCAGGAGTTCGCCGAGTTTGCCGGGCCGGTGATCGCGACGACCAACTGCATCGTCCTCCCGCGCCCGAGCTACGCCGACCGCGTGTTCACCACGCGCTTCACGGCCGTTCCGGGTGGGACGCGGATCGTGGGTAATGACTTCTCACCGGTCATCCGCAAGGCACTGGCGTGCCCGGAGCTTACTGACAACATCGTGAAGACCACGACCGTCGGCTTCCACCGCACGGTGCTGCTGGATGCGGCGAGCACGATCGTCGACGCGGTAAAGGCCGGCAAGATCAGCCGGTTCTTCCTCATCGGCGGGTGCGACGGCGCCGAGAAGGGCCGCAACTACTTCACCGACTACGCCGCCGCCACGCCAGCCGATTCGTTCATCCTCACACTCGGCTGCGGAAAGTACCGCATCCGTGAGCACGAGTACGGCGATCTGCTCGGCCTGCCTCGCCTGCTCGACATGGGCCAATGCAACGACGCCTACGGCGCCATTGCAGTGGCCGGGGCGCTGGCGAAGGCGTTCAACTGCTCGGTGAACGAACTGCCGCTGACGATGGTCGTCAGCTGGTTCGAGCAAAAAGCCGTAGCCGTGCTGCTGACGCTCCTGAGCCTGGGCGTGAAGAAGATCAGCATCGGACCGCGTGCGCCGGAATTTATCTCGCCGAACGTCTTTAAGGTGCTGCAGGAGAAGTTCGATCTGCGGCTGATCGGCAAAGATCCGCTGGCCGACCTGGCAGCGGCGATGAACTAAAGATCGCAGGGTGACCGTCAGTCGTAACACGAAAGGGCGAGACCGAAAGGCCTCGCCCTTTTTTTCATATCACGATAAGTAATACGGTTCGTGATTAATTTGTACGCTCCAGCCAAGCTTCGTGGCAGAGTGATTTGAAGCGGTCTTCGGGGATGGCGTTCCAAGCGTCGCGGGTTGTGTCGAAGAGGTGGTCGTAGTCTTTAAAAACGCGATTGCTCAGGTGGTGGCTCCTCATGTACAGCCAGACGCGTTCCATCGGGCTGAGTTCCGGGCTGTACGGCGGGAGGTAAAACAACGTGATGTTTTTCGGGATTCGCAACGCCCTGGCGACATGCCAGCCGGCTTGATCGAGCACCAGCACGACGTGTTTGTCCGGTCCAGCTTGTTGGGAGATGAACTGCAGGTGGCGGTTCATGAAGTGGGTGTTGACCGTCGGACCGATCAACGCCGAGCTTTCGCCAGTGACGGGGTTGGCCGACCCGAACAGGTAGACCCAGTCGTATTCGGTTTGCTTGACGGCAGTCGGACGTGAGCCCTTCTCCGCCCAGACATTGGTCAGCGTGCCCTGCTGGCCGATGCGTGCCTCGTCACAGAACCAAACCTCGACGGTTTTGTCGGGATGATCCTGCTTCACCTGGCGGACAAAAAAGGGCGCGTTCGAGCCAGTCTTTCATGGCCTGTGGGTCGTTTTTACGGTGACGCGGGCGAGGTTTGAGACACGAGAGATTCAGTCGTTCCAGCAGGTCGTAGACGCCGACGCCATCTAGCGAGTAGGCCACCCCGAATTCCTGCTCGAGAATTCGTACCGCGTCCAGGCCCCGCAGTGTGCCGACGCCCCCGTCTCGTTCCGTCGGCCCGCCAAGCATCCGCGCCTTGAACGCTGCCTCGCGTTCCCGCGGCAGCTTCGTCGGCTGGCCCGAACTCCTGCCCGGACGCAAGGCCTCCAGCCCGCCGTCGCGATAGCGATACACCCACTCCTGCACGAACTTCCTGCTGCGACCGATCGTGCAGGCGATCGACAAAGTCTGCTCGCCCCGGCACACCAGCAGCACGCACCGATAGCGGTCACGCTGCCGCGCATCTTTCCCGGTTCTGACACGATGGGCCAGTTCGATTTCATCCCCTTCTGCCCGAAAAGACACGTCCATTTCCCATCTCCTTGTGTGAGTCGAATCAGTCTGATACACAAGTCGACCGGGCGCTACCGAACAAGCGCCGAACAGCGCGCGGAAATTAATCACGAAGCGTATAACTGCAGTCCCTGCGGGGCTGGCCGGTATGAACTCAAGTGAACGTGGAGCCTTACAGGCCTGCCTCGTCCGCTCGACGGCACTGGGTGCCAGGGGAATGGAGAGTACAGAGGAAGGAGGGCCCAAGTATGGGGTTCCGAAGCCGTTGGAAACGCCCGTGGGTTACCGGCCTGCTCTTGGTGAGCGTGGCCCGGGCCATTGAATGCGGGCGAAGGTACTGGAATGCCCGATAGAAGGCCGATGCCGGGCCACTCATCGAGGCCGTACAGGGGTTGTCGTCGTTGGTGACGCTGAAGGTGACGACCCACGACTTGGTGATGACCGAGATCAGCGGCTATGCGGGCGGATCCGGGCCGCTCTCGTGGTGCTGGGTGAATGTGAATTCGGTACTTGGGTATCCGGGGCATGATCTGCGGCATTAGCGACTCAGCTCTGGGCACCAAAACGGTAGACTACCGGGTTGGTGGGGAGCACATGAGCCGCACTGCCGCACGTGGGCAGGTTCGCAAGTCAAAGCGATCGGCGGAGTTACAACAAATGGGCAATACAGGGCTCGAACCTGTGACCTCCAGCGTGTCATGCCCATCTTAAAACCAGCGGAAAGGCCCGATTTGCTTAGGCTTTCTCTAATTTATCAACTTCGATTGCATTATCAAATTGTCTCATCTGTTTTTATTGTTTACCAGGGTGTATCGGAATGAACGTCGATGAAAAACGGAAGATTCCGCGATGTGCAGATGAATGATGGCGGGGGGCGTGACTAAGTTATTCCGTCAAAACCGCAGCATTCGGTATTCGAATCGCGAGGCACCGCCGAGAGATTTTTCGAAGACGATAGCCCGGGCTCGGCCGCTATTCCGCAAAATGCGGCCGCGTCTGTCAACCGGCTGCAGTCGACGGTCCCAGACCCACAAAAGTTCGTACAGCTCTCGGCCAGTACACCCACGGAGGTCTTTAGCATGCTTGGATTGAGCGCGCTCGGGCACGGTGGCGATCTGCCAAGCCAGATTCAGTGCTCCAGGCCACGGCATTTCGATGGCTGCGATCAGCGTTCCATCGAGTCGCTTCGGCAGGATGAAATACCGTCCTGTCGGTCCGGGATCCGTTGCCCATACTTGGCCGGCCAGATCGACAACTGGTAGGGACTTCAGCATGGGTTGCGCTCCGCGTGGTGTTTTCGCAGTGATTCGACCGCGTTGGCGACGTCGGTGGTGCAGTGTCGATCGAGCGCCTCGGCACACGCGGCGGCGGCGCTGGCCGAGTCCGTCAGTAGTCTCTTCGCATCCACGCTGGCAAGCGCGCTCAGCACGCGGGCGGCGTCCATCGGGCCCGTCATGGCGGCCGGCGTTGCCGTCATCGTCGAAACTTTCTGTCGATCGAGCAGCATCTAGTCTCCAATCTCATCAGGAATCTGCGGGCGTGACCTTGCGGTCTTGGCTGGAGCGGGGGTCTGTTCCCCTTCCAGCATCAGCACGTCGCGCAGGTGAATTCGATACTGTCGGCCCACCCGAAAGTGCATCAGCTTGCCCCGCTGGCATTCGTTCAGGATGCTCTGGGGCGACACCCGCCAACGCCGGGCGAGGTCGGCGGGCGTTAGGATCTCCGCTGCTGGAGCTGACTCGCCGCTCATTGAAGCACCGCCGGTACCTCGCCAACGATCTCCACAATCCCAAGGCGGTTGCGAACGTGATCGGTGACCGCCCGAAGCCGTGGTTCAAAGATCGAAAGCACGTAATGGTCATCCAGGCCGGTGAGGCTGTGGCCCATCAGCCGTTTTCGAGCATCAGGATCGCCCAATTCATTGGCGATGGTCGCGAACGTGTGCCGGAGGGCGTAGATATTCACGCCCTTTTGGAGCTCAAGCCCCGCCCGATCTGCGGCGACGGCAAATTGGTGGCCGATTTCGGTTGACGTCCAAGCCTTCCCGCTGCGAGTTCGAAACACGCGAGGATCATCCGGCCGGCGGCAACGCTGGAGCGCAAAAACCGTCTCCGGCCAGAGCGTCACGAATCGGCGGATCTTCGTCTTCGCGCGTTTGTCGACGATAACGCCCTTTGCGAGGTCGATCATCGGCCATTCCAGCAAGCCCAGGTCGCCCGGGCCGTACCCGCCGTTCACCGCCAGCAGGATCATGGCGAACATCTGCCGGCTGGAGGCCCCAAGCAGCGCGTTGATCTCGTCTCGGCCGAGAATTGTTTCCTGTTGGCGGTCGCGTAGCTCGGAGCGGGGCACCTTGCGGAAGCCTTTTCCGAATTTCGGGGCGTGATCGATCCAATCCTGCTCATCGGCCCAGTGAAACATCGCCACGACGGCGGCGCGCTCACGATTGAACGCATACCCGCCCACCACGCTCTTGAGACGTCGGGCGAAGCGTGTGAAGTGATCGGGCGTTAGTGTTGACCATGGAGTGCTCACGCCCACGAACCGAACGAATCGCTTAAGGGCCGAGCGGTACTGCTTGTACGTGATGGCGGCCAGCTCCCCGTTTCGATCGTGCAGAAAGCGATTGGCCAGCTCTTTGACGGTGGCGTTGTCCATTTCCTCAGCCGGCGTGACCGCCTGCCGGCTGTACAGCTGGTGCTTCACCCGCTCGTAATCAGCCAGCGCGGTGGCGCGATCGCCATTCTTCCCGAAATAGTGCAGGGTGCCGAAAATGCGCTTCTGAAACCGGCCATCGGGGCGGGGCTTGGCCGGGAAACGCTCGATCGGCTGGACGCGGTGGGTATTTGGCGACGTGGTGGGCAATCCACAACGGGCTTCAGATTGCAGCGCACGCCGCCTGAGTGAAGGGCTGGAGGTTTTCATCGGTTGGACCGTTTGTGTTTTGTGGGGCGGGCTTTCCCGCGATTGTGGGCTTCGATCGACCGGGCTGGCACACGCTCGAGCCGGTTCATCGCCATTTGAAGTTCAGCCAGCGTCATTCTCGCCAGGTGAGCCGGCAGATTGATCGGGCCGGTCGGGAACAATCCCCCCGCGGCGGCGGCGAACCCCATCAGGAAAAGCATTTCGTTCAGAGATTGACCAGGCTTACGGGCCATGGGAGTCACTCCAAAAATAAAGAATCAGTCGATCGACAACGTCAGGTCGCCGGGCGCGAGGATCAGCCCTTCGCCGCGTTTAACCGCCTTCGGAGCCTTCAGGGGAGTCACCGCGAGCAAACGGCCCCGATCTGCCGCATCGAATAGGCAGATGTGGGTAACGGTTCCCCAAGACTTGGTCGCCTTGCGAAATCTAAGGGCGTCGCGGTTCGCTCCATTCAGCCCCGCCGAATTCCACTTCCAACTTGAGACCACTACCCGCGCGTACCCGCCGCCCCGGATTTCGGCGATGCCAGCGCCGTCAGGCTTGGCCGGCGACACCATCAGGCCGGCGTATGCAGTGATTGGCTCGGGCTTGGCCCTTCCGAGGATCCGGGCCACCAGAATGCGGGACAAAAGCATCTTTTCAAAAGTTTTCGTGATCATGGTCGGTACCTCCGTGGTTTCTTGTTCTGTTGGTCGTGAAAAAGCGCGGTCTACTCATTGATGCCCATGGCCTTCAATCCGCGGTTGAGCAGGAAATTGAGCGCGTCATCGGGCGTTGAAAATCCATGCGCTGTCTTGAACGCAATAACCTGCGTAATCAGCTTGGCTGGCATCTTCACCCGGTAGCGGATGACGGGCCTTGCCACGGATGGATCGACTGGCCGAATCAGGTGAAGTTTGGTTGGGCTTTTCTTCATAATCTGTCCTCCGGTGAGGTTTACCGATCGATTGTCATTCCAGACTAAATGCGATTTTGCAGTTCTTCGTAGTCGTCGACCGTCAAATTCAGCTTGGCGATATCGAACCAGATCGTCGCGCCGACGCCACGGCGGCCGGTGAGCCGGACGTGCTCTCCGGTGTTTCGCGGCAACGGGCCTGTGTAGGTCGCCTGCCGGCCGTCGCCGTTCTTTGCTTCGATGATCCACCCCGCGCCGGTCCAGCGGATCAGCACCACGGCCGGGAAAACCAGCCAGTGGCCGGGCATTCCCGCGCGGTACGTCGGCAGGCAGGACTGGCGATCAATCAAAGTGCCTTCTTGCGGCTTAAGTTGCTGGGTGTTCATGCCGACATTGTATAACAGAAGTTTTACATGTCAAACATAAAGTTGACGGATTCCAAAGAGAGGATTAGGTTATAAACATGCTCGATCACGAAAAATTGAAGGCGTTGCGCGAGAAGAAGGGACTGACCATGGAGGAGGCCGCTGCAAAAGCGGGATTCGCCAGCCGGCAGCACTGGTACATGATCGAGAGTGGGAAGCGGCTGAATATTGAGCTGGCGACACTCGACAAGATTGCAGACGCCGTTGGGGTCAAGGCGAAGGATCTGTTGAAGTGAGGCGACGTGGATGAGGTACTAAACTTTACGGAAAAGCGGGTGCGCGGTGGGGGCTCTCAGCGGAGCTGGTTCGTGGTCATCCAAGCCAGCGGTTGGGGCGGAGAGAACATCGCCCACGTCGAAAATCGACTGGAACGGAAGATTCCAGTTGAACTTTTTTTTATCCTTGTGGAGCCCTATTTCCGGCGGCGCGGTGTGGCTACGGCGCTGATTCGCCACGCTATGAAACGCGCCGGTGAATTGGGGTCGAAAGAACTCTTCCTAACCGTTAACGCCAGCCTGCCACACGCTCAGCACCTATACGAGCGGCTTGGATTTGTCATCACCGGTGTGGACGGCCCGCTTAAACGGATGGCTGTGGAGATCGCCGGGTAACTGGCTGATGGTGGTCAGCGGATCAGGAAGAGTGGCGGAGTTGGAGTGATCGCCAGCCCCCTGCAGGAAATGTGGGGCAATGTCGTCGACCATGATCAGGCAGCCTCGCCGTTCCTCCTCGATTGGTATCAGCGACGCGGTTTTGTGCTCAGCGGTCCCTACGGAGAGTGCATCGCGGGCGCGGTGAGAAAGATCACGCTCAGACTGTGAGTTAACTGCAGACCATCTGGCGAGCTTTTCCCGCCGCGCAGATCAGCCCTGGAAAGCACCCGCCCACGCTTCACTCAACGCTCACCAGCTCCCGCCCCAGACCACCGGCCGGGAAGCTCGCGCCGCCCGACCGGTTGGTTGGTGACCAAGCTAGTTTTGGTCACTGACTAGGGGTCGGATGAGCGCTCAAACACTCGCCGACCCAGCGGTCCAGATTGTAGCGACAACGGGCGACTTCGTTACCCATTTCACGAAGCTGTGTGCATATCCATCGGGGCGATCCCGTCTTGGCGACGATGCCCCGGATTGGCAGAATATTGGCATGGGCGAAATTAACAGCATCATCTGGGCCGAACGTCGATCGAGAGCCGGCGGCGTCGAAAAAGTCTATCCTCACCGTTATCCGGACGGGAAATTCATGCTGCACCCCAGCAGCGGCGACGAATCCAACAAAGAAGAGAACGCCAGGCTGGTGGGCACGCTGGGCGAGGTGTGCAGCCTGGTGGCCACAGGCGACTGGACGTTGAGAATGTCGCCGGTCGATGGCTCAAAGCCATCGCGCTATTCTAAGAAGAAGATCACGATCGCGGGGTAATGAAGAGTTCGTCGAACCGGTAGATTTGCATCGGGCAGAGCCCGCCAGATACAGTGTGCCTAGGGAGGATCGGTATGAATTATCAGGTCAAAGGTGCAGACAAGGCGACGGGCAAAGAGCGCGTCGAGAGCATTGAAGCGGAGTCGCCCCAGCAGGCGGAGGCGATCGGCAGGCGTAAAGGAATGATGATTGAATCGACAGAGAGATCCGAATCTGCCGCGCCCGTCATGGACTACCAGAGCGTCGACGACTTACCTAAACCACTCTGGAAGCGATTGCTCGGTCCTGAAAACCGCAAGCGACCAGCTGTCGCAAATGCGCGGGCCGCGGATGTGACGAAGGCAGATTCGAGGCCGTTGGCGGTCAAACTATTATCGGCGGCTGGAATGTTGCTGATCGGCATCGCGATTCTCTTTGTCCTAGATTCAATTTGGACCAGTTGGGCAAAACAGCAGATGCGCGCCAGCAGTGCGCTTAATTATGGCTTGGATTCAACCCACACGCAGTTTGCTGAAGTGAAGGATGCGATTGCTGATCTCTCCAGCGAGACGCACCAAATAGGGTTGGCGGTGCTGGGGTTTTGTTGCTTAATCCTATCTCGCCAGATCGATCACGAAAGGCCAAACCGATGATCGGCACAGCACTTATCGGGCCAACCCTAACCAACCCTAATCTGAGAATCAGCCGAAACGTCCAGGCAGATCGATATCGCCGCCGGGCGACGTCCACAGGTTGCCGACCGACACGTTGTAGTAAGTACTCGGCTGTTGTCCAATCATCGCGTCCGCGTGTGGCTCGGACGGCATTGTCGCCGGTTGAGTCGATGGCCGCGTGGTAGACGTCGCCGGCCGCGGGGATTCGTCAGAGTTCGTACCAGTTACTGGCGATTCCCCGGATCTTCGCCGATCGATCTTTTTTACCAGCGTCCCTAACTCGTTTGCTGCCAGATTCACCTTTCGCTCTAACGTTCCGGCGGTGGCGCTGCCGGAGTTCTCGAAAAACGTCTCATCCCAGCTAGCTAGTTTTTCATCAAATTCGCGGCCCTCTGGCGAGCTGAGATCAGACTTTGAGAGTGAATGGTAGTAGGATTGCATTTCCGACATTAGCAGTTGGGCGGCGACGTCTGCCTTGTGCCGCTCAGAAGTAAAATTAATTCCGGTTTTCCCAACAAATCCGTATTCCCCGGCCGTTTTTCGACGTTTATACTCCGCATCCGCTCGGCTGCTGAATCGAGTGGCGAACTCATTACCCGGCGTGACCGCGTCAGCATTCGCCCGTTCGATCTGGGCCTGATTCTGAGCATTGATCGCCTGCGATTCCTGCGTATATAGTCGATTCTTTTCCATCATTCTTTGGACGGTTTTCGGATCCGCCAGCGCATCGCGGATTTCTTTCTCTTTTTGCACTCCCTGGGGCAAAACGGAATTCCGTACCGCTTGCGCCTGCATCGGTCGCCCACCCAACATCGCGGCGAGATCGCTCAATGCGCTCGGTGAATCCGCCTGAGCCGCAAAGGACTTCAACAAGGTGGCTTTTTCAATCGTGCTCATTTCGTCGAAAGCCTCGATTTGGCGATCAGTGTTCATTTGATCCCTCATCTTTTTCTCCAGCTTCCTAAGATCCGCCTCGAGCTTTTCGCGTTGCTGCCGGCGGTCAATCAACTTTTGTTCGTGATCATCGCGGGCAAGTGCTTCAGCGGCTGGCGTGAGCGTTCCAGCGCGACGTTGACGTTTAAGGCTTGCCTCAAACTTTCCGTCGTCGATCCTCGCCTTCTCGGGCATCTGGGATAAATCCTCACGGATTTTTTGGATCGACAAACTACTGCTATCATCTCCCTCTGCGATCTGGTGCTGGAGTTCCTGATCAGTGACTGGAATTACCCCCTTGAGGACTCCGCGCTCAGCAGCGAATTTTGAGAATCGCTTTTTTACTTGGGGACTCACGGCGTCACTCACCGTGTATAGCATTCGCATTTGATCGGCACCTTCTTCAGCGCTTGGCGCGATGGATGCCAACACGCCAAATTGACTGACCGCTTCGTTGAAGGGCACGCCCTTGGTGAGCGCGGGGACTACAGATGCCACCATTCCTCGAATGAGGCTTTGCTGATCTGCTTTCGCTGTCCGCGTCGTCGCGACATCCATCGCTGCCAAAGCTTGGTCAACACTTAGATTCTGCGCCCGAGCGGAGGTAATCAGCGTTAATAGCCCATCCATCTCAGTTTTGCTTTGAAGACCGACACGGGCCGAGAAGAGACCAATCTTCGTAAGTGATTCGCGCCCATCCTTGTCGCGGGCGTCAAATCCTTGCGGCGCACCGGCGGCGATCAGGTTGGCGGCTTGGCTAATGTCCATTCGGGTGTCGGCCGCAAAATCCGTGGTTAGCTTACGCGCGACTGCCTGCCCCTCTTCCCCCTGCAATTCGAGGTTGTCCGTCACCGCCTTCACCGCCAGATCCTGACGCCATTTATCGCCCGTCAATTCACGCTGGGCCTCGATCATCCCCTTCTGACGAGATTCGATTTCATCCAGAATCCTAAAAACTGAAGTGAATCCAAGGTATTGATTAACGACGCTCTCCAAAGAAGTTCCCCAGTTACCAGTTACTAAGCTAACGCCGTCGGTTTTTGATTTTGTCTTATCGAGTGCCTCTCCGACTTTAGAGTGCTTATCTATATACGCTTTTGCGGCCGTGATTCCGGCGTCGCGATAGTTATTGACGCTGGTAATCGTAGCTTCAGCTGCGCCGCCGACGCCAGTAATATGGCCAGTCGCCGTTGTTGAAGCCGTTCCGAGGCTGGCAGTCGCAGTAGAAGCGCCTGACATCGCCGCATCAATTGAGGTGGTCTGTGAATGCAATTGGCCCATGGCCGCCAAAAGGGCTTCGATTCGAGCGATCGCTTCCGCGGTGCCCATGTCTACGTCCAGTTCCATTCTTTCTGGCATTGTTCATCCTCGTTTTAAGCGCCGCAGGATCCTAGAGGCGATTCCCGGCCGTCGCGTTTGGGGCGGTAGTTCGATCGGCGAGTTTTCAACCAGCACGCGGGGATTGATCCTTTGCAACGCCTCCAGGGCGTCGTCACCGCCGGTCACGTGCAGAAACATCTGCTGATGCCATCGGGTACCGCCAAGTAAATCAGTCAGATCGTCATCACTCATGTTGTAATTGATGGCGATCACCGCGGCCGTGTACTTCATAAAATTAACGTCGATCGAGCATACTCCGGAGAGACTGTTTCGCCGGGCCGACTTGAATACCTCATCGCGGACGGCGACGATTTCGGGGCGAGTCATACAAGATTCAATGATTTTCTTAACCGGCTCGCCATTCCGCCAGATCCATCGCGTGTTCACCGCGGGCGAAGGCAACCACAGCGTCATATTGCCGTTGGCAAAGCCCTGAACGGGAAAATCGAAATGGCCGTCCTCCCGCCGTCGGGAATCTTGCCACTCGAATGCCTTCTCGGCCGCGTCGTTCGTGGTGAGTTCTTCGATCATGGTTCAGGCCCTTAGTTTTTCGAGTGATTTGATCTTTTTGTTCAGCCAAAAGACCGTTTCGCCCATCGAGAGCATCAAGTGCCCATCGATCGTCGTCCACTCGGCGAGCCTTGTCTCCAACTCGGCCGGGGGCACAGCTTCTAACTGCTCTTGCGTTGGGATATTCGCCCTGAGCTTATAGAGCAGATCCATCACCGCTGAAGAAAACTCCGCCAGCGTCTTGGGCTCGCGTAGTTCGTCGTTTTGGTTGCTCATTGGTCGATTTCCTTGGGTTTGATCTGGCCCTGTGCTTCAACTACTGCGCTCTGCACATCGGCGAGCGAACCCCGCTGCCTGACTAGATCGGCCACGCCGGCCACCGCATTACCAACGCCGGGAGAGACGTCGAGACACATACGCCCACGCCCCGCGAGCTGGGCGCGCCCAGCCGACTTTAAATCAGCCATCGCCCGCTGCATTCGCCCCAGCCAGTGCGACTGCTCATCCATGGCCAGTTCAAGCTGGTGGGCCGCCTGCTGGATCCGCTCCACCATCGCCGCGTGGGCGTCCGGCGGAACGGCCAGGCGTTCTGTCTCGCTGGGGGCGTTGGCGATGATCGCTTCCAGAATCCCGGTTACGTTCGCGTTGTGCCGATCAATTCGGTCCCAGACGGCGATCATCCGTTCGTGGGCGTCCATCTTCTTTTCTTCCATGGGTTTGTCTCCATCAGGCGAATCGACTAGGGGCTGTTGTTTGGAACGCGTCGTTTTCACCTTCAGGGGCCGGCGCGGGTCGGTGCCATCGGCCGCAACAATCGTCCCGCCGCTGAGGGACGCGACGGGCACCTTGGTGGGGATGAAGACCGTTCGGGAATCGACTGTCTTTCCCAGCTCGCCCTGCAGTTCGTCCAGGTACTGGTACCGGTGACCACCGCACGTGCCGTTCCGATTGATCGCTTGGATGACGTTGTCCGGACACCGGCGGATAGACACGCCCGCCGCTGTGGCGGAAGGAAAGACGCGAAGACCACCTGTGAGGGCGTCGACGTCGGTGAGACAGACGATCGGGCAGCGGCGGCCGCGGTACAGTCGCCGCTTCTTGCCGGCGGTGAGCTCAGCGTGGACCCGTTGAGCATGGGCGCGGATCCGCGATTCCCGATCAGCGACAACTTGGGCGTTCGTTCGTTGGGTGGCGCGGTGGATCTGTTCCGCCGGTGGGGAAAGGTGTGCTGCAGCCCAGTCGGTTCGCCAGCCCCGTTCTGGCCGGTTCTCGGGGCTCGCGTTGAGTTGCAACTCGATCGTCCTCTGCAAGAGGGCTTCGTCGTCTGCAAGAGGGCTGGAAATTGATGGGTGAGACAGCACCATAGCCCCGGCGGTGAACCGGTGCGAAAAGTGTAGAACATCGCGTGTTCTGGGCAGAAGTTGGTCGATGCCCCGTTCATCATGGGCGGGCGATACCTTTCGGTTTGGTGAGAGGCGACGCGCCGCCGAGGGCCACGCTCTGGCCCAGATCGGGCTTCGCGGTGGGGTCGACAGGCATCTCAGGCAGCACGCCGGGCGGAAGTACAGCAGCCAGCTGGCCGCGAGACTCGAACAGAATGCCGTCCATGCTGGGCGGTTTGTCTTCGATCGTCGTAATCGGGAGTCCGGTCGCCCGACGCATTAGGTCTGATGCGACACGCATCAGCGAGGCGACGCCCTTCATGCTGCTACCGGGTTGCTTGAGCCGTTTGATAGCGTCCAACATCCCCAGTCGGCCGGCTCGGTACTCAAGGGTTGGAACCGCTTCCCGTCGCCTGACTGCAGCGGCGGTCTGGGCTTTTACGGCCTCTTCCTGCTGCTGAAAGCGAAGCTGATCCAAGTGCGCATCGTAGGCCGTCGCGCGCAGCGTCCAGAAATTCACCGATGACCACCGTTTCCAGATACCCGATGGGGTGTCACTGGGTTTTCCACCTGGCCGTGCGCGGAAAGCCTTGGAAACGTCCCGACCCGGGCCCAGATTGAGGTAGAGGCTGAACGCTTGATAGCTTTTGGAACTCTCTCCCGGCTGTCGTTCCCAGGGCAGGGGCGCGCCACATTGGTCGCTGTCAGGCGTTTTCGGGGCGTGCTGCGAGCCATGAGGCGTCTCGCCCGCGCTCGCGCCAGAATTGCTCCCGTGCGGTTTCTTCACGTCGCCTCCTGATAGCGATCGATTGATTCCATGGCACTGGGGTTTTTACTGGAAGCGATCATCGGTTTTTCCGTGCCGTTGGGGGCCTCATTGGGGCTTTGCAGTGCCGCCGGGCTTAGCGTTACGACGGAGCCGGGTTGCTGGATGATCGGGGGTTCGTAGCGAATTTCTGCAAACCATTGGACCGCCGAGGGAGTCTTTTTAGCCAAATGCAGCATGCGCGCGATCGCCTTCTTTCGCCCAGCGGAGAATTCTTCAACTTGATCAAATAACCACGCCGACCATGGCTTTCCGTCGGGCGTTGTTGGTCCTAGAGATTTCAGGCGGTCCAAGGCGTTATCGATCGCATCGATCGCCGCGTGCTTCTCCACGGCGTTGCTCGGTTGAACCGGGTACGCCGATAGGATGGTGGGTGCGGCGTACTCATGGCTGGTGGCGTTGTATCGCATTCCTGGGAGAGGGCGAGGCGATGGGATGATGCTGGTTACCTTCTGGGCCACTGGCGCTGCCGGCCGCTCAGGAAGCGATTCCGTCGCGGCCGTCGTCCTGGGTTTGAAGACGATGTTCTCATGGCGAAGCGATGTAAAATAAACACGCTTTTCGCCGCCGTTGACGCTCAGAATCATCCGTCCGGGCTCAAATCTGGGTTGGCTGGTGATCTTGTACCCACAGACTAACTCAATTTCCGGTAGCAGACGTTCAAATTCCATCTTTCCGATCGGGAAGTGTAGATCCGGTAAGCGTGAGCGGATGGAGTTTTTAAGATTTGTTGCAATGGTCGAAAGAGAATAGGCACCGGCCATCCTGTGCATGTAAATCCTCACCATCGAAACCGTCACCTTGGGCAATTTGGGTTCCCCGACCAATAGGTCACGGGCGGTTGATTCTTTCACGCCTGCGATGAGGAGTTCGTGAAGAACATCCGGATCCGGAGGTGAGGATTGCTCCGGCTGTATCAATCCCGATGGCGACGATGTCGCGCGATCATCTCCATCGTGTTTTTCCTCCTGCGAAGCAAGAGATGATGCGCGCGCATCATCATGGTGTTTTTGAATGGTGTTTTTCTCTGTTCTTTGTCTTGGTGTTTGTTGGGTGCCCGCTGTGTCACCATATTCGGACTCCTGTGTCACCAATCCAGTGACTCCCGTGTCACCAATAGGTGACTTTCCCGTCACCATTCTGTGATTCTTAAAGGTGCCCGCTGTGTCACCATTGCGACAGTGCTCCCTCTTTTCCTTTGCCGCTTTCCAGGCAGTCTGTCGTCCCGATCTTTCACGCAGCCACTTAGCTGCTGCCATTGGTCGTTCGGCGAAACTACTGATCAATCGCAGTCGGTTTGTCGATTTCGCTCCACGGCCGTGACTGATTATTTCGAGTTCGCCCATTGTTCCTAGTTGATCGATTGCGCGGATGGCTTGCCGTCGTCCGATTCGTGCCTTATCCGCCAGCTTCTTCAAGCTCGCCCACGAACTAGGATTGTTACCCTGCAGTTTTTTGAGGACAAACCAGACCGCGAGCACGCTGCCACCCTTCGCGGCGATGCTGGCCATACGCCCACTCTCTATGAAATCATTCTCCACCGGAAACCACCCACCGGTGGGTGCCTTGACTGCGGTGATGGGGGGCGATCCGTCCTCAGTCATGGGCCCACCCGATCGCCAGATTTTCTTAGGCTAGTTCGAATACCGTGGTAGAATCTCATCGCTTGACCTTTCAGCCGTCGGCCATTTCTTCGCGGGAAGGCCGACGGCTTTTTTGTTGTCGCGTGCTACTTGATGCCGGCGGCCGACAGCTCCGCTTCAGCCTTCTCTACCCTTTTCGCCCGCTGGCGAGGCGTAGCTGCACGCGGCGTGCCTGGAGCGACTGCCGGGTCGGTCAACCGCTGCACGAACTCAGCAACGGCCTCCCGACTCGTTTTGATACCGCTCGGCGTCTTAACGCATTCCAGCTTGATCAGCTTACCGTTTATCGCTCGGGCACCACGCTGAAGGATGCGATAAATCGTTCCGCGGCTGGCGGCCTTGCCGTTTCGCACGAAGGGGGGCAACTTCGCAATTTCTTTTGCGTCCAAAAGTTCAGAATTGATCACGTCGATCATGGTCTTCCTCATTGAGTGAGTTTGCATCGGGTTTGATTAGTTTGCAGCAGGTCGTGTCTATTTGAGAATCTTGCACGGTCGGCGGCATTGATCCGAAGGGAGCAAGCAGGGCCAGGGCGTGCCCGAGGGGCTGGGGCGATCGAAGGATTAGCGCAGTACAAAACCCTGCAATCGCGATGGCGAAGGCAGCAGCCAATGGCAGTCGCGTATCGAACGCGCATGCGAGCGGCGTGAATTCAATCGATGGAGACCGTGCTGTTAAGCAAGTCGAACGAGAGCAAATTTGCGAGTGCATGGCATTTAGTTACCACTCGCAGCGGGTCGTGAAACTATATCCAAGCGACTTGGAATTGCCAGTAACAAAATGGGACAGGCTGAACTATTTTGACCAATCGCCGCCGTCATCCCACTTTGGCCATGATCGTCTGTGCGGCGGCCACGTTCCGTTCTGCATATACCTGGGTTACGGTCAGCGTTTTGTGACCAAGGATCACTTGTGCGGCCTCCAGACCGAATTCTTTACGCAACGCCGTGCCGGCCGTGTGTCTCAGCTGGTGGGGATGAAAACGCTGTGCGCGTCGCCACGCCTTCAGCGCCTTTAGCTCTGCGGGTTTGAGCCGGGCGAGGTAAGCAGCCTGAGTTTCATGCTCGAGCTTGACCAGCGGCGGCGGGGGAGGGAAAGCAGTGTCGCACGCCCGCGCGATCGCCCGACGGTAGCTGGCGATGTCATACCGCTCACCTGGCGGGCGTTTCGGCTGGGCGGTGCGATTCGTACCGGGGCTATTTCCACAGTTCAACGGAGTGGCGCGGGCGCTATGAAGTGCGGCCCGACGGTCGGCTTCTGCTTTTGCTGGGCTGAAAAGGTACTCCGAAGGATCCAGTGTTAGTAAAGGTTCGATGATCGCGCGGGCGCGTGGGCCCAGATAGATTTCTCGGGCGTGGCCGTGGTGGCTCGTTTTGTGCGTGGCAGGGCGGTACACCCACAGGTTGCCGGTAGTGTCTAAATCGCGACCGCGGATCGTTAGCACTTCGCCTGGCCGGGCTCCAGTGAGCAGCTGCAGCTCGATCAAGGCTTTGATGGGCGGTGAAACGTAGGAGAGGATTGCGCGGACGTGCGCCTCGGCGACTGCCTTGACGGGCGGAGCTTCCTTTGCGTCGCTACGGCCAACACGGAGTCCCTTAACGCTGGCGAGGGCGTGTGAGACCGCGCCCGGGATCATCTCCTTTGAAACAGCCCACGTGAACACATGCTTCACACGCGATATCTGACGATTAATTCGGGTGCGCGCCCAACCCCGGCGGATCATCTCAGCGCGAACGGCCGTCAGTGCGAGGGGACCGAACTTGATGGCCTCGGTACGGGAATAGAGAGCGCGAACGGGTGAAAGCGCCTCGGCGTAGTTGTCAGCCTCGCCCGTGGGCTGGCCGTCTGGGTCGCGATAGTAGAGCTTTGCATGACGCCAGAACGCCGCTAAGACCTCGGCGACGGTGATTTCGTGGGCGAGGGCCAAAGGTTGCCGGCCGCTGGCCTGCCATTCCGAAGTGAGACGCTGATACTCCGCGCGGGAGGCGGCGCTGCCGTACGGGCCCAGCAGATGATCACGCCCAGACAGCGTGACGATGGCTTGTCCAGATTGTTTGTGGCGACGATATGAGGGAAGTCGATCTTCGGTGAGTTTCGGCATTTGACGTGCTCCCGCGAGAAAGCCGAAAACGGAAGATTCCGTTTTGGCGATCGCTCTCGGGCCGCACTGTCTTACGCGGACAGGTACGCAAGTAACGCGTTCGGCGTGGTTTACTTCGATGGGCAATACAGGGCTCGAACCTGTGACCTCCAGCGTGTCATGCTGGCACTCTAGCCAACTGAGCTAATTGCCCGTAAGGTTAACGATTATACGTGATTCCGTCCTCGGGACAAGAGGACGGGCCGGTTCTCTGCCTAATGCGAAGTGCTTTCTGATGAACACCGCCGAAAAGATCATCCGCGACCCCGTTCATGATGTCATCGCTTTTCGCATCTCCCAACCAATCGATGGCTTGCTGTTCCGTCTGCTGAACGCGGCCGAGATTCAACGGCTGCGGCGGATTCGGCAACTGGGGTTGGCCAGTCTGGCGTATCCGGGGGCGGATCATTCTCGATACAGCCACAGCGTCGGGGTGATGGAAACCGCTCGGCGGGTGTTTAACCAGCTGCGGAAGTTCTACAAAATCGATCCGGTTCAGGAAATGGTGTGCGTGGTGGCTTCGCTGTTGCACGATCTGGGGCACGGGCCGTTCAGTCATGTTTTTGAACGCGTTAGCGGGATTCACCACGAGCGGCTGACGCATCGGGTGATCGGCGATCCGGAAAGCGATGTGCATCGACTGTTGGCCGAACACGATCGGGCGCTGCCGGGTCTGGTGCTGAAGTTCATGCAGAAACAGCCGCGATCGTTTTTGACCGACATTGTGTCCAGCCAACTGGATGCCGATCGTTTTGACTATCTCCTTCGCGACAACCTGATGACCGGGAGCCATTATGGCGGGTTTGACCTGCGGTGGTTAATTCACGCATTGGTGATCGACGAAGGCACCAGCCGGTTGGCGATCAGCTACAAGGGCGTCTCGGCGGCCGAGGCTTATCTGCAGAGCCGGTTTCACATGTATCGGAATGTGTACTTCCACAAAGTCGTGCGCAGCGCCGAAGGCATGGTTAAACTCGCGCTGCAGCGGGCCAAGCGGTTGGCGGTCCAGAAGCGACTTGATTGGCCGCCGGGGGATAATCCGGTCTACAAAGCATTGCTCGGACAACGATTGACCATGGAAGAGTTCACCGATTTGGACGACGTTTCAATCCTGCATTGCTTCAAGCTTTGGGCAAAAAGTCAGGATTCGGTGTTGGCTGGGCTGTGTCGCGGGTTGCTGTTTCGGCAGGTATTCAAAACGATCGACCTCACTCACGTGCATTACGAGCAGGAATCCAGCGCCCTCGTCGCGGCCGCCGAGGAAGCCGTGACGGCGGCGGGGGGCGAACCGGGATACGAACTGTTCTACGACGAGCCGGCTGATACGCCGTATGAAACCTTCTCTCCCGACAACAACGCCGCCAGCGATATTTACGTCAAACTCCCCAGCGGCGAACTGACGTCGATCGTCAACCTCTCGCCGATCACGCAGGCCTTGAATCGCGATTTGATGTTCCGCCGGATCCACGTCGCGGCGGAGTATCGCGACGTGGTGATGAAGGCGATCGGCAAGAAATAGCACGGGCGTCTCGCACGTGCCAAACCAAGTTGGAGCGGCAGACATAATTGTTTTTGAGAAATCAATCCGCCGGCGTCTTTATTACGCGAGTGCATGTTGGCACGGGCGGGACGCCCGTGCTACTTCATCACTTGCCGCCGCTGAATTTCACCGTTCGTTTGGACTGGCCGTTTTCCTGCAGATAGGTCATCAGCAGCGCCACATAGCTGGCCTTGATGATCGGCCGGCTGCCGAGTTGCAGCGAATCGCGCACTTTCATCACCGAATCTTCCTTGGGTCCCTCGACTTCAACGTACAGCCCCAGGTGCGGCAGTTCGTCGAGTTCCACGAGACAGTCGGCCAGTTTCCATGTCTGTCGCTTTTTCTCGAACGATAAGACCTTGTTAAAGCCCAGCACCTCAAGCAAAGCGATGGCGTCTTTGGCGTCAGTGGCACCGAGTTCGGTCTCATCGCGGCTTTTGAGCGGGCCGTGCTGGCGGGGGCCCTTGAAGGTGATCGTGTGCTTGGCCGGCCCGTCGGGTAGCGGCTGGGTTGTGCGGAGGCGCAGGCCCTTGTCGGCCGCCAGCAGGGAGCGGTCGTCTGTGTCGAAGAAGATGTTCGTTTCCATCGCCTCACCCTTGCGCACGGCACCTACCTCGGCGAGCTTGGCGCGAATCGCGTCGAACGAGTCCACTTTCATTTTGGCTTCAATCTCAACGGCCATGAGTACATCCTTGTTATTGTTGGTTACTCGGTGCTGGTTACTTGGGGTTTTTGCAAGAATCGATCACTGATTGGAGATGCCCGAGTAACCAGTAACCGATATCCTCATCCCACGACAAAATTCACCATCCGGCCCGGCACAAACAGCGTCTTGCGGATGGTCTTACCTTCGAGCCACGGCTTGACCTTTTCAGCCGTCATTGCGGCGGCGACGACGACGTCTTCGCTGGCGTCGGCGGCGATGGTGATCTTGTCGCGCAGCTTGCCGTTGACCTGCACGGGGATTTCAATGCTCGATTCGACCAGTTTTGCCGGATCGAACATCGGCCAAGGCCGGCGGGCGAGGCTCTTGGTATGGCCAAGGCGGCTCCAGATTTCCTCTGCCTGATGCGGCGCAAGGGGCGAGAGCATCAGCACGAAGGTTTCCGCCAATTCGCGTGGCACGACTTCCATCTGGCCGATCTCTTTGTTCAGCTTGATCAGCTCGGCGATGGCGGTATTGAACCGCAGGTTCTCGAAATCCTCGCCAACCTTCTTGATCGTGCGATGCATCTGACGATCGATGGCTTCGGGGATGGCGATCGGTTCAATCTTGCGAGGGGGCTTTTCGTCGTCGCCGATCAAATTGTTCCAGACCGAGTTCAAAAACCGAGTCATGCCGACGATGTCGCGCGTGTTCCACGGTTTTTGCGATTCCAGCGGCCCCATGTACATCTCGTACAGGCGGAAGGCGTCGGCGCCGTAGTCTTTCACGATGTCGTCGGGGTTCACCACGTTGCCGCGGCTCTTGCTCATCTTGAACGACTCGGCCTTCACCTTGACCGACGGGTTCGACTTCAGAAAGTAGCTTTCGCCTTTCTTCTCGACTTCGTCCTCGGCCACCTTGCGCGGCTCGGCTTCGACGGTGTGGTATTCCATCTCGCCGAGGATCAATCCCTGGTTCACCAGCCGATTGAACGGCTCGGGCGTGCTGACGTGGCCGAGGTCGAACAGCACCTTGTGCCAGAATCGTGCGTACAGCAGATGTAGCACCGCATGCTCGACGCCGCCGATGTAGAGATCAACGGGCATCCAATACTTTTCCTTATCCGGATCGATGAAACGATCGGGATTGTGCGGATCGATGTACCGCAGGTAGTACCAGCAACTGCCGGCCCACTGAGGCATGGTGTTGGTTTCACGGCGGAACTCCTTGCCGTCAACCGAATACTTCAACCAGTCAGCCGCCTTGCTGAGCGGGGGCTCGGGCGTGCCGGTGGGTTTGAAGTCGGTCATTTCGGGCAGCAGCAGGGGGAGCTCGGTTTCGCTAATCGCATATGAGTTGTCCTGCGTATCCAGCACGATAGGGAACGGCTCGCCCCAGTACCGCTGGCGACTAAACAGCCAGTCGCGCAGCTTGTACTTGACGGTCTTCACCGCCACGCCTTCTTCGGCCAACGTTTCGATGATCTTGTCTTTGGCCTTCTCCGTCGGCAGGCCGTTGATGATCGGCGAGTTGACGGCCACGCCTTCGCCAATAAACGGGGCAGCGACGGCCTTACCCGACGCGTCGCCGACGACCAGCTTGATCGGCAGGTCGAACTTCTTGGCGAACGCAAAGTCGCGATCGTCATGAGCCGGGACGGCCATGATCGCGCCCGTGCCGTAGCCGGTCAACACGTAGTCGGCGATGTAGACGGGGATCTTTTCATCGTTGATCGGGTTGATCGCGTAAGCACCGGTGAAGACGCCGGTCTTGTCTTTCACGTCGGCCATGCGGTCGCGATCGCTCTTGCCTGCGGCCTGCGTGCGGTAGGCGGCGACGGCGTCCTTCTGTTCGGGCGTGGTGATCTGGTCGACCAGCGGATGCTCAGGTGCCAGCACCATGTACGTCGCGCCATACAGTGTGTCGGGGCGGGTGGTGAACACTGTGATCGGCTCATCGATTGGCCCGTCGATTTCAAAATCAATCTCCGCACCGACGGATCGCCCGATCCAGTTCCGCTGCATTTCCTTCAAGCTTTCCGGCCATTGCAGGGCGTCGAGATCGGAGATCAGCCGGTCGGCGTACGCCGTGATGCGCAGCATCCACTGCCGCATCGGCCGGCGTTCGACGGGGAAACCGCCGACTTCGCTCTTGCCGTCGATGACTTCTTCGTTACTCAGCACCGTGCCCAGGCCCGGGCACCAGTTGACGGGGGCTTCATCCGTGTATGCCAGGCGCTGTCCGGCGATGACGTCGGTCTTTTCATCGGTGGTCAACTCCACCCATTTCCGCTCGACGCCGATTTCGCCGCTGATCGCCTCCATGCCTTCCTGCGTGCGGCTGAGGTGGATCGATCCGTCCGGGCCGACGACGTAGTTGCCGTTTTCAAGCTCCTGGATGAGGTGCGAAATCGGCTTGGCTTTTTTCTCTGTCGGGTCGAAGTAGCTGTTGAACAACTGCAGGAAGATCCACTGCGTCCACTTGTAGTAGGTGGGGTCGGTGGTATCTACTTCGCGATCCCAGTCATAGCTCATACCGAGCATCTGGATCTGCTTGCGGAAGTTCTCGATGTTCTTTTTGGTTGTCTCAGCGGGGTGGACGTTGTTCTTAATCGCGTACTGCTCGGCCGGCAAGCCGAAGGCGTCCCAGCCCATGGGGTGAAGGACGTTGAAGCCCTTCATCCGCAAATGCCGGCTGACAATATCCGTCGCGGTGTAACCCTCGGGATGACCCACGTGCAATCCCACGCCGCTGGGGTACGGAAACATGTCGAGCACGTACGCCTTGGGCATATTGCCCGCTTCGGAGGGTTCAATCGCGGCGAACGTTTTGTTGGCCAGCCAGTAGGCTTGCCACTTTTTCTCGATGGAAGTCGGGTTGTAAGGCATTGCGGCTATGTTAATTGAGGTCGAACTAAGATGATACAGCCGCAGCGCGTCGGCGGGGCAGCCCGGCGCGTATTTGCGTCGCAAAAATCAACAGGAGAACGCGCATTCCGCCAGCAGGTGGACGGACAAGCTTCGCCAGCCTTTGATTGTGGATTACTTCATTCGCTCGTACAGAATGTACTTCGGTGCCCAGTCGTCTTCCGGCGAATCCGGGAAATCACCTTCTTCGACGAGAAGGTATTCCGTGCCGTCGATCTTCTTCACTTCCATCTTCCGGGCTTCGTCAGCGGAAAGTACAACCAGCTTGTCGCCCGACCAGAATGAGTTCTTATCGATCTTACCGTCACCCTTCAGAATTAGATGTTTCTCCTTGTAGGCGTTTCGACCGGTTCCGCCTTTGGCTTTGGCTTTTTCGATCGTCTTGTGGGCAGCGGCAGCTGCTTTGCTCAGGTCGTCCGCCGCGGACACCGCGCACAAGTGCAACCATTTGCCAACAACGGCAGGATTGGGCTTGAATTCCTTGTAGACGAACATGTCTTTGTTTTCGCCGCTCTTGATGAAGGTGAGCGTTTTCTTTGGGGTCCTCATCGTGAACTCGGCCCCGCCGGGCAGGCTTGCCATCAAGCTTGCTATCTTTTGCCGAAGTACAGTCCCCAGATTGGTTACGATTACGTTTCGAGGCGTTTTGACTTCTTCAGGAACGGTCTTATACGTGTCCGAGAGCAATTTCATCGCGTAGTCTTTGACTTCCGGACTAGCGTCCTTCAACGCCGTCGTCAGCGGAGTCACGGCACGCATCTGCTGCATGCCTTTACAATCGGCAAGGTGACGAACCACCTTCGGCAGGATGTCCTTATAGTACTTGGGTTCAGCAGCAATCTCGGCCAATGTAGACGCGGCGGCCATGTTTATGTACCAACTTTCGTGGCCTATCAGTTGCGATAGTCGATTGGAGTGTTTTGCGATGGTTTCAGGGGGAGCCTTGGCCAGTGCGTGAATGGATTCCTGCAAGATCCACCAGGATTCATTCGGATCCTCAACCATCTTCTCAACCTGCGAGAACATTTCAGGCGTCATCTTGTCGGCGGGGATCGCATTACCCTTAAACATCCCGTTGATCGCGAAAAGGCCGAGGTTCCGCAGCCGCGGATCGGATTCTTTGAGCAGCGGCACGATGTACTGATAGTGCTCGCGCTTGAGCATAGAATTCATCGCGCCTTCGCGGATACCGAAATCGGGATGATGCATGTATCGGAGCAACAGTTCATCGCTGGCATCGGGCGCATTGAATTTACGGGACGCGGGTAACGATGCATCTTCCGGAATCGTTTCATTCAACAAGTCCGCCTTGGTCAGCGTCGAACCGGGGATGGGATCGTTGGATTGGTAAACGTCGTCGGCCTTATTGCCCCAGGGCCGCTCAGGCAACTGATAGTGAACAGCGTAGGGGCTGCGAGGCGCTCCAAACATCTGAAGCTTCTTCCGCGGAATCGTGTACGTCATGGCGAAGAACGTTCCCCAGGCGTGCGAATCTTCGCTGGCGGATTTGTCGTAGCGGTCGGTCATGCCGGCGATGCCGATGCCGCCGTCGTAGCGGCGAGACAAGTCCATTAACCAGCGACGGGTATCCAAATACGATCGATACTGCACCGGCCGAGATTCGCGCTCCAGGCCCATCGCCATGTGATGCCAGATTTCGCCCATACCGCCGCCGGTATGAGCCGCGTGAAACCAGTTGGTGGCGTAGAAGCTCTTCATCGCGCAATTATCGCGGGCTTTGGCATAGATAGATTTTTCGCCCTCTGGAGTGAGCAGCGTGGCCGCCTGCATCCCCATGGCCAGGCATGAGGTTTTGCCGTTATCGCGGAACCCACCTTCCGGCAGGCCGTCGCCGTAGGCAACGTTGCCGTGACCGGAGAACTGGTAGAAAGCGGCCAGCGATTCCTTGAGGGCTTTTTCGTCCATCTCCACGCCGCACAATTTCGCCATCAGCAAGAAGGTGAGGCAGTTGGTGCCGGATGCGTGCACCTGTCCTGATCCGACGGAATAAGTCACGTTCGAGATCTTGCCTCGACCGGCCCAACCGCCGTCGGACATGTTTTCGATCAGTTCGTCGACCGCCTTTTTGATGACCGGCAGCATCGTTTTGTCGCCGGTGCGCCAATAGTATTCGCACAGCCCGAAGCCGTTATAGGATTTTTCCCAATTCATTCCCCCGATCGTGTCGAGGCCCTTCATCCACTTTTTGACGACTTCCAAATCCTTGTCTTCGCCGGTCGAGAGCAGGAACAGCACCGAACCCCACTTGGGTTTGTCGTCTTTGGCCAGCAGATCAGCCAACTGCCGGACAATCTTGTCTGACTTGGGACAATTCACCGGCCAAGTAGGGCTGTAAGCGCCCATCACCGGGATCTCGACCACCACCGAGCCGTCTTCTTCAAGTTTCAACTCGATCTTGCCGTCTTTGGCTTCGGCATCGCTAATCAGATCGCCCAAAATCTCGCGCGGATCGCGATCTTTGAGCACCTGGCCGTTAATGCTTTCGATGACCTGACCCTTCTTCAGCTTCCCGGTTTTTTCCGCCGGCGAGCCTTTTTCGACGTTGGCGATCACCATCTTGAAGCCCGGCTGGGTGATATTGATCCCAATGCCCACCGGCCCGAAGTTTTGGACGTTCCAAGGCTTCTTATCCTTCTCAGAAGGGTAAGGATTGAAAATCGGCTCCTGCGTGTAATATTCCGCGTTGACCTTCGCCGCCGTGCCAGCCAGCACAAGGAAAAGTCCAAACAAGTGTGCAGCCGTCCGTAGAGTCAATTTGAGAATCTTCATATTGCTGTCTTCCGAACTAAATGACGGCACCCGGTGGTAACTTGCCCGAGCGAAAGGACCTAGGAATCTATGCGAGCGTCGCAATTGGAATGAAAAACCTGGCAAAATACCCCCAAGGGGAGTCGAACCCCTGTATGCAGACTGAGAATCTGCCGTCCTAGGCCACTAGACGATGGGGGCGTCTGTGTGAAAGGGCAATTATGAGAGACGGCGTGGGATTGGTCAAGTTGATGCAACGGCGGTGATGAGTTCAGGCGGCACGCCGATGTCGGCGACGGTGATTTCGCCGGTGAACTCGCGGCTGGCGGGGTTGGCGAAGCCGGCTTTGTCGGCGACGAAGGTGACGGTGCGCGTCGCTCGGACGCACGGGCCGAGCGGGAGGCCGGTGTCGCAGTCGAGGCCGGAGGGGAGGTCGATGGCGAGGATCGGTTTATTCGACCCGTTCAAGATGCTATTGACGAGAATGCTGAGGTCGCCATCGATGGGTCGCGTCAATCCAGTTCCGAATAAAGCATCGATCCACAAATCCGTGGGATAGATTGCATCCTCGGCATCTTCACAAGGGTAGATGGGGATCTTCATCGCTTCGACAATCTGAAGATTGATGGCAGAGTCACCGGTGAGGGGTTTGGTCCACGCCCTTGAGATTTCAACGTACACGCCGCGATTGTGAAGGTGGCGGGCAATGGCCAACCCATCGCCTCCGTTGTTACCGCCGCCGCAGACGATTTGGACTTCCGGTTCGGTAACGCCTGCCAGCATCTCCATCGCCACGTCCGCCGCGCCGCGGGCGGCGTTTTCCATCAGGACGATACTGGGAATCCCATAGTCGGCGACGGCTCGGCGGTCGATTTCTCTTACTTGCGCTCGGGTCAGTCGTAACGTCATGGCGATGGCATTATACTCATTGGTCTATGTTGATTCTGCTCACCAACGACGACGGCATTTACGCACCGGGACTTTTGGCGTTGTATCGCGAGCTCACCAAGCTCGGCGAGGTGCATGTGATCGCGCCGGAAACCGTGCAAAGCGCCACCGGGCACGGCATTACCATCACCACGCCGCTGATGACCGAGCGCGTGACGATCGAGAACGGTTTTACGGGCATCGCGGTCGGCGGTAGGCCGGCGGATTGTGTGAAGCTGGCGGTGGCCAAGCTGCTGCCTCGCCAGCCGGACCTGGTCGTCAGCGGGATGAACAGCGGGGCGAACGTCGGCATTAACGTGATCTACAGCGGCACGGTGGCAGCGGCGATTGAGGCGGCATTCCTTGGATTGCCCAGCATCGCCGTCTCGCTGTATCTCAAGAGCGAAATACCGCTCGATTTCGTTCGACCTGCGATGTTCGGGCGCCTGGCGGTCGAGCAAATCCTGCAGGCGGGCATCAGCCGCGGGCAGGTGATCAACGTCAATCTTCCTCCGCTTCGGCAGGACGAATCACCCAAGGGCATCAAGGTCTGCCGCCAATGCACCCGGCCGTGGGCGGACAGCTACGAAGGACGCACCGATCCACGCGGCAGGCAGTATTTCTGGATGGACACCGTCTACAAACTTGGCGAAACCGAATCCGACACCGACGTCGCTGCGTTACGCGACGGTTACGCGACGATTACGCCTTTGCAGTTTGATCTGACGGAGCACAAGACGACGGCCGCGTGGCAGAAGAAGCCGTGGGCGTTTTGAACCCTCGCCCGGTACTCCGGGAGATGGCAGGGTGAGGGTTCTGTTGTGCCTAGGAATGAAGTCCACGAATAACACGAATCTTCACGAATCCGATTCTGTATTCGTGAAGATTTGTTTTATTCGTGGACGGTTTCTCTTTTCCAAAAAGAACCCTTACCCCCGCCCTCTCCCGGAATACCGGGCGAGGGAGTGAGTCATTTCACGTTCGGGAAATTGTGCTCCATTTCCGGGCCCGATTGGTTGCCGATCCGGATGGCATTCAGGTCGGTCAGTTGCCAGCCTTGTCCCACGTCCTGCCATTCCATTTCCCATGTGGTCGACAGCGGGTAGCCGACGCTGCCCTCGCTGATTACGGACAGGCTGACTTTGATGAAGTCGCCGGTGTCGTGTGCAGAGAGGCTGATGACCGAATTGCTGCGAAGTCCGAATTTCTCCGCTGCGGATTCGGTGGCTTTGTGCAGCGTCTCGCGAGATTGGTAGATCGTGCCCGCGACCGGTATGCGTACGGTGACTCTAGTAGCCACCAGTTGGTCGAACTTGGTCCACTCTCGATCCTGCACGGATTTGACCAGTGCCCGTGTGTTTTTGAGGCATTTTTCCTTGTCGGTATCAACAAACCAGCTCATCAGAAATAGCAACACGCCCACGCCCAGCACGCCAAGCCCTACATTGCGCAGGGTGATGTCGGTTTTGTTGTTCCCGATTACAAACAACGCGATTCCGACGATCGCAAAGCCCGCCAGCATCCAGAATGGCGTGTCGAACAGGATATCTTTCATGATTGCCTCAACTTTCCAACGGTGTAAGTCCGATAATAGATGCAAGGGAGATGCCCTAACCCGGGCACGGCACGATCGCAATGAGTATTGCCCGAACCGATCCATCCATGCGATACGTTCTGCCGGCCGAGTCGCCGCTGCTGGCGAATTTGTCGGCGATGTGGGCGGTGTGTCCGGAACTCGCCCGTGATCTGGAATCGCTTGCGGACGACGAACGCTATCGCGTGGAACGATCCAAGAATGGCGAGTTGACGCTCGCCGTCCCCTCCGAATCTGGTAGGCCCCTTTACCTGCATAGTCGATATCAGCCGATCGACGAAGCCCGCAAACTGATCGACTCAATCAACCTCGATGACAACGTCGTATTCTACGTCCACGGCTTTGGACTTGGCTATCACGTTGCGGAATTATTCGCGCGGTCCAGCAGCGAGTCGCTGATTTTTGTCTTCGAACCTGATTTGCAAGTCATCAAGACCGCGCTGGCAAATGTCGATCTGGCCAAGCCGATCGAGAGCCGGCGTGTGACGTTTTTCACGCAGGCCGACAAGGGCGAGATCTTCACCAAGTTCACGCCGAACACCGCGATGATCAGCACCGGCTCGGCCACCATCCGCCAACCCGCCAGCGTGCAGCGGAATAAGGCGTATTTCGAGCAGATCCATCTCTGGATCGAGGAATACGCTGCGTTCGGCCGGACAAGCATGAACACGCTCGTCATCAATGGGCGGAAGACCGCGGAAAACCTCGCAAAAAACATCGGCTGGTACGTGGCGGCACCGGACATCTCCGCACTCAAAGACCGCCACTTGGGCAAACCTGCGATCATCGTGTCGGCCGGTCCGTCGCTCCGCAAGAACAAGCACATGCTTAAGGAAGCCGCCAAGCATGCCATTATCATCGCGGTGCAGACGACGCTTCAGCCGCTGGTGGAGATGGGCATCGAGCCGGATTACGCCACCTCGCTCGACTACCACGAAATCTGTACCCGGTTCTTTGAGAAGCTGCCCAAGACCCTCCGCACCGAACTGGTGGCCGAGCCGAAGGCGACGAGCCTGATTTTCGATCTGAACCCCGGCCCGCTCTGGCTGCTGGGGAATGACTTCCTCAACAAGTTGCTCCGCGAGATGAAGCTCGACCGCACCGGCCTGCAGAGCGGGGCGACGGTGGCGCACCTGGCGTTCTATCTCGCCACGCACCTCGGCTGCGAACCGATCATGTTTGTCGGGCAGGACTTGGGTTTCAGCGATGGCCTGTGCTACACGCCTGGCACTGGTTACGACGACGTCTGGCGGCCGGAACTTGGGAGATTCTGCACCGTCGAGAGCAAGCAGTGGGAGCAGATCATCCGCGACAAGCCGATCCTCCGCCGCATCCGCGACTTCGCCGGTCGGCTGATGTACACCGAAGAGCGCCTCTACGCCTACCTGCAGCAATTCGAGCGAGACTTTCTGCAATCCGACCGCACGGTCATCGACGCCACCGAAGGCGGCGCTTTCAAGCGCGGCAGCACTCCCATGCCACTAGTCGAGGCGCTGGAGCAGCATTGCAAGCCGGTACTCGATCGTGCACCGTCAAATCACCCGGGACTCAACTGGTCGAGAACGCTGGAAGCCATCGAGTGTATCGAAGCCCGCCGCCGCGACGCCGCCGGGGTGGAAGACATCAGCAGACAAACGCTGCCGCTGTTGGAAGAGGTGCGCGATCACCTGCACGATCAGGGCCGGGTCAATCGCGTCATCGGGCAGATTGATCTGCTTCGCGCGAAGATGAACCAGTTCGACGAAGACTATCAGCTCATCATGCAGATGACCCAGTCCACCGAGCTAGATCGCTTCAAAGCCGACCGCAAGCTGACCGCGTCCAAAGCCACCGGAATGGAGAAGCAGAAGCGCCAGGTCGATCGTGATATCGAGAACGTTCGCAGTGTGATGATGGCCGCACAGGAGTTTGCGAAATTGATGACGGATGTTGCGTCACGGTTGCGCGATCAGGCGATGCAGAACCACGCGGAGGCCGCATGAACAAGGTGACGGCCGTTCTATCCATGCTGCACGAAGGTGCGGAGCATCACAGCGGCACGCGGCTTTTTCGCAAATCGCCGGTGATCCGCTGGACGCTGGATCGCCTGAACCGCGCCGGCGTGGTGAATGAAATCGCCATCCTTTGCTGGGAAGATCAGCTCGGCGCGATCCAGCAGTTGGCCGAGGATGCCGACGCGCACGTTCTCGCCAAAGGCCCGCGTGTTGAGGTGCCGGAGGTCGAAGCGATCACCGCCGCCCGGCGGTGGGGCGACGGTTGGCGAGGAGGCCTTCACGGGGCGACCGAATTTGACACCGGCTTCTTTGGCCCGTGGCTAAAGGAAGTGATTGAACGCCTGCCGAGCGACTTGCTGGTGTTGATCAACCCGTCGGCCGCGCTGATCGATGGCGTGCTGGTGGAGCAACTGGTCGAGCGTGCGCTGCAACGTGACGATCTGGAGATGTGCTTCCTGCCCGCCGCCCCCGGTTTTGCCGCTGCCACAATCAGGCCAGCGCTTCTGGATCGCCTGGCCGCCGCCCGACAGCATCCGGGCAGGTTGCTCAACTATCAGCCCGATCATCCGATGCGCGACGCGATTTCGACCGACTCGGCCGTTGCCGTGCCGGTGGCGGTGGCTCGTACCACTCGGCGGTTTACGATGGATAGCGATCGGCAGATCGATATGCTTTCACACGGCACGGTGAGCCTGAACGGCTCACTCATGGGCTCCGAGGCCGAGCAGATTCTATCGCACGTCAATCGCCTGGCACCCGACGATGCCATGCCTCGTGAAGTCACGCTGGAACTGACCACCAAGCGGCTCAGCCGACCGATCGACGCGGCCGGGTCGCATTTGACGATCGATCGCTCACCGCTCACGGCCGAAGCGTTCCACCCGCTTTTGGCCGAGCTTGGCCGGGCCGACGACCTACGACTGACGCTGGCCGGCACGGGCGACCCACTCTCGGCCGATTCACTATTCGATGTCATCGCGGCTGCGAAAAAGGCGGGAATTTCCGCGATTGGCGTGGAAACCGATCTGCTTACGTCTGACGAATCGGTCGTCAAAAAGCTGGTGGAGACGAAGATCGACGTCGTAGCCATTCACATCCCGGCGGTCGCGCCTCAGACGTACGCTAACGTGATGGGTGCGGACGGTTTGGCCCGCGTGATCGCGAACATCAAAACGTTCATCACACACCGGCAAACTCTGGCTCAAGGCGTCCCGCTGCTCGCGCCGATCTTTACGAAGATGACTGCCAATCTGGCGGAGATGGAAACGTGGTACGACCAATGGCTTAGGGCGCTCGGTAGCGCCGTTATCCGTGGGCCGAGCGATTTTGCGGGACAGATTCCCAACCTCAGCGTGGCCGATATGTCGCCGACGATTCGCAAACCGTGCGCGCGACTGTCGTCGCGGCTGACGATCCTGTGCGATGGCACGATCGTCGCCTGCGAGCAGGATGTGCTGGGCAAATCCCCGCTCGGAAGTGTCGGCAGCGATTCGATCGCCGATGTCTGGCAAAAACGTATCGCGTCGCTGCGGCGCGACCATCAGAACGGCAATTTTACATCGCACCCGCTGTGTGGCGGCTGCAAGGAATGGCACCGACCCTAACTCGTTGCACGGGCGTCTCGCCCGTGCCAAGGTGCTCGGACACGGGCGAGACGCCCGTGCAACATAATGAACACACTCGGCATCATCCTCGCCCGTGCGGGCAGCGTCGGTTTGAAGAACAAGCACCTGCTCGATCTGCTCGGCAAGCCGGTGATTTCGTACACGTTCGACCATGCCCATGCCGCCAAGCGGCTGAGCCGCGTCATCGTCTCCACCGATTGTCCGCAGATCCGCAAGCTCGCCGTCTCTGCGGGATTTGAGACCATCGATCGCCCGGCATCTCTGGCCACTTCCGAAGCCAGCGTGCAGGACGTCATGCTTCACGCGCTCGGAACGGTTGAAAAAGAAGGTGGATTTGTCGCTGATGCACTGGTAACGCTTTACGGGAATGTTCCCGTCCGCGGCGAAGGTGTGATCGATCGCGCCCTGGAGAAACTCGAAGAAACCGCCTGCGATTCGGTCCGTAGCTTCTGCCCCGTGGGCAAATGGCATCCGGCGTGGATGAGCAAGCTGGAAGAAGATCTGGTGAAGCCTCTGCAGCGTGGCAGCATTCACCGTCGACAGGACTTGGAGCCGCTTTACCTGCACGACGGCGCGGTGGTTGCGGTCAGCCGGGCGTCGATGCTACGCGGTGTTAGCTCACCGGACGATCCGCATGCATTTTTCGGGATCAACCGGCGCGGGATCGAAACCGAAGTCGGCGAGACCGTTGAAATCGATCATGTCCGCGATTTGTACTGGGCCGAGGCCGTTCTGCGCGAGCGGCAGCAGGCGATGCGGATGGCATCGTAGGTGTGATGTCGCATGGGCTACCAGCCCATGCCAAGGTGCGCGACTCAATCATGGGCTGGTAGCCCATGCGACATCAAATCACAATGAGCACCCTAATCATCGCTGAAATCGGAGTGAACCACGACGGTTCGCTCGAGCGCGCGCTGGAGTTGGTGCAAATCGCCAGGCAGTGCGGTGCCGATGCGGTGAAGCTGCAGGTCTTCAAAGCCGCGCAGTTGATGCATCAATCCACTGAATTTGCCGAATATCAGCGATCCACCGTCAGCGATTCCGACCCCACTGCCATGCTGCGGCGGTATGAGTTGGACGAAGAGCAATTGCAAACCGTCGTCACGGCCATTCACTCTGCCGGGATGCGGGCGGTGGCAACGCCGTTTTCGCCGGATGACGTAGAGACGATCAATCGACTTGGCCTGGATGTGGTGAAGATCGCCTCCCCCGATTCGGTGAACCGTCCGTTATTGCAACGCGCAGCTACGCTGGGCAAGCCCATGATCGTTTCGACCGGTGCCGCAAACATGGATGAAATCCAGATGTGCTGCGACTGGCTGCGCGGCTGGGAAGCACCGTTTTCACTGCTGCATTGCATCAGCAGCTATCCGACACCGCTTGAGATGACGCACCTCGGCTGGATTGGCGAGTTGCGACAGCGGTTCGGTGTAACGGTCGGGTTTTCCGATCACAGCACCGAAGTGATCAGCGGCGCGCTGGCGGTGGCCGCCGGGGCGATGATTGTCGAGCGGCATCTCACTTACTCGCGGCAAGCCAAAGGCCCGGATCACGCAGCCAGCAGCGATCCGGGGCAGTTCGCACATTATGTGCGCCTCGTCCGCCAGGCTGAGCAGATGGTTGGCCAGCCCGGCAAATGCGTGCTGCCGATCGAACAGGACGTGCGCACGGTCAGCCGGCAAAGCCTGGTCTGCCGGCGCGACATGTCGGCGGGGCAGACGATCTCTGCAGACGACCTTACCGTACAACGGCCGGGCACAGGGATACCTGCGGCGATGATTGAATCGGTAGTCGGCCGAAAAGTGTCCCGTGCGACCAAGGCTGGAACCATGCTTTCTTGGGACATGATCAGTGAAACAGCGTAACCGCCGGATTACCTTCGTCACTGGCACGCGGGCCGAGTTCGGCCTGATGGGCACGACGCTGCGCGCGATCCAATCGCACCGTAAACTCTCCCTGCAAATCGTCGCGACGGGCATGCACC
Source organism: Phycisphaerae bacterium (assembly GCA_031377185.1). GTDB lineage: Bacteria > Planctomycetota > Phycisphaerae > Tepidisphaerales > Tepidisphaeraceae > JANMES01. The sequence continues at coordinate 36,964 of JANMES010000105.1, forward strand.
TGTCGCGCAGGCACGGCTACACCGTCGATGAAATCCGACGGCAGGGTTGGACCATCGACGCCACCGTCCCGTGGAAACCAGGCAGCAGCGAATCGCAACTGGCCGCCTCCACGGGCGCGGCGATGGCGAGGTTGGCAAGGGTTTACGAGCAACTACAGTCGGACATCGTCCTCGTCGTCGGCGATCGCGTGGAAGCCTTCGCGGCCGCATCTGCTGCGCATGTGAGCGGGCGGATCGTGGCCCACGTTCACGGCGGGGACCGGGCGATGGGGCAGGTGGATGACGCGCTGCGCCACGCGATCACCAAGCTCAGTCACGTCCATTTCGCCGCCTCGCCGCGGTCGGCCGAACGCCTCGCGAGGCTGGGTGAGGACGCCTGGCGAATCCACACCGTTGGCGCTCCGGGGATCGATCACATCACCCGATTGGCAGCATCGCCTAGGCACGTCCGCAAGACGTATCGAGTTCAGCCCGGGCAATTCGGCTTGGTGGTACATCATCCGGTGGATGCAGATGACTCGATCGAAGCTGATCGCGCCCAGCAACTGCTTGCGGCGATGCGCGTTGGGAACCGGAAATACGTCATCGTTTATCCCAACAACGATCCGGGTTCCTCAGGCATCGCAAGTGTATGGGATACACTCGGCGGGGAACCGAACGTTCGGCTGGCGAAAAATGTCTCCCGCTCCGACTTCCTTGGGTTGCTCCGCGACGCCTCGGTGCTGATCGGCAATAGTTCCAGCGGAATCATCGAAGCCGCCAGTTTCGGCACGCCGGTGATCGACATCGGACCTCGGCAGCAGGGACGCGAGCATGGGCCTAACGTGAAGCATGTTGGCTACGATCGCCCGGAAATCGCGCAAGCCATTGCCCGCTATCAAGGCGGGCCCGGTTGGTCGGTACGGCATCCGACACAAAATCCTTACGGCGGACACAATACGGGGAAACAAATCGCTTCTACGCTTGCCGGTCTGATAATCACGCCCGAATTGCAGCGCAAGCTCATCACATATTAAGCCGTCCTCGGAATCTGGCGATACTTTGAGGGATTTTCCGCACAGCAAGGGAATGGCTATATGTCAACAGCTACCATGGATCCGCAGACCATCGTGAAAGATGCGCTGAAGCGCGTGACCTCCATTTCCACGCTGCCGGAGGTGACGTCCAAGATCATCTCCACCGTCGAAAATCCGCAGAGCTCCGCTGCGCAGCTGCATCGCATCGTTTCGCACGATCCGGCGCTGGCGACGCGCATTCTGAAAGTCGTCAACAGCGCTTTCTACGGGCTTCCCGGACAGGTCGGCTCGATCGAGCGCGCCATCGTCCTGCTGGGCCTGAACGCGGTAAAGAATATCGCCGTTGCTGCAAGCATCGGGCAGTTGTTCCGCGGTGCAAAACTGTACGACGGGTACACCGCTAAAGACCTGTGGACCCACTGTATCGCGGTTGCCCTGGCGGCCCGTGAGTTGACGAAGCAGGCATCGCTGCCGATCGCGGAAGAGGCTTTTCTTGCGGGAATGATCCACGATATCGGCTTGCTGATTTCGCTGCAGTTGTTCCCCGAACAGCTCCGCGAAGTCTGCGAAAAAACCAAGGCCGGTGGTGTGTTCTACGAATTGGAAAAACAGATCATCGGGGTCGATCACCAGCAGTTGGGCATGGGGCTGGCCGAACAGTGGAAGTTCCCGCGTCCTTGCCAGCTCGTTGCCGGCTACCACCACGCCCCGCAATCGATGCCCGACGAAGAGGGCAAAATGCTGGTGTCGGTCATCCATGTTGCCGATACGATCTCCTGCAAGGCGGGCATGGGCTTTACGCTCACCGCCCAATCGCAGGAACTCACTCCTGAACTGCTGTCGGACCTGAATATCGACCCGGTCTGGGTCAAGAACACGACCGAAAAACTGCCCCTCCTAATGCAGGCCGCCACGGCGTTGATGGGCTGAGCGGCGGTCAAGTCAGCGCCATTTTCCCGCGAACATCCAGCGCCCCGGCGGTGATCCTCATCGGCAGGGAAACCCAGAAAGTTGCACCTTCTCCCGTTGCGCTGATCACGCCGATCATGCCGCCGAGCAGGGTGGTCAGTTCCTTTGAAATTGCCAAACCAAGTCCCGTTCCGCTGTGCTGACGGGTGACGCTGCCGTCGATCTGGCGGAACTTTTCAAAGATCATCGCCTGCTTATCCGCCTCGATCCCGCCACCACGATCGGTGACGGTGATTTTCACATGGTCGTCATCCACTCGCTCGGCTTTGAGGTCAATCTGCCCGTCTTTGGGGGAGAACTTGATCGCGTTGGACATGAAGTTGTAAAGCACCTGCTGCAGCTTGGCCGGATCGGTGTGGATAATGGGCACATCGGCGGCGACCTGGGTTTCAACCAGCAAGTCCTTGGTCTGCAGCAGCGGCTTGAGGATGCCGACGAGGCCTTCGAACAAATCCGTCAGCGATAGCGGCTCGGATCGCACTTCCATCCGCCCGGCCTCGATCTTGGCCAGGTCGAGCAGATCGTTGATCAACTCCAAAAGGTTTTTCCCACTCTGCAGGATGTTCTGGATGTAGCGTGTTGATTTTGCATCCGGCGGGGCGGTGGCGTCCTTCAGCAGTTCTGCAAATCCCAAAATCGAATTCAGCGGCGTGCGCAACTCGTGACTGACGTTGGCTAAAAACTCACTCTTGAGCCGGTTGGATTCGTACAGCGCAACATTCGTCTCGGCGAGCTGACCGAGCTTGGTGTCCAGGGCTTTGTTGATCGCGCGCAGTTGGTCGGCACTTTGCTTGAGATTGGTCAGCATCGTGTTGAACGTCTCGGAGAGCTGCTGAAACTCATCGCCCGTGCTGATGTCGGAACGGATATTGAGATCACCCTGGCTGACTTTCTCTGCCGTCTCCTGCAGCACGCGGACGGGCTGGAGAATCAATCGCGTGGTGATGAGATAGAAGACGATGATCGCCAGCGTCCCCGCGAGCACGCCCGCGGTGAGTATGAATACGCGGTTCTTCAGGATTTCGCCGTACTCCACGCTCGATTTCATGTCGATCGACACCATGCCTGCGAATTCATTCGGCTTGGCGACAAACGTTCGCGGTTTAAGGAGGGTTGGCAACGTGCTGGTGGACGCCTGAGAGACAGCATGGCAGGCCAGACAATCCTGCCCGTTGAACAGGGGCAGCGCAAACCGGTAACGGCGATTTCCCTCGCGATAATATGCGTAGGAGAAATATTCCATGTCCGGCTGGGTACGGAATTCTTCAAGCGCCTTGCGATCGAGCGACGACAGTTTTTCCGCCGGCCTGCCCGGCCAAACCAAACGGGCCGAAGGTTGCTCGGACGGGCGGGTGGTGGCTTTATTGTCGCGGACCGGCAGCCCGGAGGATACATGCTCGGCCAGCGCTGTTTCTGCAAGCGTTTTGGCTGATACGACGTTGATCTGCTCCATCAACTGCTCCATGCGCTGCCACGGCACGTAAAGTGCTGCAACGATGATCAGCACGACGGCCGCGCCGAACAGCAGTTGGCACTTGGCGGCGAGCGAGATTTTGAGATGACGAATCCGCTTGAGCATGCGTCTGAAGGATTGTAACCGGAGAAGGGCGTTGTACGAATCTGGAAGACACTCAGCGTCTACTGGAGGGCGGGTGTCCTCACCCGCCGCGATCTTGCAGTAATTGCGGCAGCCGAGAACAGCCACCCTCCAGAGCCGCTCAGGAATACGGCCCGATCCCTAATGCCATTCAGTTAAGCCGCTTTCTCTTGGTATTTCAGGGCTTTTCGCATCTGGTCTCTCGGCCTGTTCAGTCGGT